>CALXLA010000044.1 GCA_944389075.1 uncultured Spirochaetaceae bacterium
CCATCATAGACAGCTTCCTCGGAATCTGCTGTGAAATCACCATCTGTATCAAGTGCGAATGCATGCGTAAGAGTCTCGCCGCCAACTGTGAATGTGCTTGTGTCGAAAATCTGGAGAGAGCCATCAGCGATAGCAGCTTCGACTTCTGCGACCTTCTCAACTGTACCAGGAGCTGCGATAGCTTCGTTGAGCGGTGTCATGACGACAGCGCCATCTCCCATGCCCTTGCACCAGTCCTGAGGAATCGGCTCGCCATTCACATATGCCTTGATTGCCTCATAGAAGTAGATGCCCCAGTCGATTCTTGTCGATATGAGGGATGCTTCTGGAGCAATGCCTGTCATGTCATTGTTGTATCCTGTGTGGAATATACCGCGTGACTGAGCTGCTGTAGCTGGAGTTGTGTTGTCAGAGTGCTGGGAAATCATCACGCAGCCCTGATCTGCAAGAGCGAGTGCCGCATCAGACTCTGCTGTAGCATCAGACCATGAGCCTACGAACATGACCTTCATCGTGACAGATGGGCATACGGACCTTGCACCAAGGAAATATGATGTGAATCCAGAGATTACTTCTGCGAATGAATATGCGCCGACATAGCCGATCACAGCCTGCTCTGGAGTAATCTTTCCTTCATCGATCATCTGCTGAAGCTTCATGCCAGCAACAACACCTGCGATGTATCTGCCCTCGTAGATATTAGCGAAAGCATTGTGTGTGTTGTCTCTTCCATCGAATGCAGATGCGCTGTTCGTGCAGCTGATGAATTCGATTTCAGGATAGTCATCTACGACTTCAAGCATGAATGGCTCGAAACCGAAGCTGTTGTTGATGATGATCTGGCAGCCTTCCTCAGCAGCTTCGATGTTTGCATCCCTGCATGTTGCATCTTCGCCGATGTTGTACTTCGTGACCCACTCGACTGTGATGCCATCTGCTGCGAGCATTTCAGTTGCCTCATCCCTTCCTCTGATGAAGTTGTAGGTATAACCCTGGTCATTCTCATCTCCAATACAGAGAAGGCCAACCTTCACCGTATTTGGATCTGCAGGTGCAGCTGATTCACTTGAGCCGCTTGCAAATACGAAACCAGAGAAGATCATCAACGCAATCAGAACAAACGCTATCTTCTTCATTTTGTCTCCTTTAGATATGTTAAGGCCTAAACCTTATCTACATTTTACCATTACTTCAGGAAAGTACTATCTTTCTTCTCTGAAATAATTGAGCCCCAGCGATGCAGGTGGCTGCTTGTCCCTGCTGTTCCTCATGCTTGTAAGAACAAGAACGATTACAGTCACTATATAAGGCAGGATCTTATACAGCTCTGTCGGGATGAACGGAATGGAGACTCTGAGGTACATGATCATCATCGCACCGAAAAGGACGGAACCCCAGATTGCATTGAGAGGCCTCCACATGCAGAAGATGACGAGCGCGACAGCAAGCCAGCCTACGCCTGAGAGACCTTCATGGTTCCATACGCATCCTGCTGTGGTCATGATATATACCATACCGCCTATTGCGGAAATACCGCCACCGATTGTCGTAGCCAGATACTTGTATTTAGTTATGTTTATCCCAGCAGCATCTGATGTAGCCGGAGATTCGCCAACAGCTGTCAGATACATGCCATAACGCGTCTTCGAAAGGAAAACATACATGAGAATCGCTATGACAACCGCAAGATAGAAGAAGACAGTATGAGAGAAAAGAATACGTCCGGCTATCGGGATGTTCACCATGAAATCAGGGAAGATCCTTGCAGAGAATGCGTTCTTCAGACCATTGCTGAGAGCTACATAGCCACCTTCGCTGACTCTCATATACTCACCCACGAACTGGCCGATACCTGTTCCGAATATGGAGAGCGCAAGGCCAGTGACATTCTGGTTGGCCCTCAGGGTGATCGTGATGAAGCTATATATCGCAGAGGCTACCATACCTGCCGCGAAAGCTGAAAGGATAGCTATTGCAATTGCAAGAGGTCCACTGGCAGCTGCGCCTGCGGCCTTCTCATAATAGAACGCCCCGGCAAGTCCGAATGCCCCTCCCATATACATTATGCCTTCAACGCCAAGATTGAGATTACCGGACTTCTCCGTGAGTATTTCTCCCAATGTTCCATACATCAATACTGTTCCGAAGGTGACAGCAGCTGTGATAAGCGTAATGATCGTCGTCATGACTTTGCCTCCTTCTTCTTATGGCGGAAGATGACTGTATAGTTGATGAAGAACTCACAGCTGAGCATACAGAAAAGAAGTATGCCTGTGATGATATCGGCAATGGATGCCGGAACCTGCATTCTCGTCTGCAGAGTAGTTGCGCCTTTCTCAAGTATCGCAAGGATGAACGAGATGGCAATCATTGCAAAGGAATTAAGCTGCGAAAGCCATGCGACTGTGATTGATGTGAAACCTACTCCATTCGCAACGCCTTTGTAGAGCGTGAAGTTGGCACCGGAAACAACTATGAAGCCCACGATACCACAGATCGCGCCTGAGATGAACATCGTCCTCATCATGATCCAGCCGACATTCATTCCTGCATACCTTGCAGTATTCACCGAATCTCCGATGACCGCGATCTCATATCCCTGCTTCGTCCTTGTCATATAGATATGCATGAGCACTACGAGAATCAGGACAATGATCCAGCCACAATGCACGCCGAAGACCTGTGGAAGACGTGCTTCATTGCTGAACATAGGAATAAGCTGGGAGCCTTTGCGCCCTTCCCATGGTCCGCCCTGAAGCCATGCGACAATTCCTATCGCTATATAATTCATCATCAGAGTGAAGAGCGTCTCATTCGTATTCCATTTCGCTTTGAAGAATGCAGGAATCAATGCCCAGAGTCCGCCAGCGATAGCTCCTGTGATGAACATGATGGCGAGAAGCATGACATGCGGCACCTTCCCTGCCCAGAAGAGAGCGAAGTAAGTCGCGGCTACAGCTCCCATGGTGATCTGTCCTTCCGCTCCGATGTTCCAGAATCTCATCTTGAAGCATGGCGCGATTGCCAATGCACAGCCAAGAAGCGGTATCGCGATCCTTATCGTCTGCTTCAGATAGACAGGTCGGGAGACAGAGCCTTGGATTATGACGCCATAAGCCTCTACTGGATTATTGCCTGTAAGCATCATCGGAATACATCCGAGTATAAGCGCGACGATTATCGAGCAGACTCTGATTGCCCAGATTTTCCGGGGAGACATCTCAGAGCGCTTCGCAAGCCTGATAAGAGGAGTCCTGTTCTCTGTGCTGCTCATTCGGCCCCCTTTGCATTGAACTGCGTCATCATAAGACCTATCTCTTCCTTTGTCGCAGTGCGTGCGTCAACGCATCCAGCGACCTGTCCGCCACAGAGGACAAGGATCCTGTCAGCAAGCTCGATAAGGACATCAAGGTCCTCTCCTACATAAACGACCGCGACGCCCTTCATCTTCTGCTCGGTAAGCAGGTTGTAGATCGTATATGATGTATTGATATCGAGGCCACGGACAGCATAGGCAGTCATCAGGACAGCAGGATTTCCTGCGATCTCCCTTCCGACAAGAACTTTCTGCACATTGCCGCCTGAAAGCCTTCTCACAGGATAATTGATGCCAGGAGTGACGACATCGAGCTCCTTCCATACATCATTCGCGAGATTCTCAGGCTCCTTCTTCTTCAGGAGAGCACCTTTGCCGTTCTTCCATGACCTGAGCATCATATTGCCTGTCATGCCCATCGAGCCGACAAGTCCCATGCCGAGCCTGTCCTCTGGAACGAAGGCCATGCCGATGCCTGTCTCCCTTATCTTCATAGGTGTCTTTCCGACAAGCTCAGTCTCACTGCCATCATCCTTCACGAAGCGGATGCTTCCATTCTTCACAGGATAGAGTCCAGTAATTGCCTCAAGAAGCTCCTTCTGACCTGATCCAGAGATACCGGCGACTCCGAGAATCTCGCCGGAATATGCCTCGAATGACACGTTGTCTAGCTTTTTCACGCCCTCATCATCAATGCATGTAAGCCCTTCGACTATGAGCTTCTTCTCTGGATTCGGATACAATGGCCTGTCGATGTTAAGCGTGACGGCATGTCCCACCATCATATCGGTAAGAGCCTGCGGATTCGTCTCAGAGGTATTGACCGTGCCGATGTACTTGCCTTTTCTGAGGACAGCGACCTTATCAGAGACCTCCATGACCTCATGAAGCTTATGCGTGATGATTATGATGGCCTTGCCATCCTTCTTCATGTTCATAAGCACCTTGAAGAGCTTCTGTGTCTCCTGAGGCGTAAGCACAGCCGTAGGTTCGTCTAGGATGAGGATATCAGCACCGCGATAGAGGACCTTGACGATCTCGACAGTCTGCTTCTGCGAGACAGACATATCATAGACTTTCTTAGACAAATCAATCTCAAAGCCATATCTCCCGCATATCTCTGCGACCCTTTCATTGGTCTTCCTGAGATCCATCTTGCCTTCATCAAGTCCGAGTATTATATTCTGCGCAGCTGTGAATACCTCAATCAGCTTATAATGCTGATGTATCATTCCGATGCCATATTCGAAGGCCTCGCGCGGTGAGCGTATGAATATCCTCTCGCCTTCCTTGAAGATCTCGCCTTCATCTGGCTGATAGATTCCTGAAAGCATATTCATCAGCGTGGTCTTCCCGCTTCCATTCTCACCCAGGAGAGCAAGAATCTCACCTTTATTTATGGTCAGATCTATAGAATCATTGGCTACAACCTGACCGAACCGCTTGGTGATGCCTCTCATCTCAATTGCACAGTTATGTTCCAAAAGCCATACCTCTTAGCGTCATCTTAACATATTTGTAGCATAATCCGGAAATGATTTCACTGCGTGCGCTGCGATTCAGCGGCAATAATCCTGTCAGCAGCGGCTCTTTTCGATATGCCATTGTCCATGGCATTTTTCTCGATATATCTGTGGGCGTCGGGCTCAGAAAGGTCATAGCGGTCTATCAGGATCCACTTTGCCCTGTTGACTATCTTGATCTCAGCCATTTTCTCTTCGATAGTCATCTCCCGCTTCTCAGAAGCCCTCAGCCGCTCTCTTACAGCTGCAAGCCAGGTGAATGATTCCGAGAGCATGGACCTTGATACAGGCTTGCGTATAAGGATGATCCCGTTCGAAACAGAAGGAGTATACACCTCCCCATAGAGGTCAGAGGATGCAAGGAGCATTACCGCGCTCTTCGTCTCAGCCACGGCATCAAGCGCAAATCCGAATCCGGATTCATCTGGAAGAGGCATGTTCACCATTATGATATCGAAGCTTCTCTCCGCAAGCTTCTGCTTTGCCTCAGAGGCAGATGATACTATGGAAAGCGGGCTGAACATGGCTTCCGGCATCATCGAAGGAAGCATGGATGAAAGCGTTCCACCTGTTACGGCAAGCACGCTGTATACCCTTTCCTCAAATATGGCCATCCTATCTCTCCATGTACGCTGCTAATATCTGGGAAGGAATGTGTTCCTTTACGAAATCGCTTTCAGATGCAATCCTGCAAGCTTCGCTTATTGATAATGGAAGCCTTCTGAGTCCTTTCAGATTGCTGTTCTCTGCCTTGTAGATATTGAAATCGGAAGGAGAAGGAAGAGGCAGTCTGTTACGGATTCCATGAAGTGAGGCCTCTATCATAAGTGAGAATGCTATATACGGATTGCTCAGAGGATCAGGAGACCTCAGCTCGGCCCTTCTGTATTCGCCTTCTGCCGCGGGGACTCTGATAAGCTGTGATCTGTTGCCTTCTGACCATGAAATATATGTAGGTGCCTTATGGCTGCCGAGCCTGCTATACGATGCAGACACAGGATTCATGAAGAGCGTCATATCCGGAGCGAATTCAAGCAGACCTGCAATGACATAGCCGAGATTATCGCTTCCATCATCGGCCTTCACCGAGATGTTCACATGAAGACCATTGCCGGCCTTATCGGCAATCGGCTTAGGCGAGAAATCCGCATAGAGTCCATTGCGCTTCGCGATGATCTTCACAATTGTCTGGAAGACAAGCGCATTGTCGGCAGCCTGGACAGGATCTGAATAACGGAAGTCTATCTCGTTCTGGCCAGGGCCTTCCTCATGATGTGAGCTTTCTGGATGTATGCCTATGGAATCAAGCATGAGGCAGACTTCCCTTCTGACATTCTCTCCTGCATCATCCGGGGCCAGGTCCATATATCCTGCCTGGTCATGAGGTACAGCTGTAGGGTTCCCATCGCTGTCAAGGCGGAAAAGATAGAACTCCTCCTCAGAGCCGAAATAGAACCTGAGCCCATCAGACTCTGCCTTCCTTGCCGATTCAATCAGAAGGCGCCTTGTATCGCTCTCGTGAGGCGTGCCATCAGGATAGGATATGGATGAGATCATCCTTACCACCTTCCCATGCTCAGGCCGCCATGGAAGAGGGATAAGCGAAGAAGGCTCTGGATGGAGGAAGAGATCAGAGTGCGCTTCATCTCCGAATCCGGCTATCGCGGATGCATCGAACGCGATTCCCTGGGAAAACGCCCTTTCGAGCTCATCAGGCATTATCGCGATATTCTTCTGCCGTCCGAACACATCGCAGAAAGACAGTCTTATGAACTTCACATCCTCTTCCCTGACATACTGAATGACTTCATCTTCCGTATAATGCATATCACCTCCGAGTGTTGACACCCTACACACTGCGGATTATCATGAACGGCGTTAAAAGGCAAGGGCGTCTTAGGGCATTAGCTCCAAGATGCCTTTTTCTCTTTTCATGGAGATATGCCCTTTCCCTTGCCTAAGGAGGGGCAATGGCCAAGCACATATTCGTTACAGGCGGAGTAGTCTCAGGACTTGGAAAGGGAATCACGGCAGCATCACTCGGCAAGCTGCTGAAGCTTATGGGGCTCAAGGTGACAGCCCAGAAGCTCGATCCATACATCAATGTCGATCCGGGAACGATGAGCCCTTATCAGCATGGAGAGGTATTCGTCACGGAAGATGGCACGGAGACGGACCTTGATCTTGGCCATTATGAGAGATTCATCGATACGAACCTCGGAAGATACTCAAACCTCACGGCAGGACGCGCATACTGGAATGTCCTCGAGAAAGAACGCAGAGGCGAATACCTTGGTTCGACAGTACAGGTGATCCCGCACATAACCGACGAGATAAAGCGATTCATCTACAGCGCGGCAGATGATGCTGATATAGTGATCACTGAAATCGGAGGAACCATCGGCGATATAGAATCCCAGCCATTCATAGAGGCTATCCGGGAGATATCGCTTGAGGCGGGACGCGAGAACTGCCTGTTCATCCATGTCACGCTTGTCCCCTACCTCAGAGGTTCCGATGAGCATAAATCAAAGCCTACTCAGCATTCTGTGAAAGAACTGCAGGGCATGGGAGTCAATCCTGATATAATCGTACTCAGGTGCGATGAGAAGCTTGAAAGCTCGATATTCTCCAAAATATCGATGTTCTGCAATGTGAAGAAAGACTGCGTGATAGAGAATATGACACTCGACGAAATATACAGGGTGCCATTGATGCTTGAAGAGCAGAACTTCTCTTCCATAGTCGCAAGGGAACTCGGACTTGAGGCAATAAAGCCGGATCTCAGCTCATGGAACGAGCTTGTGGCACGTATCGACAGTTCAAAGGAGACCGTACGCATCGCGCTTGCCGGCAAATACACAGCTCTGCATGATGCATACCTTTCTGTGGCAGAGGCGCTGAGGCATGCCGGCTATATGCATAACAGGAAAGTATGCATCGAATGGGTGGATTCGGAAACAGTCACATATGAAAATGCCCATGAGATATTCAGGAATGCTGATGGAATCATCGTACCTGGTGGTTTCGGAGGCCGTGGCATCGAAGGTCTTATAGCGACAGCCCGCTATGCGAGGGAAACCAGCATTCCGTTCCTTGGGATCTGCCTTGGAATGCAAGTCGCGATAATTGAATATTCCCGGAATGTGCTCGGCTGGAAAGATGCTGATTCAAGGGAATTCAACGAGGAAAGCCAGCATAAGGTCATAGATTTTATGCCAGGACAGAGCAATGAGATCCAGAAAGGAGGCACTCTCAGGCTTGGTGCATATCCATGTCATGTAAAGGAAGGTACAAAACTCTGGGACTGCTACCATGAATCTGTCATAAGCGAGCGCCACAGGCATCGCTATGAGGTGAACAATGAATACAGGGAGGAACTTGAGAAACATGGTATCCTGTTCTCAGGGCTATCTCCTGATGGGCATCTTGTAGAGGCTGCAGAGCTTCCCGGCCATCCATTCTATATCGGAGTGCAGTTCCATCCTGAATTCAAAAGCAGGCCCGACAGGCCACATCCGCTGTTCTCAGCATTCATCAAGGCATCCATGAGATGATGGGATGCCTCAATGTCCGCAGGAAACTGACATCAGAGACTCTTCAGGACTTTCCTGAATACATGCTGGAAGAGGATCACGGTGAATGTCACTGACAGGAAGTCGGCTATCGGTTCTGCAAGGAATACGGCCATAGTCTGATCAGATGTCCAGATATGGGGAAGTACATACATAAGTGGAATCAGCAGTATGAACTTCCTCAGGACCGCGACGAATGTAGAGCACTTCGCATTTCCAAGCGCGGTGAATGTCATCTGGCAGGCAACCTGCGCGCCAAACAGCCCTGTTATAGCCATATAGACACGAAGCGCAGGTGCAGTGAAGTCTATAAGCGCCTGATCGGATGTGAAGAGGGATGCAAAGCCTGTGGGCAGCAGCTCGACAAACAGCCAAAGCACCATGGAGTAGACAACGCTTGTCGCAAGAAGGCAGAGATAAGCCTTCCTCACCCTATCCCTGTTCTTGGCACCGAAGTTGTAGCTGATGATCGGCTGAGCGCCCTGTCCAAGACCCTGAAGCGGCAGCATCGCAAACTGCATGACACTTGAAAGGATGGTCATTGCTCCTACTGCGATATCACCGCCATATCTGAGAAGCGATGAATTGAAGCATATGTTGATTATGCTTTCAGATGCCTGCATGACGAATGTGGCGAATCCAAGAGCAAGGGACGGAAGTATGATTTTCCTCTCAAGTTTCATAAGGGAAGGCCTTATTCTGAGGAAAGTGCGCTTCCCGAACAGGAAGGCAAGCACCCATATTGTGGAAAGTCCCTGTGATATGATCGTAGCAAGAGCCGCACCTCTTACTCCCATTCCGAATGTGAATATGAATATAGGATCCAGGATTATATTCGAGACAGCACCTATGGCAACGGAAAGCATTCCGGTCTTTGCAAAGCCCTGAGCCGTGATGAAATAATTCATTCCAAGCGTTATCTGCACGAATATCGTGCCGATTGCATAGATATCCATATAAGCCGTCGCATAGCCTATCGTATTCCCGCTGGCACCGAAAGCAAGCAGCAGGTCCTCATCCCATATAAGAAGGATGGCAGTGAGCGCGACTGATATCAGGATCTGGAGCGTGAAGCTCTGCGACAGTGTCTTCTCAGCAGATTCATAGTCCTTTCTTCCCATGAAAATCGAAGAGCGGGGTGCACCACCAGCTCCCACAAGAGATGCAAATGCAGAGACAATCAGGATGATCGGCATGCAGACACCTACTCCTGTAAGGGCAAGCGCTCCATCTACTGGCATATGACCGATATATATTCTGTCGACAATGTTGTAGAGCATGTTTATAAGCTGTGCAGCAACAGTAGGCAACGCAAGCCTGAAAAGAAGCTTGCCGACAGGTTCCTTGCCCAGAAACTCCTTATTATCACTCATAGATTTTCCTCCGCATTCTCATAAAGCCGGCTCATATATGAAAGCAGTGTCTCTATCTCATCGCTTGAGAATCCCCTGAAGATTATCTGGAAAAGCTTTTCAGTATACATGCGGAGCTCAATCGCTAGAGCCCTCCCCTTTTCAGTGAAGATGAGGTGGATCTTCCTTCTGTCCTCTGAGTCCGTGCTCCTTGTCAGATAGCCCTTGCCTACAAGCGAATCAACACCGGCAGAGACCATTCCCTTCGGGATGCTTCTCCCGTCGGCAATATCCTGGGCAGTGATTTCATAAGGATGATTGTACAGATAGATGAGGATGCGCGCCTCGACAGGAGAAAGACCATATGTCCTTCCCGCTTCTTTCATCTCCTTGTCATCCAGCTTCCTTACGGCACGGATTGCATCAACAATAGCCATCAGCTTGCTCATATATGTTCCTTTTGAAATTGTTCAGAAAAGAACTATACTCAGAATGAATCCCATGTCAATATGAATCCGGAAGGATATTACGGGAAAACGGATTGGTTATGGTTACTGCCTTCCATGCCAGATAACAAGAGCTGTAAAAATGGCTCCGCAAAGGAGCCATCTGCTATTTCCTTCTGACCTTGAGGAACCGGCCATCGCCTTCAACGCCAAGATAGAGGCCATCGCCCATTATCAAGCGGCCTCTGAGGTATGTCATGACGACCTTGCCAGTTACAGTCATGCCTTCATATGCAGTATAACCAGATGCAGAGTGTATCGAATCCTTGCTCAGCGTCCATGAATAGTCAGGATTGAACAGTACTATATCAGCATCTGTCCCTTCTTCAAGTGACCCCTTCTCAGGATACAGCCCGAAGTACTTCGCAGGACCCGTGGATATGAGATTCACGACCTGTGAAAGCGACAGCCGTCCGGTGACAAGGCTGAATGTATGGATCAGAGGAAGCAGTTCCTCGGTACCGGGGATTCCTGGATAGATGGTCCTGCAGTCATCGCTTGCAAGCTTCTGCTCATATGTGAATGAGCAATGATCTGTCGCGACAACTTGTATCTCGCCATCAAGAAGCGCTTCCTGAAGAGCCTCATTATCCTCCTTTGTCCGCAATGGAGGTGTCATCACATACAGAGGGCCTTTCTCTCCTTCAAGCTTCGACTTATCCAGGAAAAGATAGTGCGGAGTCGTCTCTGCTATCACCTTTACGCCCCTGGCCCTGAGTTCCCTCACAGCCATAAGGCCTTCCTTTGACGAAAGGTGTACGATATACACAGGCATACCGATTTCCTCGGCGATTCCACCAACATATCTTATTGCAGCAGCTTCAGCAGATGCAGGGCGAAGCAACGCATGGTCTGCAGGCTTGTATGTTCCCTTCCATCCTTTTCCGATTTCAGTGATTATGCCATCATCCTCTGCATGAACAGTCACCATGAGCCCAAGCTCGTTTGCCATGGAGAATATGGCCTTGAGCTCATCCCGCTTCTCCACAAGATAGCCGACATCCCTGTATGTGGTGAAAATCTTCAGGGTACCGACACCTGAGGATGCAAGCTCCGCAAGCTCCTTATCAAGATCATCGCGATAGCCATAGACTCCCTGATGGAGCGCATAGTCGATAGCCATTGGAGCCATCTCCTTGCGTCTTGCGTCCGCAGACCCCTTAAGCGATATTTTGTCATCATCTGCGAAATCAACGACAGTGGTGACACCACCGAAAGCCGCAAGCCTCGAGCCTTCAGCAAATGAATCCGCAGTCACTGTGCCTCGCGATACCAGATGGTAATGCGTATGCGCATCTATGATTCCCGGAAGGACACATAGTCCTTCTGCATGGATAAGCTGCGTATCAGACGGAAGGGATGCCGGATTGATATCAGGGGCAACTCTCCTGATCTTCGAGCCTTCGATATAGATATCCTGATGTCTCATCCACTCTGTGTCTACTAATAAGCCACCTTTGATTAATGTACGCATATCGATAATTCTATCACATGTTTCATTACCAGACTATCGGAGATTCGCCGCGGCACTCCAAGAACTGGTTGCATGCCTTGAAGTGTCCATTGCCGAAGAATCCCCTGTAAGCGCTTAGCGGACTCGGATGCGCGGACTCAAGGATGAGATGAGATGGATTCGTTATCAGTGTCTTCTTGCTTCTCGCATAGCTTCCCCAGAGCATGAAAACCCTTGGCTTCGAATCCTGGCCGAGAGCACTTATGGCATTGTCAGTAAAACGTTCCCATCCGCGACCCGCATGTGATGCCGCCCTGTGTGCGACTACTGTAAGCGTAGAGTTAAGAAGAAGGACGCCCTGTCTTGCCCAGCGCGTGAGATCTGAGGACCATGGTCCCTGCTCCACTCCCTCATCGATTATCTCCTGATGGATGTTCTTGAGTGATGGAGGTTCCTCTGTTCCCTCCTGGACAGAGAATGACAGGCCCATTGCCTGCCCTGGCTCATGATACGGGTCCTGCCCGACGATGACGACCTTAGTATCGCTGAAAGGTGTGAGGCAGAATGCGTTGAATATCATGTTCATAGGAGGATACACAGTTTTCGTAGCATATTCCGTCTTCAGGAAGCTCCTGAGATTCAGATAGTACGGCTTCGCCTGCTCTTCATCGAAAAGCGGCTGCCAGTCATTGCCAACTCTTATCATACTGAAGAGTATAGCTGAAAATTCCTGATCTTTGCTTTAGAATTGACGCATGGAACCAATCGATGTTGTACAGTTCATCAGGGAAAGGGAAGAGAAACTCGGAGGCAAAATCCTCTACAGATCATACTGCACCTGGTATGCACGGCTAGGCCATGAGATAAGGGAGTACGGCATACTGCTCTATACGGATGGGAAGACTTTCGCGTATGAGGACTTCGACAGGGAACCTGCGATCCTGGGCATACCAATCAGGAGAGGAAAGCCAAGAGGAGAAGTATACAAGAAGCTTGAAGTGAGCTTCCCTATCAGGGATATCAGGGACATTTCCCAGGTTACATGGTCTTCTGCAGTAAAGGCCGCAAGATGCGGACGCGATATCTCGAAGAGCGCGAACTGGTTTGACAGGATCTTCAGGAGGATACTGACAAAGCTCTCGCTCAGCGATGGGACAATAATCTACATCGAACCATTCAATCACAAGGAACTCGTCAGCAAGATAAAGGAATTCAGGGAGGAATCATGAGCGCTTTCAAGGCATATGACATCAGAGGAATCTGGGGAAAGGAAATCGATGAGGATCTCTGCTACAAGGTAGGCTTCTTCCTTCCCGGATTGCTTGGCGCGGATCAGGTTATTGTCGGACGTGATATAAGGATATCTTCTCCTGCAGCTCATGATGCGCTTGTAAAGGGCATAACTGATAGCGGATGCGATGTATGGGATCTCGGACTCGCGACAACGCCAATGGTATACTTTGCCACAGCTGTGCTGGATGCCGCGGCGTCAGTACAGATCACGGCATCGCATAACAGCAAGGAATACAATGGCCTGAAGGTAAGCCGCAGAGGCGCTTTGCCTGTAGGTATCGACACAGGTCTCAGTGACCTTGAGAGGATGTGCCGTGAAAACACGATAACACCTTCGGAGAAGAAGGGATCTGTCAGGGATTATTCATATATAAGGAAGGAATACATCAGCTATATGCGCCAGTTCGTCGATATCGATGGCCTGAGCATCGTGGTCGATGGTTCTTCCGGTGTGACAAATCTCGTAAACAAGGAAATCCTCGGGACAGATAATGTCAGATACATAAATGATGAATTCGATGGCACATTCTCAGCTCATGAGCCTAATCCGCTTGATCCGGATAACTGCAGGATGCTTTCCGAGGCCGTTCTCAAGACAGGTGCAGATATAGGAGTGATCTACGATGGCGATGGTGACAGGGTCGTATTCACAGATGAGAAAGGAAATTTCATACAGCCTGATTACATAACAGCAATCATCGGCAGATACTACAGCCGGAAAGGCATTACAGGCAACTGCGTACAGGATATCAGGACATCGAGAAGCACAACGGAATATCTTGAGAAGATTGGATTCTCTGTCACCACATGGAAAGTCGGGCACGCATTCGCCAAGCTGAAGATCAGGGAGCTTGATGCCGTATTCGGCGGAGAACTTGCCGGTCACTTCTACTTCAGGGATTTCTTCTGGTGCGACTCAGGGATCTTCGCATCGCTTCTTGTGCTCTCAGTGGTGAAGGAACTCAAGAAGAGCGGCAGGACAATGTCACAGGAAATCGGGGATATCGTAAAGTATGCAAACAGCGGGGAGCTCAATTTCAGGATCGATGACAAGGATGGCGCTATGAAGGCACTCTGCGATGAGTATCTTCCGCTTCACCCTATCCGCGTGATGGATTTCGATGGTTACAGAATAGAATTCAGCTCATGGTGGTTCAATGTACGGAAATCGAATACGGAGCCATATCTCAGGGTCGTCGCGGAAGCTGCGGACAAAGAACTGCTTGATCTTAAGCTTAATGAGATAAAAGCTATACTTATGAGATTCAAATAATGGGCAATTAGCGCTAGAATCAGGGGTGGAGGAGAAAATGAAGGTACTTCTTTTCGGTGGTGCCGGGTATATCGGTACACACGTTGCAATGGCATTCATGGATCGCGGCGATACAGTCGGCATCTATGACAATCTCTCTACAGGTCTGCGGTCGAATGTACCTGAAGGCGCTTATTTCTATGAAGGGGATATCCTGGACAGAGAACATGTTTCAGCTGTCCTTTCGGAAGGATGGGATGCTGCCGTGCATCTTGCTGCGTTCAAGGCTGCCGGAGAGTCGATGATAAAACCGGAGAAATACAGCGAGAACAACATAACAGGCTCGCTTATCATAATGACTGAGTGCGAAAAGCATGGATGCATGAACTTCATACTCTCTTCGTCAGCTGCCACATATGGTGAGCCTCAGTACATCCCGATTGATGAGAACCATCCTACGAACCCGGAGAACTACTATGGCTATACCAAACTTGCCATAGAGCAAAATCTCGCATGGTATTCAAAGCTCAGGGGAATGCATTTCGCTGCTCTCAGGTATTTCAACGCAGCAGGATATGACACGGAAGGAAGGATGCTTGGCCTCGAGAAGAATCCCGCGAACCTTCTTCCTATCATCATGGAATGCGCTTGCGGAATGAGGGAGAAAGTCGGCATATTCGGGACAGACTATGATACACCTGATGGCACATGCATCAGGGATTATGTGCATGTCACAGATCTTGCTGATGCGCATGTCGCAGCTGCTGACTACATAATGAAGAACAGCAAGAACATAATCGTTAACCTTGGATCAGAGACCGGCATATCGGTCAGGGAGATGGTCGAGGCTGCAAGGAGAATCACTGGCAAGCCAATTCCATCAGAAGACCAGCCAAGAAGACCAGGAGACCCCGCGAGGCTTGTTGCATCATCCTCTCTCGCACACAAGGAGCTCGGATGGACTGCAAAGCATTCGGATGTAGATACCCTGATATCCTCGACATGGAAGGTATATCTGGCAAACACAGCAAGGTGACATGACATCTCAGCCTTCTGGAAAACCCGGAGGGCTTATTTTTACATCAAAATCAATATCTTATTTTGATGTATACATCAATTTTTGATATAAATCATTCCATATATTGAGTTTATTTCAGCAAAATCATATATTCAGGCCATGCTTGATTTCGATTATATTGTCTATGATTATGGGAAAAAGGACCAGACAAGAGCCACAGAGCTCTTCAATGTCGATATCGCACGCCGTGCAATGAAGTTCCACAGGGATATTCCCGGCTACAGGATGACAAGACTTGTTGCACTTCCACATCTTGCATCGATGCTTGGAATCGGCGGAATCTACATAAAGGACGAGGCACAGCGTCTTGAGCTGAACAGCTTCAAGGTCCTCGGTGGCTCATACGCCATATCACGATTCATCCAGAAGAAGCTCGGGCTTTCAGATGATGAGACAACATATGATTACCTCGCATCAGAGGAATGCCACAAGCGTCTTGGAAACATCACATTCGCAGCTGCGACAGATGGAAACCACGGAAGGGGCATCGCATGGGCCGCAATGAAGCTCAATCACAAATGCGTCATCTACGTGCACAAGGAAACTTCAAAAGCAAGGATTGAAGCAATCAGGAGCTATGGTGCTGAGGTTAATGTAGTCGACGGCAACTATGATGATGCGGTACGCCTTATCGCGGAAGATGCAAAGAAGTACGGCTGGACTATAATCAGCGATACATCCTGGGATGGCTACACGGAAATCCCGACATGGATCATGCAAGGTTATACGACAATGCTTCTTGAGGCACAGGAAGAGTTTGCAGGAATGGGCATAAAGAGGCCGACTCATGTCATCGTACAGGCAGGCGTCGGTGCGCTGGCAGCATCTGTAGTAGGTTTCTATACAGCTCTCTTCCCGGAAAATCCTCCGATCTTCATAGTAGTTGAGCCAAATAAAGCTCCTTGCGTATTTGAGTCAATCAAAGCTAATGATGGCAGATGCCACAGCGTGAAAGGCTCTCTTGATACAATCATGGCAGGACTTGCCTGCGGAGATCCGTCCCCTATCGCTTTCGATATACTTTCTCATAATGCTGACTTCTTCCTTTCTGTCCCTGATTATGTGGCAGCAAGGGGAATGAGGATTCTCTCCTGTCCTCTCAAGGGAGATCCGTTCATGATCTCCGGCGAATCAGGAGCGGTCCCTCTCGGAGCTCTTTATGCGATAATGACAGAGAAAGGCGATGAGGATCTCAGGAAGAAGATGAAGCTTGACAAAGACTCCCTCGTCTTCATGGTAAACACAGAAGGAAATACAGATCCAAAGCATTTCAGGCAGATTATCTGGGATGGCTGCGATCCTGTTCCTTATGAATATCGCACAAGAAGATAGCGCATCACCTGCAATGCAGGATCAATAACTTGTATTGCAGGAAATTAGCCAGATAATCACAAAAACTGCAAACAACGATTTGCCCACGGAATTCTGAAACCATGGGCAAATCGTGGGCAGAGTTGTCTCAGGCATGCAATATGCTTTTGAAAAGTTGGTATTTGATGTACTTGAGATACAATGGGGATAGATAGAAACTATCGAGGTATATGGCATTCCAATACTCGGCAATGCAGTCAGATAGTTGCATAGAGCTAAATTCAGAAAGGATATTTTGCAGATGTTTGACAGCAATATGCAGAGAGAATATATTATAATCACAGATGCAGCAATGCAGACTGGTTATCGGGGAGTGCCGGGCGGATGCCTAAGCGTATGCCCTAGTGGCGAAGTACGTCTGCCCCTGAGGGCCACCTTCTTTTTCAAGGAGGTGGTTTGTTTATGAATCGGACAATATGTGTCTTTTCTGATGAGTCCGGAGTGTTCGATAGAAACAGGGATGACTTCTTTGTCTTTGGCGGATTGGTTCTTGATGCTGGCAAAAGAGAACCATCGGATGTTGCAAACCTGTTCTCGGACATGGAAGCGAAAATGCGGATGAAGCCAGAGTATTCCAATGTAAATGAGCTCAAGGCTACAAGTCTTTCATTCCAGGATAGAAGAAGGATGTTCAGCATCCTCAAGCCATTCCATAAATTCGGTGTAATCATCACGCTTGACAATGTTCTCGACAGGATATTCACAAGCAGGAAATCCAAGCAGCGTTATCAGGATTTCGCTTATAAGATCGGATTGAAAAATGCATTAAAAGAGCTTATTCGCATTGGAATGCTGAATGTGGATGATTCTCTTAGATTCAGCATTGTCGTCGATCAGCATCAGACAGCGACAGATGGCAGATATGAGCTTGAAGAAGGTCTTCTTATGGAACTGAAGGAAGGCACATACAATATGAGATTCGACAAATACTTTGAACCTCTGTTCAGGAATACAGAAAGCCTGAAAGTCGTTCTTGCCGATTCAAAAGACAACGTCCTTATAAGAGCTGCAGACATTATTGCCAATAGAGTGTATTTCGAGGCCAATAATAATTCTGTCAGAAACCTGGAAAATATGAATATGACCATCACAAGTTTACCATAGGCAAAATAAACAAAAGCTACTGCTATATCACATCCGGAAGACTTTCTAGAAATCTACTTGATATCATGAAGGATCTGACACCAATCCCTGAAATGCATTGCAAATCATGAATAGGAATCAGTATTTTCTTCTCTTCCTTATATTCTCAGCCCAGGCTTCCGTATAAAAGCAGTAATAGCTTGTTTTCTTCCTGATGCCCGTATATGTATAAATTGCACACCACAGAAGAGAGGGCAATCCTATGATAATCAGATAAAGAGGTCCAAGGATGAGACTCTGGACTGAGTGTCCCCTTTCATGCGCGACTGATGAAGGATTGTCCACTATCACATAGGGTCCCAAGCTTATACTTCCCCTTCTCTTCCATTGATAATATTCAAATCCATTGAACTGCTTCTTCTCAGCATTCCTTGAAAGAATGAATCCCAGAATAACCTGAGGAAGCTGCCACAGCATCAGAAGCAACCGCAAAGCAATCTCCTTATAATAGCAATTCATTATATTATTAGAAGATAAATAATAAATCAATTTTCTTATGGAATGTTGTTGACACAATATTGGGAAATCTGCATAATACTCATTGTTCGAACGAACACATTCTCCTGTAGCTCAGTCGGTAGAGCAGGTGGCTGTTAACCACCCTGTCGGGGGTTCAAATCCCTCCGGGGGAGCGAAGCGCAATTTCCAGTATAGGGATTGCGCTTTTTTCATTACATAGCTTACTCTCCCAAACAGAGACCATACGAGATAACCTGATTTGATGATTTCAGTTGCATCAGATGCAATATGCTATAATCAATACATGGATAAAGGAAAGGACCTTCTTTTCGAACTTGATGGCAGGATGCCAGCACTTCGTTATTCATTGCCACTCGCCTTACAGCACCTTGTTGCAATGATAGTTGGCTGCGTCACTCCCGCGATAATCATCTCATCAACAGCGGGATTGGACAGCCAGCAGAGCATACTTCTGATACAGTCATCGCTTATCTGCGCAAGCTTATCTACCCTGCTTCAGCTATTTGGCATAAAGGGTATCTGCGGCGCACGCCTCCCTCTCATAATGGGCGTGAGCTTTGCCTACCTTGCAACCATGACAGACATTGCAGGAAAGTTCGGGCTTGCAGAGATCTTCGGTGCACAGATAGCAGGAGGGCTTACCGCCATGATAATCGGGCTATTCGCAAAGAAGCTCTTCCGCTTCTTTCCTCCGCTGATCACTGGAACAGTAGTCTTCACAATCGGCCTTTCCCTCTATCCTACAGCAATTGAATATATGGCTGGAGGAAGCTCATCTCCAACATTCGGTTCATGGCAGAACTGGCTTACTGCGATATTTACACTGGTTGTCGTCACAACGCTGAATCATTTCGGCAAAGGCATGGTCAAGCTTGCGTCAATACTAATTGGAATCGCTGCCGGCTATATCTTCTCATCGATATTCGGGATGGTCGATGTATCTGCAGTAGCTGATGCAAGCCTGTTCTCATTGCCACAGATCGCGCCTTTCGGAATCAGATTCGAGCTTGCGTCATGTCTTGCATTCTCGCTGCTCTTCGCAATCAATGCAGTACAGGCAATCGGTGATATGTCAGCAACCACAATAGGAGGCATGAACAGAGAAGCAAGCGGAGATGAACTCAGAGGAGGAATCATAGGCTTCGGAGTATCGAATCTCTTCTCCGCCCTGCTGGGAGGACTCCCGAATGCAACATATTCGCAGAATGTGGGAATAGTCTCATCCACGAAGGTCGTAAACCGCAAAGTGCTTGCCATCACTGCACTGATGCTGCTTTCCGCAGGTCTGATTCCCAAGTTCTCAGCAATACTCACAACGATTCCGCAATCAGTCCTTGGAGGTGCGACAGTCTCAGTCTTCGCATCTATCGCAATGACAGGAATGAAACTGGTATCGATGCAGCCGATGAGCTACCGCAATACATCCATTGTAGGACTCTCCGCAGCTCTCGGTATGGGCATAAGCATGGTAAGCGAGGCATTATCGCAGTTCCCTGAATGGGTGACGATGGTATTCGCTTCATCTCCTGTCGTGGTCTCTGCGCTGGTTGCAATCATTCTGAACATAATCCTGCCAAAGGAAGAATCAGATAGTATCAAGAGCTGAAAGCCATGAATGTATGATTGTAAATGACTTATTCACCTCCGCACCATGGATGCTCAGTCCTTCACTGATCATTGAATCAGGACACAGCCTTATAATATCCTGATAGCTTGAGCCAAGGCCGCTCCCCTCATTAGTGCAGAATGGGTGAATTGTCTTACCTGCAAGTCCTGCTTTCTCAAGAAACGTGAAAACTGCCATCGGCATCGTTCCCCACCAGTTCGGATAGCCAAGGATGATGGTATCATAACCTGAAAGATCCGGAATGGCTTTAAGCTCCGGCCTTGCATCTGAATGCAGCTCATATTTTGCTTCTGCAATACAGTCATAATATGCTGAAGGATATTCCTTTACTGTATCGATTTCGAAGATATCAGAAGAGGTGAGATTGGAAATCATTCCTGCGGCTATTGCGGTATTCCCTTCCTTCAGATTAACGATGCTGCCATTCACATAGTTCTCACCCTTCCTTGAATAATAAACCACAATACTCTTCACTGTTGTCCCCCATAAAGATAAGATGCTGTCGCACCACCATCTATAAGCAGGTCAGCCCCTGTTATGAAGGATGCCCTATCACTCATGAGAAGCTCAGCTGCTGCCGCGACTTCATCAGCGGTTCCCGGACGGCCTGAAGGAGCTGATGCGAACATCTTCCTATAGAAGTCCCCGCGAGGGCCACTGAACTCATCAAGGGCAAGCGGCGTCACGATTATTCCAGGAGATACAGCATTCAGCCTCGCTCCGCGTTTTGCCCATCTGAGGGATTCGCTCATGACGCGCTTCACATTTGCCCTCTTTGCTATCTGATATGCCCTGAGGCTGTCGTTTATGGCCGATGGCTGAAGGAAATCAAGGGAAAGAAGCTCTTCCGAAGGAGTCAATGCAAGAAGCTTGTCCTCTTCGGGACTCAGCGGTTCCATCCTGTGCCATGACTGGCTTGATACGACAAGACCGCTTCCACCTTCCGTTATGATCTTCCCCACCTCTTCAAGCAGAACAGCTGTTCCATATAAATCAACACGGAGAATAGCCTCTACAGGAGCCTGTGATGGTGATACTCCGGCGGCATTTACAAAGTATTCAAGCTTTCCCTCAGCCGAAACTCTCTCAAGAAGACCCATGATGGATTTCCTGTCCGAGATATCTGCATTGACTGCCATTGTATCGTAACCGGCTTCCATAAGCTCCTTCGCCACGCTCTCTGCGTTTTCAATATGAAATCCCGCATACGCTAGAAAAGCGCTTTATGTCACCTTATGCCAATGATGAGATGAACGAGACAAGCCTTATCCATTGAGGCCTTTCAATTCACATCATAGAGATAAGATGCATTAGCATTGTGTATCCATTCATTCATGTAAATAACCCAGATTCAATTCAACAGTTCCAGATGCGGGATAAATGCACATACACGATTATCGGAAGCCCATCCAGAATATTAACTCCCAGTCATCCATGGTTTAGATATGAGGGAAAGACAATGATCCTGGAGTATGGCAACTATCCCTATGTCTTCGTCAGCATGGAGAAATAATCGCATATACGGCTGTATTATTTATACATATTTATTAGACCTAATTAGGAATATATTTATGATTCATATAATCATGTTAAAGAACTACAGAAAACACGACAACCTTCAGAATTATCTTCATATCATTGAAGAAGCTATCGACGTTCAAGACAGAAAACCTACGAACTGATTCCCTGCATCATAAAGCTCAAAAACAACTGTCCCTCAGTTTTCTGCAACCTTGATAAGCAATCCTGCTCTGAAGTTATTCATGGCAGAAAGCATTGCTCTGATGAAATGATGAATTCCTGTTTCTCAAAACATCTCCCGTGCTTCTGCAATGAACTCCAGACAAGTTGACAATCTCAGGCTTGCGCATTCCTGAGGAATTCAATAAAGCTCCTTGTCACTGTAGAGAAGAGCTGGTCCTTCTTCCAGCATACAACACTGCCTGTCATAAGAGGAGGAATCATTGGAATGAACTTGAGGCCCTCATAGCTTGAGAAAAGATCAAAGCATATGCCGACTCCTACCCCGCGGCTGACCATAACTGCGATATTCCTTCCGAGATTGTATCGTGCCGTTATATCCAGATCATCGAAGGCTTTTCCCAGCCATGATTCAAGAAGATACTGGACCTCGGACCGTATCGGTACAATGAGAGGCTTGTCCGCAAGATCTTCAGGATATACGAATTCCTTGCCGGCAAGAGGATCATCTACCTTGACAAGAGCGCCCCATCGTTCCTTTCCCTCAAGATGGAAGGTCTCGAATCTGGATGTATCGACAGGTTCCGTGATGAGCCCAAGCTCGATGATGCCCTTCTCGATGTTCTCCTTAACGCCATCCGCATTGATTGTATAGACCTTATAAGACACATCAGGATGGAGCTTCCTGAACTCTGCCATCCTGGATGCGAACTCATCCATGCTGTGAGTCTCTGTGCATCCTATTGAGATGACTCCCGCGATATCCTTATCCTTGTTGCAAAGAGACTGTGCGGTATCCTCCGCCAATGCGAGAATCTCCTCAGCTCTTCTTTTCAGATAGAGTCCCTCTTCCGTGAGCTTGATGCAGTACTTGCTCCGTCTGAAAAGCTTTACGCCGAGCTCTTCCTCAAGCTGCATGATCTGGCGCGAAAGAGTCGGCTGCGTCACATGAAGGATATCTGCGGCCCTTGTTATGTTCTCTTCCTCCGCTATAGTAAGGAAGTATCTCAAAACCCTGAGTTCCACAAGGCGAGTATAGCACTATTATATATTCTCTGAAAGCATTTCTGATTATGAAAAATAAGCATTAGACATAACAGCAGACTAGTTCTAAATTTATGTCATAAATCAACGGAGGTCCTATGGTAAAACAGACAGCAGGGCGCGATGCCCTCACAGGATTCGCAGACGAGTTCGCGCACCTCAATGATGACATTCTCTTCGGCGAGGTATGGTCACGTGAGGATAAGCTTTCTCTGAAGATGAGGTCTATACTTACTATCACAGTGCTTGTTTCAAAAGGACTTGTGGATAGCTCATTCCAGTATCATATGCAGACCGCCAGGAAGAATGGCGTCACGAAGTCAGAGATGGCAGAAATCCTCACTCATATCGCATTCTACGCAGGATGGCCTAATGCATGGGCCGCTTTCCGCGTCGCCCTTGAGGTCTATAAGGATGATGATGGGAAGGATGGCGGAATGTTCGGCCTCGGCGAACCTAATGATGCCTTTGCCCAGTACTTCATCGGGAAGTCATACCTGAAGCCGCTTACAGACCCCATGGAGACTGTATTCATGGCGAATGTCACATTCGAGCCGGGATGCAGGAACAACTGGCACATCCATCACTCTGACAAGGGTGGCGGCCAGATACTTCTCTGCACATCAGGGCGCGGATGGTATCAGGAATGGGGGAAGGAAGCGCAGGAGCTCCATCCGGGAGATGTAATCACGATCCCGAGGGAAGTGAAGCACTGGCATGGTGCCGCGAAGGACTCATGGTTCAGCCACATAGCAGTCGAGGTTCCGGGAGAGAACACCAGGAATGAATGGTGCGAAGCTGTGACTGATGATGTCTACGGCAAGCTGAAATAACCTTGAAGGCCCCGGACTCCGGGGCTTTTCTCAGCACTTCACAGAGACTGTGCTTCCATGGCTGCGGCTCTTCTCCACGATAATCTGCTTATCGATGCGTTCCTTCAGTTCCTGGACATGTGAGATGACTCCGACAAGGCGCCCGCTGCTTGCAAGCGATGAAAGAGTATTGACTGCGGAAGAAAGAGATTCCTCATCAAGCGTTCCGAATCCCTCATCGACAAACATGGTCTCAATCCTGACAGCACCGGCCTCAGCCTGGATCTCCTCGGAAAGGCCAAGAGCCAGAGCAAGGGATGCCTTGAATGTCTCTCCGCCGGAAAGCGTAGTAGCAGGGCGCTTCTTACCGGTGAAATGATCCATCACATCGATATCGAGACCCATTTTCTGTCCTCTGCTGCGTCCTGTATCGCTTCTCTCCATCTCATACTGGCCATCGGTCATCGAAAGAAGCTTCCTGTTCGCCCTGACAAGAATCCTGTCAAGATATCGTGTCTGTACGAATGTCTCAAGAGATAGCTTGTTCTCCCCTGACATTGTTCCGTTCGCGACATCCGAAAGCTCCTGCATCATAGCCCATTTCTGCCTCAGAGAAGCACTCTTTCCCTCATTCTCGGAAAAACGTTCAACAGCTTTCCGTACAGTCATGAGATGTGCGCCAGCTGCAGTCTTCTTCCTCTCAGCATCTTTCTTCTTCTCCAAGGCCTCATCATGCTTCTGCCTGAGCTCATCGATATCATAATCAGGAATAGCGGCTATCTGTTTCCTGAGCTCATCGATGCTGCCTTCCATGGAAGCTTTTGCAGCAGATGCGGCATTGAATTCATCTCTCGCTTTGCTGATTGCGTTATCAAGTTCCTGGATCTTCTGTCTGATGGCGTTTGCTCTCTTCTCAGCATCGCTCTTACTTTCATAAGGAAGCTTCCCGGAAAGCTCTGCAATCTTAGCATCTGCGCTTTTTATTCCGGACTCAAGAATCATGATTGCCGCCGTTATATCTGACTTGCTCTTCTCAAGCTCCGCTATGTCTTCACGGAGTCTGGTGATATCCTCAGACAGCTTTTCATGACGAGCCTTATCTTTCTCAAAAGCCGCAATCCGCTCATCAGATGAAGCCAGATCCTTCTCAAGTGCTGAATGAACCTCAGGAAGCATATCAATGGCAATTCCGGCATCATCTGCCATCATTCCGGCTTCCTTTGTCAGTCTGCCATACGATTCAGCATGAAGCTTCTCAGAAGTCATTGCGGAACTGTGCTTCGCATTAAGAGCCGAAAGATCTTCCGCTATCTTATTCAGAGTGTCCTCGGTATTTTTCCTGTCCTTTTCTTTCTGCTTTCTTTCCTCTGCTCTGGCCTTGGCCGCATCCCGCATCTGATACATGGCTTTCTGTATCTCATCAGCATCCTTATCTGAAAGATTTTCAGGAAGAGAAGCTTTCAGCTCTGAAGCTACGGTCGCAAAAGAAAGAAGTGCTGATTCCGCTTTCCTGTGATTATCCTCAGCTGTCTTCATAGCCTTTTCGGCTTCCTTCTCTTTCCCTTCAGCATCATCGATATCTTTCTGTGTATACATGCTCCCATCAGATATAGCAGGAGATGGATGATGAACAGAACCGCATACAGGACAGGGCTTGCCATCCTCCAGGCTTTCCGCAAGAGAGACAGCTCCCTGAAGATAATATCCCCTGAGCACTGCAGCATGCCTGCCCTTCGCTTCTGCAAGCTCATCTGCGGCTATTGCAAGTTCTCTGGCTGTCTTCTCCTTAGCAATCTTAATTTCCTTATGTTTCAAGGTATTCACAAGAAGCTTGTCTGCGGTTTTCGCATATGCTTCAGCGGAAGAGAGCTCAGACTCCGCATTCTCAAGCTGTTTAAGTTCATGAAGTATGCTTTCAAGCTGTTCGGAGGCGGCTTTCTTATCATTGAGGAGCTTTGTCTGTTCCTTTTCTATCTCTGCTATCTCATCCCTGGCTTTCGCAGCATTATCATTCGCGGCAGAAGCCTCATTGACCTTGCTTCGTATGGAAACCAGCACACTGAGTCTTTCCCTCATGCTGAAGTTCTTCCCTCTCTCCTCATCAAGGCGTTCCTGCACATCACGGAGGCTTTCAATCTCCTTCTGTGATTCATCAAGCTTCGTCTTTTTTGATGCTATGGATTCAGCTATCTCATCCAGCTGATTTGTCTTTGCAGAGTAATCTGCCTTTATGAGCTCAGCATCGTTTTCAGCTTTAAGCTTCTCATCATAGAGCGGAAAGCATCTCTCAAGCTCTGCGATCTCCAGAAGATCAGCCTGCTTCTCTTTCTCACGCTCTGTCTGAAGGCCATATTCCGCTTCCGCGCTGCTAAGTCTTTCCTTTGCAGATGATAGCTCCTTCTCCTTATCAGCCAGAGATTTCTGCTTCTCCTGCTTTTCCTCCCATCTGCTGATATCAGAAACTGCAGATGCTTCCTCCTTCGAATATTCATCGAACAACTCTGAGGATGATGCAGCGGAAGTCTCAGCTTCATTAAGGATCCCATCCAGAATCTCATGGATATCATTCGGGATGAAGCCGGAATCCTTCACTTCTGAAAGCCTGTCATGCCACTGACTTTCCTCCGCTACGCTTATAGTGGAAAGAATCATATTCTGATTCGCTCCTACAGAAAGGAACTCTTCTCTGGCTTTCTTTGCCTTTTCCTGGAGCGAAAGCTGCAGAAGGCCATAGTTCTCTGTATTGAACAGCTTCTTGAAGAGGCTCCTCTTCTCATCTGTCTTGGAGACAAGGAATCTGCTGAACCGGCCCTGTGCAAGCATGACTATCTGCGCGAACTGGCTTGAAGTCATTCCGATGATCTCTTCAATCTTCTCATTGATCTGTTCTTTCTTTGTTAGGATGCTTCCATCCGGCAAGACCAGAGAAGCTGATGCAGGATTATCCATCATTCCGCTGCCACGCTTCTTCGGCCTCTGCTGTGCTGGCTCGCGCCTTACCGTGTACTTCTTTCCTTTCTCAGAGAACGTAAGCTCAACGCTTGTCATGACATCATCATCCGCATACTGGGATCTCATAAGCTCAGCACTTCTGTCGCTATCTGATGTGGTTGCCCCATAAAGCGCATATGAAAGAGCATCGAAAATAGTTGTCTTGCCACTGCCGGTGTCACCGGATACAAGATAAAGTCCTTCATTCCCGAATGACGAGAAATCTATCGTGACAGTCCTGGCAAATGGACCGAATGCTGTAATCGTAAGTATCTCAGGCCTCATGCATTCCCCCAGATTTCAAGTATCGAATCCTCGACACACTTTCGCTGCTCATCGCTTATATCCTTGCGGGCAATCAGAGAGAAAAGTTCCGTATAGTACTCAGCCGGAGAGCGTTCCTGCTCATATCCGGCGATAATCACATCATCTTCCAGCCTTCTTGTCCTGCTGTTGTCATATTCCATTGCCAGAAAGCGGGGGAACCTGGCGGAAAGCGCACTCACCGCATCAGGGACATCTGTCTCATCTGTAAGCACAACATAGATGAAATCATCTGTGCTGCTCTCAGACATTATGCTGTTGAAATCACTGCGTCTTATCACGACATCATGAAGAGGGTGAAGCCTGATTTCCTCGATCTCCAGATTCCTGTCACCCCCTATCCTGCCATAAATGACAGCCTTGCCATCCCTCTCTGATGCTGAATATTTCAGAGGCGAACCTGAGTATCTTATGTTCGATGCGCCAGCACTCTGTGCCCTGTGGATATGGCCAAGCGCCACATAATCGAAATCGGAAAAGGCCTCAGGAGGAACAGGCATCTCCCCTCCAATCATCAGGTCCTCGCTGCCGGAGACTGCTGCGCCTGTAACGAACTGATGCGAAACGAGTATATTGATTCTGGATTTGTCTATCTCTGTGTCAGCAATGACAGTACTGACTGCATCTGCAAGCGAATTGATATCCCGGTCAGGGAAGAAACGTCTGCCATCAGCCAGCCTTATGTATGGAAGCATGTAGATGTCGGCATCACCAAGGCTTCTCTTCTCAAGGTGCCCATTGAATTTCCCTGCGATATGGAGGCCATGACTGTCTACTATATCGCTGAGAAACGAAAGCTTTTCAGCAGGATCATGATTGCCTGCTATCATGAATATGCTGCTTCCAGTCCTGTAAAGGCGGTTCATGAAGCCATCAAGAAGGGATGTCGCCTCCTCTGATGGTGCTGTCCTGTCATATACATCCCCTGCTATCAATACAGCATCCGGCTTTCTTTCCTCGATAATCGAAACAATCTCATCAAGTATATATGCCTGATCTTCATATAAGTCATAGCCATGAAGCTTTTTACCTATATGGATGTCCGATATATGGATAAAACTGAACATTCCCGTCTCCTTGGGGATGATTATCGCACAGATATCGTATCAGATGCAGTAACGATGGGAAGGTGCTCATGATATAGTGAGGATATGGAAGACAGGATCATCATCAGGCGGGAGACTGAAGACGATATAAATGAGGTGAATATCCTGATAAGAAACTCATTCTGGAACGTATATCGTCCCGGCTGTTCAGAACATCTGATTGCAAGCCGGCTCAGAGTATCTTCATGCTTTATCAGGGAACTTGATCTTGTCATGGAACTTGATGGAAAGATCATCGGTCAGATCATGTATGTGAAATCGCATATAGACACCGCGCATGGCAAGCTTTCCACCGCGATATTCGGCCCTGTATCGATAGCTTCACAATATCAGCGGAAAGGTCTTGGGCTGTATCTTGTAAAACATTCACTGGACATAGCCTCAGAGCTTGGTATCAAAGCAGTGCTGATTGAAGGGAATCCTGACTTCTACAGGCATGCAGGTTTCATCAGGGCATCTGATAAACATATCTACAGCAATGCAGATAATCAGGACAATCCATATCTTCTTGTAAAAGAGCTGTCACTAGGCTATCTGGATAATGTAGGAGGCATATATTCAGTACCTTCTGAATATTTCCTTTCTGAAGAGGAAATAGTAGCTTTTGACAAGCTCTTCCCGCCAATGAAAAAAGCTGTCAGCTCTTCCTCCTGAGATTCTGCATGACTGAAATAATGACAGTACCAATACCACTTATGATTCCGATGATAATGACATTCATCGTATCCATCAGCCTGGAATTCTGCCAGTCCCGCCCATAAGTTCCTTCTCTGTCAGCAGATTCCTCTAGCCATGTGATATATCGGATCTGTTTCCCGTATAAGCACCTATCGCTACAGAAACGAGGTCCGGGAACTCTGCTCTGCATGGAACATGAAGCAGATAAATGGCTCAAAGAGACTCACAAGAAGCAATGAAATGACTGCATATGCAAACATGACAGGCTCTGCTCCGATTATGGGGCTGCAATCGAGCAGATGATATAGATGCTGAATACCAGTCCGGCATAGGGGAATCTGTCATATTCTTTCCATGCAAATCAATTGCATAAGGAATCAATGACAGTACCCGCTCCCGGATAATTGTTATTACAGGACCTCTTGAAGGGAAAACAGCATGCAGCGCAGAACGGCCGCATGCTGATGATTGTCAGTATATTTCGTAATAGGAAACTGTTCCGGAAACCTCGTTGGCAACAAGAAGGGCAGTTTTTCCTGTAGGGCTCACATCTGCATTTGTGAAAGCGAGCCCCTCAGGAGCAACATCTCCACCTGTTACCCACTTATCAAGTTCACCATCATCATATGCCTCTGAGCCGGCTATGACAGATCTGAAATCCCTTGGATTCAGATAATCAACGAATACGGACTGCTCAGGAACTGTCACATCATACATCATTACGCCGCCTGTACGCTCAAGCGCGATGAATGCATAGCAGTTCCCATCGATGAGACCAGTTGTCACACTCTCAGGCTCTGGTCCCTTCTTCCCTGACCTGTCGTCAAGAACAGCATTGTCATTCGATGCATTGAAGAATTCCGGATAAAGCTCTGCCGTGATAGCCTCGAAATCGTCGCCGCTGGAGAAGACTTCTGCAAGACCATTTTCCTGAACAGCATAAACTGTGAATGAGCGACCTCCGAATATATAGTCCATGTTCTCATCAAGCCCCTCATAGTCATCAGACCTGAAGAATACGACTTTCCCATCTATACCTGTATTCTGATATGACAGCAGCCCGCTAGGGGATGATTCCCCATCACCGAAGTCCCTCTCATCCTCATTCAGGTAGAATGAAGGGGAATCCTCATCGCCCCATTCCCTTGCATCGCCTTCATTGGCAGTCACAAGGTATGTTGTCCCATCTATGCTGAATGCAGCAATACCATCTGGCATCCTGATCCCGGAAAGAGCGCCATATGTCTTAGGATCATAAGCATCATCTGATTTATCGATATCTACAGGAACTTCAGAGTAATCCTCGAATCCTGCGCTCCAGATCCAATCGAATCTCTTTTCAGCAATATCAAGAGATGCGATCGCATTAGCTTCCTGAAGCGTAATATAAGCCTTGCCTCCGCTTATTGCGATATATTCAGGCTCGAAATCCACGGAAGGAAGACTATTCTTCATCAGGATTACCCTATCTTCTATCAATGCGTTCCTCGAAGATTCCGAATCAAAGTCATCAAACCCCACGACTGCGGATGAAAGCGAATCAGCACTTATGACTGATACAGAACCTGCAGGATCTGCAATGCCTTCACCATATCCCTCACGAGGCTCACCTTCATCAGCTGTCAGTATCGTATTATTGTCAGCAAAGACAATCATATCTGGCTGGACACCGCATCCGACTGCGCCACGCAGAACCACAGAGCCATCCGGCAGGCAATCAAAGACAGCTACGTAGCCTTTATCTGCATAGCCTTCAGCCTGAAGCGCTACAGCAAGCAAAGTACCATCAGGACTTACAGCAACTGAAGTCATGTCGCCATAATCGAAATCAGGATCATATTCACTGATGATGGCCTTGACATCGATATCAGAGCCGGAAAGCCTGATATCGCTTCCATTTCCTGATAATGCATTGAGATCCAAAGCAGTAAGAAGGCCCGACTGTCCATTTACTGCATATGCATATCCATTGGTGCTGTTATAAGCGATGATCTCCATCACACCGCCATCTGTATTGAATTGCCCGGCATTATAATATGCGCTCTTATGCATTGTAGGTGTTGATGCGAAAACTGATAATGCCGCTGCCGATAACGCTGCGAAAACAGATAAAAGCTTTATACTCCTATTCACTTCGATATCCTCCGCTGAGGATGGTAATCCATGATTATGAAAACAGCAGACTGCTTGATGTAAAATCCATGTAAAAGCAAAAGGCTTCCCCATCACATGATGAAGAAGCCCTACATCCTTTCAAAAGGAATCAGAGATCATCGACCAGAGCTGCGGATTTAGCATAGGCAGTGCTTCTTGCCTCAAAGAAATCCGTCTTGACCATATTCGCATTCGAATACTGGGAAACCCATGCCATATCAGCAGGCTCCTTCTCGAATTCAGGATACAGAGGCTCAAAACCTATGCTCTGCCATCTGAGATTGCCAAGGTAATGTATGTAGTCAGATACCATCTTGCGTGTAAGTCCCGGGATATCATCACCGATTACATACTCGCCCCATGCGGCTTCCTGCCTTACGCCTTCTTCCATCATCTCCTTGTAGATAGCTATGCGCTCAGGAGTGAAAAGCTCCGGCTCTTCCTTCTTCAGCTCAAGGATGATGTTCCTGAAAAGCCATAGATGGGTATTCTCATCCCTGTTTATGTATCTGATTTCCTGTGCAGATCCCGGCATCTTCCCATTACGCGAAAGATTGTAGAAGAACATGAAACCCGAATAGAAATATATTCCCTCAAGGATGAAATTCGCCACAAGGACCTTCATCAGATGGAAAAGATCGCGGTTCTCGATGAAATCGTTATAGCAGCTGCCAATGAAAGTATTCCTTCTCAGGAGATGCTCATCTGTCTTCCACTGGAACAGGATGTCATTGCGCTCATCAGGAGAGCAGATCGTATCGAGCATATAGGAATAAGCCTGGCTGTGAAGGCACTCCTGGAAAGTCTGGATATGAAGACAGAGACCGACCTCATTGGCTGTTATGTAATCTGTCACATTGGGCAGATTCGCAGTCTGGAGGCTATCAAGGAATACAAGGAACGAAAGTATCTTGTCATATGCCTTTCGCTCAGACGGAAGCAGATGATGGTAGTCCTTCAGATCCTGCGCGAGGTTTATCTCCTCAGGGATCCAGAAGTTGTTCATCGCCTGTCTGTACCAGTCAGAGACCCAGCCGTATTTCATATTGTTGAAATCGTTGAGATTGGTCGTATTGCCGCCGACCATCCTTCTCTTCTCTACCTCAGTATCCCCATCAGGATTGAACAAAGGCTTTCTTTTAAGCTCTTCCATAATGCCTCCTCAGCTTGAGCAGCTCTCGCATTCATCCACCTCAAGGCTCTTCGAGCGGATGTAGTAGATGCTCTTCACATGACACTTAGATGCAAGGATATAGAGATCCAGGACCTGCCTCATAGTGTAATCATTCGTTATATAGAGATTCATCGACTGAGCCTGATCGATATGACGCTGTCTCACTCCCTGTGCCCTGACAGACCAGCTCTGATCTATCTGGTAAGCACTCTTGTAGTACCACCATGTGGCATTGGAGAGCTCAGGGGCTGTACGCGGGAGCATGCTCCCCTTCTTCTCCTCATAGTAGAAGCGGTTCATCACAGGATCGACACCCGCAGTTGTTCCTGTAAGTATCGATGTCGAGGATGTAGGGGCGATGGCAAGGAGATATGCATTGCGCATTCCCCTCTCATGGACCTTTGCCTTCAGATCAATCCATTCAGGAGAATCATAGCCACGGCTCTCGAAATACTCGCCTGTATCCCATTCAGAACCTTTGAAATATGCATATGAGCCCTTTTCCTCAGCAAGGATCGAAGACTCTTCTATGGCTGCATATGCTATTGTCTCGAAGACCTCATCGACAAACTTCAGATGTTCCTCGCTTTCCCATCTGATGCCATTCTTCGCAAGCATATGATGATAACCGGATACGCCGAGGCCGATGGACCTGTATCTGTCATTCGTAATGCGTGCATACGGCAGAGGATAGAAATTCAGCGTGATGACGTTATCAAGGGCACGGACGACAGTCCTTACAAGGGATAAGAGCTTATCCTTGTCCTTCACATCGACATTGCCAAGGCAGATGGATGCAAGATTGCAGACAACGAAATCGCCTGGCTTTGTCTTCTGAACAACGACGGTATCACCATCTTCTGTGGTTATCTCGACATCCTCAGCGACAATCTCAGACATGTTCTGCGCAATCTCAGTACAGAGATTGGAGGAATAGATGATTCCCTTATGCTTATTTGGATTCATCCTGTTCACTTCATCGCGGTTGAACGTGAATGGAGTGCCTGTCTCGACAGCGCTCTTGAGTATCAGGCGGACAAGATCCTTCAGCAGGATAGAACGCTTTGATATTCGTCTGTCGCGTACACAGTCAAGATAGCGCTCTGTCCACTCATCGCCGTAGTAATCCTCCAGATGGTATCCCTTGACTGTGAATATCTCATGAGGGCACATCATATACCAGTCCTGATTCAGGTTCTCTTCGCAGAGCTTCCAGAAATAATCCGGATAGCAGATTGCAGGGAAGACATCGTGGGCCTTCATCCTGTCATCGCCGTTATTTGTCCTGAGATTGAGGAATTCAGGAAGGTCCTTATGCCATACATCGAGGTACACAGCTGCTGCTCCTGCCCGGACTCCGAGCTGATCGACAGCGACTGCAGTATCGTTGACAAGACGTATCCAGCGGATGACACCGCCAGCAGCTCCTTCAAAGCCCCGGATTGATGAGCCATTTGCCCTTACCTTGCCGAAGTACAGCCCCATTCCGCCGCCAAGCTTCGAGACCTTGGCGAAATTATCGATGGAGCGGTATATGCCATCAAGGGAATCAGGAACAGTATCTATGAAGCATGATGAAAGCTGATGGATCGGCTTGCGGGCATTTGCAAGCGTAGGTGTCGCCATCGTGACTTCCATTCTCGAAAGCATGTCGTAGAAAACCTTCACATGGGAAAGCCTGTCCTTCGTTTCAGGAAGTGCAAGATGGAGAGCTATTCCAAGGAACATTTCCTGAGGAGTCTCAAGGATCTCATGGCTGTGGGAATGGATGAGATAGCGCCTGATGAGAAGCTCAAGACCGGAATACGTGAAGAGCTTGTCGCGCTCATTGTCTATATAGGATGCGGCCTCCTCTATCTCAGCCCTGGTATATCCTTTCAGAATGTAATCACCATACAGGCCTTCGGATGTAAGATGCTGGAGCTTGTCATAGAATGCCGTGATGTTCTTCTCCGACAAACGCACGGCAAGATCCTTATGGAAGGAAAACAGCAGGAAGCGGGATGCTATGAATTCCCACTTGGGGGCCTCCGGGCGAGTAAGTTCGACAGCTGCCCTTGTTATAGCCTCATACTTCTCAGCCTCGCTCATGTTCTCCTTCGAGAATGAGATGAACTTGTCTGCAAGGATTGAAAGCGAATACGGATCTTCGGGGAAATCCTTCTGGATCCCGGAAAGGACAGATGCAAGGGTCTTATCGCTGAAATGATCAAGGATCCTTGTCCTTTCGTTGCGTCTTGCAGTACGTTCGCTGCGGAAAAGGATATAGTTCCTTGCCGCCTGGAACTGTCCGGAAGCCATCAGGGCTTCCTCTGCCCTGTCCTGGATTTCCTCAACGCTCCATGCCTTGTTTTTATCAAGTTCTGAAGCAATCTTCCCAGCCAAAGATGCGGCAAGCCCTTCCGGATAATCCTTTCCAGTGCTGTCAAGCGACTTCTGTATGGCCCGTTCTATCTTTCTGGGATCGAAAGCCTCCAGTCGTCCATCTCTTTTTGTTATCTCCATTAATACCCCGCTATAAATATGGTTATTGAATTATCGCTGCACAATATATTGCGTATGAAAAATAGCAGATAATCAGAGTATACATCAAGCAGGCACCAATATACCAGAACACATGCAATAGAATCCGGAACAGGATCCTGCAAACTGCTGCTATTTCCTTTCAGGTACTGATGAAAGGGATTATCTTAGACTAAAAATATCCTAGATTACCAGCCAAGTGCCGTTCTGACAAAAGGCAATGCTTTGATATCCGCAGGAAGCCAGTCCACAGACTCAAGCATATCAGAGGTAATCCACTTCATTGCCTTATGTTCCTTGATGGTTATATTGCCTTCTACGATATGACAGAGATAGCAGTCCATGATGAGATAGAAGTCCTCATACTGATGTTCAATCGTACAAAGGAAGCTATCGACTGCTATCGTTGTCTCAAGCTCCTCCCGTATTTCCCTGACAATAGTCTTCTCGCCGGACTCTCCCTCTTCCCTTTTTCCTCCTGGAAATTCCCAGAAGCCTTTGTATTTTCCGTATCCACGTTCTGTGGTCAGTATCTTATCTCCATCCTTGATTACAGCCGCGCTGACTCTGATTGTCTTCATATCCAGGAATGTTAGCAGAATTGGCAATTCAATGCCATTTGATATCTTGCTTACATAATCAGAGACATTAAGGAATGGAAACAGTATTGAATCATGCATTCCTATGGCTTACACTTATATCGAATACTTTCTGGAAACTATTCGGTATGGATGTAGTTCTTAAACTCAGGATTGCGCTTGATAACGGAAGCATATTATTCGGACCGGGTTCCGAAGAGCTTTTCACGCTGATAAGCGAGACAGGCTCTGTCAGCCAGGCTGCAAAGAAAATGGGGCTGAGCCTTTCGAAGGCATGGAAGATCGTGAAGGATACGGAAGAAGTCTACGGCTCCCCTCTTGTCATATGCTCCCAGGGAGGAAAAGGCGGAGGAAAATCCGTACTGACAGATGATGCGGTCGAGCTTGTGGAGAAGTACAGGGAGCTCAGGCTTCATACTGAAAAGGAAGCTAACCGCAAGGCAAAGGAGCTTTTCGGATGAAGAAGCGCATCATCATAGCATTCATAATCATTTACATCGCAGTCTTCTTCATATCATTTTCAATCGGAAGATTCCCGATAGGTCCTGTAGAGCTGATAAAGATCCTTCTTTCCAGAATACTGCCGATCAATGCGGACTGGACGCCGCAGGCTGAATCCGTGGTATTCAATATAAGGCTTCCGAGAATACTGGCATCATCCCTTATAGGAGCGGCATTATCGCTCTCAGGGCTCATATTCCAGACAATCTTCAGAAACCCGATGGTATCGCCGGATGTCCTCGGAGCATCAGCAGGCGCAGGATTCGGGGCATCGCTGGCAATACTTCTGGGACTCAGCAGCCTTGGCATCTCAGCGGTGTCGTTCATAGCAGGACTTGCCGCAGTCTCCATTGTCTGGCTTATAGGAAAGACAGTTAAGGGCAACCAAGTCCTGGGGCTTGTCCTTGGCGGAATTATGGTCTCTTCGATATTCCAGTCAGCAACGAGCTTCGTAAAACTTGTGGCAGACACTGACAACCAGCTTCCTGCCATCACCTACTTCCTCATGGGATCTCTTGCAGGGGCAGGTACTGAAGAGCTGAAGATCATAATACTGCCGATAGTGCTCTCATCAGCTGTGATGATTCTCCTTTCCTGGCGGATTGATATTCTCTCGCTGTCAGAGGAAGAAGCAATGTCCCTCGGGATAAACACATCCGCGATAAGGGGAATCGCTATTGTCGCGGCATCGCTTATGACTGCATCAGCTGTGGCTGTATCAGGAGTCATAGGCTGGGTAGGCCTTGTGATACCTCATATAACAAGGATGATTGCAGGGACAGAAGCCAGAGTCACATTCCCATCATCCATGTTATTGGGTGCTGCATTCCTTACTGCAGTCGATACCATCAGCAGGACAATCTCGACATCTGAAATACCGATTGGCATACTCACATCTTTCATAGGGGCTCCATTCTTCCTCTATCTGATAATCAGGGAGGGCCGGAGAGCATGACAATAAGCGCAGAGAACATCTCATTCTCATATAGTAAAGAGAAAATCCTCGATGATATCTCATTCACACTTCCCTCTTCATCGCTTACTGCCCTTCTCGGACGGAATGGCGCTGGAAAATCAACGCTGATGAGAATCATGATGGGATTCCTCAAGCCTGACAGCGGCAGGATCCTGATCGATAATCAGTCACTTGATGAACTCAAGCCTAAGGAAAGAGCCCTGAAGATCGCATACATCCCCCAGTTCTCGCCTATAGCCTATCCGCACACCGTAAGGAATCTCGTACTTATGGGCCGTGCGCCATCGCTTCCGCTATTCGCAAAGCCCGGGAAGAAAGACGAGGAAATTGCAGATAAAGTGCTATCCGATCTCGGGATAAGCCATCTTTCATCAAGACCGATTGATGAGATATCCGGAGGGGAAAGGCAGCTTGCGATCATAGCAAGGGCTCTTGTACAGGATGCAGGGATACTTCTACTTGATGAACCTGCTTCATCTCTTGATTACGGGAATCAGCTGAAAGTGCTTGAGACGCTCTCAACCCTAAAGGATAAAGGCTATACCCTGCTCTTCACGACGCATAGCCCGGATCAGGCCTTGATGGCATCGACATCACTGATGCTGATGGATGAGAACGGAAAGATTGAGATGACAGACAAAGAGCATCTGGAAGAAGAACGGCTGTCCAGGCTTTACGGAAGGAAGCTCCATATAAGCCGGATCTTCACAGGAAGAAACGAGAGGATGACATGCGTTCCGGAATGAAGTGGTGGACAGAAAAGAAAATAGAATGGTACCGGAGGGCCTCAGAGGAAAGCCTTTGCCACAGACAGCTTGCTTCTGTTCTTGAAAGGCATCTTATAAAGGAACTGAACATACTCGAGCTTGGCTGCGGGCTGGGATATGAGGCTGAGATACTGGCGGATGATGGCTATATGATAAAAGCCGCGGATACCGATGAGATGGTACTTCAGGAAGCATACCGGCGCTCAGGCAAGAATATCTACATCAATCTAGATGCATACGGCCCGCTTCCATATCCTGATCAGATACTGATGATATCATTCGGTCATCTTGACTTGCCAGATTCAGTCAGGCATTTCCTGTCTTATACAAAAAGGATTGTCACTGCGGTTCCGCATCACAACAGCCAGGGATTCCAGACAAGGGAAAACAAGATCTCCAGAATACTCAAGGCAATAGATGAAGCAGGTGCTGAATACGAAGAGGAGATCATAGTACTGGATTTCAGCCAGCCTCTTCTCTCGCTGAGTGATGCGGAGGAATACATATCAGCATGCTATCCGGAAGAGCATAAGGAAAGGCTTCTGAAGCTTGTGGAAGAGAATGATGGAAAATACCCATACATTCTCAGGAACCGCAAGGAATTCTCAATACTGACAATCACATCGGAGGAATAATGAGGAAAATAACAGTTCTGCTTATCGCAATGCTTATGACAACAACAGTTTATGCTGCAGTATTCACAGATTCTCTTGGACGCAGCGCTGAACTGTCTGACAAGATAGAGAGAATCGTACCATCAGGCAATCTTTCCCAGATGGCACTCTACTCCGCAGCACCAGAGATGATGACTGGCTGGTCGCAGAGATTATCCGGAAGCGCTGAGAAGTATTTCCAGCAGGATACTGTGAATCTTCCTGTATTCGGGACATTCTATGGAAGGAAAGCAAATCTCAACAAAGAGGCTCTTATGGCCGCTGATCCTGATGTCGTGATAGATATGGGAGAGATAAAGGGAAATCCTGAGTCGATGATACAGGATCTTGACTCGCTCTCTGAGGATATCATGATACCGGTGATCTTCATCGAGGCATATCTAGAGAATACACCTGAGGTATACAGGACACTTGGAAAGCTTCTTGGAAAGGAAGATACAACAGAACCGCTTGCTGTTTTTGCTGAGGATGCGCTCCAAATGGCAGAGAAAGCAAGGAAGGAAATAAAGGAACCGGTAAGCGTGTACTACTCAGCATCCCCTGATGGTCTTGAGGCAATTCCTGAAGGAAGCTTCCATGGAGAAGTGATTGAGATTGTAGGTGCGGAGAATGCAGTACCTTCATCATTCATCACAGATAAAAACACGATATCCATGGAAGAGCTGTACATACTGAATCCTGATGTCATTCTTCTTGGAAATGAGGATGCATACAAGGAAGTGATGGGTAGCAGTCTCTGGAGGAACCTTGACGCGGTGAAGAACGGAAAAGTGTATCTTATTCCTTCTGAACCATACTCCTTCATAGATAATCCACCAGCGACAAATAGGCTCATAGGCATATACTGGCTCGGCAATCTTCTCTATCCTGAGCTCTACCCTGTGGATATCATAGAAAAGACCCAGAAATACTACAGCCTGTTCTACAGATATGATCTCAGTCGTGAACAAGCTGAATCGATACTGAGGATTTAACAATCTTTGAGATATTGATATTCTCAACAAACGGCGGACAATGTCCGCCGCTTTTATTTCAGACTTTCCCAAGAAATTTCATTATAGGCATATATCTTAGTTTTCACATATAGAAGAATACTCGTTTATTTTATGGAAACGAACTGCAACACTTAGTCTTTGACTGGAACTGATTTCTCATACAGATGCTCCGGTATTATGTCACTACTGAACATTATATGAATATTTTCTTTTTATTCTGACAATATCTGTCATACATGGAAGATATCCTGCTCATATGGAGAAAAAATTATGAGCTTTGTTCATCTTCATTGCCACACGGACTATTCTTTCGGAGATTCCACAGCACGGATTGAAGACTACATAGAGTCTGCCAGAAAAGCAGGAATGAAAATACTCGCAATCTCTGACAGCAACAGCATTGCAGGGGCAATCAGATTTGCTGAGTCATGCATCGATGCAGATATAAAACCGATAATAGCAGCTGAGCTGTCAACCTGTTTAGGAAATATCATATGCATTGCCATGAATAACAGAGGATTGAACAGTCTATCAAGACTGATTAATCTCTCCAGCAGTCTAATCACTGCGAAAGACCTGAAGAATAATAATGAAGGCCTGATCTGCCTTTCCGGATATCTTGCAGGAAAGCTAACACAGAAAATACTGGCAGATGATATTGCTGAAGCAAAATCTATCGCACTCTGGTTCAAGGAAGTTTTTGCTGACAGATTCTACCTTGAAATGCAAGATCATGGTAAAGACGAAGACAGGAAAGTTCTTCCCTCGATAAAAGCAATATCCGAAGAACTCGGAATAGAAACTGTATGCACGAATGATATCCACTATATCAAAAGCGAAGATGCTGATGCCTATAATACTCTTTGCTGCATCAAAAATGGCAGCATGAAGGATCTTCCATTGGAAAGCGGGGAATACTATTTCAAATCTCCTGAACAGATGGAAGAGCTCTTTTCCTGGTGCCCGGAAGCAGTTGAGAATACTTCCAGAATTGCAGACAGATGCAATATTGACTTTGCTTCATATTTGCAGATGCAGCAGGAATACCCTTACACAGATGGTCATGAATCCGCAGACCTGCTTGTAAAGCTTGTCAATCAAGGCATCGAGAATCGGTATCCAGTAGTCACAGACACAATCAGACAGCGTATTGATGCTGAATTAAAGGTGATCATAGAAAGGGGCTATTCAGATTACTTCATGATTATCCATGATCTTGTCACCTGGGCCAGAAGAAAAGGCATAGTATTCTCCCCTGGTCTGGGTCATTCCGTCAGCTCGATTGTCTGCTATATACTGGAAATCACAGATATCGATCCTATCGAGTATGGTCTTGTTTTCGAGAGATTCATCAAACAAGATACGCAATTGGGAATCACTACCATTTTGGAAGTGGACGAAGACGGATTCCCGATGATACTCAGATATCTGAATATAAAATACGGAAACCAGAATCTTGCGTATACCAACCGCTTTTACACAAAACATGATATTTCATCTGCAGCAAGACTCATCGCTCCAGCATATGGCAATCCTGATTTATCATGGCTTACGAACGAAACGACAGACATGCTTGAGAAGAAAATCAAAATGCAGAATTGCTTCAGCGATAATAAAATCCAGCATGCTGATTCTTTTGTTTCAAGTGTCATGAAAATCATAGGGTTAATCAATGGCTACAAACTGGATTCATACCCCACAATGACAATCTGCAGGCTTAAAGACAGACATCTGCCTATGCATGATAATCCGGACTTCGATCTGCCGATCATCCAATATGACTGGTTCTTAAACCTGCTGGTTTTCGAAATCCGTCCTGCTAGGAATCAGCAGATAATCAGACATGCAGAGAAGATAATCAGGTTCATGTATGATTCTGATTTCGATATCAGGAAAATCAACATGTCTGATGCAAAGACTTTTGCACTCATCAATTCTGGAGACGATAGCCATGGATGGGGAATATTCACTCCGTTCATCGATATCATCCCATCTGCAGAAGAATTCTATATATTCGATGATTGCGAGTTTTTCCTGAAGGAAGAACTGATGAAACTAAAGCCACAGTCCATCAGGGATCTGGCTGTTTCGGCATTACTTGCCTCTAATCTTTCTCCTATATCAGTTGAAGAATATCTGAAAAAAGAAGAAATCGCAAATCAGGAAAAAGCTAAGATCCTTGAAGAGACAAATGGGCATATACTCTATACCGAACAGTTTATACAGGCAATTCAGCTCATCCATGGAGTTACACTGCCTTTCAGCGAATCTTTAGTCAGAGGATTCAATAAGAAAAAAGCTTCAGAACTGAAAGCTCTTCATGATAGATTCAAGACAATAGCGAAGGATAACGGAATGGATTCCGATACAGCTGAAAAGATCTTCTATACATACCTGTATGAATCAGATAAATATACGAACAGTAAGGAAGTATTCATTCCCTGTGCAATGGTTGTTTATCAGCTTGGCTTCATCAAGGCAAATTATCCTGATGTGTTTCAGACTGCTCTGTCAAAGTTCTGTGACAAATGATTAATATCCACAAAAATCAGGCTCTTGCATGGTACAATTGCAAGGGCCTTTATCGGAAAACCATATAAATGATACTTCCTAATTCGGAAGTTTCTTAGGATCAATCTAAGTCCGCCAATTTATGCTCGCCTTTTAATCGTCTACTAGCTCAGATTATTGTACTCATGTTTATAAATAAACTTATAATCATACGAAGAAGGTCGATATGATTGTAAAAGAAATATTCTCAAATAATGGAATCCATTTACACTACAAATACTTTGGAATAACAGATTTTGCTACTTATTTTGAATTAAATTCATTATTAGAACATTTGCCTTTTGTTATTGATACTATTTCAAAACTTGAATTAACATGTCTGGATACAATAGATAATTTAAAAGATTTTATATTCATAAAGAAAATCTCTTTGTTTGCTGAAATTAAGAGTCAAATAAAACATGATTATCAACAGGATTTTGGATACTTACTAAAATACACAAATAATATACTTAATAATTTTACAAAAAAAGACATAATAAAGTGCATCAATCAATCATATCAGGATTTTTTTACAGAGAAAGATAATTATGATGATTTCTATTCAGTCATTTTCGATTATATGATATCTTTTCAGACAGGAATATCCAAAAAAGTTTTTTTGCTATTTGCAAAGAAAAAGAAGAACTATATTCTAAATAACTTTGGAAAACTCGGATCAATAAAATACAACATTGAATTCTTTAACGAGATTCTCCCTCCTTCTTTCAGTTTAAAAGAAGCTAAAGAACTTGGTCTGAATCGAGTATTCTCAATATTCTCAAATATCTTAACAGATAAACTCTCACCTTTTAAAGAAAATATAAACATCTTCTTAGATAGGATCATCAATGAAGAAATTGAAATATTAAATAACGAACAAACCGTAATTACTAACATTATGCATATTGAAAGTGAATATCGTATAATACTATCCTTTTTAAAGAAAATTAAACATCATAGGACTTTTCAACTCCAAAAATACCAGAATCACATCAATTCGATTCTAGATAATCATCTTTTAAATCATGGTCAATCTTTTTCATTTACATTGCAAATTCAGGAAATCCTAATGGAAATAAAGAATATAGAAAACTGGCAATTGAAAATATTAATGTTAACCCATGAATATAGAGAAATTGATAAAAAATTCAGAAGCATTCTCTCGTGCAAGTCCAAAGGAAAACAACACATAATAGATTATGTATCAAGCAATATACCTACAAATGAATATTTTACTTTTTCACATCAGCAATTTCTAGAATTAATATATATTAATGGGGCAGCAATAATTCAAAGTCTTTGGCATGATTCTGAATTATATCCATCACTTAAAACATGGTATAGATCAATACTGATAGCTATTGATGAATCAATTGAAAGTGGCGAAAATTTAGCGGATGATATTAATATTGCATTTGCTTTATTGGATTGTATTTTACTTGGAAACAATAAAGATCAAGATTTATTGATAGCCAATTCCTATGGCGCTTGTATATTTATATGTGCAATGATTGAAAAGCTTTTAAGAGTTATATTCATTGATATTAATTCATTCAAAGGTATTTATGTTCCAGTTGAATACATACAATTAGGTTCTTTATTAAATTCACTTGAGATAAAAAATATATTAGGAGAAAATCATACAAAAACACTTTTATTCTATTTAGGACATGCCGATGCAGAACATATTGGATATAATATTCGTAATTCATTGGCACATTTAACAGAATACAATCTGAAAAATATAACACCACTTCAAGCTTGCAGCCTTTTTTATATTTATACCGATATTTTAAATTCCATAATGCTCAATAGATTCTATTCAGATCACTATATTCCAGAATAAAGATGATTGCCATTTCTTAAAAAAAACAACGGCTCTGTCTGGAACGTAATTCCCCCTTAGGAGTTGTTAACAACTTCTACAATCTCATCTTTTTATATAATTCTATTTCACGGATAATCGCAGAAAATAATCTTAACTTATTATGTATAATAGAATTGAAGATTCTAATCAGATAATAGAAATAATACATATACCAGTCTTAAAATTTCCAATGGTAGTAATTTTGCACAAAAGTCCAAATAATAGTTATATCTGACACAAAAAATCGTTATAAAACAATTCCTTGCAATATAACGATTCTCCTAATAGCGATAAAATCAAATCATTCCCACTCAATAATTTCATTGTCTCATACACTATTTATGGTGTCATAGAATCTCAAATAAACACTATATATCTCATTCATCTCACAAGTATCAGATGGTTCAGGAATTTTTGGGGCCAAATCTGGGTCAGGCATTAAGCTTCACCATTATTGGGGATGCGAGTAGGCACGAGAGTGTAACCTATTGCATTCAGTATCTTACATACTGTAGCAAAAGAAGGATTGCCATTCGGAGAAAGTGCCTTATAAAGTCCTTCTCTGGTAATTCCCGCTTCTTTTGCAGTCTTTGTCATACCTTTTGCTCTTGCTACTGTATCTATCGCTTTGATAAGCGCAGCAGAATCATTCTCCTTTGCCACCTCATTAAGATAAAGAGTCTGAAGCTCATCAGTATCAAGGTATTCAGCTGCATCAAATTTAGTCAGTTTCTCCATCTTCATACTCCTTTGCAAGTTTCTTTGCTGTCTTTATATCATCACTCTGCGTTTTCTTATCTCCACCAACAAGAAGGATGATAATCTCTGAACTGCGGTCCATGAAATACACGCGGTATCCACTCCCTACATCAATCCGAAGTTCAAAAACCTTATCACCAACGAACTTCGAATCTCCGAAATTACCTTGCTCAAGCCTTTCAATCCTGCGCGCTATTGCAACCTTAGCTAAGTTATCCTTCAACTTTCTAAACCACTTTGCAAAACGCTCAGTTTGTAAGACTTCTTTCATGCTTATAGTGTAAACCATAGTTCACATTCAGTCAATCTACTGTTAGACAACACGTATTGCCATAATAGCGTATTGACCAATAATCAGGTCACGTTGACCAACGTAGAGCGGATAAGGCACCCTGCGTTTCAAAGAACTACGAGCTTTGCTGTGGTGTGATTATTCGCCCGTAATAGCACCGGTGCTTTTGCGAACGAATAATCAATCAAGAGTAAGCCAGACAGTATTCTTTGAAGCGGAAATCCTGACATCCAGCTCGAAAGCCCCATCATGGAACATCACCAATGCTTTGTTATCAACGTACATATTTCTCCCTGCTTCTGTCTTATCAATCACGAAGGCTTTCATCATTATCGGTTCTTAACCATATTTCATCTACATCGGAGAGCCTCACCAATGATTTTGAAAGAGCTGGATATCAAATGAACAAAGAGACCATTGAAAGCTATATCGACAAACTCATCTGCTCTGGCTTCATGCGCTCCATACCTCAATACAAAAGGAAAGAGGTCTAGAAACTTTATGCCCTCAATCATCAGATGGGAGTACTCTACAAAGCTGGAAGCGAGTACACAAAGACAATCCTTGAACATATCATTCTCAGCAGCATCCTTAGACATACAGATCTTATTCCCTCTTTATTACATGACAAAGAATGGTAAAGAGATATCATTCATTCTCACCGGCGAGAATGGAGAACCATGCTACCTCATCGATGTTTTCTGATGATAAGTATGCAATACGTGAGACTGGCGCCAGGAAGGGTGTAATAATCACAAGTGATCATGATTCTCAGGAAGATGATATAATCACAATGTCAATTTTAGAATTGGTAAATTCATACCGAATTCGTACTTTATAATATGCCAATTATATTCTCTTATTCCGAGCGTGATTGATTTCAGCACGCACCGTGTCCACGCAATAATCCATATCTTCAATCAGCTCTTTGACAACAAAACGCATCGGTTTCCAGCCATATTGTTCAATAGCTGCATCTCTGCGGAAGTCACTTTCCTTTCTCGACCCATCAGCATTGAAATGATACTGATACCCATCCACCTCGATATCAAGCCTCACAAATTCATCCTGATATGCCATATCAAACCGGTATCCGAGAAAACTGTATTGCGGTTTTGTTTCAATTCCAGCTTTTTGAAGAGCGTTGAATAAGGCCTCTTCCCATACAGAATCAAATGTGACATTGTCATCTCTCTTTCTGGAGTATTCACTAAGCATACTCAGTATTTTCGAAGATGAATTTCTGCTGAGAGTCTTGTTTCCTATGACAATAAGACACGCCTTAGCTCTGCTTAATGCAACATCATAGATGTTATTGTTCTGCTCATTGGTAAGATACCAGATCTGTTTATTCCTCATATCAGGAAGATACCCAAGGACAAACAGAATCACATCACACTCCCCTCCTTGAAATCCATAGGCTGTGTCAACTTTGACATCATTATGGGAGAACCCATTCCCGTAGATTTCATTTGCAAGTCTGTTTGCCACTGCACGTAAAGGAGTAACAACACCGATAGAACCATTGTAATTTTTGTTCTTAAAATCCTTAAGAAACCCAATGCAAGTACTGATTTCGTGATCAAGGCCATCTTCAATATTTATCCATCGCAGGTGGTCACCTGTTTCAAATCCAGGAGGATAATTCAAAGGCCGTTCATTTGTACGAATACGAAGATTTCCATTGTAAAAGGCCTTATTGATAAAACCAGCTATGTCTGCGTCGCAACGGAAATGTTCTTTCAGCATTGATGGTTTAGCAAAACGAGAAGCAATTGAATAGGCTGTGTTTGTATAAAACTCAAAAGAGGCCGTATTCGAATCAACAGAATAGTACTTTCCAAGAATCATATCATGCCGCCTCTTGCTCATCGTGATGATGGGCCGAAACTGCTCTGGGTCGCCAATAATCATTGCTCTCTTGGCTCTGAATAACATTGGAATCACGGAGACACAATCACACTGGGAGGCCTCATCGATAACAACCATATCGAAGACTCCGCCTGCAAGAGGAGAAGCATGGCGTGCTGAAAGAAGAGAAACAGCCCATGCAGGAACTACTGAAAACATCTTCTGCTCAGCAGTTACCATTTTAGATTGCCTATCCTTAGAAAGGGCTTTCCATGTCGGGCCTGATTTGCTTGCAGCAGATCTCTGCTGCCCGATGAATTCATAGTCCTTTTCATCAAGAGTGCGTATCTGCTCCCCCCATTTATACAGAAGAGAGGAGGAAGCATTGTCAATCATATTCTTCATCGCAGCATTGTAATCGTCGCTATAATCTTTGCTTCCTGAAACTGCAGTATGGTATTCAGCATATGCTTTATTGACTTCTGCTTTTGCTTTTCTGTATGAAGCTGAGGCCGTGACCAACTCCTTGCAGATAGCATCTAGCTTCTTATCCTTATCAATCGAGATACTTGAAATCAGATGATATTTCTCGACAAGCTGAATTCTCGCATCCTCAATCTTCTTGCCATGGAGCATTCGATACAAGAACCCGGCAATTCCAGCTTTCTTCGAAGAATCAACTATAATGGCCAATCTGAGTATTTCACTGAGGGTTTGATCTTTGAAGACCGAAGAATCAGCATGAACAAGAATGGACTTCAGATGGGTAAGCTCTGATATATATTTCTGCTCAATCTTCAGATATGACGATACAATGTTATTCAATTCCTCTGAGACTTCTTTGATCTCAGAGACGGTATTTGCAGAATCCAAGACTATCTTGTCAGAAGCTTCACCGGAGGCTGGAACTGCAGAAAGAATTGTCCGCGCTTCCTCTTCTGGCTTCACCTGATACCAGTCAGTCAATTCTCCATCATCGCTATTACAATATCGTATGAGCGGAATGGACCTGGATTCTGAAAGAAGTGTATCTGCTCTATCATGAATCGCCTCAAGAGCAGCGTGGTTACGGCTAGAGAAAACAACTGACATGCCTCGATATACACAGTTGGCTATAAGATTGACAGCAACCTGTGATTTACCTGTTCCCGGTGGGCCTTGAAGCACTGTGAGATGATGAGATAATGCATCCTCGACCGCTTCAAGTTGCTCACTATTGCTAGTCAAGAAAGGAATTGCTGAGATTCTGGCTTCATTTGTATCTTTGTAAGGGTGCTTGCGGAAAATGTATGCAAGCGCAGATTTGTCAAGCTCTGCAGCATCCGCCTGTTCTATCATCTTAAGTTCACGGATAAGGCCGTTATTGAAAACAGTATTGTCTGTTCGGAAAAGAATCACAGTATTGCATAGCTTCCTTCTCTTCTGTCTGCTCGATACTTTCGGAAGTGTCTGTACAGTGCGTTCAGGATCGAATTCATCGGCAATGTTTGAATATGTTGAGTATCCGATGATTGTTCTTAGAGCATGAGCCAGATTCAGTCCATCATCTTCCTCAAGTTCATCAAAGAGTTCATCAAGCTGTGATAAATCACAGTTACGGGTTATCCACTCAAAATTGTAAGAGGCATTCTTGAATAAAGGCTTGATGCGTACTTTGTAATCCTTGCCAGGCCTATCATCTTTTGAAAAATAATCACAAAAGCATATAGGGATCAGGAATAGTGGAAGATAGTCATAGACTTCTCCGTTCTCATCAAACCGAGCTTCAACTGGATATCCTATACAGGCTTCAGGCGAAGACTCATTACTTTGAGCAATAGCATGAAGCATCTTTGATTCTCTTGCCTTAAGAGATATGACGAAATCAGGTTCAAAATCGCTTTTATGAGAAGGAAACCATAATGATGGTATTGTTGGAGGAATATAGAACTGCTGTCCTTGCTTTGTCACAGATAAATGGAATTCCTTACGGTCCTCAGTCTTCACACATTCAATGTAATAAGATAGAAGCTTCCTAAAATCAGTCCACTCTGCCTCTGTGCTCATCGTATTTCCAGAAGCCCCCATCCCAAGTCTGTTTTTGGGGAAAATCTGTAGACCAATGTCCGCAATGCCAACAATCATTCCATTCGATTTGATTACATTCTTCCGTTTCATAAGATGAAGAAGAGATGGAGCATCACCGGGGCGTATTCTGTTAAGCAAGTCTATGAAATCATCATAGGTATAGTTACGGGGTTTACCGCCTCTGACTTCCCATTGCTCAAGTACTGCTATGATTTCTTCTCTTTCAGTCATCTGCTTTCCCTATAGATCTGCTGTAGGTATATTGAGATTGCCTTTGCCATTCAGATACAAATTAAGAATCGACCCCCATCTCTTTACATCCCCAAAACATGAGTCATTCCTTCTTGCAATATTTCTCAGTACAGATTCATCATGCAGCAATCCAACATTCATCAATACAGATTCTGATAAGTACTGATAAAAGCACTTCTCAAAAGCCTGCCTTTGAGACAGCTTCAAACCAATTGCTTTATAAATAAGTAACACTTCAGAATCCTTGTAATCGGAGATATTCAGAAGACTTATGTACCTATCAATAAATAGCCTGACAGGCTCAGTGCCATTTGACGATAACATATTAAGAAGAATGTAATAGCTTCCATCTACAGTAATGACATCATTTTCATCCTGTTTGCAGAACTCAGAGTAAACGCTCCTGAGTTTCATCATAAAACAGAGAATTTTACATATATTCGAACGAATGCCTGATCCGCTTTGACTTGAGTAATAAGAAGAAATGAGCATATTCAGAGTTGTATATATCTGTGAAAGATCCTGAGCCAGTATCTCGAAGACATCGGGGTTGCTCATCATTATCTGATAGGCAGCACGATACCAGTGATTTGCCCCACTGACTCCTTGCTCAAAGCTTCCTGTAGATAACTTACGGAAGAATGCTTTCATGAATAGAACCCCATCATCCTGTGATGTGAACATGTTCGCACAGAATGATGCTTTTCCAGCATCCAATTTAAAGTATTTAGTCGAACATCTCTGTCCGAGATCTCTTATATATTTTCTTACATATTCTGTAACATGAGGAACCTGCAGAGGATGATATGTCCAGGCTGCTAGGGTGATAAGATCGGAAGAATGAGCTACCTCGAAACGTTCATCGATTGTATTAAGAAATTTCAGGCATGCTTCCTTCTGATCCGGGTCTTCAGGCAATCCATCATCATCTTCAGTCGGTACACCAAATGTGTTATAGCGTTCAAATCTGGTAATATCCTTAGCTGCTGGATGAGCCCAGACCGATTTATTGATATCAGCCCCCTGCAAGAAAGCATTATTAAGTATGAAGCATCGAATCGGAAGATATACTGAATCTGTAAGATATCCGGATTTCTTTCTGACATAAGGAATATCAGGAGGAAAGGAACGTTCCATTTCGCTCTCTAGTGTTTCTAGCGTCTTATCAGAATCCTCCATCTTCTCCCAGTCGAGCTGGAGTCCCCTGAATATCGTTTCATACTTATGGTCTTTAGCAACGATATCAACAGAGGCTCTTCCCTGTCCAGGAATCAGAGATGGTTGCAGTTCAAGTTCAATTGTCTTTCCATGGATTTCTTTTCTAAGTTCATCTGGGATATCAAAAGGCTGGAAAAGGCTTTTAAGCGGAGCATTGCGTTTCTGCTCTCCCAATCGAAGATAGAATTCGACGTTTTTTGTCTCAGGATGAAGATAGATTCCATCAACAGTCTTACCAACAATCCTCTTACTGCTCCTGAGCCTCTGATCTGCTTCGATAAGAGTTTTGAAATGATATCGCTCACTCCTGTCTGCAACAACAAGGCTAAGAGCCTCGCACTCATCAAAGTAAGCCGTTATTTCATGCTCCATGCAATTTGCAAAACAGGCCGCACCATAAGCAATGGAATCACCGGTGGTATCTATTATCGGATTTTCGAACCATCTCTTAAGGGTGTCTCTAACCTCTGAACTCAGATTCCCAACAGCAATCACAGTTGTTATGCCTGTATTGCTGAGAAGTCTTATCCCATACAGGGGATCAATCGGGGCTATTGCTCTCTCAGAAGCCGGTTGCAGCATGCCAGCCTTTATTTCATAAGGAATCTGAGGCTTAAGAACATCAGCTTTCAATACTCTGTTGAATGGATAGTTCTCTGATCTGACATATCCAGTATCAGAGTTGAGGAATAGCCTATGTGCCGGAATCCAGAAACCATCACATTCCTCAATCCAGAGATATGATATGGTTGTTCCAGTTGGCTCTATATCAACAACGGCAACCTTTTCGTGTTCACTGAATTCTTTCTGAATTCTCTCAGCATTGCCTAGAAAAGCCGCTACTGAACGCCATAAAAGGACTGGGGTTTTATGAAGCCCATCTGTAGCAGCTTTTATCAGTTTGTTCTGGAAATCGGCAGGCAGACGATCTGGGACAGGAATCACCAGTTTCTCTGTCTTATCTATCTTTTTTCCTGCAAGAGGAAGGAAAACAGCTCTGAACCAATTCCGAAGACTCTCAGTATCTTCGCGGTCACTACCTGATAATGCCAATATCTTTCTTAAATCAGCAGCCTTGGAAGCATCAATGGAAAACCCTTGGGCATCTTTGATGATTAGATCATCCAGCACTATATGTTCTGAATCGATGACATAAGGCTGTTTATTTGAACTGCTATCAGGAGAAATCAATATCAGAGGAAGCTTCAGCTCATCACTTTTTATGGCATCCGTTTTTTCAGATGGCTCATAGCCGTAATACTTTCCTCCCCAGAGGTCCATAACAGAAAATGAACTCATAATGTTAACCCCCTGAAGAAAGAAGATGACACAATTGCGTTATATATGTCATGGGCAATATCATCACTGACAGACTTACCGACAAAGCGCATTGATTCCGTCTCTGCTCTGTACTCATTTCCTGATTCTGAATAGATTATCGATAAGCCTCTTCTTTCTGCTGTGAAAACATCCAGATGTGCATAATCAGGAATCAGATAGCATCGGATTACATGCTTTACATCTCCCATAACCGTATTAAGGATGTTTCCATCACGGCATCTGAACTCTATTCCCTCATCATTATCCATAATCCGGAAAGAACGATTAGTTTCACCGCAATAGTCAAAATATGCTTGATTGGGATCTGAACAGAATGTTCCATTCTCTGAAGCATACTGGAACATCCAGATATCATGACTGATTGCACCTTCGGTATGAATTCTGTCATCGATTGCAGCAATTGCAATAAGCTTAGCTGTCTCATAGAACATCCTATGCCGATAACGCCACATAGTTTCAATCTCAGTAATATGATTCGCCAGACGAAGATAGCTGAGCCAGATTGCGTGATAGAATCTATTGTTCTGCAAAGTATAATTCGGTACCGGCACAGAATGAAGCATCCTGACTTCATTGAATTCTGGCATTGAAAGGCCTTTGCTTACAAGTGAGACGAATCTGCGCACAAGAGCAACTTTCTTAGAGTTCCTGTATCTATCTTCTCTACCATATTTTGCAATATATCGCCGGCCTTCATTGAGACTATAAATCATATACTGCTTTAGAACTCTGTTTTCGAGTGTATCCATTGATTCATGCCTCACAACCCCCATAAGCTTCTGCTTTGTTCCACCTTTCTCGACAGCAGTGTAGCCAGGCTGCCTTGCAAGCCATCTCATGCAATAGCTGTCTATCTGCTGGATATTGCCAAGAGGAACAAGCTCCTGATTTCGTCGCAGGACTTTTCGAGGACTCTGTAGAAGATGTTGAAGTGAGATGAAATCGTTATCTGCTATCTGCACTATCATCTTCGAAGGAGGCTCATCAGAATAAGACGTATTAGAACAGTAATCGAGAATAGAGGAAAGCTTTACAGGAAGCTCCTTGCGTTTATTCCTGATCCTATAAGGAAGAGCCAGGTCAGTTTCTGCCTCGTCGAGGATTGCTGTATAGAACTCACGCATATCATCCATGACATCGAATTTCAGCAGAATCTCATCGGATTGGCTGGAAGAGGCATAATATCGCCTGACTTCACGCGTATCAGTATAAATCTCTTCTGTGAAGCGCTCATTGATTGATCCTGGATAAATGCGGAAGTCAGATAATATGGACATCACGATTACCTGCTGACACCCTTCCACTGGAAGAAGGTGTTGCTGTTCCTGCTGGAAATCACTTCTGAAAAAATCTTTGTAAGCTCATCATCTTTGACTTTTTCTATCGTGCCCAGCATTGAACGAAGCACATCAGAAACCGCCGATTCTGACATATCAACGCCATTCAGTTTCGGGAGTATCTTCATCTCTATCTGATCAGCCAATGCTGCATTGAAGCTGGCTGGATCTTTATCAGCACCCGGATACATCGAGACATAAGTCTCTATTGATCTCCACACACGATAAGCGAATGGATGGTTAATCTTTGCCATATTCTGATTCAGTTCAGTCACTATTGAATCAAGCCTTTCCATCAGGTCTGGATGGAGTTTCTTTTCTTTGCAGAGCTTCTTCCATGAACTGTACTGCATATATCTTCCATCATCAGGATACTTCTTGAAGAAAACATCATTGTCCATCTTGGCATTTATTGATTCAGGCATTCCGAATCGGAGCACATTCGCCCTATCCATTACTTTATCTGATAGAGTCTGTGTCGTCTCATCCTCATTCATCGTTCCAACGAAGAGAGTATTGGAGTCAACAAACAATCGTCTTGCGGACTCTGAATCACCTATTGAACCACCTTCAATCTCAATCTCTGCTGTTTTTCTGACATCATCGTCAAATTTATCAGAGATACTCCTACGCTGTTCGAGCTTGCTCAGCATGTCGCTGAAGTAATACTCAACCCTTGCCAGGTTCATCTCATCTAGAAGCACGATGTTCATAGGAAGGGAGTCCTCTGTAGGATACTTCTTTATCACTTCCGCTTTATTGTTGAAGATATCAAACTGCCATAGCATTCTTGAAAGCTCGGTTGCTTTGTATCTGTTCTGCATGTAGTTGTAGAATCCGAACATATCCTGTGGGCTATCCCATCTTGGTTGAACAGCAACTGAAAGGAAATTCATTCCGAACGCCCGGGCATAGAGAGATGGCAAGAGACTCTTTCCTGTTCCTGAAATTCCTGCTAAGACAACAAGCGGAGAGGCGTCTTCAGCCTTGAGGCTGGTATGGAAAGCATTGATAGTCCTATCGCTGAAGATGATATTGCTATCCTTAAGAGCCTCTTTGAAGCCATTAAGCATACTCTCTTCATCTTCATCTTTCATTGGGATTGCGCCTTTGTCAAAATAAGGCCTATCCAGATCTTCCCATCTTGTCTTCTCAGCCTTTTCTCGTCCCTCTTCCTTAGCCCATTGAATCTTGGAAGCTTCAAGATCTGTCGTCAGTTTTTCAAGCTTCTGCCTACCCTGCTCATATTGAGTCTGGACTTCTTGGCTCTTTGCTCTTGCCTCCTCAGTCTGCCTTTCGAGTGAGTTCTTCTCTTCCTTAAGCTTCTGAATATCAAGCCTGAGATTATCAACTTGGATTTTTAGGCCTTCTATCTGTTTATCGAGTTCATTAATCTGATCGTTCTTCTTATTTATCTCAGTGATGAGTGAATCATGTTTCTCCTGCTGATCCTTGATCTCTTTATCAAGCTTATGCTGATTCTCCTGAAGTTCTGTAAGTTCCTCATTCTTCGTTTTAAGGTCATCATCAGCAGCTTGAAGCTTTGAGGTTATCTCTTTGATATCCTCATTCATCTTATCTATAAGAAGTTTCTTATCATCATAATCTTTCTGGAAATCATTGATGAATTTCTCCATTGCTTCTTTCTTGTCTATGATCTGCTGAACAGCAAGCTTCTCAGCTTCGAGCTGCTTAATCTGCTCTTTGACGTAGTAGTAGTTATCCCTAGCCGCTGCAATTGCGCTTTCAAGCTTCTCTCTGGTCCGGTTGTATGGGTTCAATCTACGTGCTCTGAAGTACATGACACAGGAAAAAACAACAATGATAAGAAGAATGCCTACTGAGACTATTGCCGTTAATATTACAAGAATCATCTTGCACCTCCTTCGGATGCATCTTCACTGAGTTGGTTTGCTTTTGCTTCAAGCTGTCCGATTGTTCGATTGAGTTCTGCAATTCTGCTATCAAGAGAACTTATCTCTGCTCGTTTCTGAGTCAGTTCAGCATCAGCTGCTGATATAGAAGTTGCGACTACGGATAGTGCTGATTGCCTAGAAGTGAAATCAGACACAGATGACTGTAAAGTCTCTATCTGTTCATTTAGATTATTCTTGGTATTCTCAAGAACCGCGACATCAGATTCAAGAGAAGATTGCTGTACAGAAAAATCTGAAACCTGCTTTTGAAGAGTATTATATTCTGCTGTAAGAGAAGCTAGCCTAGCATTTGTCGAAGCCAATGTACTTTCAGCTTCACTGTTATCAGCAATGAAAGAAAGAAGCTCACTTTTCTGCTGCGTAAGAGATGAAACATCACCGGAAAGAATTTCCTTTGTGTTAGAAAGCGCTGCGATTTCTGAATTCAAAGCATTCCTTTGTGATGTAAGGTCTGACACAATAGTAGCAAGATTCTGATTCTGATTCTGAAGGTCAGAAAGATTGTCCTGAGCATCTGCAACCTGTGAATCAAGCAGGTTCTTGGTATTCTGCTGTCTTGATATCGAATCATTGAGAATATTAAGAGAGGACTGTGTATCGCTGACAGACTGACGAAGTGCTTCGTACTGATCATTCAGTTCATCATTGCGGGATGTCAAAGCTGTGTTCAACCCTGCCAATCTTGAATTCTCACTCTGCAGGTTGCTTTGAGTATCCATCAATCCATTAACATCATTCTCCAATGCGGTTTTCTGCTCATTCAGAACATTGTTTGCATTCTGAAGATCTATACTTCTCTGTGCCTCATCTGAAAGATCGGCTATCGTCTGATTCAGGGATTCAATCTCATTCTGCAGAGCATTTCGCTGATTCGTGAGGATAGATATCTTGTCTTCCTCACTTACTCTTAGCTCTTCCATATGTGAATTGAAGGTTGTTCGTTCTTCCTCTACACTGACTCTGAATTCCGACAGCGTGTTTTCCCACTCAAGGAAATCCTCGGAATAATAAGTGATTGCAGCAATTGCAGCAATTGCAGCCAGCACAGCAATAAGCACAGCCAAACAGTAAATCAGTTTACCTCTCTGACTATCTTTTATTTCCTTCGCAGTAGGTTCGAAATCGAAATCAATCACATTCGAAGCCTGCTCCTGCTCATCCTCCAGATTCTGCTCTGAAAAGTCTGTATCATTTGGATTCTGTGACATACTTTCCCTTCTCCCCTTATTCTGGATTTGATTTTATCCTTCTGAATATAAGGAGTATATCACTCAGATTCTTTTTAATCTCCAGCAATTACAGACAATCTTCCCATTTTATGCAGGAACCTCACTTGCAAAAGTAAGAGCAAGTCTGAAGAAGTGGTGATCTGTGCCCCTAAAAGATAACACATATCAGCAACGGCTTCTTTCGAAGGGCACAAAGGACGCGGACTTGCAAAGATGAAAGCTGAAGAGTGGAAAGAGAAGAAGCATTATCCTGCTCAGTATCTCTCCTGTCAGAGAATAGCACAGTGTCTTTCTGCGATGCGGTGCATAGCCACTGGCCATGAGTATGAGATGAGGACAGTTATTGTCGACACGGAGCATAAGGCATTCTCCATCGTCTGTCCTATAGCCAGGGAACTATACGAAGCTTCTTTTCCTTCTGATGTGAGGAGTTCATAGCAGTATAGGGCGAGCATAAGGAGCTTTGTGATCCAGCTGTGGGCAATGGGAATAGTTGCCGCCGCACTTCTCGCATCAAAACTCTGCTGAGATGAATCGCAACTGAATAGTTACGAATCGTCATAAAACAATTCTTTGCAGTATAACGATTCTCCTAATAGCGATAAAATCAAATCATTCCCACTCTATCGTTGCTGGTGGTTTTGATGTTACATCATAGAGGACTCTGTTAACGCCTTTGACCTCATTGCAGATTCTGGAAGAAGCTCTCTGAAGGACATCATAAGGCATCCTGTACCAGTCAGCTGTCATAGCATCCTCTGAAGTGACTGCACGGAGAGTACAGACTTCCCTGTATGTCCTCTCATCACCCTGCACGCCTACGCTCTTCACAGGAAGAAGATCTGCGAATGCCTGCCAGATTTTATCATAGAGTCCAGCCTTGCGGATCTCATCGATGAAAATCGCATCAATATCACGGAGAGTATCGAGGCGCTCCTTAGTAACCTCTCCGATGCATCTCACGCCAAGGCCAGGACCTGGGAACGGATGACGGTACACAAGCTCATCAGGAAGACCGAGCTCCTTTCCAAGTGCCCTTACCTCATCCTTGAAAAGATCCTTCAGAGGCTCAAGAAGCTGCCACTTCAGATCCTCAGGAAGACCGCCGACATTATGATGTGATTTGATTGTCGAGGACGGACCGCCGAATGGCGACTTCGACTCAACAACATCAGGATACAGCGTGCCCTGAGCCAGGAATGAGATATCCCCGCACTTCCTTGCCTCCCTGTAGAATGTATCGACAAAGAGCTTTCCGATTATCTTCCTCTTGCTCTCAGGCTCAGTCACGCCCTTGAGCGCTGCAAGGAAATCATCCTCAGCATCAGCATACTGAAGCCGCATGCTGAAGTTCTTCGAGAAAAGATCTATTACAGACTGCGCCTCATTCTTGCGAAGCATTCCGTTATTCACGAACACACAGACAAGCTGATCACCGATTGCCTTATGGATAAGGACAGCAGCAACAGATGAATCGACTCCTCCTGAAAGACCGCAGAGAACAGTCTTGTTGCCTACAGTCCTGCGGATATCCTCAATGGCATCGTTGACGAATGAGCCCATGTTCCAGTCAGCTCTTGCTCCTACGATATCAAGGACGAAAGAGCGGATCATTTTCTCGCCTTCAACGGAATGCACGACCTCCGGATGGAACTGCACGCCATAGAACTTGCGGGCCTTATCCTCCACAGCAGCATATGGGCATGTCGGAGTCGTAGCTGTGACAGTGAAGCCCGGAGCCATTCTATCGACACTGTCACCATGGCTCATCCATACCTGGCTTCTGTCGCTGACATTGCGGAAAAGAAGCGATGACTTATCCGCGATATCAATATTCTGAAGCCCGTATTCCTTCTTATCAGGACAAGTGACATTTCCGCCAAGGCATTCTGTCATCACCTGAAGGCCATAGCAGATGCCGAGAATAGGGATTCCCAGCGAGAATATCGCACTGTCAGGTCTGGGAGAGCCTGGAGTCTTAACGGAAGCAGGCCCGCCCGAGAATATGATTCCCTTAGGCCCGATGCTTCTCACTTCTTCCGCGCTGATCGTGAAAGGCACAATCTGGCTGTAGACACCGCACTCCCTGACACGCCTTGCTATAAGCTGGCTGTACTGTGCGCCGAAATCGAGAACGAGTATGCAATCATGATCTGATACTGCCATCTATTAATCTCCCAGTCTTGAGTTTACAAATTAAAGCCGCAGCTTTTCTACCACCTGAGGCTGTCAAGGCGAGGATAGCCTTTCCTCACCGCCTCATAAAGCCCAAGGCCGACTATCGCGCCTACACCGCTCTGAATGATATTAGGCACTACCTCAGTGAGCGCTTCCGCGAATGTCACAAGGAAAAGAGATGTCAGGAAAAGATATCCGAGCGAAACAATGACAACAGCTGAAAGAGCTGCCAGAAGCTTTACAGCGATTGTGGACTTCATCTTCTTCACGATGAGGCCAAGGACAAGAGCCTCGACTCCATGCACGACAAAGGAGACAGGAGCCCACTGAGCATATCCTCCGAGAATATCAGCAAGAGCTGTACCTACACCGCCTGCGATGAATCCAGTCACAGGACCGAAAGCATAGGAGACAAATGAGACACCGGCATCAACAAGAGATATATATCCACCCGTGGCGCTCACAGGAATCCTTATGACGATTGTGAATACTGCGACAATTGCTGTAGAAACGGCAATGAGGCTTATGCGCAAAGCGCTTTTGTTCTTTTCCATTTTCCAACCCCTTATTTCAGCAATATGAACAAGATGACCGGAATAATAGCACAAAGCGCCATCTCTATGTAATACGATTCAGGCTTCGGAAACGGCTGTTCTGTATGCTTTCTTCCGAATCCCCTTTCCTCAAGCACAGAGGCGCTTTCGGGAATCATCCGGATAGCAGCGACAGTCAATGCCGTCACTGAAGGAATTACAGGATAACCTCGCTTCCCTTCTGAAAGCCTCAGCGACATGGAATCCCTTATCTCCGTGAAAAGAGAGCCAAGATGAGGTATGAACCTGAGGATCATCGAAAGGGAAAGCGCTGCCTTATAAGGCATATGGAAGAACCTCAGTGCCTTCACTATCTCAGAGTTCCTGGCAGTCTCAAGAAGACATTCAAGCATCAGTGCGACAGACATGAAGCGCATCGCTATCATATAGACTTCATGGAAGCCCTGTTTTGTTACTAGCTTGAATCCATTGATGACAATCAAAGCTTCTGATGAGCGTGACTGGAATGGCATGAAAAGGAACATCAGGATGAAAACAGGGAGAATCCTTCTTATATTCCTCCATGTCTCCCTGAGTCCCAGTGAGAAAATGGAAATGAATATAGGGATCAGTGCATAGACAGTTATCGAAGGAAGAGTGCTGACAAAGAACGGAAAGATCACCATGAGGATGGTGAAGACAAGCTTAGGACGCGCATCGAGGCGATGGTAAAGAGACTCTCCATAAATGTAGGAATCAATATCCAAGGATCTGTCCTCCTTCAGCTCTCAGCTTCATGCCGGGCAATGCCGATGCGAATTTCCTGTCGTGCGTGATGATCAGCAGCCCTGTTCCTATTTCAAGATATGCCTCAACAGCCTTGAACGTGCTTTTATAATCCAGCGCGCTATCAAGTTCATCGAAGATTGCGAAAGGTCTTCTCAGCAACAGGAAGACAGCTGCCTGCAGGAGCTTTGCCTTGCCATATGAAAGCTCAGAGACATAACATTCAGGCCTGAGACCGAATCGCCTGAGGACATCATCTATAGCTGAATCATCAGCTCCTGTGCTCTTCAGCTCATCAAGCACTGTCGGCAGAAAAAGCTGCTGATATGGATTCTGCATGAGATACGCGACCTTATGCCTACGTTCCTTATAAGAGAGTTCCTTGCCATCGATAGCTACAGCCCCCTGCTCTTCCCTCACAAGCCCGCAGAGTACTTTCGCGAATGTACTTTTGCCGCTTCCGTTCTCGCCAAGAAGGACAGAAACTGTACCGCTCTTCAGAGAAAAGCCATCTGCAGACAAGACAAACGGATTGCTTTCCTTCATTCCCCTGTGCCGTCTCTCAAGCCTTATGCCATCTACTGCAATAACATGTTCCGATACACATTCAGGAAAGGAAATATGGGGCATATCCTCACCTGTGTACTCTGCGCACATGCCATCCTTTATGGAGACAGTACGGTTGAATATGCCGCTGTATTCAGCAAGCTCATGTGAGCCAAGGACGATGACGCTCTTATCAAGAGCAGATAGAATTGAAGCAAGCTTCTCGCGCCATTCAGGGGAAAGCTCATCAAAAGACTCATCAAGGATATAGATATCCGGATCTATCGCGAAAAGCACAGCAAGCATCAGACGGCGTTTCTCCCCGCCTGAAAGCTGAGACGGACTTGCCTGCCTGAGATTAGTAAGTGAAAAACGCTGAAGATTCTCAGCCATCCTTCTCTCAATCTCCGGCCATGGGAGTCCCATATTCGATAACGGGAAGATGATTTCCTCTTCAACAGTCGAAAAGAGGAGCATCTCATCGGTATTCTGGCTGATGCGGCTCACTATCTCCATCCGCTCAGGGATAGGAATCGATAGAAGGTCCTTTCCATCTACTGTTATCTGACCTGAAAGCTTTCCATCGGAATATGCAGGAACAGAACCTGTCAGAATCTTCGCAAGTGTGGACTTCCCGCTGCCCGGCGGAGACAATACAAGCAGATGCTCACCGCGTTCAAGAGACAGCGAAAAAGAGGAGAAAATGTTTTCTCCTCCTTCATAGCTGAAACTGAGATCATCAACGACCATCAGGCCCCGGGAATGACTCGACTTCCCTTCTTATCATGTTCTCGACATATGTATGGACTTCCTTGAGCTCCTCATCGGAGAGGGACGTTGTATCGATAGCAGGAAGGATCTTCACATAGACATGAACAGGCTTTATTGACCTAGCTCCCTCAAGACAGAATCTCGTATTCCCAAGAGCGACAGGAACGATCTTCGCCTTGGCCTTTATCGCCATCTTGAACGCTCCTGCCTTCATCTCACCCATCACGCCTGTCTTGCTCCTTGTGCCTTCAGGGAAGATGCACATCGGAATCCCTGCCTTAATCTGGTCAGCACCCTTGAATATCGTCTTCGCGCTCTCCCTGAGGCTTGACCTGTCAATCGGAAGACAGTGCAGGACCTTCAGCAGGCCATGAAGCACAGGAACCTTATAAAGCTCCTGCTTCGCTACAAGACCGCACCACATGCCCGAGCCAAGAATCACAGGGATATCAACCATTGAAGAATGATTCGGCACATAGCAGATTCTCTCACCTTTCTGCGGGATATTCTCTCTGCCCTCAACTTTGACAAGAGCTCCAAGCGTTATATAAATCCATCTGATTATCATCTGGATAATCACATAGATGACAGCATCGGCAGCTTTATACAGATGGAGGAATCTCAGAAGATTGCCGAATATGATAGTCAGCAGGCCAAGAAGCGCAAAGACAGGTACAAGCAGTGTCATGCCGACAATCTGGCGGATCCTACCCATTGTTCTTCCTCCTGAGGAATCTGGATACAAAGCGGCTGAATATGCCTTTCTTAACCGCCTTGACTTCCTTTGTCTCCACAGTCTTCTCAGCAACTGGCTTAGGCTGAGATGGCTTCTTCTGGGCAGGCTTGGCATTCTGCGCATTGACCTTCTTCGGCTTGCTTCCGGAAACACCATACTGCTTTTTGTAGTAATTAAGACGCTCATCAAGGCTCATTGTCGCGAGCTTTGCGTAATCCTCTTCAGCCGGCTTAGGCTTGCTCTCCTTACGCTTCTGGGGCTTATTGCCCTTGACAGACGGCTTCTTGATACTCTTCTTATCATGGACAGCGGAGCGCCTCGGGCTCTTGTAATGATACCCCTCGCTCTTATCCTCCACAGCCTCAAGCCCTATCTCATCAGGCCAGAGCACAGGAATCTTCATCTGGATGTAGTTCTCTATGGGTTCAAGGCCATAGATGTATTCCTCACATGCCAGAGTTATGGCCTTACCGGATTTTCCGGCCCTCGCAGTACGTCCGATGCGATGGACATAACTCTCATAATCCTCCGGGATATCGTAATTGACGACGAGCTGGAGATCATCAATCTGGAGACCTCTTGCGGCCACATCAGTCGCGACAAGGATCGGAAGATTGCCGCTCTTCATCTTATCGAGGGTCTTCAGGCGCTGGGACTGAGGCATATCACCCATGAGGTATGCAGCCTTATAGCCATTCATCTGAAGTCTCTTGGCAACCTCGACAGCCCTGTCCTTCATATTAGTGAAGATAAGACAGGACTCTGGCTTCTCCTTTGCAAGGATTGAAAGGAGCAATCCGAACTTCTCGGTATGTGTGACATGGAAAAGCTCCTGCTCTATCTTGCTGACAGTTATCTCCTCAGGCTGTACGAGGATCTCCTCAGGATTATTCATGTAGCTCCATGCGAGATTGCGTACCCTTGTCGAGAGTGTCGCGGAGAAAAGCATCGTCTGCCTCTCCGATGGAGCCACCATCTTGGAGAACATATCCTGGATATCAGGATAGAATCCCATATCGAACATCCTGTCAGCCTCATCGAGGACTACTGTATCGAAACAGCGGAAATCGATCTTGCTTGACTTCGCGAAATCAAGAAGGCGCCCTGGAGTACCCACATAGAGATCAAGCCCTGAGGAAAGCTCCTCAAGCTGGTCTTTATAGCCTACTCCGCCGTAGAAGCATCCGATACGGAAATCGGGATACCCCGCCGAAAGGATCTTCGCATCATTCTCTATCTGCACAGCAAGCTCACGTGTCGGCGCGACGACAAGTGCTGCCCCGCTTTTGTTCCTGCCATGCTTTTCCAGTATCGTAAGAAGGAAAACTGCCGTCTTGCCGCTGCCGGTCTTAGACTGCACCATCACATCATTTCCCTGAAGAGTCACCGGGAGGACCTTTGCCTGAACCTCAGTACATTCGCTATATCCAGCTTTCTCGACTCCGGAAAGCACCTCTTCAGAAAGAGCTAATTCAGAAAATCGCATTTATTCTGTCCTTTGATTTCTAGGATCAACGAATAAACAGTATCGTAACTGTCCTGTTTTGTCCATTGTATGGAGCAGAATGCCGGACACAGGTACTGATATCATTCACAAGGAGCTATAATCTCAATATGGTGATCATTCATAACGCAAGCGTCGTGGAAGAGAACACAGACGCAATAGTCAATGCAGCAAATGAAAGCCTTCTCGGCGGAGGCGGTGTCGATGGCGCAATACACAAAGCTGCAGGTCCAGGGCTCCTTGAGGAATGCAGGACACTCGGCGGATGCAGGACAGGAAGCGCAAAGATCACGAAGGGATATAATCTGAAAGCCCGGTATGTGATACATGCGGTGGGTCCTGTGTATATCGATGGCAGGCATGGAGAGGAAGAGCTTCTGAGAAGCTGCTACAGGACAGCACTGGCAATCGCAAAGGAGAAAAATCTTTCAAGCATCGCCTTCCCGATAATCAGCGGAGGCGTATATGGCTACCCGAGAAGAGAAGCCATACGCATCGCGCTTGAAGAGCTTTCAAAGACAGATATGAAAGCAATCCTCTGCTGCTATCTCAGTGACGAGTACAGCATAGCAGAGGAAATATATTCAGAGCTCGGCCTTTAATCGGCAAGCGGGAATGCCTTCTCAAGGAAATCAAGGTCAAGCTCAGGATAGAGAAGATGATTATCGAGGAGTGTCCTGACTCTCTTTCTTGCATCTTCCATGACATCCTCCGGTGCTTTTGCCTTGTTCTTCGAAAGCTGTCCTGCATGTTCTCCCTTGGTAAGCTTCACAGGATGCGCAGAGGACAGGACCGATACGATTATGTCTGCTATCTCGTCCATATCAGATGCATCCATTCCAAGGGTTGTGACAGCAGGAGTTCCAAGTCTCAGGCCTGATGTATACCATGGGCCATTCGGATCGAATGGGAGCGCATTCCTGTTGAGCGTTATCCCCGCATCCCTGAGAAGGCTCTCAGCCTGGCGTCCATTCAGCCCATAAGGAGTAACATCGATAAGCATGAGATGATTATCAGTTCCGCCAGTTGCTACCTTGGCACCTCTCTTTATGAATGCGTCAGCCATCGCAGAGGCGTTCTCCTGGATCTTCGCAGCATATTCCCTGAATGCAGGTGACTCAGCTTCCTCGAATGCCACAGCCTTTGCAGCCATCACATGAGGGAGCGGTCCTCCGATTACAAGCGGACATCCCTTATCCACTGATTCAGCGAACTCCTTCTTGCAGAGGATCATGCCACCTCTTGGTCCCCTGAGTGTCTTATGAGTCGTAGTCGTGACGACATCTGCCCATCTGACTGGATCATAGTCACCTGTGAATACCTTTCCTGCGACAAGTCCCGCGAAATGAGCCATATCCACCATGAAGACAGCTCCGTTCTCATGCGCGATCTCGCTCATGCGCCTGAAGTCTATCTTCCTCGGGTATGCTGAGTACCCGGCAAGGAGGATCAGAGGCTTTATCTCTTTCGTGAGGCGCTCTATCTCATCGTAATCAAGAAGACCTGTCTCCTTATCGACAGAATATGAATAGGCATCGAACATCTGTGCCGAGATATTCTGCCTGTAACCATGCGTGAGGTGTCCACCTGAATAGTAATCAAGGCCAAGAAGGCGCTGGTTGTGAAGCGCGTGGCGGATCTTGTTCCAGTCTTCCCTTGTCATCGAAGAAGGATTCGTGACTCCCATTTCCTCAAGAGAAGGCACCTGGATACGGGTATTGAGTATTGCCCAGTAAGCGCAGAGATTCGCATCAGCACCGGAATGCGGCTGGACATAGGCGTGATCGGCTCCGAAAAGCCTTACAGCAGCAGCTGCAGCCTCACTCTCAATCGCATCTACATTCTCGCATCCTGCATAGAATCTGTGCTCAGGGAAGCCCTCGCTGTATTTATCGGTAAGGAGATTGCCCATCGCAGCCTGTACAGAAAGCGAGGAGAAGTTCTCGCTTGCGATAAGCTTGAGATGGCTTCTCTGATCCTTGAGTTCCTTGACGATCCTTGCCGCTACTGAAGGAGACACCTTCGCAACAAGCTCAAGCGATGATACATACATTGCCATTTCAGGCGTAATATTCCCATGTGAAAGATAGTCAGCTAGAATTCCCATAAAACCTCCGCTTTGCAATACTCTATTCTTTTTGGCATCCAAAGCCAATTACCTGCGGATACAAAAATCAATTGACACGAATGATTGCCAACTCTATACTTTTCACGGATTTAAGGAGAGAAAATGGCGAAAGAAGAAGCTATTGAAGTAGAAGGCGTCGTAAAAGAAGCCCTACCGAACACGATGTTCCGCGTAGAGCTAACTAACAAACTTGTTATCCTTGCGCATCTTTCAGGCAAGATGAGAAAGCATTACATCAGGATCGTTCCTGGCGATACAGTCAAGGTAGAGCTTTCTCCGTACGACCTCACAAAAGGCAGAATCGTCTACCGCGAACGCTAAGCTTTAAGTATTATCCAGAATGCACCTGCGCCCCCTGCTGATATCGGGGCGTTAGCTTTTTCACTAACAAACGGAGAGGAATCAAGCAGTGTGGAGACATACTGCCTCAGGACTCCTACCCCATCCTCACTGTGCAGGCCCTTGCCTGTTATGATCGAGATCTTCCTGAGCCCATGCTTATGGCAGTCCTCGATGAATTCATGTACAGCCTTATCTGTCTCCTCAACTGTCATGCCATGGAGATCGAGTGTCGACTGCGGCATCATGGCCCTGAGCTTTGATATCGTCAGGACTTCCTTCTTCTTCTCATCATCGCCCTTCTCCCTGATATAGTCCTCGAATGTCTTCTCGTCGGTCTTGTCCTCGAACTTCTTCAGCGACTTGCCGAAAGAAGATGGATCAAGAGTCGGGAGATGGCTATCTGTACGGCGAGCACCGTCATTTCCACCGAATACGGACCAGACAGCTGTTTCGGAGCGCTTCTCCCCATTTTCCGGCTGACGGAAGAACGAATCCTCCATAATGCTCTCTGCAGCTTCCTCAGACGTATTGCCATCAGTCCTCTTCTGCTGCTTATGGCCTTCAAATTCCGTTAGGATATCCGAGAAGGAACGCGATGGCTTATACTCAGACTTCTTCTCCTCAACCGGTTGCTGTACAGGCTCCTCTTCCTTCTCAGGGACTTCCGGACGTACGAATGACTCGTTCTTTCCTCCGAAGATCGTCCATGATACAGCCGATGAGACCTCATCATCCTCTTCCATCTTCCTGAAAAGCGTTGTCTCCTCTACCTTCTCAGTTTCTTTCTCAGGAACCTCAGTCTTCTTTTCAGGAACAGCCTGCTTCTCCGGCTTCCTCTCAGGTGCCGCTGTTTTCCCGGCAGGCTCTTCATCTCCGCCTTCATACTGCCTGAGAATATCGGCAAAAGAACGGGACGGCTTGTATTCGCTCTTCTTTATTTCCTTATTGCTCTTCTTAGGCGTGGAAGAACGGCCTTCCCATTTGTCGAGGATAGCACCGAAATCAGTCGGGGCTGATGATTTTCCTGCCTTGGATTTCGGCATCTGATAAGGATTTCCCGTATGCTCGAATGAATAAAGGATATCCGCAAAAGATGCAGATGGATCATAGCCCTTGACTATCTCGCCGGGGCTTTTGCGCTTTACAGGCTGCTGAGGCTTCTTCTCTTCCTTCTTCTCAACAAGCTTTATCCCTGCAAATGGAGAGGGATCTCTATCATCATCAATAAGGCGGCGTCTTATCTCGGCCGCCTTTGCTTTATTCTTCTTAGACAAATCTATGCTTCCCTGATATCCAGGACTTCAGCTACAAGCGGAGTCATAAGCTGAAGAAGCTTCTCCTTCTTGCATCCCTGCACCTTTATCGTGCAGATCGCATTTGTAGGATCGGTCCCTGTGAATGTACCAAACGATACTATATCAAGGCCATTCTCCGCAAGCACTGCGCTTATCTTCGCGATAGTACCCGGTCTGTCCTCTACAAGGAAGGACATCCTGACACCATAGTGCCTTGCGCCGAAAAGCTCAAGAAGGATGCGGAACATATCGCTTTTCGATACAATTCCGACAAGTATATCACCCTGAACGACAGGCAGGCATGAGAGATCCTGATCGACCATCAGCCTTGCAGCTTCCTCAACTGTCGTATCCTCGGTAATCGTCACGACATCCTTTGTCATGAGATCCTTGACCTTCAGCTTCGAAAGCAGATAAGCCATCTCATGGATTGAAAGGCTCGATGCAGGTGATGGCGACGCATGCAGGACATCCTTTTCAGTGATAACGCCTACAAGCTTCTTATCTTTATCAAGAACAGGAAGGCGGTGGACCTTCTCCCTTTTCATCAGATCTGCAGCCTCGCCGACAGACATCATCGGAGTCGCTGTAACAGGATTGCGCGTCATGCGTGTTGCAATAATCATCTATTGCCTCCTTCTGTTATGATAATCCAGCTTGTGAAGTTATTAAACCTTTTGAGGATTCTTTGCCCCAATTTGTTGAAGCAAAATCCTGCAAATGGTATAAACATCGCGTGGCAATTACGGATATCAGTCAGCTGGAAACGATGATAGAGCTTACAGAAGAGGAAAGAGCATGGAAAGAGGACGGCCCTTCGACTCTCCCCCTTCTGATATCAGATCATATGGCAAAACTGATCGCAAATCCTGCGATAAGACGCCAGTTTGTCCCATCATCAAGGGAAAACACCGATGATATCGGTACGCTCGATCCTCAGGAAGAGAAGAAGCACGAGGGAACAGAACGCCTCATACACAGATACACGAACAGAGCCGCATTCCTCACGACAGACAGATGCTTCTCATACTGCAGGCACTGCTTCAGACGCAGATTCACAGGTTCGATGACAGGTCCTGCATCAGACGAGGATATAAGAAAAGCAGCAGAATATCTTGCGAAGCACACCGAAATACGCGAGGTGCTTCTGACTGGAGGAGATCTCTTCACGCTCTCAGATGAGAGACTCGGCAAGCTCCTATCATCATTCAAGGCCGCAAGACCTGATATCATCCTCAGGCTGTGTACCCGAGCTGTCGCAGTACAGCCTGACAGATTCACCGAAGATCTCTTCAATGTCATAAGGGAAAACCAGACAGGGGCCCCATATTACCTGATGACCCAGTTCAATCATCCTGATGAGCTGACAGAAGAGGCGATGCATGCCGTCGAAGGCTTCCTTTCTCTCGGGATTCCCGCAATGAACCAGACAGTCCTCCTGAAAGGAGTCAACGATGATGCAGAGACTCTGATAAAGCTGTGCAATGACCTCCTGATGCACCGGATAAAGCCATACTATCTTTTCCAGGGAGATCTGGTAAAAGGAACGGCACATCTCAGGGCATCAATAAGAAAAGGGCTTGAAATAGACAGGATACTGAGGAGAGAGCTTTCAGGACTAGCGCTGCCTCAGTACACGATAGACCTTCCGGAAGGCGGCGGCAAAGTCGCACTTACAGATAATCACATAATTGCCTTTGAGAACGGAATCTATGCTATCGAGACACCAGATGGCGATATAAGGCACTACCCTGAATCAGAATCTGAAGCCTGACTTGAGCTTCTCATACAGTCTGATGGATACAACGGCCTCTTTCTTCCCCACTCTCTCGAAATAAGAGCGCTGCATGTCCATTATCCGGATAATCATCTCCTCAAGAGTCGGGGATGAGAATATATGCTGTCTGTCATCGTCATCAAGATGCTTCCTGCCGGGTTCTGTATAATCCGCTATATAGCATATCGCGCCATATACGCCCATCTCATCGGATCCAAGTGTGTGATGACGGACTGCAAGCTTGTAGAAATCAGGAAGACTGTCTTCCGCATCCTCATCGAAATGAACAGCTGCAAGCGCACCATGAAGGAGCATCGGCTCATTCTCTTCCTCTGGAAAGACATCAATGCCATGCTTCCTGCAATAATCAGGAGTGGACTCATCGCATGAGTATCTGTATGCATCATGATATATGGCGATATACGAAGCTACACTGCTGTCGAGAAGAAAACGATCCGCAAGCTCTGCAGATACAGTCGCAACTCCCAGCGAATGCCTCATCCTCTTTTCCGGAAGTCTTGACTGCACTTTATCGCAAAGCTCTGTATAGCTGATGGCCATCTATGTACCTCCTTACGGATTCCGTGAGCATTTCTGGAGAACCTGAGCGGATCTCAGAGCTGGATGCATGCACGACAGGACTATGGATGCATTCAGTGTTGTCAGGAGCATCATGCTTCCCTTCCTCTCTTGTGAAGCAGATGAAGCGCACATGCGCATGAAGATATTCCCAGTCATGCCAATGCTCAAGAGCAGCCAGATGATCATCGCCGATGATGAAATCAACCTTGCCGTCAAAACTGTAATCATCGAAGAAATGACGGACAGTATCGGATGTATAGCTCACCCCTTCTTTCCTGCCTTCATAATCGGAGACAATGATCTCAAGATCATCATCCGGATATTCTTTCCTGTAATCATCAGCAAGAAGCGATACCATTGCGAATCTGTCATCAAAGGATGCAGGATGGCTTCCCTGCTTGAAGTTCGATATGCGTGCAGGAATCACAATGAGGGATGAGAATCTGCCAAGAAGCGCGACCTGATGGAAGATATGGAGATGACCGCGATGCGGAGGATCGAATGTACCTCCGAAAAGCGCGGTCCTACTCTTCATCGGACTCCCTGTAGTATGCATCGTTATCTGGACGGGATGTGAAGCCGCCATAATCCGGCTTTTCCGGAACAGCAAGCCTGAAAAGCTCCCATTTCACCTTCTCTACAAGGTCATCCATGTATATCGAAAGCGGAAGCACAGTCATATCGCCACCATACTTCGCTGAAAGCTCGGCAAAACGCTCTTCAGCGCCTTCCTCATCTATCTTGGTACCAATGAGGATCTTCTTCTTACCGGCAAGCTCTTCGCTGTAGGCTGCCAGCTCAGATGAAAGGACATCATAGGCTGTCAGATAGTTATCATCGGAAAGATCCACCATATAGCAGAGTCCATTCGTGCGCGATATATGACGGAGGAACTTGAAGCCCATTCCGGCACCTTCACTTGCCCCTTCGATGATTCCCGGGATATCCGCGATGACAACATCCTGATCTCCTTCCCTGAGGACACCGAGAACAGGGATCTTCGTCGTGAACGGATAGCCTGCGACTTTCGAGCGCGCATTGGTGAAGAGATTGATGAGCGATGACTTTCCAGCATTAGGGAAGCCTACGAGCCCTATATCCGCGATGATCTGTAACTCAAGGCCTACCCTCATCTCGCTGCCCTTCTCGCCGGGCTGCGCGAAACGCGGTGTCTGTCTTACTGCATTGCGGAAATGCCAGTTACCAAGTCCGCCCCTGCCACCTTCAAGGAACACAAACCTGTCGAGGCCGGTAAGATCCTTTATCACCTCGCCAGTCGCCGCATTCTTGATTACAGTCCCCGGAGGTACCGGAATCTCGACATCCCTGCCATTGCGGCCAGCACACCTTGCGCCCTGTCCTGAACGGCCATTCTCTGCGCGGAAATTCCTGATCAGCTTAAGATGGCCGAGAGTTCTCAGGTTGTCCCTTACGACAAAGACAACGTCCCCGCCTCGGCCACCATCACCACCGTCAGGTCCGCCTTTGGGGACGAATTTCTCCCGGCGGAAGGAAACACATCCGTGCCCGCCATCGCCGGAAGCGACATCAATATATGTTTCGTCGGAGAAGCCGAACATCGGTTACTCGGCCTTGACCTCTACGATCGAGCAGTACTTCCTGTTCTTCCTGTCATGGAACTTAACAGTGCCTGCGACCTTAGCAAAGAGTGTGTAGTCCTTGCCGCATCCGCAGTTCTCACCCGGATGGATCTTCGTTCCTCTCTGCCTTACGATAACCTCTCCAGCCTTGACAAGCTGTCCACCAAATCTCTTGACGCCAAGGCGCTGTGCGTTCGAATCGCGTCCGTTGCGGGAAGATCCGCCACCTTTCTTATGTGCCATCTCTCTTCCTCCTTAGCCTTCGATCTTGTCAATCGTGATTGTGGTATAAGTCTCTCTGTGTCCCTGAGTCCTTCTGTAACCCTTTCTTCTGTGGAACTTGTAGACCTTCACCTTCTCACCTCTGAACTCTGAACCTACAGTAGCTGTGACCTTCGCACCTTCGACATAAGGCGTGCCGAACTTTGCAGTCTCACCATCTACTACAGCCAGAACCTTCTCGATTTCATAGGAAGAACCTTCCTCAAGGTTCAGCCTGTCAACCGTAAGCTTCTTTCCCTCTTCAGCCTTATACTGCCTGCCGAGGATTTCAACAAGTGCGTACATGTTCTTTCCTTTAGTTTTGATTTCCAGTGTGTTCTACCCTATCTGCCATGAAAGTGGAATACCTTCTTCCAGGAAAAACGCGGAAAAACGGAAAATAAATGATTTATAAACAAACGTTCGTTTGATATCATATCCATATGAAGATCCATTCAAAGGAAGACATCCTGAAAGAAGCACTGGACATAATCGCATATGACGGAATAGACAAGCTTTCCATGTCAGAGCTAGCGAAAAGACTTGGAATCAACAAATCAAGCATCTACCACTGGTTTGAGAGCAAAGAGGAAATCATTGAAGAAGCCTTCCGATATGGGCACAGCAGGCTGATGGCAAAAGGCTTCAGGCTATCCCTCGGACCAGATGCGCTCAGGACAGCGGCAAAAGCCTGGCAGGATATATTCACCGATGCGGAGATCCTTCCTTATCTGAGGACAGTATTCTCGCTCAGATTCTCAATGCCGGCTGCCGAGGAGGAAGCAAGAGCCGTCAAGCTCATGATCCATGGCCAGATTGATGTCATACTCACGAGCTATGGATACAGCTCCAGAATGATTCCGGAGCTGTTCTCTGCGCTCCTTACCGACAAGCTCCTGTCAGAGCTAGAGGGCCAGCATGAGGATATTGAGGGAATCGCAGGAAAGTATATCGAATTCCTGGGGAAGTCGGGCATCAGATGATGCCTGCCCGGATCATCGCCTGAGCAAGGCCCCAAGCTTTCCAAGTCTCTCAAGCGCTTCGTCAAGAGTCTTCTCTGACCTTGCGAAATGCAGCCTGATGAGATTGTTCACATCTTCCCTGAAGAAGCTGGATCCAGGAACCGCAGCCACTCCGATATTCGTGACCATCCACTCGCAGAACTCAAGATCGGTCCATCCCCTGAATTCATCAAGCTCAAGGAAATCCGATATATCGACAAGGACAAAATAGGAGCCCTGCGGCACATTGTGCTTAAGTCCTATCCTGTCGAGGCCAGCAAGGAAATGATCGCGTTTCCTCGTATAAAGCTCCTGCAGATCAGAATAGTAGCTGTCAGGAAGCGTAAGTCCTGCCACAGCCGCTTCCTGAAGCGGAGCCGCAGCTCCTACAGTAAGGAAGTCATGGACTTTCTTCGCAGCTTCGATCACGTCCTCTGGCCCGATGAGATATCCGAGCCTCCAGCCTGTTATCGAATATGTCTTCGAAAGCGAGCTGCATGTTATGGTATGATCGAACATTCCCGGAAGCGATGCAGCTGCCACATGGACATTCGGCGCATAGATTATATGCTCATAGACTTCATCTGTAACGACGAATGCGTCATATCTGAGAGCAAGTTCCCCAATCGCGGAAAGCTCTTCCCTGGTGAATACCTTGCCACAGGGATTCGATGGATTGCAGACTATGATTGCTTTTGCACCCTGTCTGAATCCATCCTCGATAAGGGAGATATCAAAGGAATATTCAGGAGGAACCAGCGGTATGTAGATCGGCTCGGCGCCAGAGAGAATCGCATCGGCTCCATAGTTCTCATAGAAAGGAGAGAAAACCATGACCTTATCACCAGGATTGCAGATCGTCATCATAGCGCACATCATCGCTTCCGTGCCGCCACATGTCACGACAATCTCCTTCTCCGGGTCGATTGTGCGCTTCAGCGTCTTCGCAGCCTTCAAAGCCAGCGCCTCGCGGAAATTCTCCGCACCGAATGTGATTGAATACTGATGCGGTCCCTTGTATGCGGCTTCCGCAAGCGCATCAAGAAGCTCCTTCGGAGGATCAAAGTCCGGAAATCCCTGCGAAAGATTGATGCTTCCCGGGCATCCATCGCTTATGCGCGTCATCCTCCTTATCACGGAATCCGTGAACTCTCCTACTCTTCTGCTCAATTCAGGCATATATCCACCTCACTTATTGACTTCCGGAAGCACGGTCGAACCATATGGAATCACATAGATGCTCTTGCCTTCAAGATCCGCATCCGCAAGAAGCTCGGACATATCATCATATGCCCTGATTCCCATAGGAGCGACTGTCTCCCTGGGGATCGACGAATACATAAGTATCCGGAATCTGGAAGCCTGCTCGCAGTTGAGGAAGAAGATATATCCGCCAACTGTGAACTCTGTCCTCAGCTTCTCCTCGAAGGTTCCATCGACAAGAGGACCTATCCAATCGAAATAATCCGGGCTTCCACCGCCATTCCTGCCCTCAAGGAGAAGTATCAATGTACCGCCATCCTTGAGTGCTGATATGACATTATCGACAGCTTTTGTTCCCTGATAAAGCGATTCATCCTTCGGGAATCCACCGCAGCTCGTGATGACTACATCTGCTTTCCTGTCTATCGGCACCGTATAGATTTCCCTGACGCGGCTGCATGCCTTCTCCCATGATTTCTTCCAGTGTCCAGCATAGATGGCCGCCGGCCTGAACTCCGAATCAGTGACAAGATTTATCATGAAAAGATTCTTCATCATGGCAGCAGCCTCGCACATATCCTCATTGAGAGGATTGCCGTCGAGAACGCCATTCCCGATTTCGGGATTCGTCACGAACTTATCAGGAGCAAGGCTGTAGGCATGGTTGTGCTTGATTGTCTCAAGTCCTGAGATTCCCGGAAGTATGCTCTTCCTGCCCCCTCCGAATCCAGCCATCACATGATATGTGGCAGCCCCGAGACATATGACGAGATCAGCGTCTGCCGCATCCTTGTTCACATATACCGGGGTCTTATAGCTCGTTGTACCAAGATATGCAAGATCGAGAGCCCTGCAATCATGGTTAACCGTCTTCACCTTGCGGAAGACATCAGGAGTCACAAGCTTCATGAGATCCTCTTCGGAACCTCCCTCATGTGTACCCGTAGCGACAATGATCTCAAGATCTTCATAGTTCTTGCCGCATCTGTCGACAAGATAGCTTATGATTCCCGGCACGAAAAGATCCTGGCGCATCCAGAAGCGCGTCATATCGCTGATGACGATCGCTATCCTGCCTGCTGATGACGCAATGACGGAAAGCGGTTCCGTTCCTATCGGATTGTCAAGCGCCCTGAACAGCTCTTCCCTTATATCAGAGAGAGTCTCCGTACTGTTGCCCTCGATAACGCCTATCACCTGCGCATCATCTATTGGGATGGAAAGCTCAGAACTTCCATATCTGAAAAGATAATCCTTAATCATATTACACCTTAAAGAACTTTATCGAGGAAGCTTATCAGCCTCGGACTCCTCGGGCTGTCAAAGAACTCATCGGCAGGCCTGTCCTCATCAATCCGCCCGCCATCAAGGAAAAGTATGCGGTTGCTCACCTCACGTGCAAAGCGCATCTCATGAGTGACGATTATCATGGTCATGCCAGCAGATGCAAGCATCTTCATGACATCAAGCACCTCGCCGATCATCTCTGGATCGAGCGCAGATGTGGGCTCATCGAAAAGCATGACATCCGGCTCCATCATAAGGGACCTGACAATGGCAATCCTCTGCTTCTGTCCCCCGGAGAGCTGCGAAGGATAGGAACTGGCCTTATCTTCAAGTCCCAGCCGCTTCAGGAGCTTGATGGCCTTTGCCTCAGCTTCTTCCTTCTCCATACCGAGAATCCTGACAGGAGCAACTGTGAGATTCCTCATCACATTCATGTTGTTGAACAGATTGAAGTGCTGGAATACCATGCCAATCCTCTGCCTCTGCTTGTTGATATCGACATCCTTCGCACAGAGATCGGTACCATCGAATATGATCTGTCCGGATGTCGGTATCTCAAGAAGATTCAGGCATCTCAGGAACGTGCTCTTGCCACCGCCAGAAGGTCCGATTATCGAGACCACCTTGTTCTTTTCGAAATCCGTGGAGATTTCATTGAGGACCAGATTCTTCCCGAAGCTCTTGGATAGATTCCTCACCTGTATAATGCTATGCCCGCTCATGTCTCATCCTCTTTTCAAGAAGCGCTATGAATCTGCCTCCGATGAATGTCATGACGAAATAAATGCATGCCGCAATCGCAAGACATGGAAGGCTTCTGTATGTGACTGCAATGACATCATTCGTACGGAACATCAGGTCCGCGATTCCAATCACAGAAACAATCGATGACTCCTTGATGACTGTCACGAATTCATTGCCCAGAGCCGGGAGTATGTTCTTCACAGCCTGAGGGAGGATGACAAGCGTCATCGATTCCCTATATCTGAATCCGATGCTTCTTGCGGCCTCCATCTGCCCGGAATCAACCGCCTGTATCCCGGATCTGATGACCTCAGCGATATATGCGCAGCTGTTCATGCTCATTGCGACGATTCCAGCCATGAATCTTGAGAAATTGGGGATCCATGAAACATCGGGGAATGTTATCCCTATCATCGGAAGTCCATAGAAAATGAACATGAGCTGGACCATCAGCGGTGTTCCGCGTATAAATTCGATATATGCGACAGCTATCCATTTGAGCGGCTTGATCCTGCACATCCTCATCACTGCCATAAGCGTACCGAAGATAAGACCAAGCACGACGCTCAGAGCCGCTATGATGAGAGTATTCTTCACGCCTTCCATGAAGAAAGGCGTGTATCTTTCAAGTATTGCGGCGATTTGCGCAAAGAATCCCATAATCAGAGACCAAGCTCTTTCTGGAGGGCGACTGCCTCATCCCAGGCTTTCTGATAGGACCCATCGCTGAGAACCCTTGCGATTACCTTGTTGACCTCCGCCTTCAGGTCCTCATTTCCCTTCTGGATGATGATTGACTTGCCGAATCTGGCTTCCTCGGAATCGAATGTATAGTTGGCAATTGTGAGCTTGCCATCGCTTGATGCTATGATCGAATCACCTACAGCCGCATCAACGACAAGTCCCGCGATGTTGCCATTCTGCACTTCGATTGCCAGCTCAGGATACTTTGCGAGCTCGAAAAGCTCGGAATCAGGGAAGACCTTGCGGATGAGCTGAGACTGGATTGTACCCCTCTGCGCACCAACCTTGAGTCCCGCAAGGGATTCAGGAGATGTATATACATTCTCATTGCCTGTGGCAACGACAAGATACTGGAGGCTCTCCTCATAGATATCGGAGAAATCTATGACTTCTGCTCTCTCTGGAGTATTCGTGAAGGCCGCGATTCCAAGATCAACCTGACCTGCCTGAATAGCAGGGATGATGCCATCGAATGCCATATCGACGATTTCGAGATTGACGCCAAGCGCATCAGCGATTTCCTGAGCGAGGAACATATCGCAGCCAACTATATTGGCATCCATATCCTTGAACTCATATGGAGCATACTGGGCCTCTGTACCGACAACAAGCTTTCCAGTCCTGTTGATTCTATCCAGCACAGACTCGCTTTCGCCAGCTCCTGATGCGAAAGCCAGCCCTGCAGCTGCAATCAGCATAGAGAAAAGCACGATAAATCTTGAAAATCTCTTCATAATATTTCTCCTTGCAATGGAAGTCTGTATTTTTATACAAAATCATTTCGGTTTAGCCAAGAGTTCCCCATGCCAAATCTGAATTTTTATGCATAAAAATGAAATCTGCTATCCAATGCATGGAAATGCCCTGCCAATCATGACAGGCAGGGCATCTGATCATCACATAGATTCGAGGAATGGTATACCTATAAGCGCAAAGGCATTCTTCATGACGCCGAGAAGCGCGGAAACAAGCCTTACTCTCGAAACGACAAGCTCCTTCGTATCGGCTTTGAGTATCTGATTGTCATGATAGTAATGGCTGAATGTCTTCGCAGCATCATACAGGAACGCGGCGATTATACTCGGATCGAATGTATCAGCTGCTTTCCTGACCTGGGACGGGAAAGATGCGATGAGCTTGAGGAGTTCCTTCTCATCATCGACTGTAAGCAGGGAGCAATCAGAAGTCACGCCTGCGAACGCATCCTTGTCGAACTTGCGAAGAATCGATGAAATGCGTGCGCATGTGTACTGAAGATAAGGTCCCGTATTACCGCTGAAAGAGATAGATTCCTTAGGATTGAAGATCATATCGCGCTGCGGCTGGACCTGAAGAAGGAAGTAGTTGAGGGCTCCAAGCGCGATCTTGTGGGCAGTCTCATCAACATCATCGACCTCAGCTTCCCTTCCCTTGCTGATTATCTCTTCTTTCGCAAGCTGAGTGAGCTCTGCAAGGAGATCGTCAGCATCTACGACAGTGCCTTCCCTTGACTTCATCTTTCCATCTGGAAGATTGACCATGCCATAAGAAAGGTGATGGAGCTCATCAGCCCACTTGTAGCCAAGACACTTCAGGACATAGAACAGGACCTTGAAATGATAGTTCTGCTCGGAAGCGACGACGTAGATAAGGGAATCAAAAGGCCAGTCATCATGGCGTTTGACAGCTGTACCGATATCCTGGGTCATATAGAGAGTCGTCCCATCACGGCGGAGAAGGACCTTCTTATCCAATCCTATCGGAGCGAGGTCTATCTGGACAGAACCATCCTCTTCCCTCTGGAATATGCCCATATCGAGGCCTTTCATGACCTCTTCGCGTCCAAGCTTATATGTATCGCTCTCATAATAAAGCTTATCGAATGATATGCCTGTATTCCTGTAAGTCTCGGCAACACCATCAAGCGTCCACTTGTTCATCTTCTCCCAGAGTGCCCTTACCTCAGGATCCCCTGCTTCCCAGTCCCTGAGCATCTGCTGGGCCATCTGGTCTGGAGTATCGTCCCCGGCTTCCTTCTCCCACTGGGCAAAGCGCACGTAGTATCGTCCGACGAAATGATCGCCCTTCTCTCCTGTCGACTCCGGAGTCTCCCCATTGCCGAAGAGCTTATAGGCAAGCATCGACTTGCAGATATGGACACCCCTGTTGTTGATGAGATTGACTTTCATCACATCAGCGCCAGTTGCGGAAATGAGAGATGATACAGCCTGTCCCAATGCATCATTCCTCATATGTCCAAGATGAAGAGGCTTGTTGGTATTCGGACATGAGAACTCGATCATCACCTTGCGTCCCTTGCCTGACTCATTGTGTCCATACGCAGAACCTTCATTCTCAGCCCTGCTGAGGATCGCATCTGCGAGCTTAGGGATATCGAAGCGGACATTCAGATAAGGACCTGCAAGCACAATCTCTCCAGCAGGATGATCATCGCCAAGGCGTTCAGCAACAGCTTCTGCGATCTTCTGAGGTGCCATCTTCAGTGCTTTGGCATAAGGGAAAAGCGGGAAAGCGACATCGCCCATCTCGCTCTTAGGTGGCTGCCCGATTGCAAGCTGCGGTATATCATCAGTACCTGCAATAGCCTTCAGTTCATTCTCTATAGCCTCTTTCCAGGCATATTTAAGCTCTTCAAGCATGTTATTCTCCGTATATAGCAGACTACATTAAAAAGTTCAGATACGTAAAGATACCTCTCCAGAGGAAAGAACCTCTTCCCTTCCATCGGTATATCTGACGAGAAGATGACCGGCATCATCCAGTCCATATGCATAGGCCTGAATCATTTTCCCGGCCTTGATGACAGTCACCTCCCGGCCTATGACAAAGCACCTTTCCCTGTAGAGACTGATGAAATCAGTACCCTGGATATCAAGAAGGCGCTTTGAGATATCAGCGGCAAGCGCAGCCCGGGAAACAGCAGGCGGACAATCCTGATATATGAATCCCATCTTGCCCCTGAGATCCTCTGGTATCTCATCCTCAGTACCTGATAGATTCACGCCGATTCCGACAATCACCTCATCTAAGCCTCCGAGCTCCATATTGACGATTCCCTCTGTAAGGATCCCGACGATCTTCCTTCCATCAAGGTATATATCATTTACCCATTTTATAGCGGTCTTTCTGCCTGTGAGGGCCTCAATGCTCTCAGACACAGCAACTGCCGCGGATATCGTGACCATATCTGGGCGCGTGATGCTGCTTCCAGCCATCGTCAGGCAGAGATACAGCCCGCCTTTCGGAGAGAAAAAGGAACGACCAAGCCTTCCTCTGCCACCAGTCTGCATCGCGGCGACTGTGCAGAAAGGAGACTTTACGCCTGAGGCCAGAAGCTTCCTTGCCTCTGCGAATGTGCTCGTGGTTTCAGGATAGTAGTAGACTGGCAGTTCCCCGAATGCAATGGCAAGAGTCTTCTCAGAAAGCACATCCCCCGACTGGTAGATATAGCCGAGCTTCTTCGATGCCCTGATATCATAGCCATCGGCTATCAGGGACTGCACGCTTTTCGATACAGCCATCCTTGAGCATCCGATTCCCTCCGATATCATCTGGCCTGAAACATGCTTGCCCTCATTCCTGATGAGGAAGTCCAATACAACATCCTTGACTGCCATATTCTGTATTGTATCTTTTTTTCAGCTCGCTTTCATCAAGTCATGCTACCAAAGCATCAGCTTATTGGGTATCATGCGGCTATGTACAATTCAGACAGATTCGTTGATTCGTTCCTCACATCATTCTCCCGCGCATCGAGAAATGAGACAGGAAGGGAAAATACCCTGCCCAAGATGCAGGACATAGAGAAGATGGAAGAGCTTCTATCGCTGCTGTTCTTTCCTGGACGCCAGGGCACAGGCGGAATAGAGAACCTCAGAAGCATAATAGAATACAACATGGAGATGTTCACAAGGCTCCTTCATGATTCGATAAAGCAGGCACTGTCATATGAGCATAGAGAGCATAGTGCATCATGGGCCATGAACCTTGCGACAGAGCATGTCGATGCGCTCTGCGAAGAGCTTCCGAGGATAAGGCTTCTATTGAAGAAAGACGCTGAGGCTGGATACATGGGGGACCCTGCCGCACGCAATGTCCACGAAGTGATCCTTTGCTACCCTGCAATGAAGGCCATAACAGTGCACAGGGTCGCTCACTTCCTTTTCAGGAGAGGCGTTCCACTTGTTCCCAGAATGATGAATGAGGTGATCCATCAGAGAACCGGAATAGATATCCATCCTGGCGCGGAGATCGGCGAAAGCTTCTTCATCGACCATGGAACAGGTGTCGTAATCGGAGAGACAACCATAATAGGCAACAATGTGAAACTTTATCAGGGTGTCACGCTGGGAGCTCTTTCCATCCCGAAGCACGGATGCGGAACACTGCTCGAAGGAGCGAAGAGACATCCTACGATAGAGGACAATGTCACGATCTACGCAAATGCCACAATACTCGGGGATGTCACAATCGGCAGCGGTTCGACCATCGCATCGAATGCATGGATAAAGAACGACATTCCGGCCAATTCGCTTGTCATAACAGCCACTCCTGAAATCAAGGTGAAGCCTAAGGCCCTACCGAAACGATAACAGGATCCACAGATGTTATGACTCCTTCGTAAAGCATGCCCTCTACAGCAGCACGGCCTGCAGGGAGGGCTATTCCTGCTTTCAGATAGTTTCCTGTAGTACCGGAATTCCCCTTCTCCGCAAGGATCTCGACAGTCTTGCCAAGCTGTCTTCCGACATATTCACTGCTGAGCCTCTTTGAAAGCGAGCGAAGCACGGAAGCCCTTTCATCCCTGACTCTCTCCTCTACTCTGTCCTTTGCGCCATAAAGCGGCGTACCTTTTCTCGGAGAATAAGGAAAGACATGCATCGCAGCAAACTTGTTTCTCTCAAGAAAATCATAAGTCATCATGAAATCCTTCTCAGACTCACCCGGAAGCCCTGCTATTACATCACATGCGATGAATGGATCATCCTTGAATTCCCTCATCTTCTCTATGATGTACTGCACATGCTCAATCGAATATACTCTTCCAGCTCTCCTGAGGACATAAGGAGATGCCGTCTGTATTGGTATATGGAAGTGAGGCTGCATTCTCCTGTCCTTCAGCGTTGCAAGCAGTCTGTCATCGACATGATCCGGCTCCATAGAGGAAAGCCTTATCCTCATTCCATCGCCAAGAGCGGCCAGAAGCTTCTCCACCAGTCCTCCAAGGCCATCTCCATCATGGTCATACATCGTGAGATTGACACCTGTAAGCATGATCTCATGGAACCCTGACTCCTCAATGGCCTTCGCCCTCTTCACGACCTCATCAGCATCGAGCGATACGCTGCTGCCCCTTGCGATCGTCGTCCTGCAATAACCGCAGTTATTGTCACAGCCATCCTGAACCTTCAGATATGCACGCGAGTGATACTCAAATGAAGAAGCATCGAATGCGAACAGATCCGTGGATCTTGTTGTAAACGAGACTATGGCATCATGGATTGAAAGCCCTGAGTGCACTGCGCTCTTTATATGATCTGGAAGAGACAGGAGCGAGGCCTTCTCCTTCAGTGAGAAGACAGTAACCTTATCTGAAAGCGAAAGTATCTCATCTTCAGCGAGCTGAGCATAGCAGCCTGTCACAATCACTTCCGCATGTTTTGCGAAAAGACGTATCATGCGCCTGGCTTTCTGCTCTGCCTTGCTTGTGACTGTGCATGAATTGACTATCACTATATCTGCATCATCGGCAGATGAAAGCGTAAAACCTGCCTTATGGAAACGATCGGCAATCGATTCGCTCTCTGCCTGATTCAGTCTGCAGCCAAGGGTATAGATAAATATGTTCAATCCTCTTCCTCTCTTCTAAGGGCATTGAGGACCTTCTCGATTGCGACCTGCAGCGAAAGCCTCATCTCCTTTGCATATGGATTGTACCGCTGAAGATCATAGAAAAGCTGCATCGGGTCATTGCATGTCTGCTCTACGATAGTCATCAGTGACCTGTAGCCCTGTGTTGCTATCGGAGTCGGCTTCATTCCCATAGCATCAAGCGTTCGTCCGACAAAGTGCGTCACGCCCTGGGAATATGCGGCTTCCTCATCATGTCTTTCAGCGCTCATCTCAAGGACAGTGAGCTCCATATTCTCGAAAAGCTTCTTTATATTGCGGTATCTGTCATCATCAGTGGTCGTGACAGGGCACATGACGACAGGGAGACCTTTCAGGCCATGCGCACCGGAATCGGGACCGAACATAGGATGGGTTGCGATCATGAAATTCTCAGGAGAAACATACTCCTTCATCCATCTTCGCGGATAGATCTTGACGGAACATGTATCCATGACGACAGTATTCCTTCCGATTCTCGATGCGGTTCTCCTGAGCACATCTTCGAATGCGGATATCGAAACAGCGAAGAAAAGATACTCCGAATTCAGCACTTCATCTTCTGTTCCGCGTCTCACTCCTTCCGGGAGCGGATGCTCGCTGCGTGAGTATGCGACGACATCACAGCCTGCCTTGGCAAGACATCCTGCCCAGAATGTTCCGAATCTTCCTAATCCGTAGATACCGATTTCCATGAGTTGAGGATAGTATCAAAAAGGAATGTAAATCAAGAATCCCCCGGCCGGGGGATTCAGGAATCAATACAGCTTCTCCAGATACTCCTGGAATACCTCGCTTATCAAGCGCCCTTCCGAGAGCTTCTGGCCGAACTCGAAATCATCACCACCTGCCGCGAGGAAGTCATTGGTAGCAACCACATAGACAGTCTCGTCATCACTGCGGTCAAGAAGGACATCATCAAGGTATACCCTCCTGATTCTCTCTCCCTGAGATGCTGAAGGCGAATAGACGATCTTCAGATCTGTCTGGGTGAATGCACCTGCGCTCTCCGGAAGATTGGAATATCCAAGCTCGAGAATCTTATAGATATCGGCAGGAGTTACTTCGCATGTCACTATGATATTCTCAAACGGAAGCACCTCCAGGATATCGCCAGCTGTAATCGGACCAGCTTCAAGGGAAGCCCTTATCGATCCGCCATTTATTATCGAGAAGTCAGCTCCGCTTTCCTGAGTCATCGCATCGCAGATCATCTTGGAGAGATTCGTCTTTCTGGTCCTTACGTCCTCACGCTCTCCATTGAGATTCATCGGCAGATATCCGATGGATCTGCCAAGAACAGAATCAAGCTCTGCCTGCTTTCCGGAAACATACTCATCGACCTCAGGATCGGAAAGAACCGACTTGATGCCCATCGATGCGAAGAAGCTGCTCTCGGCAGGTGTCCCAACATCATCAGCTGTTATGAGGAATGCATCCTCCGATACAGCCTCACCATCCTTCACATGGATGTCCACGACTCCGATATTCTCAAGATATTCGCCAGCCGACACGATAAGCGTACCATTCACGCGCTCACCACCATCCATGGCAGTATGACTGTGTCCATCTATGAACAGATCGATGCCATCGACAGCAGATGCGATATCAGCGCTTGTTATCGATTCAGGAAGCGAAGGCCCGAACCCCATGTGGCCAAGGACGATCACATAGTCTGCGATTTCATGAGCGACATCAATGGCTCTCTGCGCATTATCAATAATATCCTGGGATATGAACTCCACACCTTCTGTATTTGCAGGATGGGACATCAGCTTCGTATCAGGAGTCGTAAGACCTATGACACAGACATCAAATCCATTGAAACTGTAAATCTGATACGGCTGGAAATAAAGCATCCCGCTCTCATCCGAGATATTCGCAGAAAGGACTTTGAAAGAATCGTTATCATCAGTCCATGCATCAATATCCAGAAGACGCTGGAATCCATAATTGAAATCATGATTGCCAGGAACCATCGCATCATACCCAAGCATATCCATGATTTCAGCTACAGTCTGCCCTTCCGTATAATTAGCAAGCACTGTTCCATGGAATGTATCGCCAGCATCAAGAACAAGAACATTATCAGTCATTGCCCTTGCCATATTCAGAAGCGTCGAAAGCCTTGAATATCCGATAAGTCCATCGCCTTCTTCAATCCTGCCATGGACGTCATTCGTATGTACGACAATCAGATTGAATTCATCGCTTCCCTGATCATTCTTCACTATCGGCTGAATACCAAATGGATATTCAACAGACTCTTCTTCAGCAACTGGTTCCTCAGGAACAGCAACTTCTTCAACCGGAACTGATTCTTCCATAACCGGAATTTCTTCAGTTGCTGGAACCATAAGCGTTGTAGCATATTCCTCAATATCCGCGACCATGTAAGGAAGATTCAATTTCACATCTTCCCTAGTAATCGTTTCAGGATATGTGAGCTCGACTGCATCGCCTGTGTATCTGTAATAAATGCCATCAACGTACGAACCATACTTAGCTACCTCGTATGCGAAGAAGCCATCTACATCTGACTCAAGCACTACAGGTGGAAGCGCAAGTGTCGTCTTTCCGTCCTCTACCGTGAATTCTGCCGTGTATCCGAGTACCTGATATGCAATTACTTCAGGCTCTTCAGCACTCACTGTCTCTTCGGGAACAGAAGTCTCTGCGACAGGTGCTGTTTCTTCTGTAATCACAAGTGTTGCAGCATATTCTTCAATATCCGCGACCATGTATGGAAGATTTGCTTTCACATCCTCTCTTGTGATTGCTTCAGGATATGTGAGTTCCACAGCATCGCCTGTGTATCTGTAATAAATGCCATCAACGTACGAACCATACTTAGCTACCTCGTATGCGAAGAAGCCATCGACATCAGACTCAAGCACCACCGGTGGAAGCGCGAGCGTTGTCTTTCCATCTTCTACTGTGAACTCTGCTGTATATCCAAGCACCTGATAAGTAATCACTTCCGGTTCTGCGATAACTTCTACTGCAGGGCCAGCTTCTGGCTCTTCTACAGACTCTTCAGCAATAACAGCTTCCGGCTCATTCAGGGACTCCCAGTAAGCAACGATATCCTCAGCAAGAAGAGGTACATAGACATCCCTGATTTCCTCTATAGGAATATCCTCAGGATAGCTTATCGCAACACCTTCCGGGATGAATCTGTAATAGACCCCGTCAAGCATCGAGCCATATTTCTCTACCTCGCTTGCAAAGAATCCTTCAATATCACTATCCGTGACTATTTCGGGAAGGATCATCTGAAGCTCGCCTGTGTAGATATAACCTGTGAACTCATTTCCAAGGTATTCATACCTCACGACCAGAGGCTCTATGATCTCAGGTTCCGCGAGAACCGGGGCTGATGCTATTACTACAGGTTCTGGTTCTTCTGCAGGAACTGCAAGTGTTGCAGCATACTCTGCAATATCATCGACCATGTAAGGAAGATTCGCTTTCACATCCTCTCTTGTAATCGTCTCAGGATATGTGAGCTCTACTGCATCGCCAGTGTATCTATAATAGATTCCATCAACATATGAGCCATACTTGGCCACCTCATATGCGAAGAAGCCATCTACATCTGACTCAAGCACCACAGGTGGAAGCGCGAGCGTTGTCTTCCCATCCTCTACTGTGAACTCTGCTGTATATCCAAGCACCTGATACGTAATTACTTCTTCAGGCTCTGCAGCTGCTTCTTCGACAACCTCAACGGGTTCTTCAGGAGTAGTTTCCTCGACAGCAACTATAAGCATCGCTGCATATTCTTCAATATCCTTAACCATGTAAGGAAGATTCAACTTTACATCTTCCCTTGTGATTGTTTCAGGATATGTGAGTTCTACAGCATCACCTGTGTATCTGTAGTAGATCCCATCTACATATGAGCCATATTTAGCAACCTCGTATGCGAAGAAGCCATCGACATCTGACTTAAGCACTACAGGTGGAAGCGCGAGCGTTGTCTTTCCATCCTCTACTGTGAATTCTGCCGTGTATCCGAGTACCTGATATGCAATTACTTCAGGCTCTTCAGAGGCTGTTTCAACAACTACTGTTTCCTCAGGAACAGAAAGCTCTTCAACAGAAACAATATTCTCATCTACAGCTGAGGCTGTAAGTGTTAACGCATATTCTTCAATATCCGCGACCATGTAAGGAAGATTCAATTTCACATCTTCCCTAGTAATCGTTTCAGGATATGTGAGCTCGACTGCATCGCCTGTATATCTGTAGTAGATGCCATCAACATACGAACCATACTTAGCAACCTCGTATACGAAGAAGCCGTCTACATCCGACTCAAGCACTACAGGTGGAAGAACAAGCGTTGTCTTTCCATCCTCTACCGTGAATTCTGCTGTGTATCCGAGCACCTGATATGCAATTACCTCTGGCTCAGGAACTGCAGATTCTTCAGCGATTTCCAAAACTGGTTCTTCAGCAGGAATTGCAACAGGGACTTCCGGCTCATTCAGGGATTCCCAGTAAGCTACGATATCCTCAGCAAGAAGCGGTACATAGACATCCCTGATTTCCTCTATAGGAATATCCTCAGGATAGCTTATCGCGACACCTTCCGGGATGAATCTGTAATAGACTCCGTCAAGCATCGAGCCATACTTCTCTACCTCGCTTGCAAAGAATCCCTCAACATCGCTGTCCGTGACTATCTCTGGAAGAATAAGCTGAAGCTCTCCTGTGTAGATATAACCTATGAAATCACTTCCTAGATATTCATACCTGACAACCAGAGGCTCTATGATCTCAGGCTCTTCGAGAACAGGAGCTGATGCTATCACCGCTGGCTCTGACACCTCTATCACAGATTCTTCAGCTATTGGAGCTGCAAGTGTTGCCGCATACTCCTCAATATCCGCAACCATGTATGGAAGATTCGATTTCACATCTTCTCTGGTAATCGTTTCAGGATATGTAAGCTCTACAGCATTGCCAGTGTATCTGTAGTAGATGCCATCAACATACGAACCATACTTGGCCACCTCATATGCAAAGAAGCCATCGACATCAGACTCAAGTACCACAGGTGGAAGCGCAAGCGTTGTCTTCCCATCTTCTACTGTGAATTCAGCTATGTATCCAAGTACCTGATACGTAATTACTTCTGGCTCTGATACAGGCTCTTCTGCGACTGGTTCCTCTGTAATCTGAATTCCCACGGTTGCCGTTTCTTCAACAATCGGAGCTGCGAGCGTTGCTGCATACTCCGCAATATCATCAACCATGAAAGGAAGATTCAACTTTACATCTTCCCTGCTTATCGTCTCAGGATATGTGAGTTCTACAGCATCGCCAGTGTATCTGTAGTAGATGCCATCAACATACGAACCATACTTGGCCACCTCATATGCGAAGAAGCCATCTACATCTGACTCAAGCACTACAGGTGGAAGAACAAGCGTTGTCTTCCCATCCTCTACTGTGAACTCTGCTGTGTAGCCAAGTACCTGATATTCAATGATCTCAGGCTCCTGAATTACTTCATTTCCGATTGCCTCAGGCTCTGCTGGAGGAAAAAGCGAATCAACATATTCAGCTATATCAGAAAGGAATATTCCTGCTGTATTCCTTAGCTCTTCCGCAGAAGATCCCTTAGGATATGAAAGGATTATCTTTCCAGGAGTCGAAACGTCATATATGATATGCCTTGCATCTTCCCCATGCTTTCCGGCTTCATAGCGAAGGAAAGCTTCTGCATCGGATATCGTGACCACGTTTTCCGGATATGTCACAACAGCTGAACCATCATCAGCAGAGACTGTGACCTCATAATCATAATAGCTTTGCGATAAAACGACCGGCAGCTCAGATGATGCAGTTATTTCTGGAATAAATGTATCTACAGGTTCCGTTGTCTGACATGAAAAAAGTACCGCAAGTAATATTGCCATTACAGACACAAGTCTTATTCTGGATATGCGTTTCACAAGATTCCTCCTTTTGTGAATGCATCCTGCATTACTTAGAATAATATCACAGCTATTTCTGGCTTCTAGGTTAATTCGATGCTAATAGAGGAAAAAGAAACACAAATATTGGCATATAACTGTGCGGAAAAGTAACAGTTGAGATATTTTTTCACAGCAAAAAGAGGCTCTCCGAAGAAAGCCTCCGATTCACAAATGGAATTAATCAAACACCGAAGAATGAAATCATGTCGCTTACAGCGATAGCCGCAAAGCCTACTACGCTTGCCCTTGTATCTGTTTCAGGGAATGTGAAGACAGCATGACCATCTTCAGGAATCGTGTAATACACTCCACTGAGAATGCCTGCACCTGCGGTCATGGAATTCTCGTATGCGAAGAATGATTCCATATCAGAAGAAGTGATCTCCGCTGGATATGCCATTGTGGCTGTGCCATCTGCGATATCAAGACTTACGGAATAGCCATCATATGCAAACTCTACTGTATATGGATCGGCTGATGGATAAAGAGCAATGGCTGCTTCAAGCGCACCCGTGCCGAAGATAGCCGAATAAGCCCTGAGATCCTCAGAAGAGATACCTTCTGGATAGACAAGGCGAAGCTCTGTATCACTGTCGAATGAATATGTCACATCCGATGCAAGATCAGGGAGCACTGCCGAAATCTCAGCAAGATACATATCCACATCACTTCTTGTGACGATTGCTGGATATGAGATGATTGCATAGCCATCATATGCCTGGATATCCAATGTATAGCCATGATAGCTATAAGATGATGACACAGGACCGGCTGGTACGGCAGGTTCCGGTTCTGTTGCAGGAACAGCATCTTCTGCTGCCTCTTCAGTCTGCTGGACAGGTGCCGCAGGGATATCTGCAGGAACAGCAGTCTCCGCAGGTGCCTCAACAACAGTAGCCGCTTCTTCCACCTGGCTCTGACAGCCAGCGAGAAGCATAAGACTCATCATAAGAACAAATGCTATTTTCGAGAATCCTTTCACAATATCCTCCCAATATCGAGATTATATCATGAAGATAAAGCATTTCAGGAGAGCTGAATTATAAAGAGTAAATGAATTTCAGCTGGCGATACAAAAATTCATATAACAGAAAAAAGGCAGCCCGAAGACTGCCTTCCGAAGATATCGCAATAGCTTAGAGAACTCTGAAAGCATCGCGGCCAGCATACTTAGCTGTATCACCGAGATAATCCTCGATTCTAAGAAGCTGGTTGTACTTTGCAAGCCTGTCGGAGCGGCTCATCGAACCTGTCTTGATTTCTCCAGTCTGGAGAGCAACTACGAGGTCTGCGATGAAGCTGTCCTCTGTCTCGCCTGAGCGGTGAGATACGATAGCTGTGTAGCCATTGCGCTGTGCGAGGTCGATTGCTTCGAATGTCTCTGTGAGTGTTCCGATCTGGTTGACCTTGATGAGGATGGAGTTTGCAACACCCTTCTCAAGACCCATCTTGAGTCTCTCTGTGTTTGTTACGAAGAGGTCATCGCCAACAAGCTGGACTCTGTCACCGATTCTGTCTGTAAGCATCTTCCAGCCTTCCCAGTCGTCTTCAGCCATACCATCTTCGATAGAGATGATTGGATACTTATTTACCCAGGACTCCCAGAGGTCGACCATCTGCTCTGATGTGAGCTGCTCACCTGTTGTCCACTTGAGTGTGTACTTCTTTGTCTTCTCGTCATAGAGCTCAGATGTAGCTGGGTCGAGAGCAATCATGAAGTCACCATCTCTTCCTGCTGTGTAGCCAGCATTCTTGATAGCTTCCATGATCACATCAAGAGCTTCTTCATTGCTCTGAAGATCTGGTGCGAAACCACCTTCATCACCAACACCTGTGTTGTATCCCTTCTTCTTAAGAACGCTCTTGAGAGCATGGAATACTTCAGCAACCCATCTTACAGCTTCCCTTTCAGAAGGTGCGCCGATTGGCATGACCATGAATTCCTGGAAGTCAACCTTGTTATCAGAATGAGCACCGCCATTGAGGATGTTTGCCATCGGAACTGGAAGTACGCATGCATGATATGCACCAAGATACTTGAAGAGTGGAAGACCAAGGAAATCAGCAGCTGCACGTGCAACAGCCATTGAAACACCAAGAATCGCATTTGCGCCGAGGCGTGCCTTGTTAGGTGTTCCATCAAGCTCGATCATCGCACGGTCAATTGCGACCTGATCAAGTGCGTCCATGCCTTCGATAGCTGGAGCGATGATGTTATTTACATTGTCTACAGCCTTGAGAACGCCCTTTCCACCAAAACGGCCCTTGTCGCCATCGCGAAGCTCAACAGCTTCGTGTACACCTGTGGATGCACCAGAAGGTACAGCAGCACGGCCCATTGAACCGTCTTCAAGGATTACATCAACCTCAACAGTCGGATTACCGCGTGAGTCAAGGATCTCTCTAGCTTCGATGAATTCGATAATGCTCATAAGAATCTCCTGTTATTCAGATTTTCGTACCTCTAAATATCGATTGTTTTACTGTAAAAGTCAAGGAAATGGGTATGTTTATGTTATACGGCCTGATACCCAAGGAGCGCACTTATCCTGTTCGCCGTCTCCCTCAGCTGCGGTATCGTCCCCTCTATCTCTTCCTCCGTCATGTTGGGGGACAATGCGCTCGCCGATATCGCCGCCACTATCCTCCCTTCCCCATCCCTGATAGGCACCGCAGAGCAGTTGTCATTCAGGATATACTCGTTCCTGTCCCTTCCGGCTTCCTCTTCCCTTACACGCCTCAGTTCCTCAAGCAGCCTCCCGCTGTCTGTTATCG
>CALXLA010000045.1 GCA_944389075.1 uncultured Spirochaetaceae bacterium
AAGTGCGCGGCAGCCTGTTGCCGTCTATCCTGTCCACCATGATTATCTCATCGCCGTTCCTCATCCCGAGATTGATGTTCGCCTTCGGGAAGCTGCTCCACAGCATCTCAAGATACGGCATCGCGAATTTGCGGATCTCAAGGGACTGCAGGGCCATGCGGGAGAGCTTCAGCACCTTCAGGGACAGTGAGTACAGCCCTGTCTTCGCATCCCTCGAGAGATACCCGGTATCCTCCATAGTCCTCAGAAGCCTGAAAGCCATGTTGCTGTTGATGCCTAGTGCCTCGCAGACATCCTGAATTGAAACTGCCTCAAGCTTTGAAGCCAGCAAATCCATTATCTGAAAGCAACGTTCAACTGCATTTATATTATATCGATCCGTATCTTTAGCCATTTGATTAGTTCCTGCATTTATAAAATGAAATTATAAAACAATATTTATTAATCAAGTATAGCTTATAAAAAATATACTGACGAGGCATAAAATGAAAAACAGGCAATGAAAATCAATGACATGTGCAGAACTGAATGCAGAAAAAAACCCTTGGGGAAGATTCCACCCAAGGGGGATAGCCGCCGTTATTCAGCAAATAGTGAACTCACTCGTGCTGCCTCGCTCTGCCTTATGTCGCTGCGTACCCTCTGGTACTCATCAATCCCGGCATCTTCTGGAAGAATTGGTCCTGATGAGAATGATGGATTCGAAATCGGAGTCCAGGAACTGACTGTTTTCTGATAATTCTCATCGATATAGCTTATGACAGCGTTGATGATCTCATCCTTATACTCCTCGTAGACAGCCTCGGCTTCCGCTCTGACATCGATCTCTTCTGCAGGATAATTAGCAAGTATGTACTGAGCAATGTCCTCAGCGATCTGTGCCTTATTAGCTTCATAGAGAGAGACCACTTCACTTTCGATATCAAGCTCTGCAGGATAGTTCTCCTGAATATAGGAAGCTACATCCTCTGCTATCTGAGTCTTGTATTCATCATACAGAGCCACAGCCTCCGCTCTTACATCCTGCTCAGGATATGCATTCCTGAAATATGAGATCATATCTTCTGCAAGTGCATCCTTATAGATAGGATAGAGTGTCAGGATTGCAGCTTCCACATCTGTTCCCGCATCAGGATAGTTGGCATTCTCATATGCAATAACATCCTCTGCAAGAGCTGTCCTGTATTTCTCATAGAGAGCAAGGATCTCATCTTCAATGGCTACAGTCTCGCTTGGATAGTTTTCATTCCAATATGCTATGACATCTTCAGCGAGCCCTGTCCTGTACTTCTCATAGAGATCCAGAATTTCCTGCTCTGATATTCCTTCGACTCCAAGAAGTTCTGCCTTCGCCTCTGTAGAAAGAGCATCATACTCATTGAGGATATCAACGATGATATCCGAAACGAGAGCAGCCCTGTATTTATCATAGAGTGCAAGCACTTCAGATTCAATATCGGGAGAAACAGACATGACTGCTGGCGAATTGCCATTCCAGTACGCTATTACATCCTCGGCAAGTCCTGTCTTGTATTTCTCGTAAAGAGCAAGTATCTCAGACTCAAGATCGATATTCTCTGCAGGATAGTTTTCCCTTATGTATGCCGCAATATCCTCAGCGAGAGCCGTATAGTACTTGTCATACAGCGCAAGCACCTCAGACTCAACATCGATTCCGAGAACCTCGGCTTTCTCCTCAGCAGAAAGGGTATCATACTGCTTCTGGATGTCAGAAGCCATATCGTATGCGAGTGCCGGTCTGTACTCATCATAGAGTGCGAGCATCTCAGACTCGATATCTATCTCCTCATCAGGATAGTTGGCGCGGATGTATGCGGCGATGTCCTCAGCGAGAGCCGCATAGTACTTGTCATAGAGCGCAAGCACTTCAGACTCAACATCGATTCCGAGAACCGCAGCCTTCTCTTCTGCAGAAAGAGAATCATACTGCTTCTGGATATCGGTAGCCATATCATATGCGAGTGCTGGCCTGTATTGATCATAAAGAGCAAGTATCTCAGACTCGATATCTATCTCTTCATCAGGATAGTTGGCACTGATGTATGCCGCGATATCCTCAGCCAGCGCTGTGCTGTACTTGTCATAGAGCGCGAGCACTTCAGACTCGATATCAATACCAAGTACATCCTTCTTCTCTTCTGTAGTAAGCGCATCATACTGGGCAAGAATATCTGCAACCATGTCAGAGACAAGAGCGGATCTGTACTTGTCATAGAGGTCAAGGACTTCCTTCTCTACATCGATTGTCTCTTCAGGACCAAGAGCTGCCTTGATATCCTCGACAACAGCTGGCAGATTCTCCTGATAATACTTATCTGCAGTCTCGGCAAACGATATGATCCTTGCCTTCTCTTCTGCAGGAAGCGCCTCAAGGGCCTTGAGAGCATCAGCGAACATGCCATCACTGTACTTATAATAAATGGAATCGAGGGAAAGAAGCTCCAGTTTCTCAGCATCCGTAAGTGATGCATACTCCGCAACTGCTCTGCGGATGACATCATCAGCGATGACATCCTTATTGGCATTATACAGATCGATGACTGTATTCCTTGCGACCTCTCTCTGGATCTGAGGTATGATGATCTGACTTGCGACAGTCCTTGCAAGACGATCTGCAGCGGCGGCGAATGCCTCACTGTCATTTGTTCCGAGATTTGCCGCAACGCGCTCGGCAATCGCATTGATATTCTCTTCTGTGACGATACGTGCGACAGCCTCGTCAACACCATTATCCTGAAGCGTCTGAAGGATGGCAGCGCCCTCTTCTCCTGCAAGCCAGGAATCAACCATTTCAGGAACACCATCATAGATCTGATCGGAAATGCTTCCAATGAACTCATCATCAGCAAGGAGTATTCCCTTGACCTTCTCTGCCATTTCCTCTTCTGCAGCAATCGTACCCGGATCTGTCTCAAGCGGTTCGGAAACAGAGAGAAGCGGTTCAGACTGTCTGTCTTTTGCGGCATTCAGAACCGTACTGTCACTGCCTGGTCTTACATCAAGCATTAATGCAAAGGAGAATACCGCAGCCACTGCGGTAACCGTCAGCAATACGATACGGATCTTTTTGCCCATTTTGTCGCCTCTTATCTTATGATACCACAGCAATTTTCAACTTGTCGAGAAAGACTATCCTTTGTTGAGTCATTGATTATGGTAATTACCCTGCGTCCAGAGGAGAAAAGCGAAAGGCCTATATCCTTCTGGGCTTCTGCCCGCTTCATGAACTCACCAGGACTCATCCCGTTACGCTCCATGGCCCTCTTCATCCGGACATCAAGAGGAGCCGTGACCAGAATTACAAGCTGGCAATGATCGACAAATCCCATTGATTCAAGCAGAGCTGCATTTATGACAGCGACCTTGCCCGCATTCTCTGCATCTTTCGCCTGTCTGAGAGCCTCAGAGCGCATCCATGGATGGGTGATATCATCAAGAATCCTAAGCTTCGCAGGATCAGAGAAGACAATAGGTCCGAGAATTTTCCTGTCCACAGTGCCATCAGGTGATATGATCGAGCTTCCGAAAGCTTCAACCAGAAGCCCGTGGTTCTCCTCAAGAACCTTATGCCCGAGCTTATCCACATCGATGACAACGAAGCGGTCCTCTGGAAGAAGAGATGCAAAAGCATCCTTTCCTGCGCACATTTTTCCTGTAAGCCCGACTATCAATGCATTGCCCCCCAGCACTGTCCTTCCTCTATCGATACGTGAAGAGGAACAGAAAGTTTCTCAGCATTCTCCATCAGTTCCTTTATCAGCTGCTTCGCCTCTTCCTTCTCATCTTCAGGGACCTCGAATATGAGCTCATCATGGATCTGGAGCAGAAGTTTTGTCCTGAGACCTTTCTCCTTTATGGCAGAGGAAACAGAGAGCATGGCTTTCTTCACAATCTCTGCGGCACTTCCCTGTATGACTGTGTTTACAGCCATTCTGTCAGCTTCGGCAGAGGCATTCCGGCTATTTGCGGATGCACTTTCGATTTTCCTTCTGTGTCCATGCATCGTCGAAACATAGCCAGTCTCTTTCGCAAGTGCCTCAGTCCTGTCTATGAATGCCTGTATGCCAGTATAGCGTTCAAGATACTTCTTCCTGAATTCAGCCGCCTCGCTTCTGGATATCCCGAGATCTGCAGATACGCCATAGGCGCTCATACCATATATGATACCGAAATTGATGGTCTTCGCGATGCGCCTTTCAGCAGAAGTCACTTCATCCAGAGGCTTTGAGAATATCATCCCGGCTGTGTATCTGTGTACATCAAGTCCATTGCGGAATGCTTCCATCAGCCATCTGTCCTGAGTGATATGCGCAAGCACGACCAGCTCAATCTGCGAATAATCCGCTGAAATGAAGACTGCCCCATCCTTCGGAGTGAATGCATCGCGTATCTTACGTCCTTCCTCTGTCCTTATCGGGATATTCTGCAGATTCGGCTCTCTGGATGAAAGACGGCCAGTGGCAGTCCCTGTCTGAAGGAATGTCGTATGTATGCGGCTTCTGCTGTCTGCCATGCTCTGCATAGGCTTTGTGAATGTATTGCGCAGTGTGCTCCAGTTCCTGTATTCGAGAATTGCCTCAATTAGCCTTCCGCCTTTCGGGAGGAGATTCTGAAGCACCTCTGCCCTTACCGACACTGACTTTCCGCCAGGTTTCGGCAGTCCCCTTTCCTCATATAGCACATTCGCAAGCTGGGCAGGACTTGCGATATTGAATTTGTGACCTACGATGCCATGTATCTCATCAGTAAGCGCATCGATCTTATGACCAAGTTCCTCATCCATCTTCTTTATATTGCCCATCGATATATGGATACCTTCCCTCTCCATATCCGCAAGCACCCAGATCAGCGGCTCTTCCATCTCCTTGTAGAGCTTTCTGAATCCCTGTTTATCCAGTGCTTTATCAAGATACCCAGCAAGCTGGAATATCCTGTCTGCATTCTCTGCTGCGATAAGCCTCAGCTCCTCATCGGAAATATTCTTCTGTTTCTTCGCAGGTTCCAGATCTTTCAGCATGACACGCCTGTAGACGGAATCGAGATCGTACCATGTACTGCCGCTCTCAACCATCCAGGAAGCAATCATCGTATCAAGCGCAATCGCATTCAGCTCTATGCCGAAGTTTCTAAGCGCATGGATGGCAGCCTTGGCATCATGGACAGCCAGCCGGATACGATTTGCTGCTATATATTCATCGAAAAGCTTCTTGGCGCTTCCGGCATTCCATGCATCAACAGGAACATATACCGCCTTCCCTGCCTTGGCAGAATAGGAAAAACCCCTCAGCTTCGCATCGTTTTTGACACTATCAGCTTCAAACCATACAGCGACAAGGGAGTCTGAAGAGGCATATCCCTCAAAATCACTGAAGATCTTCGTGAAATCGCTCTCAGTGCTGTATTCGCATTCCATCCTTAAGGACTGATTCTCTGGGATCGATACAGTACCAGCGCGCTTTGCAAGCGTAAGACAGCCATGACGGACAAAATCATCAGAGCCCTTCGTGAAATCAACAGCGGACGCAGAGAGGCTCTCGATATCGAAATCATCCCCCAGAGCCTCACGCGATAATATTATAAGGCGTTTTGAAAGTTCAGCGCTTTCGCGGCCAGCCTCAAGTTTTGCCCTCACGGATGCAGAAAGCATATCAAGATGGCGATAGATTCCATCAAGCGACACATATTCAGCCAGAAGTTTCGAGGCACCCTTCTCGCCAAGCCCCTTTATACCGGGAACATTATCGGAAGTATCTCCGAGTATCGCAAGGTAATCGACAATCTGCGAAGGCTTGACGCCATACTCGGCCTCGACTTCCTTTTCCCTGTATTCGATATAGCCATTACCTGTCTTCTTAGTTGCAGGACGCAAAACATACACATGATCCGATACAAGCTGCATGAGATCCTTGTCAGATGTCACGATGGCTGTATCGATGTGATTCTTCCCGGCAGCTTCAGCAAGAGATGCGATGATATCATCGGCTTCAAAGCCCTTGCGGCTGACAATTCCTATCCCTATATTGCCCAGTGTCTCTGCAATTAGCGGAATCTGTGCATGGAGATCTTCGGGAGCTGGCGGCCTTGTAGCCTTGTACTCAGGATACATCTCATGCCGGAATGTGGGATGATGTTCATCCATGGCTACAGCGACATAATCGGCATGATGCTCAGACAGAAGCATCATCAATGAGGCGAAGAAGCCATAATATGCACTGATATTCATCCCATCTGGATCTGTCAGAGGCCTTGATGCATGTGCATAGTAACATCTGTACACAAGGGAATATCCATCTATCACAAGAAGCGTCTTGCCGAACTTCTCATCTGCTTTCTTCCTGCTTATGACAGGCTCATTCCTTTCCATTTTCAGATTTTCCTCTGTCATATCAGAGAACAAGTCATTCATCATCAACCTCCAAAGTCAGTGTATCATATGCAGGACATGCATCAGGCAGATATCTTCTCCGTATCTCAGCATCTGATGTCTCATGGTTTATGTGGGTGAAATATACAGTACCGGCATTGATTCTTCTTGCGTTCTCAAGTGCCTGGTCAAATGAGAAATGGCTCCAGTGGGGCTTTGTCCTGAGTGCCCCGATAATCAATACATCAAGGCCAGAGAGGCGTTCCGCATTCTCTTCAAGCAGGAGATCCGACACATCTGTAAGATATGCTGCCTTCCCGAATCTGTAGCCTGCGATCCTCATTGCTCCATGGAGCACTGGAATAGCCTGGAAGGATATATCACCGATATGGAAAATCTCCCCTTCCTTGACCTCCACCATCTCAAGACGCGGGACTCCCTTGTATGAGAATTCCGCAAAAGCATATGGAAAGCATTTTCCGATTGTCTCAAGGACACTGGCTAAAGAATAGATGGGCAGCCTTCTGGCTTCTCCCGTGAATACCCTCAGGTCATCAAGTCCCATCAGATGATCTGCATGAGCATGCGTATAAAGAACACCATCAAGACTATCAAGCCCGCATCTGAGAGCCTGAAGACGGAACTCGCATCCAGTATCGATGATGACCTTGGTATCGCCTTTTTCTATAAGGATCGATGAGCGATACCTGTTATCATGCGGATCTGATGATGTACAGACCGGGCAATGGCAGCCTATGACAGGAATGCCATGACTCGTCCCTGTTCCGAGAAATGTCAGCTTCATATCGAGGAAATCTCTGCCTTTACCTCATCTGAGCTGAAATATGAGGAAAGGCTTTCCGCACCATCCGCAGCTTTTGCAGCTGCTTCATCAAGCATAGCCTGCCCTTCTTCAGATGAAAGATAGTCCATCAGCTTATCGACATTATTGCCAGCTGCCTCTAAAAGCGCATCAATCGCATCTGCATCAAGCGCCGAGAGTATCGAAGCCTTTGTCTCTTCGCTGATAGGAGCTGCATCAACAGCGGCCTGAAGTGTCGAATCAAGCACGCCTTCTGCATTGAATGCAATCCCAAACAGACGTATAGAAGTACTTGGCGCAAAGAAATAAAGCGCCAGAAAAAGAATCGCAGATACCAGTATTATGCTTACAAGACCGCCTAAGAAACCTTTCATAACAGTTTATGATAGACTGAATCAGAGGCTTTTTAAACCTCTGATTCGGGAAACAGTTAAAACAAACCTTTAGGATCAAATATCGCTGGTACTATCAAACCGCACTGGCAACAAGCCCTGAATAAGTCTGATAAACATTAAGCATCTGATCCAGGATTCCATCTTCATTAATAATCAATTCTGTGCCACCAAATCCTGAAGCTGCTGCCGACTGAATTGAAGCAGATGACGAACCTGATGACATATAAGCCCCAGCCAGATATTCCTCTCCATCAACAGTTACTGTAATTTTAAGCATCGAACCTTCTGCATAGTTTCCGCTGTCATCGAAGACTTTAACTGTCTCAACCCTGCTCGCTGTTATCGAATATCCTTCAACATCCAGGTTTGCGAACTCAACAATTGCAGTATCCGTAGTATTTTCTGACTTGGTTACACCTGAAATGGGCTGATTATTCAGTGCT
>CALXLA010000046.1 GCA_944389075.1 uncultured Spirochaetaceae bacterium
AAGTGCGCGGCAGCCTGTTGCCGTCTATCCTGTCCACCATGATTATCTCATCGCCGTTCCTCATCCCGAGATTGATGTTCGCCTTCGGGAAGCTGCTCCACAGCATCTCAAGATACGGCATCGCGAACTTGCGGATCTCCAGCGACTGCAGGGCCATGCGGGAGAGCTTCAGCACCTTCAGGGACAGCGAGTACAGTCCTGTCTTCGCATCTTTCTTAAGATATCCGGTATTTTCCATCGTTCTCAGAAGCCTGAATGCCATATTGCTGTTTATCCCAAGAGAATCGCAAACTACCTGGATCGATAGTGATTCATGATTCAATGCAAGCAGGTCCATTATCTGAAAACAACGTTCTACTGCATTTATACTGTACTTATTCTGTATTTTTTCCATTCAAATAACTTCCAAGCCCACGGATGAATCAGCTGTGCAGCACTTTCCATTGATGACCATATGATGCAAAGCAGAAATAGCCCCAGGATAGATTATCTCTGGGGCTGGGCAATTTAGAATATATGAGTGCTGAACTTCCAGTCGGGAACCACTTTCTGCATCTCGATTTCATCATTGCGCTCTGTATATCCGCATTTCAGATAATTCTGATGCAGTCTTTCAAGCTCATCATAGTCAAGCTCAACACCAAGGCCTGGCTCATTCGAGACTGAAAGCGCTCCATCCTCAAACTGTATTCTTCCTCCCTTGATAACTTCATCTTTCTGCCAAGGGTAGTGAGTATCCATTGCATAGTCGATCTCAGGACATGCGACACCAAGATGAGCCATCGCCATAAGGGATATACCAAGATGGCTGTTCGAATGCATGCTGAGCTTTCTACCAAAGACAGAACAAATCTTTCCAAGCTGCATCGTCGCCTCTATACCACCCCAATAATGCGGATCAGCCAGTATTATGTCATCGCTTCCAAGCCTTATGTCAGATGGAATCTCCTCAAAGCTTGTAGTGCACATATTGGTGGCACGTGGAATCGATACCTGTCTTCCAAGCTCCGCCATATCCTCCTGTCCTTTGCATGGATCCTCATAATACTCAAGATACGGTTCAAGAATCTTTCCATATTTGATACTCGTCTCAAGAGTCCAGCAGGCATTTGGATCGATACGGACAGGTATCTTCTCCCCGAAAGCCTTATAAAGAGCAATGACAGTATCTGTCTCTACCTGTGGTTCGAAAACGCCACCTTTGAGTTTAAGGCTTTTGAATCCAAATTCACTGCACATGGCCTTCGCTTCTTCCACTACCTCATCAGGAGTGAGGAACTGATTCTCCTTGAACTTGTGCCAGCCTGTTGCCTCAGGATCATGGCCACCAAAACCGAATTCTCCGCCAGCTCCTTCATACTTATAGAAAAGATACGCCGAAAAATCGACCTTGTCCCTCACGCGTCCACCGATAAGATCACACACTGGCTTGCCAACGGCCTTGCCACATACATCAAGGAGTGCGATATTGAGAGCTGAATAGACTCGCTTCGCGATGTTCTTAGGTGCATATCCCACGTTCATCGTATCTTTAACGCCTGCGAATCCCTTCTCTATCGCAATCTTTATCCTGTTTCTTTCAAAAGGATCCATTCCGATAATAAAATCCTTGGCCTGCTCAAGGCTCTTCAGAGCTGCGCTGCCACCAGCGATTTCGCCCACTCCGGAGATATTCTCATCGGTCTTCACCTCGATAATGATTCTGAGCGCGTATGGCGCATGAAGTCCTGCCGCATTCAGAAGCGGTGGGTCTGTAAATGCTATTGGTGTTACAACTAAATCCGTAATCTTCATTTCAAAACTCCTTATCAGCTTTTTACTCCGCCAGCAGAAAGACCTCCTACAAGGTATTTCTGAAGGAAGAGGAAGACTATAACGACAGGAAGGGCACTGAGCACCGCCGCAGCCATTACGCCGTTCCATGGTGTCATATCACCGGAGACAAGCGAATTGAATCCGATTGATACAAGCTTCTTCGATTCATCCGTGATAAATGCGAGAGGATAGATAACATTCGACCAGCCAAGTACGAATGTGTATGTGATAGTTGCTACGATACCAGGCAATGCAAGAGGCATCATGATGCGTCTGATGGCTCCGATGCGCGTACAACCATCGACCATCGCAGCTTCCTCAAGCTCCTTTGGCAATGTCTGGAAATACGATCTCATCATCCAGATCGAATATGGAAGGGAGAACGTACAGTAGACAATGATCAGTGACCACAGACTATTATAGAGCCCCATCTTGATAACAAGGGTCAGCAACGGTGTCGTAAGAAGCATCTGAGGGAACATATATACATAGAGTATGACCTGTGCAATTCCGTTGCGATGCTTATATCTGAAGCGTGCAAGCGAATATCCCGCAAGTGTCGCAAGGACAATTGAAATGCCAGAACTTACAAGTACGACTATGAAGGAGTTTGCCATATATGCCTTGAATTGCAGTTGGCTGGCAAAGCCTGTTCCTGTCCATACTTGCGCATATGCTGAAGGATCCAGTTCTGTCATTGCAAGGGAAACATCTCTTGTCATTATCTGGTCTACATCAGTAAAAGAGCACTTTATCATCCAGTAAATAGGAAAATCCAGAACGCAGATTATCAAAATGAGGAAGAAATAGAAGACTATATTTTTTATCAGTTTCTGTTTTCTCATTCCCAAAGCCATATCAGTCCTCCTTTTGCTTGCGCTGATAGATGAAAAGGAATACAGCAAGGAATATAAGGATGATTACACTCATTGCGGCTCCAAGGTCATAGCGCATATTAACGAATGAGAACTCATAAGCCAGCGTATTCATTGTATGGGTTCCGCTTCCTCCACGAGTCATAAGCCAGATTACATTGAAGGAGTTGAATGTCCAGATAATCGACAGCAATATAGTCATCGAAAGGACATTTGCCAGTGATGGGATGGTTATTCGGAAAAAGATCGTCAAAGGACCAGCTCCTTCAACTTTTGCAGCTTCATACATCTCAGTAGGAATAGACTGCAGCCCTGCAAGAATCATCATCATCATCTGAGGATAGCCCATCCATATGCCGACAATCAGAACACATGCCAAGGCAAGTCCCCTTACACCAAGGAAATTGATATACTCATCAATCACTCCAAGCCTCATCAATATGACATTGAAAATGCCATACATACCATCGAACATCCAGTTCCATGTAGTTACGCTGGCGGTGACAGGGATGACCCAAGGAAGCATCAGAAGGACACGTGCCAGAGAACGGCCTTTGAACTCTCTATTCATCATAAGTGCAAGTATCATGCCTATGATGACCTTAAAGCATGCACCAACCAGTGCATATACAGCCGTATTTATAATTGACTGCGAGAATCTTGAGTCGGTTATGACTCGTGCATAATTCGAGAAACCGACAAAATCCCTGTTTATATCCGTAGGACGCCATCTATGAAAGCTCATGACGAGGGAATAGATGACTGGATACGCGACAATCATAATCAAGACAGCAACTGCAGGAATAAGGAAGTATATTCCCACCCTGTTATCCCTCCGCTCAAGGGAAGGCAACTGTCCTTGTTTCTTATTTTTTATTATATCTGCAACTGCCATATATCTAATCCTGAAGTAAGCAATCATGCCACAGCAGAGCCATGGCATGATTTTCATTAATAGCCAATCAGCTGAAAAGCATCTCTGATGCTACTTTCTCCATCTCATCGATGATCTGGTCTACATTCCAGCCATCAACTGCGATATGGGAAAGGATATCGTCATAGAAGAATGCCGAGTAAAGCTGTGTAAGCCTTGCATCAGGCTCTCCAGGGAACGAAGCGGAGATGTACTGATCACCACTGTTGAGCAGGACCTTCTCGTTGTCAGAAAGATCAGCAAACATAGGATCATTGATAACATCCTTTTTCAGCGGACTGTAATAACCGAATCCCATTGTCTCGAACATCTTGAGCTGAGTCTCTGTATTGAGCAGATATTTCACGAACTCTTCTGCATTAGCGACATTCGCTGTCTCGAATATGGTGATTGACTCAGGTGTTGCCTGCTGATATCCATGACCTGTAGGTCCCTTAGGAAGAGGAAGCATGATAAGCTGCTCTGGCTTCACTGCGGATTCAGCATTGAGTTTGCCCATGATTGAGTTGGAATTGCAGACAATACCGATATCACCTGTAAGGAAGAACTGGTTGTTGCTGTTTCCATCCCATGTAGTAGCGGCTGAAGGTACAGCACCGCTATTCCACAAATCAATAAGATACTGGATTGCTGCTCTCATTTCCGGTGTATCGATAGCAAGATTGCCTTCATCGTCAAGAACCTTTCCACCATAAGATGCTATGACAGAGAAGCAGAATCCAGCACTGTCACCGAATGCCTTCCTGGACATCGGGAATCCAAGTCCATATTTGCCATTTGCCGCATCCGTAATCTTGACACCAGCCTCAAGAAGATCTTCCCATGTCTCAAGTCCTTCGATGTAGTACTTTCCGTTCTCATCGGTCTTCATAGTAAGATCATATCCAGCAGCCTCAAGCCAGTCGCGCCTTGCATGCATACCTGCAGGTCTTACCATGAACGGAGCTTCATAGATCACATCATCGACTTCGAACATCTTGATGATGCTCTCACCAAACTGATCCATTCCGACTTCCTCAAGAATATCATTCACAGGATGAACCTTGCCAGTATTAGCGAATTCTATGCCAGGATTGCTGTTCCAGATAATGACATCTGGGAAGACTCCTGCAGAAATGCTTGTGACAAGCTTCGTATGGAAATCGTTTGTAGGAACAAGAACATAACTTACTTCTATTCCTGTAGCAGCCTGGAAATCAGCAGCAACCTGATCGAATGCTGCGATGATCTTCTCATCAGGATTGGAAATTCTCCATACCTCAACAGACTTGGAGTCACTTGCTGCTGACTCACCCGAACCGCCTGCGAACACCATCGCTACGGAAAGAATCATTACTGCAAAAACTGCAAATCCCTTTCTGAAATGCATATTACCTCCTCTTGCAAATCAATCTTTGACTATTGAAGCGCCTGAAAGGCGTTCATAATATTTGGCAAGCGCGCTGTGATCATCCTTTTCGCACCCATAAGCCTTCAGAGACTGCATCATCTCCATGAGCTCTCCCGTAAGAGGCACTGGTGCATTCACCGCATGCGCGGCATTAAGTGCGTTCGTAAGATCCTTTATGTGCAGCTCGATCCTGAAGCCCGGCTTATAATTCCCAGCCATCATCATCGGAGCCTTCGCATCCATGACCGTGGATCCTGCAAGTCCTCCCCTTATTGCCTGATATACAAGCTCAGGATCAGCTCCAGCCTTCTTGCTGAATGTCAGGGCCTCTGCGACCGCAGCGATATTACATGCCACGACTATCTGGTTCGCCAGTTTCGCGATATTCCCTGCGCCAAGCTCACCTACATATGTCACGGAACCAGCCATCG
>CALXLA010000047.1 GCA_944389075.1 uncultured Spirochaetaceae bacterium
AGGCGGAGGCATATGTCTGCCAATCCTGTGGACATGTATTTGCCGATTATAAGATCAGATGATCATTGCCGCCTTCATCCGGCAGGACAAGCCTTGTCGGTTTTCTGGCGGCTAACTTTATAAAATAGGGGGTACAATAAACTGTTATACTCCTGATTATGAGCCAGATTATCTTAGAGACAGAGCGCCTGATTCTCCGTGAGATGGATGCTGATGATTATGCGGATCTGGCGGAGATGCTTCAGGATCCAAGGGTGATGTATGCTTATGAGCATGAGTTCTCAGATGAGGATGTATGGGCATGGCTCGACAGGCAGACCGGCCGCTCTGTGAAGGAATGGATAAAGGAGACGCTTCTCAGCAGGGCGAAGTTTCTCCTGCTTTCAACAGACAAGGCTGTCTACCAGATAGCTGATGATCTTGCTTTTGCCGATGCATCATCCTTCGTCCAGTTCTTCAGGACAGAGGAGGGGATTGCGCCCCTTCAGTACAGAAAGCTCCATGGATAGCTATCCGATGATTGATGGGATTGCCATAATCATTGTTCCCGCAAATATCATCAGAAGCCCTGATGCTGATTTTGTCGACAACTTCTCCCCGAAGACAATCCGTGAAAACAGTATCGTGATCAGTATGCTCAGTTTATCTATAGGGACGACTACGCTCGCAGGCCCCTGCTGCAATGCTCTGTAATAGCAGAGCCATGAGGCTCCTGTGGCAATGCCTGAAAGGATGATGAATGCAAGCTCATTTTTAGGTATGTTCCTGACATCTTCATGCTTTCCTTTCATGAATACGATCAGCCATGCCATGACGAGCACTACAGTCGTGCGTATTGCGGTACCCAGGTCCGATGGAACTCCCTCGATGCCGATTTTCCCGAGTATCGAGGTGAGGCTTGCGAACAGCGCGGAGAGCAGGGCATAGATGATCCATGAGCCCCTTATGTTCTCATTCACGGCATCTTTCCTCTCTATCATCAGAAGGGTACCTATGCCTATGAGGAAGATCGCGGCGGTCTTCGCAGCCGTGATTTCCTCGCCGAGGAATATCATGGCGAGAATCATCGTGATGACAGTGCTCGATTTGTCTATCGGAACCACTTTGTTGATATCCCCATACTGCAATGCATGGAAATAGCAGAGCCATGAAGCACCTGTCGCCAGTCCTGAGAGTATCAGGAATATCCATGATTTCATGCTTATGTCGCTGAATGAGGCATCCTGCGCCGTAATCGATGCCATGATCCAGGAGAAGATCGTGACGGCTATCGTCCTTATTGCGGTAGCTGTATCGGAATCGGTCTTTCTTATCCCGCATTTCGCCAGGATTGACGTGATGCCTGCGAAGAATGCCGAACCTGCTGCGAATATGAGCCACATATCATTCCATCCTCAGATGCGGGAATCCTGCCCGGCTTTCCGCCTTTGATTTCATATAAAGCCTATTCAATACAGCTGTGAACTGTCCCAGCTCTTCGCCCGAGAGACCATCGGTAAGCCATTCATAGAACCTTGTTTCAAGCATTGTCCTCGATTCCTTGGCTTCCTCGCATCTCTTTGTCGCATACAGATGTTGTCTTCTCTTGTCATCGCTGTCTGTCTCACGTGTGAGGAAGCCTTTCCTTTCAAGGCTTGCGACTCTTCTCGCAATCGCTGCCTTATCCATCACAAGGATCCTGCTTATCTCAATGCAGCTAATGCCGGGGTTCTTCCTTACGAGATGGAGTATGTCGCATTCTCCTGAGCCTACGCCCTGAAGCTTCATCGACGAGGTGACGAAAGACTGTACTTCCCTTGCTATCTTCGTGATCTGGCGTTTAGTGCTGTCCATGGTACCTCGAAATTAGTTGTATGTATCAACTATTGATGATATGCTTGCTTTCCATCCAATGCAATCTTTCTATTCAGGCTTTTGTTGTCTGCTTGCGATATCATGATGTCATGCGGAGGTGTGCATATGCTCTATGAGCTTAGATTCATCGAGGCGCTCCATGGATTACTTTTATCTCCTTTCGCCGATAGGCTTGCGGTTGCTGTCTCATTCCTTGGAAATGGAGGAATGGTATGGATTCTTGCGATCGTCGTGCTGCTTCTGTCTCCGAAGACCAGAAAAGCAGGGATTGCCGCAGCTGTTGCATTGGTTGCAGAAGCTGTCATCTGTGCTTGCCTGAAAATCGTGATTGCCCGGCCGCGTCCCTTCGATATAGACAGGAGCATCGAGCTTCTCATAGTACCTCCGTCTGATTATTCATTTCCTTCTGGGCATACCGCATCATCTTTCGCGTGCGCATCTGCAATCAGGGATGCAGGATTGAGATACTCTGTTCCGGCTTTTATCCTGGCTTCAATGATTGCTTTTTCAAGGATATATCTCCTTGTCCATTATCCTTCTGATATCCTCGGAGGTATCATCCTTGGCTTTACCTGCGGACAGCTTGGAAGATGGGCATCCGGGTTGCTTGATAAGCATATTAGCTGAATTTTACGGAGATTTGGTATCGCAGGTACGAATCTCCGTAAGAGTTATATAATAATGATATAATCGAAAGCAGATCGGGGTATAGAACTCCTTGCAAGATAAGGACTTCCCTTTGATTATCCCTTTCAATCATGAATGCCGCTTTGTCATTTGCATGTGTATCCAAAGCAGGAATTCCTATAAGAATGCAACATAGTGCAACAAATTCTCAGTGTATGCTTATATTATGCCGATCTGATGATTTTCATCTAATCAATTGACGCAATGATATGAAGTTGGATAATCTGCATGCAAGGAGATTAATATGCGCAGGCTGATAATCGCTGTTCTTGTTTTTGCAACACTTATCATTCCTTCTGTTGCGGCAACTGCAACAATTGAGAACCCAGAGAAGATTGAAGTCCTCATCCTTCCGAAGTTCGAGAACGGAGAGATGGGCGGAGACTTCCCCGGAGAGGCCCAGTATTACTATGAGAACTACCTTGAAGGTGGCGAAGAGTATGAGATTGCTGGCGGATATCCTGGCCACAAGCTCTATGTGAAAGATGGAGTGGCTCTCTATGTCACAGGCATGGGCAAGGTCAATTCATCTATGAGCACGACTGCGGTCATTCTCGATCCGAGATTCGATTTCAGCGATGCATATGTCATCAGCACAGGATGCGGCGGTACTGCAACTGAGTATACTGTGATGGGTGATGTATTCGTGATGTCAGCATGTGCGGACTACGATCTTGGACATCATGCGGATCCGAGGGATATGACGATTCCTTCAGAGACGACATGGTTCCATGATTCAGGCTATGACGATGCTTCCTTCAAGCTTCTGAATCAGGATCTTGTCGCAAAGGTATATGATCTTGTCAAGGATGTGGAGATCGAGACAACTGAGAAAACAAGGAACTTCATGATTGCTGCATTCCCTGGTGAGGATTGGGCAGCAAGGGATCCTGAGGTTCTTCTCGGGACTACTGTCTCAGGCGATAACTACTGGAAGGGCGAGTACGATGAGGCCAATGCAAGGCTCATGACTGAGACATATGGTGCTCCGGATCCATATGCTATGTCTGAGATGGAGGATGCTGCGATAGCAGTTGCTCTCGACAGGCTCGGAATGCTCGACCGCTATATCATCATAAGGGATTCCGTGAACATGGATGTCTTCATGAACGGAACTAATCCTGAGTACCTCTGGGCAGGTATCGAGGATTCCCTCTCATCCGAGGACAGCGTAGAGGCTGCTGATATCTTCGCAGTCGCTATGGAGAACAACTACAAGGTTGGCAGCGTCGTTGTGGATGCTATCCTTGACGGCACTCTCTGATAGATACGCAATCTGAAGCAGGCTCTCATTTCCCTCGCGGAAGTGGGAGCTTTTTCCGTATAATGGAACTATGAGCATGAAAGTACTTATTGTCGTAGATATGCAGAATGACTTCGTGACAGGAAGTCTCGGTTCCAGGGAAGCTGTGACGATAGCTCCTCATGTCGCAGAGAAGGCAGGTTCTTTCGATGGTCTTCTTGCTTTCACCAAGGACACTCATGATGAGAGCTATCTTTCCACACAGGAAGGGAAGATGCTTCCTGTTGAGCACTGCATCAAGGGAACTGAAGGCTGGGCTCTCATTCCTGAGCTGGAAAAGATCGCAGAAGAGCGTAATGCACAGGTTTTCGAGAAAGGTGCATTCGGAAGCACGGATCTCGCATGCTTCATCAGGGATGAGTATGAGAAAGGGAACATAAGCGAGGTTGAGCTTATCGGGGTATGTACTGATATCTGCGTGATAAGCAATGCGCTTCTTATAAAGGCGTTCGCGCCTGAGCTTCCTGTCTCTGTTGATTCATCGTGCTGTGCAGGCGTATCCCCGGAACGTCATAATGCAGCTCTTGAGACTATGAGAAGCTGTCAGGTCAGTGTCATATAGACCGGTACATTTCCCTGCAGGGTTCCTGGCAGCGGCAGCATGCCATTGGGATTGATTACGATTTCCTTCGATGTGTTGCCAAAAGCTGCTATGAGCTCTTGAAGGATTGTCTGTGGGTTGCATTAGCGTGAGAATGTATTCTCCGTTGTAGATAGAAGCACATGAAGACCTCCTCTTGTCGCGATTATAGGAGGCTGAGCGAGATTGAGTGATGAGAACAGCTTACGTACATTGCCTGCAGTCTTTTCCTTCAGGCCTGTATCGATAAGGTCTATGTCATAATCGATCCAGAGTTTCCTTGAATAAGTGTTCTGCATCTGTGTGTACCAGATGCCTGCAAGGTTACGCATGTTGTGGTATATGTGGTTAAGGTCTGCAGAGCCTGTGAATGCTTTCGATGCGATTTCGCTGTCTATTCTGGCAAGCTGTTCCTTTGTCTTTCTCCATGCGCCGATTGAGTCAGAGAGATGGAGATTCACATAAACAGCCATCGCTTCCTGAGGAATAGTCCTGCCGTTGTTGTCCCTGTAGCCTTCTGGCTGTGTGAAGCGATACAGCTTTGAAAGATATTCTGAGAAGTCATGATGTTTTACGATATCGCGATCAAGCATATCTGGTCTGTCCCCAAGGTCCATCTCCTTTCCTTCCGGAAGGTACTTTCTCCTTGCAGCAAGCGATATGAATGCGGCTTCATACGATAGTATCGAAGAAAAGCCTGATCTAGTTCTCGTCAATTATCAGCATATATGAATATTACACTATTCCTCTGCTCAGGTTGAGAATATATCGCATCAAGGCTAACATCTCTTCCGGAGGAAATGATGGCTGATACGGAATATCTTCAGTCCCTGCTCGATAAAGGCGGCAATGTCGTGATCCCGGAAGGACGTTATACAACAGGTCCTCTTTTCATAAGAAGCGGTACTGATCTTGTGTTCGAAGATGGGGTGGAGCTTGTGGCTTCAATTGATGAGGAGTGCTATCCCCTGATAATGACACGTCTCGGCGGTATCTGGATGAAAGGTTATCCTGCGGTCCTCAATGCGATTGATGCGGAGAATGTATCCATTTCAGGAAAGGCTGTGATTGATGGCAGCGGCCCTTACTGGTGGCGCAAGTACTGGGGTTATGATTTCAAAGGTGGCTACAGGGGAGAGTATGACTCAAAAGGGCTGAGGTGGGCCGCGGATTATGACTGTCTGAGAGAGAGGAATGTTCTTGTGCAGAACTCCAGAGGAATCAAGATCCGTGATATAACTTCCCGCAATGCCGGCTTCTGGAACATGCATATCTGCTATTGCAGTAATGTCATCGTTGAGAATGTCTTCGTGGATTGTGCCGATGAGCATGGGCCAAGCACTGATGGCATTGATATCGACAGCTCATCTGATGTCACAGTCAGAGGATGTACTGTGAAGACTAATGATGACAGCATATGCATAAAGTCAGGGCGCGATGCTGATGGATGGACGGAATCCAGACCTTCTCATGACATCCTGATAGAGGACTGTACGGTTCTTTCTGGTTTCGGTGTAACTATCGGAAGCGAGGTTTCCGGTGGTATTCATGATGTTACGATAAAGAATATGAAATACTATGGCACGGACTGCGGATTCAGGATCAAGTCTGCACGTTCCAGAAAGGGATATATCAGAAATGTAAGTGTCTCGGATCTTGAGATGACGGATGTCAGGTATCCGATCCACATATGTCTCGACTGGAATCCGCTTTATTCCTATTGCACGCTTCCAGAAGACTATTCTGGCCCTGTTCCTGATCACTGGGAAACACTTCTCAGGAAGATTCCTGATAACGTACCGGATACGATCCTTGAGGATATAAATATCAGGGGGATCAGGGCATCAATCGATGACAACATGAGTGTATCAGGCAGGGCATTCAATATAGAAGGCTATGCAGATCAGCCGATCAGGAGGCTTTCGATTTTAGATTCCATGATCGAGGCAGATGAGTTTGGCATCATAAGCTGTGTGGAAAATCTTATGTTCGATAACGTTTCGGTCACAGCAAAAGGAAGCTACAGAAAAGAGAATG
>CALXLA010000048.1 GCA_944389075.1 uncultured Spirochaetaceae bacterium
AGCAATCCGGGCAGGCTGCAGTCAATCAGCCGTATGGATGGGGTGCCACAGGTAAACCGGAGACGGAGCCTATGGGCAAAACGCTCACGTCCAAGCCTTCAGGCTTGTCCTGAAGGTCGTTGACCATAGGCCAGTTCTTTCCTTCGACTGCTGTCTGCCCTATATGCAGGCAAAAGCATGAAGGGATGAAGCCTGGAATTGATATGTTCATATGCCCAGTCTGCGAATACACCGGAAAACCTGACAAGAAAGGTGAAATAACAACGCTCCTTGCTGGGGAGATAGAGTATTCTAGCACGCATGTGGGACGCATGCGTACTCCGGAGGACGTCAGACTTCCAGCGCTTCTATGAAGCCTGGAAGCAGTCGGCATCGAAGCCGGAAGCTACTATCCCTTTAGGGTAGTGGTAGTTCACTGGTCCGCATTAGGGACTGGATACCTCAGGCTTCAAAAAGATCATCTAAGGTAATGACATCGGAGAAAATGGAACTGTATTCATTCCGCTTCAAACCGAATGTGGTGATAAGGGTATTCCTGATAGTACACTTCTTCCCAATGTATGGAGAAATCAGATTCTGTCTTCTCAATATGGTTCTGAAATAATCCTTCGATACAGAGAAGTCGTCATTGTAGAATTTTGCTTCACACATATTTACGATATTGTCTTTCCTCTCGATTACAAGATCAATCTGAAAGCCTTCTGTTTCATCGGGCTCTTTTATCCATATTGATTGCCTTGTTGAGACATTGCTTATTCCAAGAGCCTTCTTTATCTGTCTAATATGATTGAAACATACATTCTCAAAAGCCAGCCCCTTGAAGACTGAAACAGAGGGATTCTCCAGATTCTCAAGCCATATATTACCTCTGTTCAAGCTGTCCTTCCCTTCTACAAACTGGAGGAAGAAAATGCAGAATGGATCCACAAGCTTGTAATGCGTATTCTTTTTTGATTCTCCGAATGGTGTGTATGTTATTACAAAATCACTTGAGACCAAAGCATTGAGAAGCTCTGTAATCGTACCGCCTTCCTTGATTCCTGTATGTTCTACTATTTCCTTTCTGGTGTAGCCCTTGTTTTTTGTGCTCAATAGCCTGACTATGGCCTCAGCTCTTTCCGGATGCTCGAATATCGACTTGAAGAGCCGGTCAAACTCATTTCTCAGTTTTGCATTATCTGAGAAGAACAATGCATCAATATTCTGAGTAAGGCTGAGTGAAGAAGAGAAGTATCCAAGATAATATGGAATACCTCCCAGTATCATATAACTTTGTGCGATGTCATAGCGGGATAATACTATATTTCTATCCCTGAAGTACATTTCGCATTCGGATAAGCTGAACGGCTCAAGTTTAATCTCATAAGTCAGCCGGCCATATAGTCCACCATGGTTGTTTATCAGGTTATTGAGGATCCATGAATTGGCACTGCCGCATACGATAAGCATGAAATTTTTCCTCCCGCATGCCCATGAATTCCAAAAGCCTTCCAATGCTGTAATAAAACCTGATCTCGGAGTATCGAGCCAAGGAAGTTCGTCAATGAATACAAGCTGTCTGCACCCATCATCTTTCTTGATTAGCAATTTCTCCAGCAAATAGAATGCGTCCATCCATGTTTTCGGGCACTTCTCGCCATCCAGTCCATATAAGCGAAGGGAATTGTAAAACTGGTTAAGCTGAAATTTCATCAGGCCTTTTCCTTCAATACGTCCTTCTGCTGGAGATACTCCGGAATGCCGGAATGTGAATCTGTCTTCAAAAACCGACGAGACCAAGTATGTCTTTCCAACACGACGACGCCCATATATCGCAACGAACTGAGCTTCCTTGCTTTCATACAATCTAATCAGCTCTTCTCTTTCTTGTTTTCTGCCTATCATATTATTCATTATAATCAGAGATATAGAATATGCAAAATAAATATATCTCGAAATTAGATAGTTATTATCAACTTTATTTCGAGATATTTGACAAAAACCACTGGATAACTCGAAATAAACGCTATTCAGCGGCGAATATCCTGATGCATCTGGTTCCAGGATGTGATGACAGCGCATTCTTCTGCATGCCCGAGACTACCCTGCGTTTCTTCCGTGAAGACTAATGATGGAAATCCCCTGAATCGGAAAATGTGAATTCTGGAATATGTTATCCAGAGGCAGATCCAATGGTAATTTCTCTGCATGATAGCATGTTTCCATTTGACAGTTTCTTGATATAAGCTAAACTGAAATCATGTTCCGTTTTTCAGGCTTAGAACAGCGGCTGAGAGCTGCAAACCGCTTCTTTGAGCGCTTTATGCCAGTGCTCACCCCGACAGGTGTTGTACTTGGACTGCTCCTTGCCCACACATTCATTCCCCTCAAGCCTCTCGTGACATATCTTTTCGCATTCGTCACGCTTGTAAACGGACTTGGTGTCTCTGTACGGGATTTCGCCGCAGTGATAAGGAAGCCCGGGCCTGTATTCGCATTCCTGGTCAATGCATATCTGCTTGTCCCTGTCGTGGTATCAGTGCTTGCGAAGCTTTTATTCCATGGCAATGATGATGCGATACTCGGCTATATACTTCTGTATTCCATCCCTACAGCCGTCGTAGGCAGTGTGTGGTCAGGGATATACAACGGAAATGCTGCACTGAGCCTGACACTTCTTGTGATAGGCACGCTCCTCGCGCCTTTGTCTACACCGCTTACAGTCAAAGTGCTTGCTGCCTCGGATATCAAAATAGATACGACAGGCATGATGCTGTCGCTTCTTTATATGGTGGTAATCCCTTCTGTGATCGGGATCGCCATAAACACCTTCTCAAAGGGAAAATGCAATGAGCATGTATCGCCATGCCTGAAGCCATTCACGAAAATCGCGCTGATTTTCGTCATAATGATCAACACAAGTCAGATTGCCGATGACCTGATAGCAAGAATGACTGTTGCGTTCATACCGCAGTTTCTGGCAACATTCTTCTTCGTTGTCCTCGGATTCCTCATCTCATACGGGACTTCGAAGCTTCTCAGATTCACAAGGGATGATACAATATCGATAACATTCGCATCTGGGATGAAGAACATATCGGCGGCCATGGTCATCGCTATAGATTTCTTCCCTCCGCTTGCGGTCATTCCTGTGATATCAGGTATCGTACTGCAGCAGACAACATGTGCACTCACGGCCCACTTCCTCTTTGGGGAAAGGCCTGAAAATAGAAAAGAGTCAAAGGAGAACAGAAATGAAGACAATAGCTGAAGCTATTCAGAAAACGAAGAGGCCTGTGAAGGTCCTTCAGTTCGGCGAAGGCAACTTCCTCCGCGCATTTGTCGATTGGATCATCGATCTGCTGAACGAAAAAGGGGATTTCAATGGTTCAGTGATGATGGTCCAGCCTCTTGCTCAGGGAATGGGTGAAATGATCAATGAGCAGAATGGCCTTTATACAACAGTCCTCAGAGGAATGAGAGATGGAAAGCCCGCGGAGGATTTCAGGGCTGTGACTTCTGTCGAAGGCTGCATCAATCCATATTCTGATTACGCTTCTTTCATTGCCCAGGCTGAGAATCCTGACCTCAGATTCATCATCTCCAATACGACTGAAGCAGGTATCGCCTACCACGAAGGCGACAAGCTTGAGGACAAACCACAGGTATCATTCCCTGGCAAGGTGACTGCATTCCTTTACCACAGATTCAGGCACTTCAACGGAGCTGCAGACAAAGGAATCATCGCAATCCCTTGCGAACTCATCGACAAGAATGGTGATAACCTCAGGAAACTTGTCTTCAGGTATGCAGAGGAATGGGGCCTTGAGAAGGAGTTCATCGACTGGCTGACAAATGCCTGTGACTTCTGCAACTCCCTTGTGGACAGAATCGTTCCTGGCTATCCAAGAGCTGAAGCTGAGGCAATCTGCGAGCGCCTTGGCTATAAGGACAATCTCCTTGACTCTGCGGAGCTCTTCCTTCTCTGGGTCATCGAATGCCATGGGAAATTCCATGATGATGAATTCCCGACAGCAAAAGCTGGCGTGAATGTGATCTGGACAGATGATATGTCATTCTACAGGACAAGGAAGGTCCGCATCCTCAATGGCGCACATACGATGTCTGTCCTTGCAGCATACCAGACAGGTCTCAATACAGTTGAGGAATGCATCAAGTCGGATCTCATCTTCCCGATGATGAAGAGAGGCCTTTTTGAGGAAATCATCCCATCGATGGATGGCGATAAGGCCCAGCTTGAGGAGTATGCGAATGATGTCCTCACACGTTTCGCGAATCCGTTCATCGTCCACCTTCTTCTCTCCATCTCGCTCAACAGCGTCTCGAAGTTCAAGACAAGGGATCTCCCATCACTTCTCGGCTATGCAGAGAAGTTCGGAAAGCTTCCTGCTGTCCTGACATTCTCGCTTGCAGCCCTGATCTCCTTCTATGAAGGCAAGGAAGCTGACGGAACATATCTCACAGGTACAAGAGGCGGAGAGACCTACAAGATCTCTGACAGTCCAGAAGTCCTCGCAAAGTTCGCATCCCTCTACAGCGCTGAGTATGGTGATGCGAAGGCAAAGGCTGCCGCTATTTCCAAGGCTGTGCTTTCAGAGACATCCTGGTGGGGACAGGACCTCACAGCAGTTCCTGGTCTTGAGAATGCTGTTGCGGCACATCTTGAGACAATCTGGACTAAGGGCATGACAGAGGCTATCAAGGAACTCTGATTCCTTCCTGTCATAAGCAGGGCGGAGGCTCGCTGATGCCCTGCTTGCTACCATTCAACTAATGAGGAATTTATGAAGAAGCTTATTCAGATCAATAGCCGTGACAATGTAGCTGTTGCAATCCATCCGCTTTTCAAAGGCGATGTGGAAAGCGTCGGTGACATTGCTTTCACGATTTATTCGGATATCCCGGCAGGACATAAAGTCGCGCTGAGGGATATCAAGAAGGATGAGAAGATCATCAAGTATGGCTATCCTATCGGAGCTGCCAGCGAAGATATAATGCAGGGACAGCATGTCCATAACTTCAATATCCATACGCTGCTTTCGGAAGATGCTGAGTATACATATGACAAGGCAGTTGCAGAAGAAGCGATGATGGAGGCTGAACAGGACAAGGCGAAGTGGACAAATCATGTCCCGACCATCAATGCATACAGAAGGAAGAACGGGAAAATCGGTATCCGTAATGAACTCTGGATCGTCCCTACTGTCGGTTGCGTGAACAGGATCGCGGAAGAGCTGGAGAAATGGGGAAACGAGACTCTTGGAATAGAAGATGGAGTCCACGCATGGACACATCCTTTCGGATGCTCACAGATGGGCGGTGATCATGAGACAACAAGAAAGATCCTTGCAGATCTCGTCCATCACCCCAATGCTGGAGGCGTGCTCGTTCTCGGCCTTGGCTGTGAGAACAACACAATGACATCATTCAGGACACTTCTTGAGGACGTGGATCCCGAGAGGACAAGATACCTGATTGCGCAGGAGTCCGATGATGAGATAAAGGATGCCAAGGCTCTCATGGAAGAGCTCGCTGAGAAGATCAGAAACGACAAGAGGGAGACCGCATCGATGTCGGAGCTTGTAATCGGCTTCAAGTGCGGAGGTTCCGATGGTCTGTCAGGCATAACGGCAAATCCGCTTGTCGGACGCTTCTGCAATGACATAACAGCAATGGGCGGTACCGCAATCCTTACAGAGGTTCCGGAGATGTTCGGGGCCGAGCAGGTGCTTATGAACCGCTGCATCAGCGAAAAGGTATTCAACGATACCGTGAAGATGGTACAGGATTTCAAGCACTACTTCACATCGCATGGGCAGGTTGTCTACGAGAACCCATCTCCGGGAAACAAGGCAGGCGGTATTTCGACACTGGAGGACAAGAGTCTCGGATGTGTGCAGAAAGGCGGACATGCACCTGTCTCTTCCGTACTTGCATATGGTGAGAGAGTACATGAGAAAGGTCTTAACCTGCTCTCAGGCCCAGGCAATGATATCGTATCCACAACAGATATGACTGCAGCTGGCGCACATATGATTCTCTTCACGACAGGAAGGGGCACCCCGCTCGGAGCACCTGTGCCGACAGTAAAGGTCGCAACGAATCATGAGCTTGCCGAGAAAAAGGCAAACTGGATTGATTTCGATGCATCCCCTATGCTGACTGAAGATCCAGAGCAGGTCACGAACAATCTGATCAAGTATGTCCTTGATGTCGCAAATGGCACCAAGAGAACTAAAAATGAAATCAATGGATATGCAGAGATATCCATATTCAAGGATGGAGTAGTACTATGAAAGAATTCATGGACAAGGATTTCCTTCTGGAAACAAAAACAGCACAGACACTGTTCCACGAGCATGCAGCAGACATGCCCATCTTCGATTATCATTGCCATCTGATTCCTGAGCAGATCGCATCTGACAAGAGATTCACGACAATCACGGATGCATGGCTCGGCGGAGACCACTACAAGTGGAGGATGATGAGGGCATGCGGTTTCGATGAGAAGCTCATCACAGGAGATGCGGATCCATATGACAAGTTCCTTGCATGGGCAGAGACCATGGAGAACCTGATCGGAAATCCACTCTACCACTGGACACACCTTGAGCTCCAGAGATACTTCGGCATCAAGGACATCCTCTGCAGGAAGAATGCAAAGAAGATCTATGATGAGGCAAATGACCAGTTCAGGAACAATCCGGAGCTTTCAGTCTTCGGCATCATGAAGAAATTCAAGGTCTATGCTGTAGGTACGACAGACGATCCTGCAGATGACCTCGCATACCATAAGATCATCAGAGATGAAGGCAAGTGCCCTGCAAAGGTCATCCCATCTTACCGCCCGGACAAGGCCCTGAACATCGACAAGCCTGATTTCGCCGAATATATCGCGAAGCTCGCGAAGGCTGCTGATATGGAAATCAAGAGCGCAGAAGATGTTATCAAGGCACTTGAGAAGAGGCTCCAGTTCTTCGTCGAGATGGGCTGCCGCGCATCTGACCATGCACTCATGACATGTCCTCATACATTCTGGGATGCTGAGAAGGTCAATGCTGTATTCGCAAAGAGGATGAATGGCGCAGAGCTTACTGCAGAAGAAGCTGATGCATACAGGACATTCGTGCTCACAGCTCTTGCAAAGGCATATAAGAAGGGCAATGTAGCAATGCAGTGCCACTTCGCCTCAATCAGGGACAACAACAAGACGATGTACAAGCTTCTTGGTCCTGATACGGGCTATGATGCATCACACGACAAGGACCTCGCAGAAGGAATTTCGATCTTCTTCGGCAACCTCTCTGTCACAGATGAAGTACCTAAGACGATCTTCTACTCGCTCAATCCTAAGGACTACTACTCTCTCGCGACTCTCATGGGCTGCTATCAGGGAGATGGAATCAAGGGCAAGATGCAGCTTGGTTCCGCATGGTGGTTCTGCGATCACAGGGATGGAATGGAAGAGCAGATCAAGATCCTTGCCAATGTAGGCATGCTCCCGGCATTCGTAGGAATGCTCACGGACTCAAGGTCCTTCCTCTCCTACTCACGCCATGAGTACTTCAGAAGGATACTCTGCAACGTAATCGGAACATGGGTGGAGAACGGTGAGTTCCCTGCAGATATGGATATCCTCGGAAAGATTGCTGAAGATATCTCATTCAACAACGCGAAAAACTATTTTGAAGGCTGAAATGGGAAGAGATGATGAGAAGCAGATGAGTGCGGTATCCCGCACTCTTGCGATTCTGGAAGCACTTTCGAAAGTGGAGGCAATAAATCTAGAAAACCTTGCAAAGCTTACGAAGCTTCCCAAGGCGACTCTTCTCAGATTCCTTTCCACTCTGGTTTCGCTGGGTTATGTGCACAGGGATGCCGCCGATACATACAGCCTGACGCTGAAGATGTTCTCAATCGGCTCACGCTCGCTGTCGCACATAGACCTCATAACAGTTGCCAGGCCCTTCGCAAAGAAGCTTGCTGAAGAGCTTGGCGAGACTGTCCATATGGGAATCCTTGAGGATGACAGCGCTGTCTATGTCCTGAAGGAAGAATCGAAATACACGATCAGGATGTACTCAAGGGTCGGGAAGGCTATTCCTCTGTACTGCACAGCCATAGGCAAGATATTCCTGTCCGAGATGGATGATGACCAGCTCGACAGCTATCTGAAGGACCATAGCCTGAAGCCATTCACTCCTAAGTCCATATCAGATGAGCAGGCGCTCAGGGAAGAGCTTAAGAGGATAAAGGACAACGGATGGTCCATGGATGACGAGGAGCACGAGATGAATATCAAATGCATAGCGGCTCCTATCAGGGACTATACAGGAAAGACAATAGCTGCGATCTCCGCTTCCTGGCCAGTATTCAGATTCGAGGAGACAAGCCTTGAGGACAAGATCTCAGAGATTCTGGCAGCGACCAGGCAGATTTCCGAAATCATGGGCTGCAGCAACAAGGAATAACATAACAACAGATAAGCCACAAGCGTGGCTTATCTATGTAAAAGTCGTGAATCTCAAAGTATCACTTTGAAATTTCCGGGATTTTTCAAAGTAGCGGTTTGAAATCAGCGAGTTTGATATCATTTCAATTTGAAAATACCCTACTCGAAATCAATACTCACTCTCCCCTTTCTATATTTTCTTCCTGCCAGGGGTGAAGCAAAGTTTTCCTTTAATAGACAAAGAAATATATCTCAAATGTATCAAGAAATGAGACAGTTGTGTGATTTACTGTCCTTCAGGGGATGAAGCGTTTTATTCCCTTGGAGATAATACGATGAATATATCAATATCGAACATCCTCATACTTCTTATTGTTATAGGCGGTCCAGTATGGTTTGTTATGAGATACATAAATATGGATCGAGAAAGGAAGCTCAGGAAAAGTGATTGTCCTTTTATACCAGAATTAAAGGAGATTGATGTAAAGGCATCATATGCAGACAGAGCTGTCCTGAAAATAGAGTCTGAATACAGACTTGTATCACACAAGCTAAATGAAAGGTATTCATATATCGCATGAATAAGGTGTTGAGATATGAGTATATTTGACAAACTCAAAACAAAACTAAAACCAAAGACGGATGAAATCGAACCTGTAGAATGTTATCCAATCTACCCTGGAGAAGATATTATTCCTGCAACTGGAAATGATATTCCGGATATTGTACAGACTAGTCAGATTGTTGCGGAATCATTTGGTAATTTTCTGAACAGAACAAATACTGAACTTCAAACTAATTTAGCGGTGATTGATGCTGGCCTGAAAAGAGAATTATCAAAAATGGAATCTTCTACTGCCATTGCAATGAGAAAAGAAGAAAATCTGCATGAACGGAAAATGGCAGACCGTGAACTGATTCAGGAGGTTATTGAAATGACAAAGGACTCCGGTTCGGAAGAAATAGCCATGCGTATTCTTGATTCAATAGACAATCTAGTAAACCAGGAAAATAAATGAGGGAACTCCTAAAATGGAAAATTTACTTGAATCAATAAATTCATATCATGATGAATATCGTATACAACTGGAGAAATTCAACAATTTCCAGGAAGGTGTAAAGGCGAAGTTTTCTTCCGTCTCAAAAGCAGTGTCACAGCTGACTACTATGACAAAAAATGAATCCACATCAACGGAAAGCGGGCTAGCAGCTATTTTCACATACTACAAACTAATAAGAGATCTCTCTTATAATGTTGATTCAACTATTGATAGAATGTATGTCCTTCATGACAAGACCATAGAAGAGACAGACAAGGTACTGGAAATCCTTAATTACCTTATTTCCTTTGATAATAATGACAACGATAGTGTAACTCTACATTTCAACCCAATTCCCAAGGGGCTTAATTCTAATTATACAATTGATGGGGTTAAGGCAAAGCTGGAACCAATGCTCACGGTGGTTTCCACTACTGCAGGATTGACAGAATTCGGAATCGACTCTATCAGAAATTCACGAACAACACTTGGTAAAATAGGTGGTGGTATCCTTGCTGCCGGAGCCGGAGCTTTGACTATTCTATCCGCATGGGCCGAAGCAATGGATAGAAAGGAGAAAATCCAGGAAGAAAGCGCAAAGATAATAAAAGCAATTGACCAGGAACAGAAACTTATCAAGATAAAGATACGATATGTAAACAAGGGAATTGAGAAGATCTCCCTTTTGAACACGACTCTTTCGCTTTTCTTCTCCTACTTTGATTCAGAAACACTACCAAAGTATATAGGGATTCTCCAGCAAGAAGGAACTATAGACGAAGCAGGACAGCAGATTATTTCTGAATTCATCAAGAAAATGAAAGAGTCTCTTTCTAAAGTAGAAACTATGCAATATTCTGCAGAGTCACATCCGGTACGTGACAAGAATTCCGAGGATGTTGTAAATCAACTAGATTATCTAGCCCGTTCTACTGATTCAGATGCTCAGGATGCAATTCAGATTACAAAAAGACTTTCTACGATTCTTGAAAGTTATATTCCTACAACATTGGAAGAGGCTAACAAATCAGTAGATCAGCGACGAAATAAGAAGTTATGGACAAATATACTTTGGGCTTTAGTCATAATTGGAGCCGTCGTACTTCTTATTTTCCTGATAAAGCTTATATGGCCTGTTCTGGCCTTCCTCTGGAGTATCATTGCCTCAATATTCAGTTTGGCAATATGGGTTATAAAGGGAATGTTTTCATTGATTGGTGAGATTTTCTCCATATTTTTCGGTTAACAGGAGAGGAAAGATATGGCAAATGACAGAGATGATGATATAGGAATTGGAGCTGTATTAGCAGGTATAGCAGGACTGGCAGGACTTGTCGGGACTGGCGTAGCAGCCTATAAGGCAGTTAAAAAACACTCAAACAGGCCATCAGGAAGACCTATGCTGCAAATATCATCCAAAATGGTCTCACCTAATGATTACAGCAATCTTCTTGATTTCCGCAAAATCCGCATATGTGCAGAACATGCTGCATATTGCCGTGTAATTCCAGCATTAGCTGCCGGATTCTGCAAAACTGGTTTTATTGATATCAGGACAAATAAAAAAAGAATAAAAGAATATTCTGATCATATATCTGATATCCTACGAGAAGATGACATTCAGACAGAATACGCAAAGGATTTTATAATACAATCAATCAATGAAGCGTATGAAAATTCCGATTTCAGTATTTTCAGCGTAAATGATTTTATTTCAAGCAGATTCCCTGAAAATGCCGAAACCTTTGTCCGTCTGGCATTAGGACTCACACAGCATATGAATGGTGCAGCATTTTATTCCCTTGCCCAAGCTATGAATCTCATAGGGCTTTCGCAGGACGATATCGAATCGCTCGCAATAGAGGCGGGACATTCTCCTTCACATATTGAATTTGTCAAACCATACTTTGAATCAAACTATCCTATGCTTGACTTCAGGAGAACTCCTGTTGACGACTCCTATTCAACTGGAACAAAGATGCATCTTGCATACGCACGGCTGGCTCCGGCATTGGCTACTTTAGCAGCTAAGCTTGCAAATAGTGATCTTCGTCAACAATATAATGTTCCCTCTTACTTTGAAGAAACAAATGAAATACGGAATTACCCTACATTCATCTTCATGAAAGATGCTGAAACGACAATTGCAAGTGCATACTCTGAAAATCAGGAGACCCTATACAGAACACTTAAATCTGAGATCGGGAAATTCTCCAAAAAACAGATAAAACATATTGTTTCTCTTTCTATGAAAATGACATTAACTCTGAATCCTGATAGTTTCAGACTGCTCTATTCATTTTGCAATTTCCTTTCTCCCGAAGAATTCTCAAACTTAGCGTACGAATCTGGATATGAACTCACTCCAGCTTTTTTCGCTAGTCAAAGTTTTTCTGATACAGAATCAAAAACAACTCCAAATTTCTCGAATGGAAACAGAAATGATCCGAATTGGAAGCCTACAGAATACTATCTGGGACAATTCTGTCTTTCCACAGATGCTACTTGGGACGAAGTAGTAGCAGCACACAGGCGTATGGTAATGTTCTTTCATCCTGATAATTTCAATGATAACGATAAGAAAAGAGCTGATGCAGAGGAAATGTCAAAACTTATCAATGTAGCTTTTGATGAGCTGAAGAAACGCAGGATATGAGAAGACCATCAATAGGTAACATAAAAACAGGTTTCATTATGTAAATCGGGAATATCTTGCATTACTAAAGGGGGCCGAAGCCCCCTTATCAATTAGCATTCGAACACTTTCGCAGTTTCGAATTCGTCAAGGATTTCCTTATCCGGCATCGGAGTCAGGAGCGATACGATGACAATCATCAGAGATGATACGATGAATGCAGGAAGAAGCTCGTAGATTCCGAATACTCCGCCGAGCGGTTTCACGAGATAGTTCCAGATGAAGACCATCGCTCCACCCGATACCATACCGGCAACAGCACCAGCCCTTGTCGTCCTCTTCCAGAAGAGGGAGAAGAGCATCAGAGGTCCGAATGTGGCACCGAAGCCCGCCCACGCGAAGCTGACAATGGTAAAGATGACACTATTCTCATCAAGAGCGATCACTGCTCCGATAAGAGCAATCACAATAAGCGTGATTCTTGAGACAACCATGACCTGAGCGTCATTCGCCTTCCTGTGGAAGACTCCCTGGAAGAGGTTCTTAGAGAATGCGGATGCCGCAATCAGCAGATAGGAATCAGATGAGCTTATGGTCGCAGCAAGGATTCCTGCCATAACAAGGCCTGCAAGAAGAGGATGCATCAGGGTAGATGCAAGCAGAGAGAAAATGTTCTCAGCATCTGATTTTGTCAAGAATGCAGTAGGATCCAATGAGCGTCCTACAAGTCCGATTGTCACAGCGGCAAGAAGTGATATGAGAACCCATACTGTCGCTATGCGCCTTGAAAGAGTAAGCTCATCAGCCTTGCGGATAGCCATGAAGCGAAGAAGGACTTGTGGCATACCGAAGTAGCCAAGGCCCCATGCAAGCATCGAAAGCACGGAAAGCAGAGGATATGGAAGAGCCTCTCCGAATACAGGTACACCATTTGAGATGACCTGCTCACCAGCTTCATTAAGCACAGGATTGCCAATCTGGAAGAATTCAAGGAAACCAGGAATTGATCTCAGATTCTCCAGCACAGCCGAAAGCCCGCCCGCATTGATTGTTCCAAGTACCAGCACTGTAAGGAGCGCAAAAACCATTACTATAGCCTGCATGAAGTCGCTTGCACTCTCAGCAAGGAATCCGCCGAGGAATGTATAGATAACAACAAGGGCTACGCCACAAAGCATCATCAGGCGGTAATCAGCACCGAATATCGAGGAGAAAAGCTTGCCACACGTAACGAAACAGCTTGCTGCATAGACACAGAAGAAAACAAGGATGAAAAGCGATGCAATCGTGAGAATCACCTTCTTCTCTTCATGGAATCTGTTGCTGAAGAAATCGGGGATAGTGATTGAGTTTCCAGCTACATGGGAGTAGCGACGAAGTCTCTTCGCTACTATAAGCCAGTTGATGTATGTACCTATAGCAAGGCCTATGGCTGTCCAGAATGCATCTGCGATGCCACACCAGTAGGCGACTCCCGGCAATCCCATAAGAAGCCAGCCGGACATATCTGAAGCCTCAGCGCTGAATGCAGCGACCCAAGGACCAAGAGATCTTCCGCCAAGATAGTAATTCTCCGAACTCTGGTTCGCCCGTTTTGCAAAGTAGATGCCGATACCGATGACAACACAGATATACAGAGACATCGAGATAAGCATCTGCGCAGAAGAAGTGCTCATAAATCCACCCCTTTATCGTAATTTCTTCTATCTTAATGAAAATATCATGCAAAAAAAAGACCGCCCATTGAAAGAGCGGCCTTTTTCGCCAAGATGGCAGAATCAGCGCTGTACGCGTCCTGATCCATCGCCTTCGCAGAGAGCCTTGACTTCTGAGAGGCGGGAAAGGTTGAAGTCACCGCTGATTGAGTGCTTGAGGCAGGATGCTGCGACAGCGAAGTTGATGCAGTACTGCTCATCCTCAAAGTGGGAAAGAGCATAGATGATGCCTGCTGCGAAGCTGTCTCCGCCACCTACCCTGTCAACGATGTCTGTGATCTCATAGTGTCTTGAAAGATAGAAGCCTGTCTTTCCTGAAAGTGCTGCTGACCATCCGTTGTGATCTGCGCTCTTTGACTCTCTGAGCGTGATAGCAACTGTTGTCACATTAGGGAACTGCTCCTTGACCTTTGCTGCGAGTTCCTCATAGACCTTTGTATCAAGCTTGCCGGATGTTACATCGCTGTCTGCTTCGATTCCGAGGCACTTCTGGATGTCTTCCTCGTTTGCGATGATGACATCAGCATACTTAACAAGCTCTCTCATTACTTCCGGAGCCTTCTTTCCATAGTTCCAGAGCTTCTTTCTGTAGTTGAGGTCGATGGAAACTGTTGCACCAGCCTTCTTAGCTGCCTTCATTGCAGCAAGTGCGCAGTCTGCAGCACCCTGGCTGATAGCTGGAGTGATGCCTGTTGTATGGAACCATGTAGCGCCCTTGAGAATTGCATCGAAGTCGAAATCCTCTGGCTTTGCTGTAGCAATTGCAGACTCTGCTCTGTCATATACAACGAGAGATGGTCTCTGGTTTGCACCTGTCTCAAGGAAATAGATGCCAAGCCTGCTTCCCTTCACCTTGTTGATGGCGCTTGTGTCAACGCCATACTTCTTGAGCTCCCTTTCAGCAGCTTCACCTACAGCGTTGTCAGGAAGAGCTGTCACGAATACAGCATCCTCACCGAAGATAGAAAGCGATACTGCTACATTTGCCTCACCGCCACCGAAAGTTGCTTCGAGAGAAGGTGTCTGGAAGAGACGATAGAGTTCCTGGCTTCTGAGACGAAGCATGATTTCACCGAAAGTTACATATCTGGACATGCAAATCTCCTTTTCTGGATTACAATACAGTAAATATTGTACAATGACTTTCTTGTTTGTCAATGAAACATTGTTTCATTTTCTATGATTATATGCTATAAATGATAAAGGAGAGTTAGAAATGACAAGAGACGAACTTTACACTTTCTTCCATGACTCTGGTATCGTGCCAGTTGTCAAGATCGAGGATGCTGAAAAAGCAGTACCTCTCGCAAAGGCAATGATCGATGGAGGCATCAATTCTGCTGAAATCACATTCAGGACTGCAGCAGCAGAAGAGGCTATCAGGAAGGTGACAGCAGCTTTCCCGAAGATGGTTGTCGGAGCTGGAACAGTCATCAATCCTCAGCTTGCTGAGAAAGCAGTATCCGCAGGTGCCAAATTCATCGTATCAGCAGGATTCAACAAGGAAACAGTCGAGTGGTGTCTGTCTCACAATGTTCCTGTAGTACCAGGGGTATGCACACCTTCTGAAATCGAGATGGGACTTTCCATGGGCCTCAAGGTCCTCAAGTTCTTCCCAGCAGAAAGCTCAGGCGGCGTCGCAATGCTCAAGGATCTCTCTGGTCCATTCTCTCAGGTCAGATTCATGACAACAGGCGGAATCAATCCTAACAACCTCCCTGACTATGCAAAGGCATCAAACGTCCTCGCAATCGGCGGATCATGGATGGTCAAGGCTGATCTCATCGAGAATGAGAACTGGGACGAGATCACAAGGCTCTGCCAGGAAGCAAATGTAAAGCTCCAGGGCTTCCAGCTCGCACATGTCGGAATCAACCTTCCAGACGCAGCAGCAGCTGAAGGCGCAGCAGCTGAGTTCGCAAAGCTCGGCCTTGAAATCAAGAACGGCAACAGCTCGATCTTCATGAACAAGGAAATCGAGGTCATGAAGAAGAACTACCTTGGCAAGAACGGCCACCTCGCATTCAGATGCTATGATCTTGAGAGAGCAGTATACTTCCTCAAGAACAAGGGCTTCACAGTGAACGAGGATACAGTTGCTTATGATGCAAAGGGCAAGATGAAGGTCTGCTACCTCAACGAGGAAATCGGCGGATTCGCAATCCACCTTGTAAAATAAGGAATTACCCAAAAGATATTCAGAGCAGCATAGGATTCAGTTCTTATGCTGTTTTTTT
>CALXLA010000049.1 GCA_944389075.1 uncultured Spirochaetaceae bacterium
CATCATGCTCTGGAACGGGGCCTCAAAATACGGAAACTGTGAATTTCCTGAAAGAATTCAATCCCACGGAATTCGCAAGAAAAGGTCTGGATGAATATTTCAATGGTACAGAATCTGGAACTGTAAAGTTCACGTCTTCTTTTCTAACAGCAAAATCAGAAATCACCTCAGGAACTCTTTCTGTGACAGCGGAATTTACGGACCATCCGTACTCAGACTATACAGTTACAGGAATATTCAAATATGAACTTCCTGTCAGTAATGGCCAGATTTCAGGATACAGAATCAATTCCGAAAACACAGCCACAATAAAAGTCAGCTCTTCTGCTGAGACTGAATTCTCAATTGCCATGGGCGAGAACGAATTCGCACCTGCAGTTGGTACAGTGGATGTTTCCAATGGAAATCCTCAGGTATCCAACGCAGAGGCCTTCTCATTCCTTCCTTCCTCAAATGTGACTTTCACAGTTGTCACTGAATCCGGAAGCATCTCGATACCGGTATCTGATATCCAGGAATATGAGCAGTATACGAAGGACATGATGCCGGAAGACATCTTCGACCAGTATCTCTCATCCTCGCTCGTGATGAATGCGATAATCGCTGATAACCACGACAACCTTAAAACGCCCGATACCTACCCTCTTTATGGCACCAGCAACACGCTGACTGTTGAAGAGGAGACTGTAGCAGGTCAAACTATACCAGTCATAAAGATAGAAATCACAGAGCCAATGAGTTTTGAATACTCCACGCCTCACGCAGCCTTCCATGTAAGCACAAGCGGAAAGGTCTCTATAGACCAGCAGACTCAGGCAGTCTCAGCGGAAAACTACAGTGTATCCGTAATCATCTCAGAAAACAACACGAACACGCACTATGCATCAAAGATAGTAAATGGGAACTACAGTCTCTCCGGTACAGGTTCCATATCAGGCTCGATAACAATAGGCAATCATACATACAATGGTCAGGAGTATGTGGAGCTCTCGGCACTCAGCATGCTTAACACATTCATCAATCAATGGGGCATGCCTGATAATATGGGTAATATGTGGAGCGAACCGGATGAGAATGGAAATACTTTCATAAAGCTTCCGCCTGAACTTCCTTCAGAAGATAACGAAGAAACCTTACCTCCAGGATATGAACCAGGCTCAGCTTTCGATATCTTTGCAGTATATAAAGAGAATGAGACAGGTTCATCTGCATCACTTTCTGATGGAAGCATGACAATCCTCAAGAACTATCACTATCCATTCAAAGCAGGCTTTACACTTGATAATGGAATGACAGAGAATCTGACATCACTTGAATTCAATAATCATGTATTCAGCCAGGAAGCTGTCAGGAATCTTAATCTCTGTTATGACTTCATACTTCTCTTTTAGGCAGAATGACTGATAAAGCCAGTGCCTTTCTTGTAAGGCACAGGTTTTATCGAACAAAATTTTCTAAAAGCAGACATACATCTCACCAATACCGTATATACCATTAAATGGATGTGCTGTGTTTCTGACTATAATGGACACTTTCATATCTGGATTGTAGAATTTCCATAGAGAGGTTATCCCTTATGGGCGCAAAGATTACTATCAGCAAAGACATAATCCCATGGTTACTACAGCTTGCTGGCGACAATGCCCCAGAAGAGATACTGGAGGAAATCCGAAGCTGGGAAACCGGGAAGAATCCAACTCTCAATCAAATCAATGAAATAAGCAGGAAGCTTCACATTCCTTTTGGATACTTTTTCCTGCAATCCCCTTGCACACAGATCAATCCATCCCCTCGCTTCAGATCCTTTGGTAATCAGCTGAATGATGACATCAGCAAGGAACTCAAGGATACCATATACAAAATGGAAGATATTCAGGACTGGCTGATTGACTATGCAGATGATCAGGATCTCAAGGACTGTGCAATAGCGGGGATTTCCTCCAGAAAGCTTTCTTCTGGAAAGATGGCAGATGCAATCAGGGAGAAAACTGGCTTAGCTAGCGACTGGAGCTTTCTTTCGGCATCTACATCGGATGCATATCGGCAACTCAGGGAAACTCTTGGATACTGCGGTATATATATATTCGAAAACGGCGTTGTGGGATTCAACACAACCAGAAAGCTTGATATCCATGAATTCAGAGCATTCTGCCTTTATGATAAAAGAGTTCCTCTTATTTTCATAAATGCCACAGATACTCCTGAAGGAAAGCTTTTTTCCCTTCTGCACGAAACTGTGCACATTGCTTTGGGGGAAGATGATATATTCAGCAATAATCATATTGCAGAAGAACGCTACTGCAATTCTGTAGCAGCTGAATTGCTTATGCCATCTTCTTTATTCAGGCAGTGCTGGGAAAACAATACATCAGGCAAATCCTCCACAAAAACAGCAGAGATAATCTCCCGGAAATTCTGCGCATCCCTCTCTGCTACAGCAATAAAAGCAAAGGATATTGGCCTGATAACCAATAATGAGGCATCGTCCATAATCAATACAGCAAATGAGAAACTTGGCAAAAACAGTCACAGAAAATCCGGAGGAAATTTCTATACAACGGCAAAAGCCAGGCTTGACCGCAACTTTCTGTCCATGCTTTTCAGCAGTATTCAGGCGGGGAAAACACAGTATACTGATGCTTATCGATTGACCAGCTGCAACGGAGCAAGCTTCAGTAAAATCATCAGGGAGGTACTTGCATGACATCTCCTCCCTTTCTGATTGATTCAAACATCCTCATAGTTGCCAAGAATACCACCTATCCTTTCGATATCTTCCCTTCATTCTGGAACAACATGAAATCATCCATAGAGGCCGGGAATATAAAAATAATCAAGGCTGTAAAGGACGAGATAAAAGCTGGCAGAGATGAGCTTAGTGCATGGCTGGATGATGTTTCATTTTCACCTATCGTCCACGACAGTCTGGAAGTCATCTCCAACTATGCTGAAATTACAGAGTACATTGTCAGACAATATAGCGAAAGAGAATACAGAAAATGGATTGCTTCGATGAACATTGCCGATCCATGGCTTATTGCCTGCTCAATGGCATATGGCGGTACTATTGTCACGCAAGAGGAACATGTGCCGCAGAACTCTCAGAAAATCAAGATACCAAATGTAGCAGATTACTTTTCCGTATCCTGGACAAGGTCTATTGATATGATGAGAGCATTGAAATTCAGAATATAATCAGCCATTACGGAACATCAGCAGAGTCTTCCCTTCATGCAGCTTGAAAACTGGATGAATGCAAAAGCATCCTGGGAAAAATGAATCATTAACTATTTGTCTGATGCTCTTTATCAGCTTCTGACTCAAAACCTGATTTCCGGCTTGATAGGCAATCCTTTAAGGGTGGATTCTGGTAAGCAAAAACATCGGAACAGCATGGTACAAAAATCGTGCTGCTTTATATATATGTATATATAATATAGAGTTGTATAAAATAATTTCTTGATTTTACCTATTTCCGGAGCTATAATCATCTTATCTTTTCTGAGGTGATAACATGCTCAATCCTGGAGACTATGCAATAGTATCTGGGTATGGTGTCTGCCGTATATCATCAGTCGGACACCCTTCTCTTCCGGCAGCGGATCCTGCCAGGAATTACTCCACCCTCGACTCTGTTCTTGACAATGGAACAGTCCATATCCCATGCGATACATCTGAAGAGCAGATGAGACCTGTCATATCGAAGGAGAAAGCCTTTTCCCTTCTTTCCGGAATACCGTCCATGAAGATAAAAAGGAACAGGGATAAGACCAGGCTGATCAGATATAACAATGCAATCAATGATGGAAGACCTAAGGCCCTTCTCCCCGTGATAATGGAAATCTATCAAGGAAACATCGAGGAAATAAAGAAAGGAAAGCCTATCAGGAACTATACAGAAGCTACGATCTTCAGGAAGGCAGAGGAAATGCTGAATGAAGAGCTTTCAATAGCTATGGGATGCAGGCCTGATGATGTCACAGGCATCATACGCAATGTGGTAGAAACTGCCAGAAAGGCAGAATGAGGTGATAATATGAAAAGAATTCAGAGCGCAATGCTGCAACAGACTCTGAAGTTTGTCCTGAGCGATAAGCTCAGTCACTCCGAAGTTGTGGAATTCTCCGCGAAAGAAGCTGATGCATACATCAGGCAGCTTGAAAGCCGCGGACAGAAATTCATTATCCTTGGAAGAAGGACGGACACAGATGGCGCTTCAATAATCGAAATCAGGAAGCAGTACAATACTGCCCCGACAGGAGATTATATCTGATTCATCTTTAAGCAGGCGTGAAGCTGGTAACTTCACGCTCATTCAATATTTTCCTCTTTCTCTTCAATCATCCATTTACGAGTGGATCCATATAATCTTCCCTCTCAAAAGCTTGCAGGTCTATAATCCTTCCATGGCTGATAAAATCCTCGTACGTGGCGCAAAAGTCCATAACCTCAAGAACATCGATGTTGATATCCCCCTGAACAAAATAGTCGGAATAGCAGGGGTATCGGGATCAGGGAAATCATCACTGGCTCTTGGAGTTCTCTATGCGGAGGGCTCAAGAAGATATCTTGAATCACTTTCGACTTATACACGCAGAAGAATGACTCAGGCAGAACGCGCATGGGTTGATGATGTCCTCTACATTCCTGCAGCCCTTGCGCTAAGGCAAAGGCCGGGAATCCCTGGAATCAGAAGCACATTCGGAACAGGAAGCGAACTTCTGAACTCCCTGAGACTGATGTTCTCACGTCTCGCAAGCCACAGATGCCCGAATGGACACTACATAGAACCGACCCTTGATGTGGCTGCGGAAAAGGAAATCATCTGTCCTGTATGCGGAGAAATAATCTCAGCCCCATCTGCAGAAGAGCTTGCTTTCAACAGCCAGGGAGCTTGTCCTGCCTGTGATGGCACAGGCATTGTGAGAACTGTGGACAGATCAACGCTCGTTCCAGACCAGTCACTGACCATAGAACAGGGAGCTGTCGCACCATGGAACTCACTGATGTGGTCACTGATGGTCGATGTGTGCAGGGAAATGGGCGTTCGCACAGACGTACCATTCAAAGACCTCACAGAAGAGGAAAAACATATCGTATACGATGGCCCCGCAGAGAAAAAGCACATCTTCTATCATTCAAAGAACTCAAATCAGGCCGGCGAACTCGACTTCACATACTACAATGCAGTCTATACAGTCGAGAATGCCCTGTCGAAAGTCAAAGATGAGACAGGTATGAAGCGTGTCGAGAAATTCCTTATGGAAGAGACGTGCCCGGAATGCCATGGATCAAGGCTATCTGAAAGAGCAAGGACTCCGAAAATAATGGGACTGGGTCTTGATGATGTATGCAGGATGACACTAACTGAAGCAATAAGCTGGGTGAAAACGGTCCCTGGATCACTTCCGGAAGCTATGCGTCCCATGGCTTTGAACATTGTGGAGTCATTTCTGGACACGGCAAGGCGCCTTATGGACCTAGGTCTTGGATATCTCACATTGGACAGGGCCTCCAGTACCCTGTCGACTGGTGAAAGACAGAGAATGCAGCTTGCCAGAGCTGTAAGGAACAGGACAACTGGAGTCCTTTATGTGCTGGATGAACCATCAATAGGTCTCCACCCTTCCAATATAGAAGGTCTGAAGGCTGTCATGCATGACCTCATAAATGATGGCAATTCAGTAGTGCTGGTAGATCATGATACGGAAATCCTCTCAGAAGCAGACTGGATCATAGAAATGGGACCAGGTGCCGGAGCTGATGGAGGAACTGTGATAGCCGAAGGCTCTGTGAAAGATCTTATTCAGGATAATGCCTCGAAAATAGGACCATTCCTCTCGGGAAGCGAAAGCATCATCAGGAAAAGAACAGAGAAAGAGGCTCTCTTCAGCAATGGCGCAATAACCATGTCCACATCAGGAATACATACTGTCAGACCTCTTGATGTATCCATACCTAAAGGCCGCCTCACTGTGATCACAGGTGTATCAGGTTCCGGAAAGACCACCTTGATACTCGAAAGCCTTGTTCCTGCCCTCAAGGCTCTGACAGATGGAAAGAAGCTTCCTGATCATGTGAAAGGAATCAAAGCCGATGGCATCAGACAGGTAAAGCTGATCGATGCGTCACCTATAGGAATAAACATACGTTCGACTGTAGCTACCTACTCTGATGTCCATGACGAGATGAGGAAGCTTTTCGCAAAGACCGCGGATGCAAAGCGACTCGGATACAAAGCCGGTGACTTCTCATACAATACAGGAAAGCTCAGATGCCCGGTATGCGATGGCACAGGCTCGATAAGCCTCGACGTACAGTTCCTGCCCGATGTCGATATTCCATGTCCTGAATGCAAAGGCTCCAGGTACTCAAAAAATGCAAAAGCAATAATGTATAAGTCTCTGTCCCTGCCTCAGCTTATGGATATGGATGTGAACAGCGCAATAGATGCGATGAAGGACTCGAAATCCATCCAGGGGAAGCTCCAGACGCTCAAGGATCTTGGACTGGGCTATCTGACTCTTGGAGAGGAGACACCGGGACTTTCAGGCGGAGAGGCTCAGAGACTGAAGCTTGCAAGCGAGATGACACGGCAGCAATCTGATTCTGTCTTCGTATTCGATGAGCCTACCATAGGGCTTCATCCACTCGATGTCCGAAGCCTGCTCTCTGTATTCCAGACCCTGATCTCAAAAGGTGCGACTGTCATCGTGATAGAGCATGATCTCGATGTGATCCGCAATGCGGATTATATCATCGACATGGGACCTGGAGGAGGAAATGATGGAGGAAGGATAGTAACATCAGGTACTCCTGATGATATCAAGGCATGCAGTGAAAGCATCACAGGACACTATATTTAATATTGATTTGCTCCATAAACTACAATAAAATTGAAGTTACTGGAGCAAATATGATAGAAACTGCAGAAATGCTATTGGAACAGTATTCAGATTATGCATCACCATATACAAAGATATCGCGTCTTGTAAAAGAAGGCAGGCTACACAAGATTTCCAGAGGACTTTACGAAACTGACGGTGATGTGCCTCCATATCTTCTGGCTATTCATATACTCAAACCATCCTACATCTCATTTGAAAGCGCACTGGCTTATTACGGAATGATTCCGGAAAGAGTTGTCGCAACATTCTCAGCAACAGCCGGCCTGCATAAAACAAAGGAATACAGATCAGACCATTTCGGTTTGTTCATCTTTCAGGACATACCGGCAGATGCATTCCCTTTGGGAATAGAACCTATGAAGGAAGGCAGATATTCTTTCTGGATCGCATCCAGGGAAAAAGCCATATGCGACAAGCTTTACAAGATTCCTCAGATCTACAATACCATGCAGGGTATTGAGTGGTGCTTATATGAGGATCTGAGACTGGAGGAAGAGGATCTCAGAACCCTTGATTATAACGATGTTGCCGAACTTTCAGCAGCCTATCATTCCGCAAACGTATCATGCTTTGCCAGATACCTGAAAAGGATAATGCGATGAATAGTACACTATCGAAAATGGTTGCCGCTTACGGAAATAACAATATCGACAGAAGGAATGTAATAAAGGAAATCCTTCAGGAATTGATTCTGGCTGCCCTGAGCAAGTCCGATTTCTTTTCAAAAGCGGCTTTCAACGGAGGCACTGCATTGAGGATATTCCATGGGCTTGACAGGTTTTCCGAAGACCTTGACTTCTCACTGATAAAGCCAGACCCGGATTTCCATCTGAGCGATTATCTTACAGGAATACATAAATTCCTCGCGTCATATGGAATCAATGCAGAGCTGAAAGAAAAAAGCAGAAGCGGAACAGTCAAGGCTGCCATTATGAGCGGGAACACAAGAGAACTGGTATTGGTATTCTATCTTGATGAGAAATCCTCGGGTTCATATCAATCCAATGAGACAATAAGAATCAAGATTGAAGTAGACACTATTCCTCCCGAAGAATGCCATTACGAAATGAAATATGGATATACGCCCCTTCCTTATTCCATAAGACTCTATGATCTTCCTACTTTATTTGCAGGAAAGCTTCATGCGGTACTTGCCCGTGGCTGGAAAAACAGAATCAAAGGAAGGGATTTCTATGACTATATCTTCTATTTATCAAACGGTATCGGCGTGAATATCAGGAACCTGGAGTCCCGTCTTGCTGCTTCAGGAACAATCGGGAAAGATACCACGCTGGATCTTCCTGAACTCAGAAACATGCTTGAAAAACGTTTTTCCGAAATCGATTTCGAAGATGCAAAGAGAGATGCAATTGGTTTCATCGACAGAAAAGACGTTCTTGACGCATGGTCTGAAGATTTCTTCAGAACGATTACAGAACAGCTCAGAATCCATGACTACGAGAACCAGTCCTTCTGATTCAAGGCCTGATTCTCCATTATCTACCCTCTGGATTCTCTGATTCTTGCCAGACCGCCCATTGAAGTCTCTCTGTAGAGGGATGGCAGCGCATGCCCCGTCTCCATCATTACTTCGACGACATCATCGAATGAGATCTTGTGCCTTCCATCTCCCATCAAGGCATAAGAAGCATGGTCTATGGCCCTCATCGCCGCCATCGCATTCCGCTCTATGCATGGAATCTGGACAAGGCCCATCAAGGGATCGCATGTAAGGCCGAGATGATGCTCAAGTCCCATCTCTGCAGCATATTCAATCTGGTAGATGGAACCGCCGAGGAGCTGTGCAGCTGCAGCCCCTGCCATTGCGCAGGCAACGCCGACCTCTCCCTGGCATCCCACCTCCGCTCCTGAAATCGAGCCATTTGTCTTTACTATATTACCTATGAGACCAGCTGTCAGAAGAGCCCTCAGCACCCGGACCTCCGGGATATCATACTCCTTCGCAAGATGATACAGCGCTCCAGGGAGGACACCACAGCTGCCGCATGTCGGAGCTGTCACTATCCTGCCGCCTCCCGCATTCTCCTCCGCAACTGCAAGCGCATATGCAAAGCAATGGGATGTATTGGCCATAGGACCTGTGAAATCTCTCGATTTCGCATATGCCTGCCAAGCCTTCCTCTGAAGCTTGAGGCCTCCGGGAAGCACGCCTTCAGCATCAAGGCCTCTCTTTATGGATTCCTTCATCACTGTCCATATGTCATGCATGAAATCAATGATATCCTCGCCTTCAGCTTCTACAGCGACCTCCCACATCTGATATCCTGTGTCCTCGCAGTATGCAAGCAGTTTTCTCATGCTGCCAAGCTTGCTGTTGTCATAGATATGCGATACTGTATCGTGCTCGCCTTCCTTGACGATCTTGCCACCACCTACTGAATAGAATGTCTCAGAAACATCTTCTGGCTTTGTCATGACAAGCGTAAGCGCATTCGGATGGAATGGCTTCACCTGATCTGGATACCAGTTTATCGTGATATCGATACCTTTCGATGAGAATACATCCCTGATAGCCTTATCTGTAAGATGTCCTTTTCCAGTAGCTGCAAGCGAGCCATACAGCTCTGCCCTTCCTTCCTGAATGTCAGGATGTTCTGCGATGAATCTCTCAGCAGCAGCCCTCGGTCCCATCGTATGGGAAGAAGAAGGCCCATACCCTACTCTGTAAAGCTCCCTTAGCGATTCCATAGGAAAGAGTCTACACATCACTCTGCTTCCTCTCAATAGGAACTACCAGGAAGGAAACACAGAAATATATTCCGTAGTCTCAAATTCCTCATCAACCGCGATTGTGAGCAGAAGCGATCTCGCAAGACAGCCGAAACGATAGACCCCTGGGCGGAAAGAAAGATATACAGTCTGTCCTGAAAACTCTACATCAAACGAAGGCACGTCATACCGCTCAGATATCCATGTGCCGCTTGGTATGAGCTCGAACATCAGGGGTTTTGATTCAAATGACTTTATCGAGGAAGATGAAAGCGTTCCGTTGTACAGGCCCTCAAGAAACGCGCTTTCATCGATATCAGCAAGATACGGCTGTGCTTTCCTCACATTCTCCATGGAAAGCATCGATACGACATCTGGCCTGTACTCGGCAGCTCTTATAAGCATCTCAGCAAAAGAGCCATCTTCCGCGCGGAGGATTACTGTATCGCCATTTCCCTCGAAGAAGCCTCCTATAGGACCAAGGACATCAATCGGAATCATCACAACCGGTCTCAGCCCACCGCTGTAGACGCGTATCGATACCTCTCTCACTCCCCAGGGAACATGTTCCCTGATGATATCCCGTCCATCGAAATAGATTAGCGTATGCCACATATCATTACGCATCATATCTTCGAATGGATGTTCTTCGGCAATCCTCACAGTTACATATGCAGGAGTCTCGATCCTGCACGATACCATGACCATCGATAACAGCAGTACCGCAATAAGCTTCATGTAATATATACACCCAGAATCCCATAATCTGACAGCACTATTGCCATTGCTTCTTCTTTAGAGTATGAAAGGCTATGATCTTCATAGGCCCTCATGTATCGATTTCAGAGTCAGTATCGCTCTCTCCTGCGAGAGCAGAAGCCACAGGTGCGACAGGATTCGCGATCTTCACGAAGAACCAGCGTGTATGGAAAGCCCCTGCGCTGAAGGAAGAAGATGTCACTGCATTCAGGAACAATCTAAAGGAGAAGGGCTTCTGTCCCGAAGCAGTCCTTCCCCATGCAGGCTATCTCATCAATCCCGCGACACCTGATGAGGCATTGTGGGAGAAATCGCTATCACTGTTTCTTGAAGAAGCTTCCAGAACTGCCAGACTGGGCCTTGGAAAGATAAACATACACCCTGGAGCATATAAGGAAGGCGACAGGAAAGATGGGATACTGCGCGCTGCAAGGATGATAGACAAAGTGCTTGAGGAAACTGATGGTGTGTCCATTGCCATCGAGAACACGGCAGGTGCAGGGACTATCCTCGGGTCATCATTCGAGGAACTTGATATGCTACTCGATGCTGTAAAGCACCCCGAACGTACTGGCTTCACTCTGGATACAGCACATCTCTACGGGGCTGGCTACGATGTGAAAGGGGACCCTGCATCGATTCTCGATTCATTCTGTGCCAGATTCGGCAGCGAAAAGCTTTTCGGCATGCATCTCAATGATTCGATGGTCGCCCTTGGCTCAAGGAAAGACAGGCATGCGCCTCTCGGGGAAGGATACATAGGAAAGGAAGCATTCCTGGAAATAGTCAGGCATCCTGCCACAGATGGCATACCACTCATACTGGAAACACCTGATGAGGCCAAATGGCCAGAGGAAGTCAGCTATCTTCTCAACGCAAGATAATCCTTCCGCATCTTGATGAGAATCGTCTGGACATCATCGGATCTGTAATCCGCATAAGTCCAGGGAAATGAGACAAATCCATGATTCTGGTAAATAAGCGTCACCTCAGCATAGAGATTGTGTCCTATGGCAATCCTGTGGGCCCTGTTCTTCGTAGTCGCGAGAATCACGGAAGCCTCTGAGATAAGCCCCGGATCCAGATTTATCTTCCGTTTTCCATCAACAGCCTCATCAAGCTCTATGGCATTAGTGATTGTCTTGGCATCAGCAAGCGTATCAGGGCTTATAAGGCGTGAAAAGGATATGAAGAATCTTTCTATACCTTCCCCCATCTCTGGATTATAGTAATCAGTGAATGTGAATGGCATGGATGGGGAGATATACGAAATCGGGCCAAAGGAATCCACCAGCTTCTCTCTTATGGAATCAGGGAATCCCCGCGTACTGAGGATTCCCATGAACAGCAGATTCTTCTGGTATTGCCTTTCCTTCACTTCAGCACCGATGTGTACAGGCCAAGAGAGCGGAAAGAAGTCGTCTTCTCCTTCACTGCCTTCTGGAGCTCATCATAACTTGCAAGATCATCGACCTTTATCTCTGTGAAGAACAGATACTCCCATGGCTTCCCTGGTATAGGCCTGGATTCGAGCTTGGACATATTCACGCCTTTATCTGAGAATACCTTCAGTGCATTGAGCAGTGCGCCCGGCTCATCGGATACAGAGAACAGCACAGCAGCCTTATCGAGTCTGGCTCTGGATCTGAAGCTTTCGGAATTCTCATCCCTTGCTATGACAAAGAATCTCGTATAGTTCGCAGCATCTGTCTCGATTCCCTGCCTGATGATCTTCATGCCGTAATATACTGCGGCAGGAGAGCCTGCAATTGCTGCGGATGACTTGTCATCAAGCTTGGCGATATGCTCAACAGCGCCTGCTGTATCAAAGAAAGGAATCGCTTCTGCATCTGGAAGCTCGCGCGCAAGGAATTCCCTGCACTGCGCAAGCCCCTGTGGATGAGAATAGACTTTCTTTATATCGCTGAGCTCCGCATCAGGAAGACCTATCAGATTATGGACGACCCTCACCTGCTGCTCTCCGACGACCGTTATCTCCGGATGCATGGCAAGAAGATCTATCGTATCATATATCGTACCGCCAAGAGTGTTCTCCACAGGCACTACACCATAGAGAGCATCACCTCTTGATACAGCATCGAAGACATCTGAGAACAGATGGCACGGCATAAGAACTGCATCCTCATCGAATGTCCTTCTGACAGCCAGCTCGGAGAAAGCACCCCTTACGCCCTGGAAGGCAATGGCCATGCTTCCATTCGGAGCACTCTCCTGATCCTTTGGCTTGATAGTCTCAGGAAGCACGCGTGGAATGCGCTCAAGACTCTTGCCGACAACAGGTGCAAGAGCCTGAATGTCATGCATAAGCTTCGAGAACTGCTGAGGATAAAGCGACTGAGGACCATCAGACAAGGCCTCCTCAGGATGGTTATGGACCTCTACGATGATGCCTGAAGCGCCACCGGCAATCAATGCGAGCGACATAGGGGAAACCATATCCCGGATACCAGTCGCATGCGATGGATCTCCGATTACAGGCAGATGGGATAGCTTCTGGACAACAGGAATCGCAGAACAGTCAAGCGTATTGCGCGTTGCCTTCTCGAAAGTCCTGATTCCCCTCTCGCAGAGAACGACCTGATCAGTACCGGATGCCATGAGATACTCAGCAGCCATCAGCCATTCCTCTATCGTAGCGGAAAGACCTCTTTTGAGAAGAACAGGCATCCCTGTCTTTCCCACTTCCTTGAGAAGTTCGAAGTTCTGCATGTTCCTTGCACCGATCTGGAACATATCGATATAAGAGGCCATCATCTTAACATCGCCAGGCGATACGACCTCTGTCGTGACTGGCATATCGAAGGCATCGCCGGCCTTCCTGAGAAGCATCAGGCCTTCTTCCCCCAACCCCTGGAATGAGTATGGGCTCGTGCGTGGCTTGAATGCTCCGCCACGGAGGATGACTGCGCCTGATTCCCTGACAGATTCTGCGATGCTCATGATCTGATCATAGCTTTCGACAGCGCAGGGACCAGCCATAACCACAATCCTGTTGCCTCCGATCTTCACTTTGCCGACACTGACGATTGTGTCTTCCTTCTTAAGCTCACGCGATGCAAGCTTATAAGGCTTCGAGATAGGAACAACAGAACTGACGCCAGGCAGAAGCTCAACTGTCCTTGCGTCTATATGGACGGTACCAACAGCACCGAGGACTGTATCCTGCTGTCCTACGATTTCCTTGACAATAAAGCCTTTGCCTGAAAGGAATGACTTTACTTTATCTTTTTCGCTAGGTGTTATACCCTGTTTGAGAATTACGATCATATTGATGAAAAACTAGCTTTTATGGAAAACTTGGTCAACGAGAAAAACAGCTTTGAGAGGATATTCTCCCTATTTGAAAGGAAACTTGAGGAACTTGGAGCCCCTCTTCCATCCGTCAGCCTGATTGCGGCCGAGGATAATGACCCATATAGAATCCTTGCATCCACGATAATAAGCCTCCGCACGCGCGATGCCGTGACGCTTTCCGCATCAATGAGGCTGTTTGAATCATTTCCTGATATAAAAAGCCTGAAAGAGGGTGATATATCCAAGATAGAAGAAGCCATAAAGCCTGCCGGTTTCTACAGAAGGAAAGCCCAGCAGCTGAAGACTATAGCCAGGATAATCTATGATGAATACGGCGGGAAAGTCCCCGACGATATCGATAAGCTGATGGAACTGCCGGGAGTCGGGATAAAGACAGCTTCCCTTGTGCTGAATCTTGGCTATGGAATCGATGCGATCTGCGTTGACTGCCATGTCCATCAGATTGCGAACAGGCTTGGCTGGGTTGATACATCCTCTCCGGAAGAAACAGAGAAAGTGATGAGAAAGATACTGCCCAGACGCTACTGGATCCCTCTCAATGAGATGCTTGTGCGCTATGGGCAGCATGTATGCCTTCCGGTATCCCCGCTCTGCTCTTCATGTCCGGCAGATGCTGATTGCCCGAAAAAAGGCGTTGCAAGTCACAGATGATTATTTGACGATTTTCTTCACAGCAGGCATAGCCACCTTCAGGACGCATGCGAGAACAAGCAGATGCGTCACGAAATCCTCAATCCAGAGAATCCATCTCTCGCCATTGAAGCGGCTGAAACCGTAGACGAAATCAGAGAGGATGATGAAGATTATCCAGGCCGCAAGCACTATGAGTGTGGAGACCCTGACAAAGCTCTGCTTGACGCCACCGACGAATGCCGGGATTATCATCAGAAGACCTGCAGCAAGAAGAACAACACCGACGACTATCTCCATCTCAGAGTCGAGCTCATCATAAAGAGGATTGCCGCCGAAACCACCGATTCCCTGTATGCCAATCACAACGAAAAGAAGTCCTACAAGCACTTTCAGGACAAGATCGCCAAGTGCCTTTGTTGTCATAGCCATATGACACCTCCTTGGAAAAACTGCACTTATTATAGCAGATGCATCACTTGATAATACAGTCTCAGACACGCATCATAATGCCATGATCAGAATGCTGGCATTCCTGGGCAATCCCGGGAAGGAATATGCTAAGACAAGGCACAATGCAGGCTTCATGCTATGCGATTACCTCTATCCCGGGATCACATACCAGATGAAATACCACTCACAGTTCGCAAAGGAAGGAAACCTCTTCCTTCTTCGCCCTATGACTTTCATGAACCTCTCAGGCACTGCTGTATCTGAGGCGGCATCATTCTACAAGCTCAAGGCTGACGAGATCATGATAGTGCATGATGATCTAGAGCTTCCTTTAGGGGATGCCAGAATCCAGAAAGGAGGAGGCCTTCAGGGCCACAACGGGCTAAGGAACATAAAGGAACGCCTTGGAACAGATGGATTCTACAGACTGAGGATAGGTATCGGAAGACCTGTGCATGGCGATGTGAGGCTCTATGTGACATCTCCCTTTTCAAAAGATGAGGAGATAACGCTTTCACAGCTTTTCCCATCAATACAGAAAATGCTCTCATCTCCTGATAAAGAGCAGAGGATATCAATCACGCGCTAATGCTTCCATAGGCTGCAGCCTTGCAGCTTTTGCCGCCGGATACCAGCCGAAGAATATTCCGATGAGAAGCGGAAAGATCAGGGAAGAGGCGACAGCGCCCGCGGAAACATGAAGGGACCATCCCGCAATCCCTGCGGCAGCTGATGATATCGCGATACCGGCAGCAAGCCCTATAAGACCTCCTGATGCCGACAGGACAACAGACTCCGTAAGGAACTGGGAACGGATGGCCTTCTCCGTTGCGCCCAAGGCCTTGCGTATCCCGATCTCTCCTGTTCTCTCGACAACGGAAACCATCATTATGTTCATGATTCCTATCCCGCCAACTATGAGGGAAATCGCAGCTATCGCAGCAAGGAACATCGAGAATACGGACATCACGCTGTCCGACATCTCCTTGACAGTCGCAGGACTGAATATGCGGTAGTAATCTTCACCTGCTATCTCATCCAACTGCTCGATATCGTCAGCAGCGACTGTTGCATCATACCCCTCCGCGACCTTCACGACATATGTGCCGACCTGGTCTGTCCGCCTGAAACGCTGGACATATGTATTATATGGCATGAAGAGTGCCGTATTGTATGAAGCACCAAGAGAGTCATCACGCTCTTCCAGGACACCGACGACAAGGAACGATTTGGCCTGCTGCCTGAATACGGAGACATAGCTTCCGACAGCATCGCCCTCAGGGAACAGCTCTTCAGCGAGCTCCTTGCCGATTATGCAGACCTGCCGCCTGTTTATATTATCAATAGCACCAAAGAACTCCCCTTCGCTTACTTCAAGCGCATTGGAGGTATGCCCCCAGTCAAAGACATGGCTCACCGAGAAAGAAGGGAACACATCGCCGCCGCTTCCATCATAATAGATACTGAACGGGACTGATGCCGTAAGCGATGTATTATCATCAGGGGATATCATGGAAAATGAAAGAGACTGGACGTCAATTGAATCCATTCCGTCGGAAAGAGGAGAAATCCCCGTCTCGACACTGAAGTCATATACATCATCCAGCTCCGCTTCCATGATATCGAGGAGCATGGCTTCATGATTCAGCTCAGCAGCTTCAGCATCAGGGCTTGCGGTCAGGGCCAGTTACACGACCTCATCGAAAGATGCGGAGAAAAGGGATGATGCGGATAGAAGCAGCAACAGGAATACAGCCATCGGTCCTCCAGGTTCGATTATATATTCCTGACGCATGTTTCCTAATAGCAAACAGGTGACGAACACGCAAACTACACTGTAGTTGCAGTGTACTTAAGTGTATTTTGCAGGCAAGGAATCTATGAAACATACTATTAGCACGAAATTGGGTTTATAATAGGTACCTGAAAAAAACAAATCAGGGGTTTTTATGGAAAAAAGGGATTTCAGAATCGCAGAGCTTACTCGGCGCAAGATAAAGGTTACAAAAGAAGTCTTCCCATCGGATGAAGGACTTGACCTTCTGTACAGGGAAGCATCTCTTCTGGCATTCACATACAACACGGAACTGAAGAAAGAAGGCAAAGAGGGAGGTTTCATATCACCTGGAAAGCTGCACGCATCAGCTGTTCTGCATCTGATTTACCAGCTTGTCCTCTCTGCAAGAATCGGCGACGGGGAATCTGATTTCTTCACAAGGCGCATCGCGACTATCGCCGGCAATGATGAGCTCAGCTCCGCCATGCAGTTCTATGCAAAGAATTTCCCTTCACCTGCACTTGAAGAATCGAAACCGACAAGCACAAAGAGATTCACGGAGGACATGAGGGGATTCTTCATACATCAGGTCCTTCTTCAGAATCCTGCGCTTATGGCAGCTGCGAAGCCATTTATCTCCCCTGATGAGCTTGTCTATCCTAAAGGGATAAAAGCGCTATCCAGCATTCTTTCATCGTATGTGAAAGACGATCTCAGGAATGGCAAACCGAATACAGAAGATATATTCACGATGCTGCAGCTTCCAGCGAGGCTTTATCCGAATTCACTTGAGGAGCAGATAAGATACATCCTAAGGGAATGGAAGCAGTTCCTGCCACCTGATTTCCTGACGCTCCTTGAAATCTCTCTTGACTACATACATGAGGAAGAGAAAGACAGGGGCGGTACAGGAGGAGGCGCCGGTGCACCAACACATGTAATAGATTACAGTGAAAGCGACATCAATGAGTATGAGGCATTCTCGGATGACTCGAACTGGATGCCCCGTGTCGTGATGATGGCAAAGTGCACGCTCGTATGGCTTGATCAGCTTTCAAAGCAGTACAAGCGCTCTATAACAAGGCTCGACCAGATTCCTGATGAAGAGTTCGACACACTCAGGGACAGAGGTTTCACCGCCCTCTGGCTTATCGGCCTCTGGGAACGGTCGAAAGCTTCGAAGGAGATAAAGAAGCTCTGCGGTAATCCTGAAGCAGAAGCTTCTGCATACTCGCTAAAGGATTATGAGATCTCATCGGCAATAGGTGGCTGGCCCGCACTTGAGAACCTCAGGGAAAGATGCAAGGCAAGAGGAATAAGGCTTGCCTCTGATATGGTTCCGAACCATACAGGAATCGATGGCAACTGGGTGTTCGAGCATCCTGACTACTTCATACAGCAGGACTGGCCCCCTTTCCCTTCCTATACATACAATGGCCCGGATCTCTCTCCATATCCTGAATACGATCTGAGAATCGAGGACCACTACTACGATAGAACAGATGCCGCTGTCACTTTTCGTCTCATAGACAAAAGGACAGGACAGTGCAGATACATCTTCCATGGAAATGATGGAACATCGATGCCCTGGAACGACACAGCGCAGATTGATTACCTGAACCCGGAGGCAAGGGAAGCAGTAATCCAGAAGATACTTCATGTAGCAAGGAACTTCCCAATCATCCGCTTCGATGCCGCAATGACTCTGGCAAAGAGACATATACAGAGGCTCTGGTATCCTAAGCCTGGTTCCGGTGGCGATATCGCGGGAAGAGCCGGGCATGCCATGCCAAACGATGAATTCAACAGGCGCATTCCACAGGAATTCTGGCGCGAGGTTGTTGATAGAGTCGCAGCAGAAGTTCCGGACACATTGCTTCTTGCCGAGGCTTTCTGGATGATGGAGGGTTACTTTGTCAGGACACTTGGAATGCACAGGGTATACAACTCAGCATTCATGAACATGCTCAAGAACCAGGAGAATCAGAAATACAGGCTTGGCATAAAGAACACTCTTGTATTCGAACCTGAAATCCTGAAGCGGTATGTCAACTTCATGAACAATCCTGACGAAGAGACAGCCATAGCCCAGTTCGGCAATGGCGACAAATACTTCGCAGTCGCAACGCTGCTTGCAACGCTGCCTGGCCTCCCGATGATCGGACATGGCCAGATAGAGGGATTCCATGAGAAATATGGAATGGAATATAGCAAGGCATATTACAACGAGACCCCAGACAGCTGGCTTATCGGGGAGCATTACAGGAGGATCTTCCCTCTGTTCAGGAGAAGATACCTCTTCTCGGGAGTCGATGCATTCCAGCTCTTCGATTGCTATAACAGCAATGGCAATGTGGAGGAATCCGTATATGCATTCGTCAACGGAGCGGGAAATGAGCGTGTCCTTGTCCTTGTAAACAATCAGTATGAAGCTGTGAGCGGAACCATAAACACCTCTGTGCCGAAACTGAGGAAAGATGCAGGAGGAAGGACCGCTGTCACATCAAAACTTGCAGACAGTCTTGAGCTGACATTCGGAGGCAGGAGCTTTGCGCTTCTTGACTGCTTCTCCGATGGACTGACATATCTGATGCCATCGATAATGCTTTTTGACGAAGGCTTCTCGTTCTCGCTCAATGGATATGAAGCCCGGGTATTCATGAACATAAGGGAGGTCGAGGATACAGATGGAAGCTACGAGAAACTCTGGCAGACTTATGGGCGAAAGGGCTTCAAGAATATAGCCCGTTCTGTCGCGCTTCTCCGTCTTCAGCCACTGTTCAAGTCGATTGATAGCCTGAGATCCGATGAAACACTGTCGATCATAACGAAACTTGTAAATGGTACCATCAACAAGGAAGAGGAGCGCGATCTCCTGCTGACCATCGCGGAATGCTATGCGACAATTCCAGAAGTGTTCAGGACACTCGATGAGCCTGCGAAAGGACAGATCATGACAGCTCCATGCGAAGTCGAGCCAAAGCCTATGATAAGACTCGTGAAGGCCCTTGTCTCTGCTTTCAAGGGAAGAAATGGCGACACATTCCCTGCATGGGCAGCTGCAGACAGGACAGTTCCTGCGATAATCCTTTCCGCGATAATGATTCACCCTTTCATAACAGGAATGAAGCCAAGAGGTGCCATGGAAGAAGCCGACAGGCTGCTTGTCGACGCATTCTTTGAAGATGCGTTCAGAAAACTTGGCATGGATGACAATTCGATAAGAATCGCATCGCACGCCGCGGCGCTTCTCACGACTGCCGGCTCATATTACAGAAAGGATGCCTCCCCTGAGAAGATGCTGGGTGGCATAATCTCGGATGAAGGCGTGCTGAATCTGACTCAATGCAATGAGTACCAGGGAGAGATCTGGTACAACAAGGAGGAAATGCAGAAAGCGATCCTTGTATCTGCCCTATCCTTCCAGCTATTGCCAAAAGCCCGTGATTTTGTCGCGGATGAGTTCGTTAAGACATTGCTTGAGAAGGAATTATCAAGTGGATATAAGCTGAGGCGGCTTATAGCGGAAAGCAAAGCAGAAGATTGACGCCTATATACCGGTGCTGTATCCTTTCCTTATGAAGACGTGGATAACATATATTGCCGCAGTTCTCATGGGATTGGCTACAGCATTGCTTTTCGGAGACATTCCGGGAGCCGCGGATATCCTTTCAGGAATATCGTCTTTTCTGGTTAACCTCGGAGTGTTCATCGCAGTCCCTGTCGTAGTATTGACGCTGCCATCAGCTGTCGCATCGCTGGGGAAGGACAGAAAAGGCGGGAAGACAGCATCATCAGTCATCATATGGTCAGTCACTACAGCGATAATACTTCCGCTGACCGCAGTCGTCATCTTCTCATTTTTTCCTGTCAGCTTCCCTGTGACAAGCACAGCAGGCAGTCCTCCGGGTACACTCTCGGCGTATGCCACATATTCAGGAACAGCTGCCATCTCTGCACTCATCCCAAGGAATGCATTCCTTTCTATCGCAGCTGCAACTGAATTCCTGTTCCCAGTGATCATTATCTGCTGGATCTTCGGACTTGCACTCAGACCATCAAGCGATATCATAAGGCCGGCTTACACAGTCATGAACTCATTCTCAGAGGTCATGTACAGAGTCTCGAAGACATATGCAATTCTTGCATCATTGATCGTCTATGTCTCATCGGCATCCCTGTTCACAGAGCTGTATCAGGAGAAGACAATCCTCGCATCACCGCGTTTCGCCATCCTTGTAGCCCTGTCAGCAGCCATAGCTGCATTTGCCATCCTGCCTCTTCTGTATTGTGCGCTCACAGGATTCAGGAAGAATCCATACCGCATAATCATCAGATCGCTCGCTGCCATGCTTGCAGGGTTCTCCACAGGCAGCATAGCCGCTGTAATCCCGATTATCGAGAGCACATCCAGACAGAACAATGGTGTTCAGAAAAGAGTAGCATCGACAGCAATCCCATTCTCTTCAGTGATAGGCAAGGCAGGATCTGCATTCATAGCTGTCATAACAATATTGTCGCTTTTCCAGGCTACAGCCATGACAAAGCCATCGCTCGCCGTATCTGCAGCAGCGGCAGCCGTAGCCATGGTAATCTCATTTCTGTCCTCATCAGCTCCTGGAATGGAGATTGCCTTCATAACCGTGATGACTCTTCGCGTATTGGATATAGAACTTTATGGTGCAGAGAACGCAGTAATCGCACTGCTTCCCCTCATCACAGGAGTCGGTACACTCCTTGATGCGGAAATCGCGGCAATGAGTGCTTCAGTCAGCTCTATATTCATAGATACTGACATCGATGTGCCTGTTAGTGATACTATCTGATTATGGAAGATAAGAACGAAAAGATAAAACGATCGGGTGCGCTTGCATTCCAGATGATCATCTCGCTGTTCTATACAGCGATCCTCATCCACATGACATACATCCTGATATCCAGAAGGAGCGAAGGATGGTCCAATGCTGTGATGATATATCTTCCACAGCTTCTGATACTCATCTCATCAATGGCTCTCCAGTTCTTCCTGAAGATAAACCACAGGACACACTCACAGGAAGGAGTGCTCCCCATCCTGTTCTCCTTCATCGCTCTTGAGGCTACGATGATCCTTCAGGACTATATGGCCATAATAGACATGTATGCGGTTCCTACAGAGGTGCTGGTATATGCATCAAGGTTCTCGGTTCTTGGAACCGCGATAATCTTCCTTTTCTCTTCGATACAGTTCTATGGTACAAACCTCTCAAGAAGCTGGCTGTATCTAGGCTTTGCGCTTGCATCTGTCGCATATATAACATTCGCACTTCCTATAAGCGCACCGACAGGAAGCGACATAAAGATATTCACAAGTTCTGCCAATGGAGACATAGTGATGCTCTGTTATTTCATCATCAATATCGCTGCAATCGCAACCTACGCGGTTGCAGTCGTAAAAGACAGAGCCACACACTCTCCTCTCAGAAGCCTTGGATACACACTGCTGATAATAGGCAACATAATGTCCCTGGGATATACGCCGATTCCAAGCATAACATCGGTGGTCGTATATATCGGTGGGATAATAATACTGGGAAAGACCGCGAAGAATTCCTTCTAGGAAAAAGATAAGCCGCCGGGTCACGGCGGCATTCTCATCAGTTCAGCTCGACAATGCTCTTGTCGTAATCAGCTGGCGGCTCATAGCCAAGGAATGTGATGCAGGTAGCTGCAACGGAGGATATTCCAAGACCCTCATTGAGCTCTTTCCTGTACTCACCTTTGTACTCAGGATCGTAGACAATGAATGGGACAGGATTGAGGGAATGCGATGTCTTGGCACAAACCTCTCCATCCGCTTTCCTCTTCACATCGCCATTCTTTGCATGCTCATACATGTCATCGGCATTGCCATGATCCGCGGTGATAAGCATCACGCCGCCCGCCTTCTCGACAGCTTCCTTCATCCTTCCGATCTGAAGGTCCATGCCCTCCATTGAGCAGACGACGGCCTCATACACACCTGTATGTCCGACCATATCTCCATTAGGGAAGTTGAGCTTGATGAAGTCCCATTTCCCGCTCTCGATCTCAGCAATGACTCTGTCTGCGATATCCGCACACTTCATCCATGGCCTCTGCTCGAAAGGAACCTTGTCAGAAGGAATCTCCACATATTCCTCAAGCTTTGGATCGAACATGCCTGACCTGTTACCATTGAAGAAGTATGTGACATGGCCGAACTTCTGAGTCTCTGAGATAGAGAACTGCTTGACGCCTGATGCGCAGAGGTATTCAGCCATGACCCTGTCGATTGCAGGTGGAGATACAAGATAGTGCTGAGGGATATGGAGATCTCCGTCATATTCCATCATTCCGGCATAGAGCACAGATGGATAGCGTTTTCTGTCGAACTCGCTGAAGTCCTTCTCATCGAAGGCACGGGAAAGCTCGATTGCCCTGTCGCCTCTGAAATTGAAGAGGACAACGGAATCACCATCTTCTATTGTTCCGACAGGCTTTCCGTCCTTTGCAATCACGAATGCCGGGATATCCTGATCAATGGCACCTGTTTCCTTCCTGAGTGTCTCGATAGCCTCATGAGCTGACTCGAACATCCTGCCCTCTCCGAGAACATGGGTCTCCCAGCCCTTCCTGACCATATCCCAGTTCGCATTGTATCTATCCATTGTGATGACCATTCTGCCACCGCCTGATGCGATGCATGCATCGAATGTGCCATCAGCAGAAAGCTCCGCAAGATATTCTGCGAATGGATCGAAGTAATCAAGGGCAGAAGTCTCGCCCACATCCCTTCCATCGAGAAGGGCATGGATCCTGACACGCTTTACGCCCTCTTTCTTTGCCTCTGCGACCATAGCCTTGAGATGGTTGATATGGGAATGGACATTCCCGTCTGAAAGAAGGCCGATGAAATGCAGCGTGCCATTGTTCTTCTTTGCATTCTCGACGATATCGCACCATGTCTGGCCCTTGAACATATCACCGGATTCTATTGCATTCGAAACAAGCTTTGCCCCCTGAGCGAAGACCCTGCCAGCACCCATGGCGTTGTGGCCTACTTCGCTATTGCCCATATCTGCATCAGACGGAAGGCCTACTGCGACACCATGTGCCTTGAGTTTTGTCCAGGGACATGTTGCATAAAGCTTGTCAAGCGTATATGTCTTCGCATCTGCTACGGCGTCGCCTTCCTTGTACTTTCCGAAGCCGACTCCATCCATTATAACCAGCACTACTGGTCCGCGGCGCTGGATCTTGCTGTTTTTCTTAAGAGGTTCCATAAAACATCTCCTTATCGTTAATATACCTGTTTCCTTTCCATAGGTGAAGAAGCAAGCCTGAGCCATTCCGAGCTATAAGCATCAAGATAAGGCGCAAGATTGTAATATACCTTCTTGTGATAGCTGTTGATCTGCTCAAGCTCCTGATCTGTCAGCATATCCACATCTATGAGCTTCTTCTCATAAGGAACCATCGTAAGAGGCTCAAAGCGATAGAATGCACCGAATTCAGTCTCATCATCCTCCCGGACTATCAGAAGGTTCTCGATCCTTATGCCATATCTTCCTTCCTTATAAAGTCCCGGCTCATCTGAGATCACCATTCCAGGCATCAATGGAATATCAAGGAGTGCTGTGCTGATTCTCTGCGGTCCTTCATGTACTGAAAGATGGAAACCTACCCCATGCCCTGTGCCATGGAGGAAGTTCTCTCCCTGATTCCACAGGAACTGCTTTGCAAGTACATCAAGCTGAACTCCTCTTGTCCCTTTCGGGAATTTCTGCCGCTGCAACGCAAGATGGCCCTTCAGGACAAGTGTATAATCCTTCTTCTCTTCCTCTGTCGGATCTGATCCGAATACGAGAGTACGCGTCACATCCGTTGTTCCGAACATGAACTGCGAACCCGTATCCAGGACAAGAAGACCATGTCCCATTATGAATCCCGAAGATGTCTCGGAAGGTGCATAGTGGACGATTGCGCCATGTGGTCCGAATGCTGATATAGGTGCAAACGATGGCCCGATATAGCCTTCCATCCTCTCCCTCTCACGTTTAAGCATGTTTGCAAGCATGATTTCATCATACAATCCATCATTGGAAAGGAGCTTTGAGAGGAATGTGACATAAGCAGCACCATCCAGGATATGGGCCTTCCTCATACCTTCAGCCTCACCCTTGGACTTCATGCTCTTCATCACGAGAGAGAAATCCATTCCTTCCTTGTTCTTTCCTTTCGAAAGCACATGCATGAAAGATGCGGGATTCTTGTCCGGTGAATAATATCCAGTGCCTCTTGCAAGCTCCTCAATGCAGCTTCCTGCTTCCTCATAAGGCTTTACGTCTATACCCTTGAAAGATTCCGGAAGCCTTGATTCATCCGTGAACAGGACTGCTTTCGAAAGCGATATGAAAAGATATGAATAGAAGACGGGATTGTACTTCACATCAGAGGCTCTGAGATTAAGGATCCATGCAATATCATCAAGAGAGGAGATGAATGTCCATCTGCATCCTTCATCCCTCAGCCTTGAGCGTATCGCCGCTATCTTCTTCTGCATCGGAATATATGCATAGCGCTCATCGATCTCATAAGCCTTGGAATCTGGCATCGCGGGCTGGCCTTTCCAGACAGATGATATGATCCCTTCTGTAGCAACAAGCTCCGCACCAGCAGAAGCAAGCACAGAAGCAATATGCCTGAAGCTGCTTATCGAGATGGTATCGCCATCGACACCGACCCTCATCTTCTTACGCACATTGCCCTTGAGATACTCTGTCAGGGATGGAACACCTTCCATGCCTTCCTTCATGAGCCTGATGCCTGAGCCTTCAAGCTCATTCTCTGCCTGTATGAAATATCTGCTGTCCGTCCAGAGAAGAGCATCGTCAGCTGTAACGAGCATCACACCGGCAGAACCTGTGAATCCAGAGAAATACGCCCTGCTTTTCCAGCGATCAGCAGGATACTCGCTCTGATGAGGATCCGTTCCTGTGATGATGAAACTATCTATTCCCTTTTCCTGCAGCTTTTCCCTTAGCGCGCTGAGACGTTCTATTATCATCATATGCCCTCCATTGAAGCAGAACAAAAAGCAGAAGGGCTCCGGCTGCTACCATCAGGATGCAGAATATCTGCCCTTCAGAGATATTCAGAAAAGACTGGAAAAGCGCAATGTTATCGGCACCTTTCCCGCCTTTGATGATATATCCTATATTAGCATCTGGTTGCCTGCAGTATTCTATGAAAAACCTGAATATGCCATAGCCCATAAGATAGAAAGAGAAAACTGTGCCATCAGGCAGCTTCTTCTTATATTTCAGTGGTCTGATGATGAACCAGAGAATCAGGAAAAGAACGATCCCTTCGAAGAAGGCCTCATAGAGCTGCGATGGATGTCTTGGAAGATTCAGCATGTCACCGGGATTGAAAGCCATTCCGACCTTATTCGCAACCTCCTGCACCCATGGCTCAGAACTTGAGAAACGCTCTGCTGTAGGGAACACCATCCCCCATGGCTTAGTCGTCACTCTTCCATAAAGCTCCGCATTGAAGAAGTTGCCAAGCCGTCCGAATGTATACCCAAGGGGAATTCCCGCAACTGTGAGATCGGTTATGAGCATAAGCTTTATCTTATGCCTTCTGCAGTAAATCCAGGCACCAACCAGAGCTCCTACGACACCGCCATGGTAACTCATTCCCGGAAGTCCTACGAACTGGCCGTTCTGGAAAGGCCAGAATATCATCCAAGGATGTGTCAGGTAGTATATCCCATCAGAATAAAAGAAGACCGAGAAGAGCCTCGCTCCTATAAGGAGTCCGATTATGGCCGTGATGAAGAAATTCTCTCCCTCATCATCACTTATATCGATGACTCCATCATGTCTGCACTGATATCTGAAGACCAGATATGCGAGGAAGAATGCGACAAGATACATCACGGCATACCATCGTATAGGTAGGCCGTCTATGACAAAAGGATCCATCCATTCAGGATATGTCAGATAAGATGCCTGCATGGCTGTGAGTCTACCTGCTATATGATGCAATTGCAAACCTTTGTGCTGTTGCTTATCCTATCTACATGAGGAAAACAGCCCTTCTTTTATCCGTTATGCTTCTTTCTGCGGCATTATCAGCTGGAGGAAGCAGGGAACATATTCCTTTTTCGCCTGCGGATCCACGCTTTGTATCAGATACTACAGAGAGGTCGGCATCAATATCATCGACGCTTTATTCGCTCGGCAATCTATACGCATACATAAATGAATACTGCCTGTATCCAATTGATGGCAAGGAGATGGAAGAGAAACTTGTTGCGGCCATGCTGGATTCCATCGGGGACCCATACTCATACTATATACCATCTGAAAATGCCGAAGACTATTCAGACAACAATGCCGGGAGCTATGTCGGAATCGGGATATACCTCTCAAAGATGAGCCCCTCAGAGGCGGATCTGAATGATCCAGAATCATGGATGGTGATAATATCATCCGTATTTCCTTCATCGCCCGCAGAACGCGCAGGACTCAGGGCAAGAGATATGATAAGCCATATCAACGGGGAAAGCGTCGCGTCTCTCACGGCATCGGAAGCTTCAAAGGCGCTAAGAGGGAAAAGCGGGGAGGATGTGACACTGACCGTCCACAGAGGTTCCGCGGAATTTGAGATAACGCTCCGCCCAGAGCGTATCATAGCACCAACGGCCGATAGTACGATGCTCACAGATGAGATCGGCTATCTTGCGATATATTCCTTTACTATGACGACGGCCGATTCCGTTGAAAAAGAACTTGCATCCCTTATGGAAAGCAATCCGAAGGCCATCATAATAGATTTACGCAATAATCCCGGAGGAGCCGTGGATGCCTCTCTGGAAATCGCTGACATGTTCCTCCCGCAAGGCGTGATGCTCACAACGAAGTTCAGCGACCACTCCGGGCGGCCTGATATAACAGACAGGGCAACTTCCCCTGTTGCTGTCCCTGCAGATGTGGATATAGCGATACTGATCAATGGAGGAACAGCATCCTCAAGCGAGATACTTACGGCAGCCCTTTCCGAAAATGACAGGGCAATAACCGTAGGATCCACATCATTCGGAAAAGGAATAAGCCAGGAAGTGAGGCCATTCAGCGAAGGTTATATACAGGTCACGACAGGTCACTTCTTCACACCTGACGGCAATGACATCCACGAGAAAGGAATAGAGCCTGACTATATCGTAGAGGAAGAGGAATACTCAGATGAGGAAATGGAAGCATATGAGGAATTCATGAAAGAGAATCCTTTCAGCAGCTATATAGAGGAATACCCTGAATACAGCGCGGAGAATATAGAGCGCTTCGCCCAGATGCACAGCGATTCAGGCGTGCCCCAGTCACTTCTGAAGCTGCTTATACGCAACGAATATCTTTTCCAGCTTGATTATGATATGAGGCCGATTGCTGATCCTGATTACGACGAGACGCTGAGAAAAGCCATGGAGATATTATCGGTATGAGGGTATTCCTGTTATCGAAAGAATACAGGGGCGAAAGTGTCTACAGTCTGTCAAAGAGGGAATCCCACTATCTTTTCGATGTGCTTCGCCTTAAGGTCAATGATTATTTCACCGCGAAGGACAGAAGCGGGAAATATTATAAATCATTTCTCTGCAGTACTTCTGAGATAACGCTTGAAGCCACAGATGATCCAGAAGAGACGCTTCTAGATAATCTTTCATCCTATGATGGTGTTTTTGCTCCGATAAATGCCTTCATATCTGTGCTGAAGAACAAGAAGACCGAGACCCAGGTAAGGATGCTGACAGAGATAGGCGTCAGGAAAATCATACTGATGGAAACGGAATTCACGGAAGGAACCCTGAACAGCCATCAGATGGAACGTCTGGAAACGATAGTACGTGAAGCTGTCCAGCAGTCTGGCTCTGACGTTCCTGAACTTATCGGACCACTTTCCTTTGCTGATTCGCTGAAGCTTCTCGCAGGCAGGAGCCTCATTCTCCACCAGAGCAGAAGATCAAAGACATTGTCTATCGCAGAAGCTGTGGAAAATGCAGATGCTGTATCCTTCATGATAGGGCCTGAAGGAGGATTTTCTGACAAGGAATGCGAAATGGCTGAACTAGAAGGAGCACTTCCTGTACTCCTGCCGACAAACATACTCCGGGCAGAGACTGCAGCTGTTTATTCTGCCTCAGCAATTCAGATTTTCCTCAATGATTTTCGCAATTCTTAACGATTTTATACTTGACGTATGAGAATCACATCATACACTGGTTTCATATAAACTGGGGAATCAGGGAACGAGGAATGGATTATATTTATCATCTACAGCGAAAAACTGAGGCTGCTGTCTTTTCTTTTCAGCCAAAGGCAGCAGTACTTCCGGATAAAAGCCGCTGGAGGTCAACCGGGCTGAGCTTTCATGACACCATATTCATGGATTTAGGGTACACGCTGCCCTGCTTCATCTCACGGGATGCTGGTATGGAGCTATGCTTCATAGCATTCTATGACAGGAAAAGGAATCCTAATATCAGACCATACATGGAGTATGGAACTGCTGTATGCATACCTGACGATTCATCTCCGGAAGAGATCGGCCTGGCTTATGGTGTGCTTTTCTCGATAAGAGACAGGATAGGATCTCTTGAGACAAAGCTCGTAGGATCTTCTGACATAATGCAGAAGACAAGGAGCAAGATAATGAAAGCCGTAAGCTGCCGTTTCCCAATCCATATCGATGGATGCACTGGAACCGGAAAAGGAATAGCAGCTGAGGCAATCCATTTTCTGAGAAGTCCCGATATGAAATATGTATACGGGAATGGCGCTGACTTCACGCCTCATTTAAGTGAAAGCAAGCTTTTCGGATATCATAAAGGCGCATTCACGGGAGCCGTGGAAAGCAACTCAGGGCTTCTTTCCGATGCAAACAACACCACTCTCATACTCGATGAGCTTGAGAACATGCCGATGGAGACTCAGCCGCTTCTACTGCATGTGCTCGATACTGGTGAGTACAGGCCTCTTGGCAAGACCACGATGTACAGATCCGAATTCCAGCTAATAACCCTGAGCAATATTCCACTTGAAACCCTTCTAAGGGAGAAGAGGCTCCGGGAGGATCTTTATTACAGGATTTCCTGCTTTGTCATAAGAATGCCATCACTTTCAGAACATATGGAGGATATACCTGATCTGATTATGCACTGGGAATTCTCACATGGGATCCATCCTAATGACAGAATAATGGATTACTGCCCTTTCATGGCAGGCTCATACAAAGGGAATATAAGGGAACTCTTCAGGGATGTCGGGAAGTTCTACAGCGAGATGTAAGCATGTGGGCCAAGAAAAGCGACAATTTATCTGTTATCTAAGATATCTCGTGTAAGGAACATGATTTACGCTTTGTGGAAAAGGTTGTGGAAAACCTGTGGAAAACTCAGTGGAAATTCGGTGAAAACTGCTTTTCCACAGCTTCTGGCATTAGTTTAAATCCTATATAGAATTAATAAAATCATAACATAATTGTATTTTAGTTATCTTTTTATATTATTTAAAATTATGAAATCAATATTTTTCCGTTGAAAACCAGCGCATAAGGCCTTTGAAACAGCTTTCAGGCAGGTTTTCCACATCGTTTCCACTACCCTGTGGAAAACCTGTGGAAAACCCGGTATCCAAAGACTTTTCCACAGGAGCTGCGGACAGAAGAAAATCAGCGGGTATAAAAAAAAAGGGATGGCCTGAACCATCCCTTGCATTCTATTGAACTGAATCAGTAATTCTGTCCGACAAGCTCGAAATATGCCTGTGGGTGTGCGCATACCGGGCAGATTCCAGGAGCCTTCTTACCGATTACGATATGGCCACAGTTCCTGCACTTCCAGATCATCTCGCCATCTCTTGAGAATACGAGGCCTTCCTCAACATTCTTCAGAAGAGCAAGATATCTCTCCTCATGGTGCTTCTCGATAGCTGCAACGCCTCTGAACTTGGCTGCGATTTCCTTGAAGCCCTCTTCCTCTGCTTCCTTTGCGAACTGAGCATACATATCTGTCCACTCATAGTTCTCGCCCTCTGCAGCTGCCTTGAGGTTCTCTGCTGTACCCTTGATGTCTCCACCCTCAAGATACTTGAACCAGAGCTTTGCATGTTCTTTCTCATTCTCTGCTGTCTCAAGGAAGATAGCTGCAATCTGCTCAAAGCCTTCCTTCTTTGCCTTAGAAGCAAAGTATGTGTACTTGTTCCTTGCCTGGCTCTCACCAGCAAACGCGGTCTGAAGATTCTTCTCTGTCTTAGATCCTTTCAGTTCCATTTTTCTTCTCCTTCTCTCTGCATCGTGAACAGATGCCCTCGAATATCAGCTCATGAAAGCGGACTGAGAATCCAGCTTCTTTCATGCAACTGGCTTTTTTCTTTATCTGCTCCATCAAAGAAGCATCCGGTATATCTATTATATCACCGCATTCCATACATACGGCATGTCCATGAGGATGAGTATCCGAATCATATCTCACGCCACGTCCGTCACATCCGGAAACGCGTGAAATCATCCCCTCATCACAAAGAGATGCAAGGTTACGGTATACAGTCGCTTTCGAAATAGCCTTATAGCGCTTTGAGACGATATCGTAGACATCCTCGACACATGGATGCCCATCGAATGACTGAACCGCCTCAAGCGTAAGCTCTTTCTGCATTGTATTACGTTTCTCAGCACTCTTATTGATAACCATTACTAATATAATATGATTATCAAAAGATACTGTCAATAATAAAAACCGCAACGTATTGTTGCATGCACAACAAATTGCAACAATTCAATGTTTTAATCGTAATTTTCTGCAACAGTATTGGAGAAATCTGTTGTTTTTGATATTACTAACTTGTAATCCAATATCCAGTTATAATCATGTTATAAACTGTTAGGAGGTACCGATGAAGAAACTGCTTGCTATAGCGCTGGTTCTCATTCTTTCGTTCTCTGTTTTCGCATCAGGTTCTGGAGAGGCAGCATCCTCATCACAGGATTCCGATACGATCAAGATTGCTCTCATCATTGAAAACACAATCGATGACAAAGGCTGGTGTCAGGCTATGCATGATGGCATCACACAGGCTATGGAGCAGCTTCCTGGTAAGATTGAATACTCATACGCAGAGAAGATGCTTCCTGTAGACGCTGGCTCAATCGCACGCCAGTACGTTGCAGAAGGCTATGATCTCATCATCGCTCATGGCGCACAGTACAAGAACCTCATTCTTGAGATTGCCGAAGAGTATCCAGATGTATCATTCGCATTCGGAACATCTTCTGAAATCGGACCTGCGAATGTATTCACATACATGCCGGAATCCGAAGAGACTGGATATCTCAATGGAATCATCGCAGGTTCCCTTACAAAGGCCAATATCGTAGGTCTCGTAGGTCCTGTAGACTCTGGTGACGCTGCACGCTACAACCGCGGTTATGTCCTTGGCGTACAGTCTGTAAACCCAGATGCGAAGATTCTTGTCGCACACACAGGCTCGTTCTCTGATTACGTAAAGTCTTCTGAAGTTGCCACATCGCAGCTCAGTAGCGGTGCTGATGTCCTTACAGGTTCCTCACAGCAGGCAATAGGAGCCCTAAGAGCTACAGCAGAAAGCCCGACAGCTCTCTGGGTAGGCCAGGATCTTGCACAGCTCACGACTCCTGAAGGAAAGGCAAAGTGTGTTGCAGCTTCTGCTTACAACTACGCTGCAGTCATCGTGGAGATCGTGAACAAGCTCGAGAACGGAATCAAGGGCGGCGAATGCATTCCGATGAACTTCAATAATGGTGGATTCATTTTTGAATACAACCCAGAGCTTGAATCCCTTGTCTCCCCTGAGACAAAGGCTGCTGTTGATGAAGCTCTTGCTGGATTCAAGGCATCCAGCGATGGTCTTGCAAACTGGGCAGATGTCGATTACTCGACTCTCTGATTAGTACAAGACAAGAAGGCAGGGTGAATTGCCCTGCCTTTTTGCGCTACCAAGGAAAATATGGAAGGAAAAATCAAATCCCTGAAGATGGAGCATATCACCAAGAGATTTCCTGGGGTCCTTGCTTCTGATGACATATCCATCAGCGTAGGGGAAGGCGAAGTCCTCGCACTGGTTGGGGAAAATGGTGCTGGGAAAACAACATTGATGAACATTCTCATGGGTCTTTATCATCCAGATGAAGGAAGAATTCTCATCAATGATGAAGAAGTCAGGTTCAGAGGTCCTGAAGATGCATTCAGGGCAGGCCTGGGAATGGTTCATCAGCAGTACATGCTGGTCCAGAACATGACAGTCACGGAGAATATCGCACTGGGCTACAAGAATGCATGGAAGCCTTATAAGCTGGATCTCAATGCCGTGAGAAAACATGTCATGGACATATCGGACAAGTATTCCCTCCTTGTAAATCCTGATGCATATATATGGCAGCTTTCAGTAGGCGAACAGCAGCGTGTCGAGCTTGTTAAGACATTGTGTCTGGGTGCCAGATTCCTGATTCTCGATGAGCCTACATCAGCGCTAACGCCTCAGGAGACGGATGAGCTCATAGCTCTTCTTCTGAAGATGACAAACGAACTCTCGATTATCTTCATCTCCCATAAGCTCAATGAAGTCAAAGCCCTGTCGAACAAGGTCACAATCCTCAGACATGGCAAGGTGGTATTCTCAGGAAATACCGATGATCATTCATCGGAAGAGATTGCCGCGAAGATGACAGGACATTCAATCATCCTGCCAAAGAATACAGATACAATCGAAAGAAAAGACAGCGGGACAGTTCTTTCCATAAAGGATATCATCGTAATGTCCGACAGGAAGACAACTGCCCTGGATCATCTTTCGCTCGATATAAAGGAAGGCGAGATCGTAGGACTTGCTGGTGTTTCCGGAAATGGCCAGAGAGAGCTTGCTGAGGCAATAAACGGACTCAGGGCCGTAGAAAGCGGTTCGATATCTTTCTTCGGCGAGGAAATCGCGAATCTGACACCTAACCAGATTATCTCAAAAGGCATGGGCTACATCCCGGAGGAAAGGAATATAGAAGGAATAGTCCCTCCTTTCTCGATAAAAGAGAATCTCGTTCTCAAGGATGTGACGAAGAAGCCATTCTCATCTCATGCGATAGTCGACAGGAAAGCCATAGATTCGAATGCGGAGAAGCTTGTGAAGGATTTCGATATAAGATGTCCTGGCATAAACACAGCAGCAGGCACCCTTTCAGGAGGAAACATACAGAAAGTCATCCTTGCAAGGGAAATAGAACGCAACCCGAAGTTCCTCATAGCGGTATATCCGACAAGAGGTCTCGATATGGGTGCTGTGGAGTTCATCCATAAACAGCTTCTGGCTACTCGCTCAAAGGGTGTAGGCATTCTTCTTATATCAGAAGAACTCGATGAGATTATGGATCTCTCCGATAGAATCGCTGTCATATACAAAGGTTCTATACAGAAGATCCTCGACCACAATGAGGCCACGCGCGAACGCCTCGGCATATTGATGGCAGGTATCAAAGAATGACAAGACAATTCAGAATCTGCTTCAGATTGGCAATAATATTGATAGCTGCATTGGCAGCAGTGCTTATCGCATCGGTCATCCTCTGGATAATAGGCGCTGATGCAAGTGCCACTTTCTATACGATCTGCATAGAGCCTCTTACGAATAAGCTCCACATCACAGAAGTCCTTATAAGAGCAATACCGCTATGCATAATAGCCCTTGGAATATCAGTGGCATACCGATCCGGAATCATAAACATCGGAGCTGAAGGCCAGATGGCCATAGGAATACTGGCTTTCACAGGTGTTGCACTTGCCTTCCCTGACGTACCAAGGCCTTTGCTTCTTCCTGCGGCGCTTCTCGCAGCTGTCATAGGAGGTGGCTTATGGGGCTTCATCCCTGGAATCCTGAAGGCAAAACTGAATGTATCTGAGCTTCTTTCCACAGTCATGCTCAATTACATAGCAGCTCAGCTCTATTCACTGTGTCTCAGGACAATATATCTGGATCCTGCGGAAAAAGTGTATGGAACAGGAACTCCACAATCGATGCGTCTTACCGAGAATGTATGGATTGGAAGGCTTTCTGGCAGGCTTCACTATGGTGTATTCATAGCCATAGCGCTTGCAGTATTCATATTCTTCCTTATGTGGAAGACGACTATGGGATTCAAGATGAGGGCTGCTGGCTCACAGGACAGGGCTTCAAGATATGCTGGAATCAATGTTCCTGCATATATAACGATAGCCATCATGATCTCAGGTGCATTCGCAGGGCTTGCAGGCGGCATAGAAATCGCAGGTGTGCACAGACGTGCAATCGAAGGGGTGACTAACAATTATGGCTTCTCAGGAATAGTCGTAGCCCTCTTCGGAGGTCTCCATCCATTCGGAATACTACCTGCCTCATTCTTCTTCGGACTTCTGATCTACGGATCGACTCTGGCGCCTAGCAAGGTCGGAGTCCCTGCGAATATCGTGCAGGTAATGCAGGGAATCATAATAATAGTAATAGTGACAGCCCAGATGGTTCTCTCGAATACATACTTCCAGGATAGGGTATGGAGGAAATACTCAGCCCTCAAGGCTGGCAAAGGAGGAAAGAAATGATCGATATCATCACAAACATGCTTTCAATGTGCATTCCTTTCTCTGTCGCCCTTCTTCTGGCTTCCATAGGAGAGATGTTCAATCAGAGAGCTGGTATATTCAACCTTGGCTGCGAGGGTATAATGGCTATGGGTGCATTCCTTGGCATGCTCATACCATTCGCTGCAGGACATGGTGGTGCTACTCCACAAGTATATAATCTCCTTGGATTCATAACAGCGGGTGCTGCAGGAGCTCTTCTTGGTCTTGTATTCGGTGTTGTCACAATCACATTCCGTGCACCTCAGGGAATCGCAGGAATAGGTCTGCAGATGTTCGGAGTCGGAACAGCAGGTACGCTCTTCAGGCATTTTGTAGGAGGAACTCAGTCCATACCAGGAATTCCGAATATAGAGATCCCTCTCCTTTCTGATATTCCATTCATAGGAGATGTGTTCTTCTCCCACAATCTGGCAGCTTATCTTGCATATCTTTTCATTCCTGTTGCCTGGTATATACTCTTCAAGACACCATGGGGCCTGAGAATAAGGGCTGTAGGAACAAACCCGAGAGCTGCTGACTCAATGGGTATAAACGTAATGCGAACAAGATATGAATCGCTGATGCTTGGAGGCTGTCTTGCGGGACTTGCAGGCGCTTATCTGTCGATTGCTCAGGCAAAGATGTTCTCTGATACTCTCATATCAGGAAGAGGATTCATAGCAGTTGCCCTTGTCTATTTCGGGCACTGGCATCCTCTGCAGATCATGGGAGGAGCTCTCCTTTTCACATTCGCCCAGACTTTCCAGACACAGATACAGTCGATGGGAATATCATTCCCATACGAGATTGCCGTAATGCTTCCTTACATACTTGTAATTGTTGTCCTGTCATTCACATCAAGAAACCAGACAACAGCACCTACAGCACTCGGAAAGCCATTCAACAGGGAAATAAGAACCTGATCAGACAGAGGGCACTGCTCATACGGCAGTGCTCTCTTTATGAATAAAGATCATCTCCAGTAATCAGGATATAATCATCTGAAGAACCTGCAGCAAATCCATTGATCGAGGCAAATCCGATCCTGATATTACCAAGTCCTTTGACCTTCCTTATCTTATCTGCCTCAGATTCTATTTCAGACCGGGACATTGGCCTTGAAAGGAATTTCACTTCATAGAATCTGTAATAATCCCTCAGCTGTATCACTGTATCGAATTCGCCATTTTCCTTTGTCTCAGGATTGTCATACCAGTATCTGCCTATATCCAGAACAGGACATCCCTCTATATCTGATGCATTTCTTCTCAGATAATCCATGACAATACCCTCAAACCTGTAGCTTATGAATGTCTTCAGGGATGGTTCTATATATGAATCATAGAAATCATTCTCATTTATATTCTGAAGGGCCGGGATATTCGGGAATACGTATGTGTAATAGAAACATACAAGGTTATCAACTATGGAATAATATGACTTCTTCTTATCATTTTTCCTGTTGATAGGAGCAATCTGAGCTATCAGGCCTAAATCCTGGAGCAATGCAAGATACTTGCTCAGAAGACCATTTGATGCAATGTTCAGGCTGCTTTCTATCTGGCTGTATCTTACCTTCCCATTGCCTATTATCCTGAGTATATCATTCAGTATAGATACCTTCCCAAGTTCCTTGAACAGGATGTATTCGATATAGTTCCTGGCAATTCCATTCTGACGCAATAACGATGATACGATATTTTCCTTTATGCTCTTTCCATAGCCGATATTCTCAAGAATATATGGGCATCCTCCGAAAACAGAATGGATGCATGCTTTTTCATAAGGTGTCTTGTCTCTATAGAAAAGCTGTGCATCATGATAATTCAGTTCCCTTACATTCTGGATCAGCTGGAATCTGCCGAATAATGGATTTTCCTCTTCAAGGAGCTCTTTCATCATCGTGACATGAGACCCTGTAAGTATGATTTTGATATTCCCAGGAAGATTATCTATGATCTGCTTGAACTCGGAATCGACTTCCATTGCTGGCTTGTTCTGCTTCAGATACTGATATTCATCTATGATTATAAGAAGCGGTTTCTGATAAATCCCTAAAATCCGGAAAAGATCCAAGAACATACTGAAAGATCCGAGCTTAATGCCGAGCTTATCCTCGAAATACTTCGTAAGCAGTTCAAGATTTGTATCATAGCGTCCATCAAGAGCTTCAAAGAAAATACAGTCGCATGTATTAGCAGAAAGCACATGCTTCAGTAGAGATGTCTTCCCTACACGCCTCTTACCATAAATCAATGCTGCTTTCTGATTAGCTGAGCTGATAAATTCATTGAGTTCATTTATTTCCTTATTGCGACCTACAAACACAGCGTCTCCTTACTGAATTATTTTTCACTTATATTTTATTCAGTATTATTTTCTTATGAATAAAACAAACAGTCAATCAGAGAAAACAGTATATCTAACTGAATTATTTTTCACTGAAAAAATTCGTCAGTAATTTGCAATTAAATAAAAATATTTATGTTTATCGGATTTTTTATCTTATTGTTTTACAAATCATTTTTGATTGCAAACTTTGGCAATAAATCAAAACTTATGAGAATAGTATCCAATTGTTTTCTACAGATTGATAAATAAAGCAAAAAATGAGATTAGATTAAAGCTCTAGATATCATATCATCCTCTGGATTTGCTTTTGATACATCTGCTTATCCAGATACATTCATCTCAGGATATGAACTATATGAATAATGAGGAGGGTCTATCCCTCCTCATCTCCAGCCTTACTTGCCCTGAGGTATGATCCTTACCTGCTTGTAAAGGCCTTCTCCTTCGCTCTTTGTGTCTATTCCATCGACATCATTGAGCGCTGTATGGACAAGTCTCCTCTCGAATGGATTCATAGGCTCAAGAAGCTTTGACTTGCCTGTGCGCTTCACTATCTGAGCAGTCTTGTACGCTGTACGGATAATCTGCTCCTCATGCCTCATCCTGTAGTTCTCGCTGTCCACCACAACCTTGATATCAGGATTGATATTCCCAGCATAGACATTGACTATAAGCTGGATAGCATCGAGATTCTTTCCCTTTCTTCCTATTATTATCGAAGAATCTTGGCTTTCGATGCTGAGGCCTATCTTGCTTCCTCTGCGGAAAGAAACTGAGACACTGCATTCGTATCCCATCTTCTGAATCAGCGTCTCCGTGAACTCAATGATCTTCTTCTCAGTGTCATTCACGGCTTCGATGGAATCAGAACCCGATGGCTCTTCCTCATCTTCTTCATATTCATCAGCACTGCTGTCATCGCCATAATAGACTCTGATCTTGACATTGCTCTTCTTGAAGAAGCTCTTCTTTGTATTCTCTATAATCTCAACATCGAACTGGCTGCGCTCGATTCCAAGAGCTTCTACAGCCTTATCGATTGCTTCCTGTTCTGTCCTGCCTTCAAAATCACTGTACATTGTTATTTTCTCCTTCTTTTCCTTGCTTCTTTCTTAGCCTGCTTCTCAGCATCTTTCTCTGCTATTTCCTCAGCATAGGCTCCCATTCTCTTCTTGTTCACAAAGAGCTGCTGGCCAATCGATATCACGTTGACTGTCGACCAGTAGAGAAGAAGTCCAGATGGTGCATTGTACATGATGAAGAAGAACATGATAGGCATACCATATGTCATGAACTTCATCATTCCATTCTGAGCAGATGCCGTGGATCCTGACTGTGTTATCTTCATTGAGAAAATCATTGAGATGACATAGAGGATCGGAAGAAGATGGATGTCCCTTCCAAGCAGAGGTATCGAGAATGAAAGCGTGTATATCGTATCAGGAATAGAAAGATCTGGTATCCATCCCGGAATGAACATCGATCCCCTGAGGTCGAAGTTAGTATTGAGAAGACCATAAAGCGCAATGAATATAGGGAACTGGATAAGCATTGGAAGACATGATCCCATAGGATTGATCTTCTCATCCTTATAGAGCTTTGCCATTGCAGCATTCTGTGCTTCTGGATTATCAGGGAACTTGTTCTTTATCTCCTCGATCTTAGGAGTAAGTGCGCTCATCTTTGCGGTAGATTCCATGCCCTTCTTCGAAAGAGGCTGAAGAATAAGCTTGATGAGAATCGTAAGAAGTATGATAGCAACACCATAATTAGGTATGAATCTGTAGAAGAACTGAAGAATCCAGTTGAGTATAGTCTCAAGCCATGAGAGCCAGTTTCCATCAAGAACTTTATTGAGCTCTGCTTCATTTATATTGAAGACATTCTCGTTTGATCTGTTATAGATATCGAGATAACGAGATACCTTTGGTCCTGCATAGAATGAATAGATATCACGGATCTCGGAATCACCAGCTGCGCTTCTCACAAAGCCAATCGTGTTCTCCTGAGGAATAGATCCTTCATTCTCTGATGTGTGGTTATCAGCGATAGCATTGACAACAGGCACATCGCTTTCAGGCATGAGCACGAATGTGAAGTACTTCCCTGAAAGGCTCATCCAGTCAACAGCATCCTCAGGATCTGACACGAATGAACCATCACGTTCAAAGCTTACATTCCTCTTATCATTTCTATCGCTGTACTTTATCTCTACTCTCCTCCAGTCATAGTTGGATGAAAGGGATTCGAATGCAGGTCCTACCTGAGGTCCTACAGCGATTGTATACATTGCATTATCCGAATTAATAGGAACAGCACTGCCATCAGGAGTATATGCTCTTACAGCTACCTGTATCAGATATTCTCCATCGAGAGGAATCGCGTAGCTCTTTTCGAATGTGAAGACCTCTCCTGTATCATCAAGCTGGAATGATCTTGTGAATGTAACTCTTGTGATATCATTGCCTGAATTGATAGAAGAAATATCAAGTTCTTCGATTTTATAGCTAAATGGGACATCAATTGGATGAGATGTACCATTTTCAGCATAGATGGTGAATGCATCTGGATCATTCTCGCCCTTGAAAAGAAGCTCAACAGGCTCACCTTTATCAAGATGATTCGCAAGCTTGATAGAAGAGATACCTGCACCAGCTGGATTGAATGTGATTATGAATTCACCGCTTTTCACTTCAAATGTGGAAGTGTCAGGATCCTGGCCTAATGCTGTTATGCCCAGCGATGACTGCGCAGGAAGAGATGGCTCATCTCCTACGGACTCAACAGTCTCGACAGGTACTGGCTCTGTCGCTTCAGGCATAAAGAACATTGTCTGAATCGTCATTGCTACAGTTATGACAATAACTGACAGCACAATCGCAATGATAGTATTCCTATCCATTGTAACTCCTTTTAGATTGTACCTGGAAAGCTGGAATAGGAAACTCTGCTGATGAGACTGTAGGAACTATCTTCGGTAAACTCTGTCCAGAAGTTTTGTGAAACCGGACTCAAGCATAGAGAAACCGGAGACCTTCCCAGGATACACTACAAGGACAAAATCATGTCCTTTGCTTTCTTCAGGATTCTCTTCCTGTATTCTCCCTTCATAAAGCCTGAATATCTCTTTAGCCCTGCGCCTTACAAGATTGCGGTCAACAGCCCTTCCGAAATGCTTTGCCGGGATAACGATTATGCGGTCATAGCCAAAATCGTTGGAAGATGCAATCAATCGCATTCCAGAGACAGATTCGCTTTTACCTTCCCTGAATATGCGATTGATATCCTGCTTTTTCCTGATGATTTCTCTCTTAGTAAGGCTTCTTCTCATCGCTAGCTGTAAGGCTGTGTCTGCCCTTTGCCCTGCGACGAGCAAGAACGAGCCGGCCACCCTTTGTTGCCATTCTAGCACGGAAACCGAACTTTCTTGTCCTCTTCATCTTGCTTGGTTGATAGGTTCTCTTTCCTTTGTAACTCATTTATAACTCCAAATCTCACGCCCGTAAGCGAATATAATCAGTACTGCAGGGCAAATACCCACAGAAATAAGATATTATCAAAGGGGGATACAGTGGTCAATATACAACTTCAACCTTAATTGAACTGACTTTATCTTCGGGAAACATTCTGTTGAATGCATATATAATGGATCTTTTCCTGAGGACAACGAGGTTTGAAGCTGCGCTTCCTTTAGCCTTCACATATAGAACACCATTCTCTATCCTATCGAAATCAGTAAGTCTGGCAAGCTGCTCTCCCGCTATATCAGGCCATACTGAATGATAGTTCTTTACATCATCCAGACCCTTCACATAATCATTTACCAGTTCGCTTATAGTCTTAACTTCTATTTTCATATCAGCGAGAATCTCCCATTCTCAACAGCGAAGAAATCAGCCTTCTTTCCTTCATCGAAATACTTCTCCCTTGGAAGGAATGTATAGAAAGCCTGGGAATAGCCTGAAAGCTCGGAAAGAAGAAGAGAACGCTTCCTGTCATCAAGCTCAAGAAGAACATCATCAAGAAGGATTACTGGCTTTCTTCCTGTCATTCTTGAGAAATATATGGATTCTGATATGCGGAAAAGCAAAGAGCATAGCCTTATCTGACCTGTGGATCCTATCGATGAGAAAGGAATTCCTCCATACATCACCGAGAACCTGTCTCTATGTATTCCGCTTGTTGTGCATGACATCTTGAGATCCCTTTCCTCTGTAGACTCAAGATAGGATACTATCTCATCTTTCTCGGTCATATCGCTCCAGGATGGCTGATATTTTATCTCAAGCTCCATATCAGTCCCTGATATCTTCCTGAAAAGCTCTGGAAATATCTTATTGAAATCGTAAATAGCAGCAGCTCTTGCAGCCATTATATCAAGACCTATGGAGGCAAGACGCTCATCATAGAGATGAATGAGGGATGGATTGGTCTTTATGGCGGCATTGCGTTGCATGAGCATAATCCGGTAGCTTCTTGAGTTATCGAAGAAAAGTGGCGAATGAAGGCTCATCATCTGATCAAAGAATCTTCGCCTCGTATCAGGTTCTCCTTTTATGAAATCTATGTCCTCGTGGGTGAATGCTATGCATGGAAACCGATAGATGAGCTCTTTTCTGTCAGTGATTTCCTTTCCATCGAGCAATATCTTCCTTTTTCCTTCATAGAAGGATGTGGTTATCCTTTCAGTCTCACCATATTCATTCTCGAAATCAGCAGAAAGGGTGAACCCTTCCTCTCCATGCATTACAGCCTGCTTGAGATGGCTTGTCCTGAACGAAGATCCATAACAGAGTATGTATATGGCTTCAAGGAAATTTGTCTTTCCTTGGCCGTTCATGCCTGTAAGAACAATATCCTCCGCGTCTGTCTCAAGAGAAGCAGAGGATATGTTCCTGAAGTTGCTGAGGCTTACTTTCCTGAACTTCATCAGCTGTTGACCATCGGCATTATCACAAAGACGTAATCTTTCTCAGGTTCTGGCGTGATGGTCATTGCGCTCTCAGGTGTCCTGAATGAAAGCCTGAAGAACTCAGAGTCTATCTTCTTGATCTGAAGGGTAAGCAGGCTGACATTAAACGTGAACACGGAATCAGGGCCTGAATAAGAGCAGGAAATCTCCTGAGTAGAGTTGCCGAATTCAGTACCTTCGCTGGTGAAGCTCATCTTATCATCAGCAATGTGCATATAGATTTTCTTCGTGGAGGAATCGGATGCGAATACGGAAGCAAGTCCAAGAGCCTTGATCACATCATCTGTCCTTACGACACATGAATACTCAAGATTCTGAGGGATTACTCTCTCATAGTTCGGATAGCTGTGGACAATCGTAGGTGCGTATATAAGCCTGTTTCCTATTTTCGCAAAGACCTTCCCATCCTCTGGAGCTATTGATATAACGCCTTCGCCAGTTCCTATAGCCTTTACCATGTTAAGGAACTTATCGATGAGGATGGCTGATTTGAAATCAGGAATTTCCTGTTCGAATTCCCTTCTCACGCAGCTTAGCTTCTTTCCATCAGTAGCAACCATCACGAGCTTGCCATCTTTCTTCTCGAGATATACGCCTGAAAGGAAGTGCCTGGTGTCATCTTTTGATGCTACTGCGAATAAAGTCTTGTCGATCATATCGAAGAAAAGTTTCTGTGATATGGTGAAGAATGAATTCTCATCAGCCGAATCGAGCTCAGGGAATTTATCTGCTTCTATTGTCTTTATAGAGACTTCAATCTTGCTTTTATTATCATCATCTACAGGCTTTATCGTCAGGGCACCTTCGCTATCAGATACTTCTATCTCTACGTCTGGCATATTCTTAAGGATGTCATTGAGTTTCTCGCAGAATACAGTCGTAGCGCCAGAAACTATGGTATTGACTTCGATTGATGAAGAAAATCCAAGGTTCTGGTCCATAGCTTTGATGATAAGCTCATCATTAGCTGTCGAAAGAAATACATTGCTGGAAATTGAAAGGGAATTCTTCTTTCCGGCAAAGTTTGATGCATATTCGATTTCCTGCTTGAGCACAGAACAAAGACATGTGAATTTCATATCTTTATTGTGCCTTAAATCTATCAGTTCTTCAATTTAGAATTTCAATGGCAATCGCTTCTTTTATTGTTGTTATTATTAAATGAAATTAAATATAGTAGTAATAATAAGGTCTGTGGAAATGTGGAAAACCAAACTAAATTGTGGTAAAGCTGAGATATAGCATGTGGAAAACAATGTGGAAAAGCAACAGGTTTTTCCACAGTTTCCACAAGAATGGCCAGGTATGAAGAAAACCTGTGGAAAAGTTGCTTTTTCTTCCACAGGTTTTAAAGATGATTTCAACGTGATTTCAACATGTTTTCCACCGGTTTTCCACAGGAAAATGTGGAAAACTCAGGAAGTCAGATTATCTTCGATTGCTGTGATTGCGGTCTTCACTGAATCATCTACTTCCAGAAGGGATTTTATCCTTTCGACTGAATGCATTATGGTTGTATGATCTTTTCCGCTCATTGCCTTTCCGATTTCAGAAAGCGAATATGATGTGAGCTTTGACGCAAGATATATAGAGATATGGCGGGCAAGTATTATATTCTTGTTCCTGCTTTTTCCCTTGATGTCATATTCCTTGAGGCCGAAGTATTCAGCCGTTTCCTTTATGATCATATCAATCGATATATCATTGTTCTTTATCGCAGGAGACACTATGAAGTTCTTGAGCTGCTCCTTTACCGTATCGATGGTTATAGGCTTGTTGACAAGCTTTGAGAATGATGCAAGCGTGGTGAGAGCTCCTTCAAGATCCCTTATATTCGTGTCAATATTCTGACAGATATATTCCAGAACCTTCTTATCGAGCGTATAGTGCCTTTCCTTGCATTTCTGTATGGCTATGGCCATTCTTGTCTCGAATGCGGGCGGCTGCAAATCAACATTGAGTCCCTTCCTGAATCTTGTCTTCAGCCTGTCAGTTATATCAGTAAGCTCGGTTATTGGACGATCACATGTAAGGACTATCTGCTTGTGATTGTCATAAAGCTCATTGAATGTATGGAAAAGCTCTTCCTGTGTCTGATCTTTTTTCTGCAGGAAGTGGATATCATCAATGAGAAGAACATCTACGTTGCGGTACTTATTCTTGAATGAAGCTGCCTTGTTCGCGGAAAGCGCGTTTATGAATTCATTCGTGAAGCTTTCTGCTGTCACATAGATTATCTTTGTTCTCGGATTCTGCTGGTCTATATAGTTTCCTATTGACTGCAGGAGATGTGTCTTTCCGAGTCCTACTCCACCATAGATGAGGCAGGGATTATAGCTTGTCCCCGGATTCTGTGCTATGACCTTCGCGGCATTGAATGCGAAACTGCTGTTATCACCAGGAATGAAGTTATCGAATGAATAAGCCTTGTTGAGTGTCGTATTCTTCGAAGCTGCAGGCTCTTCCTTCTTTATCGTCTTTGACGCAGGCTTTGTCTTTCTGGTCTTCTCTCCTCCCTGGATGGTGACAAAGGAAAGTGGCACCTTCTCGCCTTTCAGCTCCATGATGGTGTTTTCGATTATGTCCCTGCATGCGTTTTCAGCATTGTCCCTGTAGAAGTCAGATGAGAAGTACAGAACCATCGTCCCATCCTTGACTTCGCATTTATCAATATTGTCCAGCCAGTATTTTCTGGTTTCCGGAAGCGTATTCTCTAATTGTTCCCTGACCTGGGTCCAGATATTATCGTCTTCTGCCATACCCTGCTAATATTAACCTCAGGCAGAATGTAAAGCAATATGGAATCAAAAAATGATATTATCTTTATTTTTTGCAATGAGTTAGTGCTTGTTTTTACTTAATCGGTTTTATTGAAATTTATACATTTTCAATGTATAATCATCAAAGCGATTACTAACGCTGGAAGCGACCCCTTTATAGCTTTCGCAAATTTTCTCGTATCATTGAAAAGGAAGAAAATGGAAGGAAAAGAATTTAACATTGCGGGCCATGATGAAGAAGAGCTGAAAGCTGAAATCAAGGCCAGCGAAGATTACAATTCCAGTGGCATTACTGTACTGAAAGGCCTTGAGGCTGTGCGTCTCAGACCAGGAATGTACATAGGTTCCACTGGTATTGATGGACTGCATCATCTTGTCTATGAGGTCGTTGACAACTCCATTGATGAAGCTATGGCAGGTTTCTGCAATGACATCAAGGTGTTCATTGAAGATGGTCCTGATGGAGAGATATGCACAGTCGAGGATAATGGCAGAGGTATTCCTGTAGATATCCATCCGGAAGAAGGCAAGAGCTCGCTTGAGGTCGTACTGACACAGCTCCATGCAGGAGGAAAGTTCGATCACAATGCATACAAGGTCTCCGGTGGTCTCCATGGTGTAGGTGTTTCCTGCGTTAACGCTCTTTCATCATGGATGGAAGTCACTGTACATCGTGCACCTCATGTTTACAGGCAGGTTTACCACAAGGGTATTCCTGAGGCTCCTGTAGCTGTTATCGGCGATACGGACAGGACGGGGACAATAGTGAGATTCACTCCTGACTTTGAGATCATGGAGCCTAATTCATTCAGCTATGAGACACTTTCCGCGAGATTTAAGGAGCTTTCATATCTGAACAAGGGGATAACGATCTCGATATCGGATCTCCGCACAGAGCCTGAGAAGAAGGAGACATTCCATGCCGAAGGGGGGCTCTCTTCATTCGTCAAGTATCTGAATGAGTACAAGACAGTGCTCTTCGATCCTATAGCATTCGAATGCCAGAAGGATGATGTGTCTGTCGAGGTATCGCTTCAGTACAACGATAAGTATGATGAGAAGATCTACACATTCGTAAACAACATCAACACAAGGGAAGGTGGTACGCATCTTTCAGGATTCAGGGCAGCTCTCTCAAGATGTCTGAACAATCAGCTGAAGAAGAGCGTCAAGTATATGAAGAAGTACTCTGAAAGCCTTGAGAGCTCTGATATCTCAGAAGGTCTTACAGCAGTGATCTCCGTAAAGATACCTAACCCTCAGTTTGAAGGTCAGACGAAGATGAAGCTTGGCAATTCCAATGTCAAGGGAATTGTCGATTCGCTTGTCTATGAGAATCTCTCGAATTATTTCGATGAATTCCCTGATTCAATCGACAAGCTCCTTGATAAAGTCACGAATGCTGCTCTCGGACGTGTTGCCGCAAGAAAGGCCAGGGAGAACATCAGGAAGAAGAGCGAAGGTGGCGGACTTCCTGGAAAACTTTCTGACTGCACTGAGAGAGATCCAAGCAAGTGCGAGGTCTTCATCGTCGAGGGTGATAGCGCAGGCGGTTCTGCAAAACAGGGACGCGACAGGCAGTTCCAGGCTATCCTTCCTCTCTGGGGAAAGATGCTCAATGTCGAGAAGAGCCAGGAAGCGAAAGTCCTCAATAATGAGAAGCTCCAGCCTGTCATCCAGACAATCGGTGCCGGAATCACAAGATACAATGACTCGAATTCAGGCGATGATGAGGAAGAAAATGATGGCAAGAAGGAGGAAAAGACATTCGATCTTTCAAAGGTCAGATACCACAAGGTCATCATCATGGCTGATGCTGATGTCGATGGATCTCATATCAGGACACTGCTGCTGACATTCTTCTTCAGATACATGAGGCCTCTGATTGAAGCCGGTTATGTGTATTTCGCCATGCCGCCTCTTTACAAGATCACCATCGGCAAGAAGATCTTCTATGCCTATGACGAGGTTGATAAGAAGAGGATACTTTCCGAGTACGCCCAGGGAATCGATGAGAACAAGATTCCTATACAGCGCTATAAAGGTCTTGGAGAGATGAATCCTGAACAGCTCTGGGAGACTACGATGAATCCTGAGACCAGGATGATCAGCAAGATATGCCTTAAAGACGCAGAGGAAGCTGACAGGGTGTTCTCTATGCTTATGGGAGAGGAAGTCGAACCACGACGCGAATTCATTGAGCAGAATGCGACATTCGTCAGGACGCTCGACATTTGAGTGGAAGCAATATGGAAGATAGTCAGGAACTTACAGGGCGTGTCATCGATGCCGATATCTCGGAGGAGATGCGCACCAGTTATATCAACTATGCAATGTCTGTCATCATCAGCCGTGCACTGCCTGATGCAAGGGATGGTCTGAAGCCTGTTCACAGAAGGATTCTCTACGATATGTTTGAGCAGGGTATCAGATACAATACCCCGAACAAGAAGTGTGCGCGTATCGTTGGTGATGTTCTCGGTAAATACCATCCGCATGGAGATGCATCTGTTTATGATGCGCTCGTACGTCTCGGTCAGGATTTCTCCCTCAGATATCCTGTCGTGGCACCTCAGGGCAACTTCGGTTCAATCGATGGAGACCCTCCAGCTGCCATGAGGTATACAGAGGCCAGGATGAGCCGCATCGGAGAGGAAATGCTCTCTGATATCCAGAAAGAGACTGTCGATTTCATCCCTAACTATGATGATTCGACTACAGAGCCAGCTGTACTGCCAGCTGCCTTCCCTTTCCTTCTCACCAATGGCTCTTCTGGTATCGCTGTAGGTATGGCGACGAATCTCGCTCCGCATAATCTTACTGAGGTCGTTGATGGAATCTGTGCCTATATCGATAATCCGGATATCTCAATCGAAGAGCTCATGGAGCATATCAAGGGACCGGACTTTCCTTCCTATGGCATCATCTGCGGAAAGAAAGGCATCACTGATGCTTACACTACAGGACGCGGAAAGGTTGTCATAAGGTCAAGGTACTTCATCGAGGAGAACGACAGGGGCCATGATGCGATCATATTCACAGAGCTTCCTTATCAGGTGAACAAGGCTGAGCTTGTGAAGAAAATCGACGATATGCGCAAGGATAACATCATTCCGAACATCGCTGCTGTCAGAGATGAGAGCGGAAGGGATGGAATCAGAGTCGTTGTCGAGCTCAAACAGGGCGCTGTCGCCAATATCGTGCTCAATATGCTTTTCAGCAGGACTCCGCTCCAGAGCAACTTCAATATCTATAATCTTGCCCTTGTAGAGGGAAAGCCTGTTGTGATGACTCTCAAGGATATGGTTTCAATTTATGTGAACCACAGGGAGGAAGTCACTGAGAGGCGCACACGATTCGATCTGAGAAAGGCTGAGGAGCGTGCACACGTTCTTCTTGGTCTGAAGATAGGCCTTGAGAACATCGATGAGGTCATCAGGATAATCAAGGAAAGCGAGGACAACAACATAGCTTCACTTGAGCTGCAGAAGGCCTTCGGACTCGATAAGATCCAGGCAGATGCAATCATCGACATGAAGCTTGGTCGTCTTTCCCATCTTGAGACTGACAAGATCCTCAATGAGCTCTCAGAGCTTGAAGCGAAGATTGCATATTATAAGGATATACTCTCAGACAGGAACAAGATCCTTGGAGTAGTCAGGGATGAGATCAGGAAGATCGGTGAGGCATATGGCGACAGAAGGCGCACTGAGATTGTCGAACAGGAACTCAATGATGCTTCTCCTGAGGATTTCATCAAGAAGGAAGATGTTGTAATCAGCATTTCCAAGAAAGGCTTTGCAAAACGTCTTTCAACGACTGAGTACAAAGCACAGGGCCGTGGTGGAAAGGGAACGATAGGCGCCAAGCTTGTTGATGGCGATTTCGTAGATCACCTCTTCATCTGCTCTTCTCATGATATCGTCATGTTCGTGACGGATTTCGGAAAGGCCTATTACATTAAGGCATTCGAGATTCCGGAAGGTGCAAAGACGACAAAGGGAGCTAATATAAAGAACTTCCTGCAGATTGAGAACAATGAGAAGGTCACAGCTGTGATCACCTTCCCTGCTTTCACTGATAACAACTATATCCTGATGGTCACACGCTATGGCGTTGCAAAGAAAGTCAGGCTCAATGACTTTGTGAATGCACGTGCGAAGGGTGTAAAGGCCATCATCCTTGATGAGGGAGATTCACTTGTTTCCGCAATCTTCATCAATGAGGATGATGATGCGATGATCATCACTAAGAATGGCAAGGGCCTCAGGTTCCATGCAGAGGATGTCAGGACAATGGGCAGGGCAACTCATGGAGTCAGGGGAATCAAGCTTATTGGTGATGATGAGGTCGTGGCAGCTGTCAAGGTCGAAGACACTAAGCGTGTCCTTATGATTACGGCAAAGGGCAAAGGCAAGCAGGTCAGATTCGATGACTTCATGGCTCACAGCAGAGGTACGATGGGCCAGAAGATATATACTGTCGATGAAGGCGGTCTTGTAAGCGCAGTCACTGTTGATGATGATACTGATGTGGTATTCATCACTCTCAAAGGCCAGACAATCAGAGTGCATGCGAAGGATATCTCAATCCAGGGACGTGCAGCCATGGGCGTCAAGGTCGCATCTTTCAAGAAGAAGGATGACTCAGTGAATGCAATAGCTGTAACAAGCTATGAGGAAGAACCTGAGGAAGATGAAACAGCGGAAACTCCTTCCGAAGAGACAACTCCTACTGAAGAGTAAAAGCATCCTATGGAAAGCTTATGGGCAGTGTTAAAAGCACTGCCCTGTTCTATTAATACGGATTTCAAGTAAATTTACACTTTTTTCGGAGTGTGTAGATTGACTTCTGAATATATGCACTCATAGAATATATACGGAAAAACTGTAATCTTACGCTTTTTCCGGAGTGCATATGATTGAAATCAGAAGGGATATCTATCTTAATCGCCTTATAAAGCGGATTGGCAATGGCAGGGCTAAGGTGATTACAGGAATCCGCAGATGTGGCAAAAGCCATCTCCTGTTCTCTATATTCAGAAATTATCTTCTCTCAAATGGTGTTGATGAGAATCACATCATAGCTATTTCGCTTGATGATGATGAGAATGAGCATCTTCTTGACAGGCATGCCCTTGGATTGGAAATACGCTCAAGAATCAAAGATGATGGGACGTACTATGTATTCCTTGATGTTTTCTTCCGTCTCAAAAGGAGAATGTGTCCGCTTGAAAACGGATAGGTTGTCCGCTCTGGTTCGGAGAACCTATCCTCAATAACCGTAGAAACCCTTACGAGACGTCTGTCAGACGGAGATCTGCACCGCTGAGATGAAGCCTCTTTGCCCTCTGAAGAATCCGTCCTTTTATGGACTGTCCTATGCTTGTTATCGAGAACAGCTCCTCCATCTTTTCCGGCTGGCACTGCATGCAGAGCAGGATGGAATTGCCTCTCTCAGAGAATGTGTTGAACATCTGCTGCACGAGGAAAGGATCCATCTGCGAGACATTCGGGAATTCATCGATGCAGAGCAGGTCGAATCTCGAATAGTACAAGAGCTTGCTGTCCAGCGTCTGTCCATCTGTGTTCCTGTATAGACGGAGAAGCTGGTCATAGAGCACAGGGAATGATGTCCATCTCGTGCGCAGCCCTGCCGCGCATGCAGATGTGGCAATCATCCTTGCGATCCATGACTTCCCGGTTCCCGGAGGTCCCCAGATCACGAGATTGAAGCCGTTCCGTATGAAGCCCAGCGAATTAAGCTCTGAGATGTATTCCATGTCCAGCTTGCGCTCAGGAGAATCAATGATGTCAGAAAAGGAGCAGAGGCTTCCTATCTTTGCCCGCTTTGCATAGCGTTCGAACCTTTCATTCGAGAACCTTGCGGCATGATCTCTGAGGCATGATGAGAGATCCTCAAGCGATGGGCGTCCTTTCTCGGCTATCATGCGTATGTCCTCAGCGATCTTCTGCTGCCCCAGCATATAAAGGGAGTCGCAGATTGAGAGCATGTTATCCTTCGTATCCATTCCCGTCCCCCTTATGTGCGATGTAGATGCTGTTGAGGCTCTGCTTCTCACGTTCCGTCTTGTCTTCATCCGCGATGCATCTGGAGACAATCGCCTTGAAGCCTCTGACGCTGAATATGCCTGAATGCAGTGCCTGCTGTGCAGCAGCTTCCGCGATGTCTGCAGGGAACCGCTTTATCCAGGAGAATACCCCGAGGAGCGTCCTGTATGAGTCAGCCTCGCATTCCCATCTGCCCTTTACCTCCTGAACCCATCTGTACATGCCGGATCCAATCGACCGGGCCGCATTGTCGAATTCAGTCTTCGAATAACCGCCATAGAGTGCGAGATCATGCTTCTGGTGCCCGGGATCCGTCACCCTCTGCCACTTGCGCGAGGCAATCGGGTGCTCGGCTATCAGCGTGCGATGGTCATCATAGATGTAGAGCCTGCCTTCATAATCTTTTGCTATGACCTTCCTCTTTATGTACTGCGGCGGTACACTGTAGAAGGCGCATGAGTACTGTATGTACCCATCCCTGCCGACGGCTGCTTCCCTCTCGGTGTATGAGCGGTATCCTGCAACAGGGAGCGGGAGCAGTGTCTTCTTCTCCTCCTCTTCGAATATCGAGGACCGGGAGCCATAGCGCTTCGTGAATGGCCTTGCCAGCCTTCTTATCAGCTTCTTCCTGAGGATGCTGTTGAATTCATCAAGGGAATAGATGTCCAGCCTCTCCATCTCCGGCATGATGTCATCCTCTATGATCCTCACGCTTCTCTCGCATACGCTCTTGTCCTTCGGATGACGGATGCGCGCAGGACGCACTGCAATCCCGTAATAATCAGC
>CALXLA010000050.1 GCA_944389075.1 uncultured Spirochaetaceae bacterium
GGATGGGATATATCGCTGATCAAGCTCAATGAGGTGCTTGATGCCATATCCATGTCATATGATGATTTCCTCAGTCTGGCGGATTCAGATGAGATTGAAGTGAAGCCATCCATAGGGCACATACATAGATTCACGAGAGATGACATCACGGCAGCAATCAGGTCTGCATACAAGGAGGCCGGGATAACGATATCGAAGGCGGCTTATATACTCGATACTGACGTGAACCATGTGAGGAAGATGCTGCACAGGGACGGACTGAGGACGATTGCGTTATCGACGATATCGAGGCTTGCGTATCCCCTTGGATGGGATGTGCCCGAGGTGTTCAGAAGAGTGGCAGATACGAAGTAACACTTCTATATATGTATATATCCTTATATATGACACTTCATATTCTACATCTACCAGAGAAAGCAGGCTTTAGCTGTTTGATTATCTTTCTAAACATATCCGAAGCCCCATACTGTGATTGATAGCAACTCCTTTCACGAGAAAATCAGGACATCTGCAAGAAAGAAGCATATCAACAATGGTATCATTGGATAAGGAGCATAGGGAATGGCGACAGTTCTTATAGTGGATGATGAAAGGAATATGAGGCTTCTCACCGCAGCACGTCTCGATGGCCAGTACAATGTGGTGACTGCATCCGATGGCAAGGAAGCGATGGAAATCATACATAAAGGCAATATAGATCTTGTGGTGGCTGATATAATGATGCCTGTCATGGATGGCTATGAGCTTCTCCAGAAACTGAGGAGCGAAGGCTATAGGATGCCTTTCCTCTTCCTGACAGCAAAAGAGGCGCTCGGCGACAAGGAACGAGGCTTCAGCCTTGGTACTGATGACTATATGACAAAGCCATTCAGCAGCGATGAGCTTCTCTGGAGGATCAAGGCACTTCTCCGCAGAGCGAACATCGCAGAGAGCCGCAAGATACAGATAGGAAAGATCACAGTGGATTCGGAGAAGTATGCGGTCTACAGTGATACGGAATACATAGAGTTCCCAAAAAAAGAATTCGACATCCTGTTCAAGCTCCTGTCCTACCCCGGGCAGATATTCTCGAAAGAACAGCTCATGGAAAGCATATGGAGCAATGATTCCACCAGCGGAGAGGATACTGTAAAGACACATATAAGCAGGATACGCGGCAGGCTTGGCAATATCAGCGAGTTCTCGATCATCACAGTCAAAGGGCTCGGCTACAAAGCGGTAATCGAAGACGAGGCATCAAAATGAGGAAAGCGCAAAGGACAAGAATACTGCCGATGCTCCTCGCCCAGTCCATTGCGGCGATAACCGCCGCCATGGCATCATTCGCATTCATGACATGGCTTGTCACCGATATATTCTCAGTCGAGGATACATATGTAGCAACAGGCTATGAGATGCTTGGGACACTGATTGTCTTCATCATCGTCATGGTTCCTCTGAACACTGTTCTCTATACAAGACGGAAGCGGGAGATAAAGACCCTGTCTGATAACATAAGGAAGGTGGCAGAAGGAGATTACTCTGTAAGGATACAGCACAAGCCTTCAGATCCGATGGCTCCCATATATGATGATTTTAACAAAATGTGCTCTGAACTCGGAAGTGTAAAGATGCTTAGGAATGATTTCATCAACAGCTATTCCCATGAGTTCCGAACACCCATCGCATCGATCAATGGCTTTGCATCCCTTTTGCTGGAAAAGAATTTTCCTCCTGAAGAGCAGAGGCAGTATCTCGAGATAATAGCAGACGAATCAGCAAGGCTGTCACGGCTTGCGTCAAGTTCCATCCTCCTTTCCCGGCTGTCGTCTCAGCAGATCGTATCAGATGCTGAGGATTATGATGTATCCGAGCAGATACGCCAGTGCTCGATCATGCTTTCTCCCGCATGGTCTGCGAAGAACATAGAATTCAGCTGCTCCGTCGGCAGATGCCCGATACATGCAAGCAGGGAGCTGCTCCAGCATGTATGGCTGAACATACTGGACAATGCAGTGAAATACACACCTGAGGGTGGCACGATCTCGGTAACGGCGGAAACATCAGGAGAAAATGTCATGGTCACGATATCCGATACCGGAAAGGGAATGGACAGCGAGACACTCTCTCATGCATTCGATCCCTATTTCAGGCATGATGCGGACCATGCCCGTACAGGTCTGGGCCTTGGCCTCGCCATCGTGAAACGAATCCTTGATCTGTCGAAAGGCTCTGTTGAAGTGGACAGCAAAGAAGGAGAAGGCACGACCTTCACCATAACGCTTCCATGTGCGTTAACTGAAAGTAAACAAAACAGCTTCTCACATTGACCATCATGATACCAGTACACCATAAATTCTTCTCCAGAAGGAGGAGAATCATATGCAGGATCTTTATATCATAACAGGAGCAGCAGGACATCTTGGAAGCACTATCATCAGGAAACTCATGAAGGAAGACTGTGCAATAAGGGGACTGATCCTTCCTTCAGAGAAAGCCGAATTCGTGAAGCGTGTATCATACTTCACAGGCGATGTTACAGATTCCGATTCGCTTGACAGGCTCTTCTCAGACCTTGATGGATATAGAGTCTATGTAATTCACACAGCAGGGCTTATCAGCATAAGCAGTCACGATGATGAAAGGCTCTACAGCGTCAATGTAAAAGGAACCGAAAACATAATCGCGAAGTGCGTAGAGCACAATATCACAAGGATGCTGTATGTAAGCTCTGTCCATGCGATTCCGGAAGAGGAAGGGCATGCCATCACGGAAGTCTCATCATTCAATGGAGATTCCGTCGAGGGAAGCTATGCCAAGACGAAAGCAGCCGCAACAGCAGCCGTGATAGAAGCATGCAGAAACGGGCTTCTCGATGCTGTCGTAGTTCATCCTTCCGGGATAATCGGCCCATATGATGATGGAAGGAATCATCTGGTCCAGCTCGTGAAGATGTATATAACAGGAAAACTTCCGGCAGGAGTTGATGGCGGATATGACTTCGTCGATGTACGTGATGTCGCAGATGGCTGCATGAATGCGCTCAGGAAGGGACGCACAGGCGAATGCTATATCCTCTCGAACAGATATGTCGCTATCAGGGAACTCCTCGATAACCTCAGGAAGCTTACGGGAGGCAGAAGGAAGATATGCCTCCCTGTGTGGGTGGCAAGATGCTTCGAGCCTTTCTTCGCATTTTCAGCCAGGCTCACGCACACGCGTCCGCTCTACACCAGCTATGCGCTGAGTACGCTTGAAGGCAATGGCCACTTCTCCCATATGAAAGCGACAATGGAGCTCGGATATAAGCCAAGACCGATAAGCTCCACAATCGCAGATACGATCGCATGGCTCAGAAGAAGCAAGACATGATTCACCTTGCAGTCATCAGCTTCTCAACATAAGCATAATCCGCATGAGTCGCAGCAAGAATCAGCGTGTCTCCGGAAAGGATCATATAATTCCCATCAGGAATGAAGTTGTCCTTTCCGCCAGAACGCCTGACTCCCGCGATAGTGAGCTTGCCTTTGAAATCTATCTCCCTAAGACGCTTCCCTATATAGCGGAAGCCTTCAGTGACCTCATACTCATAGACCTCTAGCTGTCCATTGAAGAGCGTATGCAGATTCTGGATCCTGTCTCCGCGCAGGAAGCGCACTATGGCATCGACAGTCGCATATGTCGTTGATACGACCCCGTCTATATCCATTGCTTCGGCAAGCGATATATAACTGTTGTTTGTCTTGATCAGCGAGACGGCCCTCTTCGTTCCCATTCTCTTCGCATAACTCGCCGCTATGATGTTCAGCTCATCATTGTCCGTTACCGATATAAGCAGATCCGACTGATACAGCTTCTCTTCCTCCCAGAAGCTCTCATCGGATATCGAGCCGTTGAGGACCATCACATCAGGGAAGTCACGCGCGAACCGCTCACATACAGCCAGTTCCTTCTCAACGAGTATCGTATTATGCCGCAGATCATCAGGCATGGATGTAAGAGCGAACCTGGAAATCCTCGTCCCGCCTACAAGGATGATACGTTTGAATGGGGATGGCCTTATATCTGAGAGCCTGGTATATATCTCGCTTGATTCATCATCATCGACTACAAGGGCTATCTCATCTCCTTCATGTATCATCGTATCTCCTGATGGAGTGAAAGTCTTTCCCCTTCTTCTGACGCCAATCACGACATAGCGGCCGGGAAGGACCTTCCTTATCTCAGCAATGGTCCTTCCACCGAATACGCTGCCGGCATCGACTTTGCGAGAGAACATCATGAAACCGGCATACGGGAAATAGCCGAAGTCACGGAAAAGCCCTGTCTCGATTATCCCATCTATCTTTGCCGCAGCTTCCTGTTCAGGATTGACTATATGGGTTATTCCCAGGATATCCCTGCTTGCGCCAGTCCCGAGGTAACTGATGCTTCGTATCGCAGCAATCGTCATACCCACATTCCGGAATGATGATGAGATGATGCCGCAGGCAACGAGATTCGTCTCATCGCTCTCCGTAACTGCAATCACGGCCTCAGCACCCTCGCAGCCAGCCTCCCTCAGCATATCGATATCAGTAGCTGAACCGCATATCGCCATGCAATCGAGCTTGGAGCTCGCAGCACTGCATCTCTCGCTGCTGCTGTCGAGAAAGACAACAGACTTGCGTTCCTCGATAAGATGCTGTCCCAGTCTCAGGCCGCGGCGGCCTGCGCCAAGTATGACTACCCTCATCATCGCCTCCAGAATGATCTTGTGAAAAGCGTATAGACTGTATAGAACTCAAGCCTGCCTGCCATCATCAGGAATGAGAACACCCAGAGAGCCCAGTCAGGAAAGATGCAGAATGAGAAGCTTGCACCAAGCCCTCCTATTCCGGTCCCGAGATTGCTGAGGCACAGGAACACAGATGCAAAGCATGTCATGAAATCCATATCGGTAAGTCCGATTATGGCGGCACCGAGGAAAAGCGTCGCAAAATAGCATCCTGCATAGCCTGCTATGGAAAAAGCCGTGCCGCTGTCGATATGATCCGTTCCGAACGAAAGAGGGCTCACTGCATTCGGATGAATGCGCTTCATCATCGAATTATAGCCAAGTCGCATCATCACACCGATTCTGATCACTTTCATTCCGCCGCCTGCGGATCCGGAGCATGCGCCTATGAAGCAGAGCATAACAAGGATAATCTGGGAGAACATAGGCCAGGAATTGAATTCATCTGCCGCAAAACCTGTCGTGGTGATCATCGAGACAGTATGGAACAGCGACTGTCTTATCGCATCAGGCGCTGAATACACACCCTTGAAAAGAAGCTGGCTGGATACGAGGACAGCGGAAATCCCGATAAGCGCAAGATAGAGCCTGAGTTCGCTATTGGCAGCGGCCTTCCTGAAGCTGCCCCTGATGATATAGAAGAAAATCGAGAAGTTGATGCCGGCGAGCAGCATGAATATCGTGCATACCCATTCTGCATACGCGCTATGATAACTGGCGATTGACTCATTTACAGGAACGAATCCGGCGGCTCCGATTGTGCCGAACATCACAGTGAACGCATTGAACCAGTCCATTCCGCCAAGATAGAGAAGGATCACCTCAAAGGCCGAAAGCCCTATGTAGATCAGCCACAGGACCATGGCAGTTCCCCTGATTGTCGGCGTGAGCTTCGATTTCGAAGGCCCTACAGCTTCCGCGCCCACCAGTGCATTTCCCTTTACGCCGAATATTGGAAGTACAGCGACGAAGAGGACAACGACCCCCATGCCGCCCAGCCAGTTCGTAAGGCTCCTCCAGAAAAGAATGGACTTATCAAGGGATTCCACATCAGGGAAGACCGATGCGCCGGCTGTCGTGAAACCTGACATGATTTCGAAAAAGCATTTTGCATATGAATCCGCGACACCGGAGAAATACATCGGAAGCGCACCGAATGCGGCCATTACGGCCCATGTCATCGAAACTGTCAGCACTGCCTCTTTCATCCCGATATTCATAGCATGCCCGGATGTAATGGCAATCACGGCAATGGATATGATCACCATCATTGCAATCGTCTTGAGGAATCCATTGAATGAGGACGTTTCACCATACAGGAAAGCCATGGCAAGCGGTACAGCCATCACAAAAGCGATAAACAGCATTATGAAAGCAAGAAATCTGACAATCGACCTGTAATCCACAAGAAATGCGTCTCTCCCTTGCCTATTCTAGCATAGAAGCTTATAAGCAAGAATATGGTACTGGAAATGATTGATCATGGCGATATAGGCCGTATTATGGAGATAATCGAGGAAGCCCGGCGCTTCTTGATCAGCTATGGGAACATGCAATGGGCCGGAGGATATCAATCGAAGCCGCTGATTGAGGATGACGCAGCAAAGGGCATTGGATACAAAATCGAAGTTGACGGGAAAACGGAAGGATACATGGCCATTCTGACCGATGATGAGTCATATGCCGAAATAGATGGCAAATGGATTTCGGATGGTCCATATATAGCGATACACAGACTTGCGCTATCAGACGCTGTACGCGGCAGGGGATTGTTTTCCGAAATCATCAGGAAGGCAGCAGAACTCGGAAGGAGAAAAGGTGCAGTCTCGCTCAGGATCGATACCGATGACTCGAATCAGATAATGAAGCACCTGCTTGCCAAGCTGGGATTCACACATACAGGCTATGTGTTCTTCGAAGGAAGCGCAAAGCCTGCCTATGAGATGATAATCAGTCCTCGATTATGATCAGGTGATTCAGGCCAAGGCATTTGCAAGCGCATCGCACTCCGCAGAAAGAGACTTCTCCTCTTCAGCTGTCAGAACAAGTTCCTCACTTCCGAAACGCGAGCCAAGCGCCACAAGTGTCTGTTCCTCAATGATGGTACAGGAAAGCATTTCAAGCAGCTCCCTGAGCTTGGAAAGCGAGAATGAGCCACCGGAAGAACCTGCAACAGAGCTTAACGCAACAAGGCGACCTCTGCCTGCCGCTGTGCTGTAATCCCCGGGAACAACAGGTCTTGAGAGCCAGTCAATGAGGTTTTTAAGCACTGCACTGTAGCTGTGGTTGTATTCCGGGCTTCCGATCCATAAAGCGTCTGCCGACCTGATTTCATCTCTTATCCTCGCGACACTATCCGGTGCAGGGAATTCCTTATCCTGATTGAGCAGTGGAATATCTGAATAATCAATAAATGAGCAGATAAATGCAGATGAGAGCTTCTTTGCAGCCATCTCCATAAGCTGAGTATTGTAGCTTCCCTTGCGCAGGCTCCCAGCTATGAAAACAATTTTCTTCATATATGTGATGATACAGCCCTCATTTACCAGAGGCAACAGAACGCCTGAATGCCGCAGGCACCCATGGATAGCGTTCCATGACAGTCTTCTCAAACTCATCGAGATCCCGCATGCAAGAGACTATGCTGGGCATATCAAGATGCTTTACAAGCTTGTCGATGAGAACCTTTCCATTCTCTGCGAGTTTCTTCCTTTCCTCTGCAGTCGCAATCGCAGGCGTGCTCATATGGTCTGACTTCTCGCCGAAGTAATAGCCAGTCGCACCGCTTTCATAGGCAAGACCCGAAAGAACAGAGAAACGTTTCACACTGGACTCCTTCGCATGCTCATACTCTGTTGTCAGTGGAATATCATCAAGACGGCCAAGTATATCATAGGCACCGGCAGTGACCGCATGGAAATCATCGATCGATGACAATATGCCTCCCTTTGAGAAGAGCTGCATAGTAAGATCGAGATACAGGATCGGAACGCCATACCGATCCATGAAATCCCTGACAACCGGTGATATCGTGATATGGGCAGGACCATGGAAGCTTATATAAATCTGGCGTCTGAATCCCTGGCGCAGAAGGCTTTCAGCTATGCCGAAAAGATAGTCGATTCCAGTCCTGACGCTTACCTGCACAGTTCCTCTGCCGGTTGCAGTCGCTCCTGCATAGAAATATGGGAGGCCTGAAAGCACAAGCGCATCGCACGATTCTGCCATCTTCATCGCAATCGCCTCGCTTGCGACAGTCTCCGCATCCAGCGGGAAACCTCCATGAAGCTCTACAGTCCCTACAGGAATGATTATCGTATCATTGCGCTCAAGATACTTCTCTACCTCATCATTCAGAAGACGTGGAAGGAAACGTGTCCTCATGCAATACCTCCAATCAATTGATAAGAGCAGAATACCATATCCAGCGCATATTCTGCCAATATCCAGCAGGATCACAAAGATATGCATCCTGGCCTCTTTTATTTTGTAATATTGGTTTACAAATTAACAATCACATATTACTATTTCCATATAACATAAAAAGGAGACCAATCATGGAACTCAGAGAAGAATTCAGCATAAAGCTTGGAAGGATACGTTCCCTCATGGCTGATAAAAAGCTTGATGCAGTATTCCTTAAGCGCCAGGATGACTTCGCATGGCTGTCGTGCGGAGGCAGGAACTATGTCGGAGCTGGTGATATGGGAAACTGCGGACTTCTTGTAACGGAAGACAGGTGCTATGCAATCACGAATAATATCGAGGCACCGCGCATGCTTGAAGAGGAGAATATCGGAGAGCTTGGATTCGAGATGAGAGCCGGTGTATGGCATGATACCGCATTTGAGGAGAATGAGATCTCGTCCATAGTGAAAAGCGGAAACATCGGAAAGGATTTCGGCCCTGGCAATATCGCGGAGGATATCAAGCTGATTCGCATGGACCTGACTGAAGCGGAAGTCGAAAGATATATCTCAAACGGGAAAGATGCGTCCGAGGCCATAGAAAGAGCTGCCATGACAATATCGAAAGGAGACTCCGAATACTCAATAGCCGCCAGGATCATCAGCAACATGGAGGACTATGGCCTTGAGATGATTTCCTGCATGGTCGCATCAGATGAGCGCATCAGGAATTATCGCCACCCGCTTCCGACAGCGAGGAAAGCTGAAGGACTTGTGCAGATCGGAGGAAACTTCAGGCGCAAGGGACTGGTTGTCTGCATGACGCGCTACGTGGCACTCTCACCTCTCAGCAACAGTCTAAGGAAGCAGTACCATGACAATCAGATAATAGATGGCACATACATCGCGGCATCAAAGCCTGGATCCGCTTATTCAGAAGCCTTGCTTGCAGGGAAAATGATGTATGAGGAACTAGGATACGGAGAAGAATTCGATAAGCACCATCAGGGAGGCCCTATCGGATACGCCGGACGTGACTACAGGGTGAATTTCTCTACAAACGGGAAAATACAGGAACATCAGGGCTTCTGCTGGAATCCATCGATAACAGGCACTAAGAGTGAGGATACCTGTATAGTGACAAAAGATAGCGTCACAATGGTAACAGGCCCTGTCCTCTTCCCGAAAGCCGAGATAAGCGCTGGAGGAGTAACCCTTACAAGACCTGCGATACTCGAAAGATAAAGAGTTTCCGCATTCCACGGTCAATGACATCGGGGAAAAGATATCTCTGACAGGAAAGGAGCGATGAGAACTGCCTCTCTCTCGCTCCTTTCGGGAATTGCCCATGAACTCCTGTCTCCCGCCAAATCAGCCATTGGCAATTCATATTGCTTGTCTAGTCTTCGCTCTTTGGGAAATGGCATTATATACTTACAATGGAGATGAAAACATGGACAGGCTGATGCTTCCTATCGGGCAGACAGATTTCAGGACCATCCGTACATCGGGAAGTTACTACATCGACAAGACCGGCTATATAAGCCAGATCATCCGGGATGGAGCTGCATCCATTCTCTTCACGCGTCCACGCAGATTCGGCAAGACCACATTCCAGTCGATGCTCCGCGCCTTCTTCGACATCAGGGAAGACAGCAGGGATATCTTCTCAGGGCTTGCAGTGATGAACGACAAGGAAGCTGCTGAGAGCTGGATGAACAGATATCCTGTGATCTACTTCACTTTCAAGGACATCGATGGGCTGAACTTTGGAAACGCAGTCTATATTCTGAATATAGCGCTTTCAGAGCTGTATCAGGGCTATGGGTTCATCAAGACAGATAACGGGAAAGAAGCAGAGACATTCAGCAGGATATGCAATGGGAATATATCAATTGATGATGCAAGGAATTCATTGCGCCTGCTTGCAAAGCTCCTTTATGAGCACTATGGCAAGAAGGCAGTCATCATCATCGATGAATATGATGTTCCTCTCGATAAGGCCGAGAAGAACGGCTACTACAGAGAGATGCTCGATGTAATCAGAGCCATGCTTCTCTCAGTGCTCAAGGACTGCCCATATACAGAGAAAGGCATACTCACAGGCTGCCTGAGGATATCAAGGGAAAGCCTGTTCACAGGGCTTAACAACCTCGCAGTCTATTCAGTTACAGGGGATGAATACCAGTCAGCCTTCGGTTTCACGGACGAGGAAGTCATGAGGATCCTTCATGATGCAGGCCTTGAGGATAAGGCCGATATCATCAGAAAATGGTATGATGGCTACTCAATCGGCGGGATCAGCATCTATACGCCATGGGATGTCATCTCATACGTAAGGAGGCTTCAGGCAAACAGAGATGCAGAGCCAGAGAACTACTGGGTGAACTCAAGCGGCAATGATGTGATAAAACGGCTCATAGAAATGACCGATGCCGAAGTCGGAGATGACTACTCTGCCCTCATCAGCGGTGGCGTGATAAGGAAAAGGATAGCTGAGACTCTGACATACAGCAATCTCTATTCATCTCCTGAGAATATCTGGAGCCTGTTCCTGATGACAGGATATCTCACTCTTTCGGGAAAGTACTATCCAAATGATGAGAACGAGCTGAGACTGCCGAATGAGGAGATAAGAAGGCTGTTCGCATCATCTGTCGATGAATGGTTCTCCGAGAGAATCAGGAAGGACAACAGGAAAGAACTGTTTGATGCCTTATGGGCAGGAGATGCGGCAAAGCTGTCTGAAATAATCTCCCAGTACCTTTTCGATACGATAAGCTATTACGACTACAGGGAAGATTACTATCACGCATTCCTTGCAGGTCTGTTATCAGGTGCGGGATATATCGTGAAGTCAAACAGGAAAACGGGGACAGGAAGGGCTGACATCATGGTTCTGGACAAGAGAAACCGCAGGGCCGCGGTTTTTGAGCTGAAACGTTCCGGGACGATAGAAGGCATGAAGGCGTCGGCAGAAGAGGCAGTATGCCAGTTTGAGGGAAGGAAATACGGAAGCGATCTTGAAGACTATGACAGGATAATCGGCTTCGGCATCTCTTTTTTCCGCAAGAGAGCGCTTGTCAGGAAAGCAGGCACATCAATTCGCTAAAATCAGGAATATACATCCCCTTGCTTTACAGATGCTATAAATACATCCCGGGATCTACTGGTTCCAGTTCTGCCCGGGATGAATGATAAGCTATATGGAGCCATGCGGATTGCATGGCTACTCCAATCATGCCTTCTTCTCTGCAAGTTCCTTTCTGCCATCTCTGATATTTGTATATATCGCATAAACGATGGAAGCCGCGGAAATCAGGAGGAAGATGCAGGATATAGGTCTTGTCACGAATACCGACCAGTCGTTGTTCGATATCACGAGAGCCCTGTTGAGGTTCTCTTCCGCGATAGGCCCGAGGATAAGTCCCAGGACGAGAGGAGCTCCTGGATAGCCGAACTTCTTCATACCGAATCCGATAAGTCCGAATACAATTGCGATAAGCACATCGAACATGTTATTCGCATTCGAGTACGCGCCAACGATGCAGAGCACAGCGATTATTGGCATGAGAAGCGTCTGCGGTATCTTCAGGATGCTCGGAGATATCTTAGCGCATCCATATCCTGCGAGAAGCATTATGAACTGAACGATGAGCATTCCTGCGAATATCATGTAGATGATATCAGGACTTTCCACAAAAAGCATCGGGCCTGGCCTTACACCAATAAGAATAAGCGCACCAAGCATTACGGATGTTACGACATCGCCAGGAACACCAAGCGTAAGCATCGGGATGAGAGCACCACCAGTGGTTCCATTGTTTGAAGCCTCTGGTGCCGCAATACCCTCTGGAGAGCCATGTCCGAACTTCTCAGGATGCTTAGACATCTTCTTCGCGACATTATATGCAAGGAAGCAGGAAATCGATCCACCTGTCCCTGGGATGATGCCGATGAACACACCGATGACAGCACCGACGATTGCAGCAAGCGCGAAGCCCTTGAGGTCAAGCCATGTTGGAATGACGCGTCCGACCTTCTGCTGTGCCTGTTCCGTACCTTCCCTCTCACCGCCCTTCTGCACTATGATCAGGAATTCGCTGAGAGCGAATACACCGATAAGCACAGGGAGAAGCTGGAATCCCCTCATCAGCTGATAATTGCCGAATGTGAATCTGTCTAATCCCGCGACCGCATCAATTCCGACAGTGGAAATCAGGAGGCCAAGCACACCAGATATGAGACCTTTTACGATATTCTGGTCCGTACTGGCCATTATCGTGAGACCGAAAAGCGACAGAGCGAAATAGTCAGCAGCATGGAACGATAATGCGACTTTCGCAAGCTGTGGCGCAATCAGGATGAGGCAGATCGATGAGATCAGACCACCAAGGAACGATGATGTCGCAGATATCCCCAATGCCTTTCCGGCATTGCCCTGCTTGCACATCTGATACCCATCGAGAACAGTAGCAGCTGCCGATGGGGTTCCGGGGGTATTGAGAAGGATAGCGGCAATCGATCCTCCATACATCGATCCGCAGAAAAGACCACAGAGCATGACAAGCGCAGTACCTGCATCCAGCTGATATACAAGAGGCAGAAGGAGGATTATGCCTGTCGAGCCTGAAAGCCCTGGAAGCGCTCCGATTACGACACCCACTACTGTGCCGAATACCATGAGAAGGAATGTCATCGGCTGGAAGACATTCACAAGTCCGTTAAGGAATTCTGGAAGCATAATGTCCTCCTCAGATCAGGAATCCGCTTGGAAGCAGGACCTGGAAAACGCGTACGAAAAGAATATATACAAACAACGTGAAGACAATGCTTATGATTGCGGCCTTCACCTTGTGCTTATAGCCAAAGAACATCATGGATCCAAAAAGGAAAACCATTGTCGTGATCGGGAAGCCGATGATTCTCATCAGATAGTAGTAAGCGACAATCGCCACAAACATTATAAGAGCGCGGACAAGACTTCTCTTATCGACACCGCTCCAGTCAATCATCGGAATTCCCTTCTCTGTGATAACTATCCTGAGAGCCTGTACAAGCCCAAGTATGAAAAGAAGCACACATACGAACTTCGGATAGTCACCGGGTCCGATGCCTCTTGCTGAATCAGGCATCTTATCTGCTGCGACAAAGAAAATGATGCTTATGATGATCATTGCGCAGCCAACAAGGAAATCCGCTGCTTTTTTCGTATTCTTTACCATTTGAATCTCCGGAAAAACAGGGGCTGCACAGTGAGCACAGCCCCCTATGAATCAGAAGCCTTTCGAAGCTACCAGCTCACCATACCTTGCATCTTCCTCATGCATGAATGCATCAGCTTCAGCAGGTCCCTTGTATGTGACTTCTACGCACTGGCTCTCCATAGCAGCAATGAAGTCCGGATCTTCGCAGCACTGTCTGAAAATCTCAGCAAGAGCATTGATTCTCTCTTCAGGTGTTCCTGGAGGACATACGACAGTTCTCCACTGTGGAAGCTCAAGGTCAACTCCGCACTCGATTCCTGTCGGGATATCCGGGAATGCCGAATAGCGCTCCGGTGCGAATACAGCGAGAATCCTGAGCTGCCCGTTCTCGACATTGGAGATGCCCTCTGGAGCATTTGCCATGACACAGTCTACCTGACCTGAGAGAACACCTGTGATAGCAGGACCACCGCCAGAGAATGGGACATGTACGAACTTAGCACCTACAGCATCCTCGAAAAGAAGAGCCGCCATGTGGTTTCCACCCTGTGCTCCTGCATTTCCGATCGTGATTGTGTCAGGAGCTGCGAGCGCTGCATCGATCAGATCCTGAAGTGTCTGATATGGAGAATCAGCAGGAACAACAATATAATTGTATGAAGATACGACCTGGCATACTGCCTCAAACGTATCAGCACCTGTTACAGGAACCTCCGAAAGATGCGTCTTTGTAAGAGATGCATTGTTCCAGTGCATTACTGAGTATCCGTCAGCGGATGCATTGAGGAATTCAATAGCACCTGTGATACCTGATGCGCCATTGACATTCTTGATGACCATTGTCTGGCCATTTGCATATTTCGGAAAAACAGATGCAAGCGCGCGGAATACGACATCACCGCCACCACCAGCAGACCAGCCTACAGTTGCCTCGACTGTCTTCGACGGGAATGTCCCGCTCTCTGCACTGCCCTGTGCGAACAGGGAACCTGCGGCCATGATAAGGCACAGCGAAATAATCAAAGCCTTTTTCATTCCAACTCCTCCTTGTTTTATATGATCAGAGCTTCACAGGCATTCCTGATTCAGAACTCTGATATATGCTCTCGATTATCCTTACAGAACGGGAAGCATCCTCTCCTGTCACAAAAGGAGCCCTGCCTGTCTCTATAGCATCAACAAGATCCTCATATGCCTTCTGATGCCCGACATAGCTTATTGCTGTTGGATCCGCAGCACCTCCAGCAGAAGATGCAGCCGAATGCTTTGCAAGGACATCCTTATCCTCAGGAAGCTCATTACGGAATTCCCAGCGTACGATGCGGTCTTCCTCAAGGACGATAGTCCCATCCGTACCTGAGATCTCAATGCGTTTAGGAGATCCGGGATATGCACCGGTAGATCCCTCTATGACGCCAAGTGCTCCATTTGCGAATCTGAGGACCGCGGTTCCTGCATCCTCCACCTCTATGCGTTCATGGGCAAGTGTCGCTGTGAAAGCCGAAACCTCCGCAACAGGCCCCATGAACCACTGAAGAAGATCGATTGCATGGATTCCCTGGTTCATCAGGGCTCCGCCACCATCTATCTTCCAGGTACCCCTCCATGCACCTGAATCATAATATTCCTGGCTTCTGTACCATTTGATATAGGCATCTGCAAGCACGATGCGCCCCAGTCTGCCGCTATCAATTGCCGACTTCACAAGCCTTGCGGATTCATGGAATCTTGACTGGAAAACCCCAGCAAGCAGCACATTGTTCTTCTTTGCGGCTTCTATGATCTGCCTGCATCTTTCCGATGTGATCTCTATAGGTTTCTCTATAAGGAGATGCTTGCCACTTTCCGCAGCCTTTACAGCTGGCTCGAGATGGAAGCCTGAAGGTGTGGTAATCGCGATTATGCTGATATCAGGATCTGCGAGCATGTCATCAAGCGACTTGTAGGCGACAGCCCCATGAGATGCAGCGAACGGATCCGCTTTCCCCGGCACTGCATCGAAGACGCCTTTGAGATAGCAGCCTGATGCCGCGGAAACAGCCATTGCATGGGTATCTGCAATCATACCAAGACCTATAATGCCGACTCCAAGCATGGAACCTCCTATCTGTATTTTGTTAATCAGATTTACAAAATACCATGAAAATAGGATATCAGGCTTAGGCAATTTGTCAATGAAAATTACAAATTTTTGAGTGATGCAAAGTCTTTTCCTTGCATGTGAAGGTATTGCAGGATTTCCTTGCCGGCCAGCGATGTCAGTTCATGCGTGATTTGCAGGCCTTTATGGATGGAAGCATCAATGAGATAACATCACGAAGCACAAGGGATGCACCTCCATGAGCCGATGAGAAATCAGTGATCGTGGCCTTTGAGACATGGAAACGCCCGAATGGCAGCGTGCTGTTCGCGAAGTACTCATCAAGCGAGGAATTGATAAAGCTGACAAGGGAATCGGACATCCCCACGGGACCTCCTATCACGACTTTCCTAGGGTCAACGACATCCGATACCATGCAGATGACCTTTGAGAGTGCCGATGCGACACGCCTTACAGCCTCCGATGCGATCCTGTCCCCTTCGTCCGCGGCTTTGGTTATGACAGGAGCAGAAAGAGCCTTCCTCCTCAGGACCGAATCATCGTCACATTCTGCCAGTAGCTGTTCCGCATATTCAATGAGAGCTGCTGAGTTGGCTTCTGTGATAAGGCATCCGCATCTTCCGCAAGAGCATCTCTTTCCATGTGGATTGACTTGTATATGGCTTATGCGTCCTGCACTGAAATGAGATCCGTACATGAGCTTTCCATTGGAGAAGATTGCAGAACGTATACCGGATCCCACGCCGATATATATCATATCCTGGATCCTGTCGGGATTCGCATATGTGAACTCTGCGACGCCTTCAAGGATATATCTGTTCATCACATATGCCTTGAGACCTGTCTCATCATTGATGCGCTGTGAGATATTGAAACTGTCGAACCATCCCTGATCGAATGCGAAGAGTATATCACCGTGTGTGGCATCGGCAATGCCGGGAACACCTACTCCGATCCCGGGTATAAGGGTATCACCGAACTTCGACTGGACTTTCCTGATGCCTTTTATCAACGCATTCTGCATGCTTTCAGGAGACGAGACATCGGCTTCCATCTCTGACGCATCCACGATATTCCCGGAGAGATCACAGACCGCGAACTTCCATTTCCCTGAATCCATCGCTGCGCCCGCGGCCCTCCAGAATGAATCATCGACGGACAGCGGAAATCCAGGTCTCCCCCTTCCGGATTCAGCAGTTCCAGGAGCTTCAGAGACAAGACGTGATGCGATCAGATCAGAAACGAGAAGAGATGCAGCTGTACGTGAAAGCGACAAATGCTTCGCAACCCCTGCCCTTGAAAGCCCCGGAGACTCCGAAATGCAGCTGTAGATGTTCCTGAGGTTCTCGAATTCCATATCTTCGTATCGCATCATGACTCCTGATCCTGCATATTCCTGCAGTATAAGGAAAATATACCTTATTACGGCATTTCATGAAAGAAGACCTTGCCATGATTCTTATGCTGTCTCCTCGCTGCTGGATACAGGAAATAATCCGCTTATGGTATAATGTATCAGTTCAGGGAGATTCTATGCCTATAGACATGAAGGCAGCTATTGCCGCAAAAGCGATACAGCTTATGGAGAAAAACAGAAACCGCAAGCTTACTGTCAAGGATATAGTCGATGAATGCGGAATAACGCGGCAGACATTCTACTATCATTTCTCATGTGTTCCTGAGCTTATATGCTGGATAATAGACAGGAACATGGAAGAGCTGGTCAGCAGGCTCAAGGCTGCTGATGGTGACAGGGAAAGCATTGAAGAGCTTCTGTCTGAGGGAATCAAGTACATGCCATATATCAAGGCGGGAATGGACAGCAGCTACCGTGCTGAATTCGAAAGGATAATCACGAGCAGAACGCAATCGCTTTTCAGGAAGATTTCTGAAATAAAAGGCCTGGACAGGAACTATCCCGAAGAGGAAGTCAGCTTCATCATAAAATACCATGGCTTTGCGATGATGGGCCTTCTGATAAGCTGGGATGATAGCAATGACATCAAGGCAATCTCAGAGCTGATTGTCAGGATGCTTGAAGGGAAGCTCCCCATCAACGGCTGACACTTGCGGATTTCTGTAAAGCTTCTTTACAAATCAGAAAAGCTGTAAATGGAACAAATGCACGTATCCGGTTGAGAATCCATTCCGGAGGTTCATCATGGAACACGGAATCCTTACCGCCAAGTTGTGCGAACTGGACAGCTGCATCGGGACTCTTCACAAGAGGATATCGCAATCGGAAAAGCTGTCCACGGATAATCTTGCAGAGGAAATAATCAACACAAAGAAAGAATGGCAGCTGTTCAGGGCAACAAGCGAAAACAAGCTGCAATGCTCAAAAGCGCTGTCAATCACACCCATAAAAGATGCCTACAATGCTGTTGAAGAAATCATAGATACAGCAATTGATGCAGACAGATACAGCTCAGCGGAGGACAAGCTTCTGATTGCTGAGTTCTCTCTTGATATCGCCATACAGGCAGCAGAGCGCGCAGTCCTGCTATCAATGGAAGCAATCAAGACAGAAAAAGAGGAAAGACAATGAAAGAAATAAATCAACCTAAGAAACCGCTTATCTACTACTATTGCATAGTTCTTTTCGTGATACTGCTCTTCAATCTTCTTGTCGCTCCGCTCATTTCCACGCCGCATGTCACTACAGTTGATTATGGCACATTCATGAGCATGATAGAGAACAAGGAGATCGGCCTCGTGCAGGTGGATGAGGCACAGATACTCTTCACGAACAAAGACAATACGGTTATTTATGAGACAGGTGCCATGAATGACCCAAGTCTCACCGAGAGGCTCTATGAATCAGGCGCTGAGTTCTCCAAGGTCGTGCCTGAGCAGACATCCCCAATCATCGGATTCCTTCTTACGTTCGTGCTGCCAATCCTCATCTTCATGATGCTCGGCAACTATATGAGCCGGAAGCTTACGGAAGCTGCAGGGGGAAAGAACTCGATGGCTTTCGGAATGGGGAAAAGCAATGCGAAGGTCTATGTCCAGTCAACGAATGGAATACATTTCAGCGATGTCGCCGGAGAGGAAGAGGCAAAGGAAAGTCTTGCGGAGATTGTCGACTATCTCCACAATCCGCAGAAATACACTGAAGCGGGCGCATCAATGCCTAAAGGCGTGCTTCTTTCAGGACCACCGGGAACCGGAAAGACGATGCTTGCCAAGGCTGTAGCAGGAGAAGCCAATGTACCATTCTTCTCGATCTCAGGATCTGAATTCGTCGAGATGTTCGTCGGTATGGGAGCCGCGAAGGTCAGGGACCTCTTCAAGCAGGCAAAGGAAAAAGCACCATGCATCGTATTCATTGATGAGATTGATGCAATCGGCGGCAAGAGGAATTCCGGCAGCATAGGAGGAAACGACGAACGCGAACAGACACTCAACCAGCTTCTCACGGAGATGGACGGGTTCGAAGGAAACAACGGCGTCATAATCCTTGCCGCAACGAACAGGCCTGAATCCCTGGATCCCGCACTGACCCGTCCGGGACGTTTCGACAGAAGAGTGCCTGTAGAGCTTCCGGATCTTGCGGGAAGGGAGGCAATACTGAAAGTCCATGCGAGGAAGATAAAGACTGAAAGCAATGTCGACTTCCATACAATAGCAAGGATGGCAGCAGGTGCATCTGGAGCAGAACTTGCGAATATAATCAACGAAGCAGCACTCAGAGCCGTCAGAAGCGGCAGGACTGTTGTCTCTCAGTCAGATCTCGAGGAAAGCATCGAGGTTGTGATTGCTGGATATCAGAAAAAGAATGCTGTGCTTTCTGATAAGGAGAAACTAGTCGTCTCTTATCATGAGATAGGCCATGCTCTTGTAGCTGCCATGCAGACACATTCAGCTCCTGTCCAGAAGATCACAATCATTCCAAGGACTTCCGGCGCACTTGGTTATACCATGCAGGTCGATACAGGCGATAAGTATCTCCTCACTAAAGAGGAACTTGAGAACAAAATCGTGACATATACAGGCGGGAGGGCCGCAGAGGAAGTCGTATTCAATGAGATAACGACAGGTGCTTCGAACGATATCGAGCAGGCAACGAAGATCGCGAGGGCAATGATTACCCGTTATGGAATGAGCGATGATTTCGATATGGTCGCAATGGAGACCGTGAACAACCAATATCTCGGAGGTGACTCATCGCTCACCTGCTCTGCACAGACACAGAAGCTCATAGATGACAAGGTAGTCGAAACCATCAGGGCAGCACATGAGAAAGCAAGGACGATCCAGCGTGAGAACAGGGACAAGCTTGATAAAGCCGCAAAGTACCTCTATGAGAATGAGACAATAACCGGCGAAGAGTTCATGAGGATCATCGGAGAAGGAGGCGAACAGGAATGAGAGGAAGATTTTCGGGATTCAGGATAATCAATCTTATCGTTGGTACTGCGATGATCGCCCTTGGAATCCTTACGTTCTCTGATCCAGCTGTAGCGCTATCAGGGCTCCTTGCAGCCTACGGCATTGCAGCAATAGCCATTGGAGTGATTGATGTTATCACATACATCAGAATCGAAAGATTCACAGGCTTTGGTCCTGTGATCTCTCTCATCATGGGAATACTCGGTGTAATGTCCGGTATCATGCTTTTCGCATACCCGAACGCAGGAAGAACGGCGCTCCTGCTTCTCTTCCCCATCTGGTTCATAGCGCATTGCATATCGCGCCTTGCAAGCCTTCCTGTGATCAGATTCAGATACGGCACAGGCCTATATATCTTTTCGCTAATAGTCAATGCAATAGGACTTGTGCTCGGATTCCTGATGCTGTTCCAGCCATCTCTCTCCTACCTCTCCATAAGTATAGTATCCGGATGTTACCTCATAGTACTAGGAACTGACAGCATAATCTCCGCAATATGCGGACGTGAATGAAATCATGGGATGGCGGTCCGCCGCTATCCTGCACATTCTCTTTTATGGATATACTTGCGACACTCAACAGAAACTACATACCACAGCTCAAGGTAATGCTCTTCTCGATGAGGATGAGCAATCCGGAAACAGATTGCACCATATACCTGATGAATCAGGATATCCCGCAAGATGAGCTTGATACGCTTTCCACCTGGCTTTCCCTGATAGGTTACAACCTGTCAGCAATACAAGTGGATGACAGTTGCTTCAGCGATGCTGTTGTCACGAAACAGTATCCTAAGGAGATGTATTACCGGCTGATTGCACCGATGCTTCTTCCGCAGTCGCTGGACAGGATACTTTACCTTGATCCGGACATACTGATCATCAATCTGCTCGACAAGCTCTGGAATCTCGATATAGGGGACAATCTCTTTGCGGCAGCCGTCCACACGGATAAAAAGGAACTTGCTGCTGCGATAAACAGCCTGAGGCTCGGTACGAAGACACCATACTTCAATTCAGGCGTTTTGCTGATGAATCTCCAAAAATGCAGAGAAGAGATAAGAACAGAGGATATCTTCTCATTCGTCAGGGAACATGCATCAGGGCTTGTCCTGCCAGACCAGGATGTGCTGAATGCGCTTTATGGCAACAGGATAATGGAGATAGATGACTTCATCTGGAACTATGATGCCAGAATGTATTCAAGCTATCTGATGAGAAGCCTCGGCACTGCTGACATAGCGTGGGTGATGGAAAACACCTCGATACTGCACTTCTGCGGTCGCCAGAAGCCATGGAAACCTAACTATCAGCACAGGTTCGGAATCCTGTACATGCATTACATGAGGCTTGCGGAGAGACTTGGCAGCTCTGTGCCGCATGATTGACAGAAGACTTTCCGGATACTACAAGAGAAGATAATGACGAAGACAGCCAGAAACATCATCGACTATGCGTACATAACGGCAGGATCAGCAGTCACTGCGCTCGCAGTGGTGCTCTTTCTCAATCCGGCAAGGCTTGCGCCAGGCGGTGTATCGGGAATCGCAACCATATTCTTCCATATCGCGGGCTGGAATCTGGGTCTCACGATATTCGCACTCACCATGCCTCTCTTCTTCATTGGAATGAAGCTGTTTGGAAGGGAGTACGGGATTAAGACACTGATGGGCAGCCTGCTCCTTTCCGCCTTCACAGCCATATGGAGCACTGTCTTCGGTACTGAAGGCATCCTGGACTATTCGAAGGACATGTCAGTATGGCTTTCCGCGCTGTATGGAGGTGTCATCTCCGGAGTGGGAATAGGTTTCGTGATGAAATCCGGCTCGAACACAGGCGGGACAGATATCATCGCGCAGATAATGGCACGTTATACATCCTTGTCACTCGGTACATCGCTATTCATCGTCGATGGCATCATAATCGCGGTCTCTGCAGTATTCTTCGGACTTGAGAATGCACTATATGCAATCATCGTGGCATATATCACGACAGTCGCGATAAACAAGATCGTGCTGTCGATGGGCACGAACTACGCAAAGACGATATTCATCATCACATCAAGAACGGATGATGTCGGGAAGTTCATAATGGAAGAGCTTGAAAGAGGCGCGACAGTCATAGACGCAAAAGGATTCTATACGAAGGAATCGCGGCCGATGATCATGACTATAATCCCGAACAGGGATATCTCAAGGCTCACAAGGGCAATACTGGAGCTGGATCCGGAAGCATTCATAACAATAAACGAGACATCGCATGTGCTTGGGGAAGGCTATACTCCTATTGAGAAGATCGCAAACACAAGCGATGTCACGCAGCGCTGAATGGCTTATAGCATGGAAGGAATGAAATGACGTCCCAATGTCCTTCTCGGCCTGAGCATCTCCTCACTCAGGTTCACTGTTCCGTCCTCATCTATATCAGCGATGCAGAAGCGGCCCGGAGCTCCCTCCTTTACCGGATAGCTTTCAAGAAGAGATGGCAGGGATAGGAACGGGACATTATCCTCCACGCATGTGTACATCCAGTGCGTATGGCCTGAAAAGCATATGGCCTTAGATCCGGATATCAAAGCGGTGAGATCTTCCCTTCCTGCGACCGTATAGCCATCTGGATCAGATACGAAGAAAGGATTCCCTCTCTGGTCCTGGATGCACAGCGGATGGTGGGAGAAGATAAGCGGGAACCCATCAGCTCTGGAAAGCTCATCCGCGAGCCATTCCTTCTGCTCATCCGATATGCCGCCCATACCGCCTTTCAGAAGCTCTGCCGTATCAAGGAATATAAGGCGGAAGCCTCTGAACGATACTGAATAGTACAGCCCCGGCAGAGCCAGTACAGCCATATTCTCATCCGGAGAAATGAAATGCACATCATGATTCCCTATCACATGGTAAGAAGGAACCGCCATGGTGCGGAACTCTGCGGCAACAGCCTTCAGGTTTTCCAGATCAGCATCATGACTTGTGTTGTTTATTCTGTCCCCGAGATCAATAACGATGTCCGCTTTCATGCTGCGGACTTCCTCGGAGAACTGCCGGAGAAGCGGCAATGCCTCCTTCCCTGGACGGCATTCAACCGTCTCCGGGCCTGAATGGATATCTGATACGAATGCAATGCGAATGCCCATTAGCCTTTGACTCCTGATGAAACAAATGATTCAACGAACATCTTCTGGAAGAATATGAATGCGATGAGAAGAGGCAGGGACACTATAAGCGTAGCAGCCATCAAGAGCCCCCACTCCGCACCGCCCTCGGCCTGCTGCGCGAAGACAGTCAGTCCTACGGTCAGCGGCCTGCTGTAAGTGCTTTCTGTTACGAGAAGCGGCCAGAGGAACTCATTCCAATGGCTTGTCACACTCATTATCGAGAACGCTACGAGCGATGGCTTCACCTGTGCTATGAACACATGCCAGATCATCTGCAATGTGCTGCAGCCATCTATCCTGGCAGCATCCTCAAGCGATGATGGTATGACCATGAATGCCTGTCTGAGGAGAAATATACCCATTGCTGATGTCATATAGGGAAGCATCACTCCTATCCGCGTATCAAGGAGCCTCAGCCTGCTTATCGTCATATAGTTCGGATAAATCGTGCTCTGCGCCGTTATCATGAGCTGAGTAAGGAACAGCATGAAAAGGATGTCCTTCCCGGGGAACTTAAGGCGCGCGAACGCGAAAGCCGCCATCGTCACAGTCACGAGCTGGATCGCCAGCAGGCCGAAGACTATCACTATGGTGTTAAGGTAATATTTCCCGAACGGCGCATAGCCCCATGCCGTCGAGAAGTTATCCAGACCAGGGGATGATGGGATCAGCGAATATGGAGAGCTGAATATCTCCATCTTCGGTTTCATCGATACGAATACCATCCAGATAAGCGGGAACAGTATTGCTGCGGATATCAGTATGAGGACAGCATGCGTCGCGAATATCTGCAGCTTCGACCTGCGTACTGCGAGGCTATCTTTCATAGTTCACCTTCCTCTGCCCTCCATACCAGTAGAAGAACGTAAGTATGAGAAGGAATGCGAAGAGAAGCGTCGATGCGCTGCTCGCGATTTCCGGTTCCCAGTATACGAATCCATATTCATAGATGTAGTAAAGAAGCACATTCGTCGAGTTATGCGGTCCGCCCTTTGTCATCACATAAATCTGATCGACTGCCTGGAATGAGTTGACTATGGCGATGAGGACGACAAAGAATGTCGTAGGCGAAAGAAGCGGAAGCGTTATCATGCGGAGACGTTCCCAGCCTGACGCGCCCTCAAGATAGGCTTCATCGTAGAGGCTTGAATCTATGGACTGGAGCCCTGACAGGAACAGAAGCATATAATATCCTGAATACTTCCATATATAGACGATTATTATCGATACCATCGCATATGGCGATGTATTCACCCAGTCGATCTTCGAAGGGAGTCCCATAATACCGAGAAGATGGTTGACCAGTCCGATTGACTGCGAAAGAAGGAATACCCATATCATCGAAGCGGTGGCTATCGGAAGGATCGTCGGATAGAATACCGCGAATCTGTAGAATCCCTTCCCTTTCATCTTCGTATTCAGGACGATTGCAAGCAGAAGCCCTATAAGGACTGCCGGAACTGTGCTGAAGAATGCATATACGATATTGTTTCTGATTGCCTGCTGGAATTCAGTGCTCGACAGCATCTTTGAATAATTGCCGAAACCGATGCCTCCGGAAGCAGCATCAAGACTGGTAACCACTGAATAGGCTATCGGATAGAATGTGAATGCCACAAGGAATATGAAGCTCGGCAATATGAGAAGATATGCCGCGCCCCACGTCCTCAGTTTCTTGCTGATTGTCATTATCTTTCATGAAGCAGGGCGGAATGCGCCCTGCATTGTCGCTGCCGGTCAGTTGTACTCGGCAAGTATGCTATCACAGGAAGCCTGAAGCTCCTGCATACCTTCTTCAGGAGAGATGTTTCCAGCAAGCATGTTCTCGAACATGGAGGCCATCGCCTGGGAGACTTCCCTTGCATCATGTGTCTTCGGTGGCTCACCGACCGCATACTGGAGCTGATCCCTTGCGACAATCGCCTGTGGAAGAGCCGCTGTGTACTCTGCCATCTCAGGAAGATCGAAAGCTGCAGGATTGACAGCTATGAATCCGCTTGCCATGCTCCATTTCGCAGTCTGCGCAGGCTCTGTCATCCACTTGATGAAATCCCATGCCGCAGCCTGGCGCTCTTCTGATATGCCGCTGCAGATGACGAACTGGCCACCGCCTGTGGCAACGATGCGCTCCTTGCCTGCAGGAAGGAATCCGACACCCCAGTCAAACGATGCGCTGTCACGGACAAATGCAAGGCTTCCTGTAGAGTTGTACATCATGGCTGTCTTGCCAGCGACGAAATCGCTTGAAGAATCGCCGAACAGTCTCTTTGCAGGCATATAGCCCTTGTTCACGAGATCAAGAAGATATTCAACAGCACCGATGGCCTCTGGTGTATCAAGGTATGTCTCTGTTCCCTCTATGTTGTTGATCTCTCCGCCATTCTGAAGGATGAAGATCGAAAGAAGCCACTGGTCAATCGGAATCTCCACGCCATATCTATCATCAGTAGTGAGGATTGCCGCATACTCCGCAAGCTCTTCCCATGTCTGAGGGGCCTTCTCCGGATCAAGCCCTGCTTCACGGAACATATCCTTGTTATAGTAGAAAATCGGAGTCGATTTCTGGAATGGGATGGCATAGTACTCGCCTGCGACCATCGAATCATAGAGCATTCCCGGGAAGAACCTGTCAAGGAAGCCCTCACCCTCGGAATCGATGAATGGCTGGAGAGGAAGTATTATGCCCTCATCAACTGCTGTCCATACATCAGCGCTTGTCAGCAGAGCTATATCAGCAGGATTGCCTGCCTTGCTGCTTGTAAGTGTCCTCTGCATGGTCTGGACATAATCGCCTGCATATATAGGCTCGACATCAACATCGGGGTTCTCTGCCGAATACTGCGCGCAGAGCTCATTCATAGCATTGGCAAGATCCCCTGCCGTACCTATCGGATAATAAAAGCGGATCACAAGCTGATCTGATGCAGCTTCGCGACCTCCCTGTGCAAGGACTGCTGCAGGCATAAGCAGCATGCAGATCGCAAGCGCAAGGACAAATATGGATTTTCTCATAGTTTCCTCCACCCACATGTAAACGCAGGTCAGGAATAAGACAATCACAGCTCATTTAACTGATCATTTCCCATATGTTAATTTGCATGGAAAAACACAACATGGCTGCAGCATATCTGAGATTTTCACGATATCTTATTCAAATGTATGGAATTGCAACACAATCGGCTGATGCTGATTCGCAATGTTCCGGGAAAAAGCCATGGCTTTCTCCCAAATCATAATATTAACGACAGGTTAACCCGATGTATTTATGGGAAAAAAGACCAGGCTCCGGTTACTTCCGCTCCGATACCTCATCAAGCCCGGATACAAGCTTCCCGAGAAGAATCCTCAGGATCCTGTCCTCTTCAGGAGAAAGGCAAGAGGATATATCTGCCTCATCTTCATATCTATCCGCCATGGTAAGCAGGCAGAACTCCTTCCCCTCATCTGTCAGTTCCGCGATCTTCACCCTTCTGTCAGTCTCTGACTGCACGAGCTTGACGAAGCCCCGCTCCTCAAGCTTTCCTGACGCTTCTTTTGTCCCCTGTCCTCTACCTTCTTCTCAACAAGAAGCGGAGCGATAAGGTGAATGATCCTAAATCCCTGCAGAATCAGATGATCGAGTTCAGCGAAAGGGTCAGGACAGGAGAGCTGTGAGAAAGGTTCCTCGATGTGATTTCTGGGTTCTCACATCTGTTCAGCCGGTGGCCGATGTGCCGCCGGCTGCTTTTGCTTATCAGCCAAGGCCCTCCACATCTGCGATGGGAACGGAAAAGACGATGCCATTACTTTCAGTATCGATGCCGCACTTCTCGTTTATCGCCTTCATTATCTCCTTCTTCCTGCTATTGCGCGCAAGGATCATGACGGTCTCCCTTTCCTCCTGTATCGATATCCCCCAGAAGGAACGTCCTGGCATGCTGTTCTCTACGCGTCTTGAATGGAATACGGTCCCTCCCGTAGCACCTTCAGGTCTTGCCGCATTCATGACAGCATCGCTGAAACCCTGATTGACTATAGCTATGATCATGCTGAATTCCCTATCTTCCATCACTTCCATCCTCCCTGAATCCTTCGCATTCGCTGACACATTCTCAAAAAGCCTGTTCTGTCCGCCTGTTATCGGAATCGTGAATGCGACTCCTGTATCAGGCATGCCAAGATAAAGCCTCTTCCTCATCTGAGGCAGAAGCTCCGAGGCACCTTCCTGGGTTGCGATGGCGCTTATCATCACCTTCTCCGTTGTCCCAAGGCCAAGGAGATTCATCACCTCGCTCGATGCCGTACCATGAACAAGCATCCTGTATTCCACATCTATTCCTCTCTCAGACAGAATGCCTTCCGCCTTATTGGCTATCTCGGCTTTGGCAATCAGGCATATAAGCCTGTAATATCTCATATCATCAGGCATACCAGCCCTCCTCGAATTCCACGATATCTCCGGCAGCAGACACGACCTTCTGCATATCCGCGGTCTTCTTCTGCAGCTTGATCTTGTACGACAGGCCCATCAGCTGTATGGCAATCAGAGGCGTAAGCGCTACAAGGGCAACCACGCCGAAAGCATCTGTCATCACATTCCCTCCGACAGACTGGCAGGCGCCAATCGAAAGCGGCAGAAGGAATGTAGTCGTCATAGGTCCGGAAGCGACACCACCGGAGTCGAATGCGATACCAATGAAAAGCTTCGGAACAATGAAAGACAGAGCAAGCGCCACGATATAACCGGGAATGATTATGCAGTAGATAGGGATTCCCGTAAGGACACGGAGCATTGCGAGCCCCACGCTTATCGAAACACCAATCGAAAGACATGCATTCATCGTCTTCGCGGATATGGAGCCATTGGTAACGCCATCAACCTGCCTGTTCAGGACCTGTATCGCAGGCTCAGCCTTGACTATGTAGTATCCGATAAGCATCCCTATTGGGATAAGCAGCCATTTCCAGCTTTCCGATGAAGCAACGGCACCTCCTATATATGCGCCTACTGGAGCAAATCCCACATTCACCCCGCAAAGGAAGAGGACGAGTCCGACATATGTGTACAGGAATCCGATGATCAATCGTATCGCCTGAGTCTTCCGATACCTGTGGCTTATAAGCTGGAAGATGATGAATACGCCGAATATGGGCGCAAGTGATACAGCCACCTCGCTGAAATATCTTGGGAGCCCCATCATGAATTCAACGACGACATCGCGCGTGGTATCGACATGGGTCATCACCGAAAGCGAGTAGACTGCCTCGGAAGGTGTGTAGAATGTTCCCAGGAGAAGGACAGCAAGAATCGGGCCTATCGAAGAGAGAGCGACAAGGCCGAAGCTATCGCTGGCGGCGTTCCTGTCGCTTCTTACAGATGCAAGGCCGACACCGAGTGCCATTATGAATGGTACAGTCATAGGTCCTGTCGTAACGCCGCCTGAATCGAATGCGACTGCGATGAAGCTCTTGGGAACGAAGAAAGAGGCCCCTATCACTATCACATAGAAGATTGTCAGGAGCGCTGACAGGCTTATCTGGAACAGGATCCTTATGATCGCAATGGCAAGGAATATCCCGACACCAACGGCGACAGTGAGTATCAGTGTCATATTCGGTATGGCAGGAACCTGTTCTGCCAGCACCTGAAGATCTGGCTCCGATATCGTTATTATCGTACCCATGATCAGACCGATTACAGCAGCGATGACAGCACTGCCTGTCTTTGAGATCTGGGCGCCTATGCCTTCTCCGAGAGGTGTCATCGCCATCTCAGCGCCAAGCTGGAACAGCCCCATGCCGACAACAAGGAGAAGCGCTCCTGCGATGAACACGACTATCGGCCCAAGATCCATCGGAACCAGGAAGACGCTTATCGCAAGCACGATAAGAGTTATCGGCAGAACCGATGAAAGTGATTCTATTATTTTTTCCTTCAGTTTCGGATACATGCCATAGCTTATCATGCAATCGGAGAAATCTCTATACTGCAAGCAGTTCCGATCATCCCAAAATATCAGAAATAAAAGTCAATCCTTATGAATCATCTACAATTTCATCTGGTCCGGCAATTTCTTCAAACACGGGAAATGCAGCTCTATGACTTCTTCTCATATGCTGTTTGATGCTCACCACATCCGCAGTTCTCCAGATGCTTCCTCAGATGCTCCAGGAAGATCTTCGCCGCTTTCGAGAATACCTGATACTTCTTCCAGACTATGAAGCTCCGGACATCAAGTCTGGGGAAAAAGGGACGGAAGCAGAGACGGCTGCCTTCGGTATTTATGATCCCGTCATAGCAGATTGCATAGCCGATTCCCTCCTCGACCATCAGCGACGCATTGAACAGCAGATTG
>CALXLA010000051.1 GCA_944389075.1 uncultured Spirochaetaceae bacterium
GTCCAGCAATCCGGGCAGGCTGCAGTCAATCAGCCGTATGGATGGGGTGCCACAGGTAAACCGGAGACGGAGCCTATGGGCAAAACGCTCACGTCCAAGCCTCAGGCTTGTCCTGAAGGTCGTTGACCCTTGATTGCAATGTCAAACTGATCTCGCTGATTGTGATCTTATCCATCGGCTTTTCTTCCAACAGCTGCAGATACGCATTCTTTATAGCTTCCTCGGTCAGCTTACCGGCCATGACACCTCCTGGCTCTCAGGGATTTTACCATATGGCGACGTAATCTGGAACTTTCGCAAGGCATCTTCCAATTTCTCTGTTTTTCTGTAGAGTAGTAGATGCTTATTAGGAGGGATTTATGAAGACGTTTGCAATCGCAGGATGCGGCCATCTTGGAAATATCGTCAAGAAAGCATATGAGAATGGTCTTCTCAAAGGATATAGTCTTGCAGCTGTCTATTCGCTCAGGAAAGAGGATGCGGAGAAGCTTGCGGAAGGAACTGGTGCGAAGGTTGCCTCATCTATTGATGAAGTCATCGAGATCAGGCCTGATTTCATTATAGAGACAGCGGCTATCGCGCTATTGAAGGACTTCGCAGTCAAGGCACTGAGTAAAGGAATCAGCATAATTCCTCTTTCCATCGGTGCATTCGCAGACAACAGCTTCCGCCAGAGCGCACTGCAGGCTGCTGAGGAAGGCAATGCAAGGATCTACATCCCATCAGGCGCTGTCGGCGGCTTTGATGTGCTGAGGACGATTTCCCTTATTGCTGAGGCAAATGGCTGGGATATAAAGGCAGGAATACATACACATAAGGGTCCTGATTCCCTCAGGAACACTCCATTGTATGCTGGTGAGCTTCAGGATAAAGAGCAGAGCGTATTCTCCGGATCTACTAAGGAAGCCATCGCGCTTCTTCCTACCAAAGTCAATGTCGCAGTCGCATCTGCTCTGGCAACAATCGGGCCGGAGAACGCCACAGCAGAGATCACAAGCGTGCCTAAATTCATTGGGGACGATCACTGCATCACTGTCGAGACCGATGGCCTGAAAGCAGTTGTCGATATCTATTCAGCCAATAGTGATATCGCGGCATGGTCTGTTGTCGCATTGATGAGGAATCTCTCATCCACGATGATGTTCTTCTAGGAGGCCAGTATGGAAAAGTTCAGGAAACTCGTTGAGGCAGGTCCTATCGGACTTCAGCCATGGGCAGAGAAGAAGCTTGAGGAATATGCTTCTGAGATTGTGAGATTCGACACTCTTCCGGAAACTGAGGATGAGCTTGTAGAGAGGATAGGGGATGCGGATGCTGTCCTTGTGAGGACTCTCCCTCTTGTTCCGGCATCTGTCCTTTCAAGGTGCGGGAATCTCCGCTATGTAGGCATGTGCTGCTCGCTGTATTCAAAGGAAAGTGCCAATGTCGATATCGATTATGCAGAGAAGCATGGCATAACGGTCTATGGCATCAGGGACTATGGTGACAAAGGTGTCACAGAATTCGTCGTCTATGCGCTTGTCAGGATTCTGCATGGCTATGAGTGGCCGATGTGGAGGTCAAGGCCAAAGGAGATAACAGGCCTGAAGATCGGTTTCGTAGGGTTCGGAACGAGCGGTCAGATGACTGCACGCCTTCTGAAGGCTATGGGGGCCGAGATCTCTTACTATGCGAGACACGAGAAGGAAGAGTGCGAGAAGGAAGGCATGCATTACAAGCCGCTTCATGAGCTTCTCAAACAGTCCGAGGTCATTGTCACATGTCTGAATAAGGGCGTGATACTTCTTGGGGATGAGGAATTCAGAGAGCTCGGAAATGGCAAGATAATGATCAATACATCGATAGGACCCTCTTCTGAGATGGATGTTCTGAGGAGATGGATCCTTGATGACAGCAATACATTTGTCGCGGATACGGCAGGAGCTGTCGGCGATATCTACAACGAAGTGAAGGACAGGAATAATGTGCTCTGCCCGGATGTCTCCGCAGGTATGACAGAAGAGGCTTATGACCTGATGAGCCAGAAGGTCCTTGCCAATATAGAGAAGATGCTTGAAAGGTGAGGAGTCTTTCTTCGATGCAGGCCCTTATCCAGGGGCCTGTTTCCATCACTTGGCCATTTCTGGTAAATTCTTCTTATGCAGCTTGATATAATGTTGTTTTTCCAGTCAGTCAGGAGTGATTTCCTCGATGTCCTGATGAATACGATCTCCCTTTTCGGCGAGATCCTGATTCCGCTTGCAGTAATAACAATCATCTACTGGTGCATCGATAAGAAGAAAGGTTTTGTCATTACGCTCTCGATCCTGACTGCATTGATGACGACACAGATAGTCAAATCAATCGTAAGGTATCCACGCCCATTCCAGGCATATCCGGAGCTGATTCTGGGAGACAGGATTTCCACGGCGACCGGCTATTCATTCCCATCAGGACATTCGACTCTCTCATCATCCTTCTATCCGGCTCTCTATCTGGCTTTCAGGACAAAGGTACTGCTTGTCGTTGCGATTGTGCTCACGATCATGGTCCCTGTCTCAAGGCTCTATCTCGGCGTGCACTGGCCGATGGATGTCATATGCGGCACTATTATCGGTCTTTCATCGAGTATCCTCTTTGCAAGAATCGCCGATGATATCACAAAGGATGATGCATCCTACAGAAGGTATTCCATGATATATGGCATCGCTGCTGGCATTGTCTCCCTGGTATTCACTATCCTGCTGACAGCGGATGCTGTTGACCATACAGCGTTCAGCGATCTTGCATCCAATGCCGCAATAGCATCAGGTGCCATGATCGGCTTCGCACTTGAAAGTTATTTTGTACGTTTCAGGATTTCCGGCGGAATGGGGAAGAAGGTACTGAATGTCGCTATCGGGATCATCCTGATGGTCCTTGTGCTTATCCTGCTGACTCTTATTCCGATGCCGCACTCTGTATCTGTTTTCGTGATGATGTTCGCTGCAGGTATGTGGGTCTCATTCCTGTACCCTCTGATTGCTACAAGAACAGGGCTTATGGATCATAGCTGAGGAATCTTAGGGTAACGTCCTTTTCTTTCCTTGTAGATGCTGCGGAAGAACGCCTCAGCATCTTTTTCATCAAGGAGCGCATCTCCACAGAGTTTCTTGAAGAGCTTCCCGCAGATCTCGCTGTCCGCAAGTGCGTTATGCGCGTCATATTCCCACCCGAAGCGTTGTGCCAGTGCTGTCAGCCTGTACGAAGGCTCACCTTTCATCACTTTCCGGGCAAGGGAAAGCGTGCAGAAATATGGATTCATGACAGGCTCCAGTCCCCATGATGCAAGCGAAGCGTTCAGTACTTTGATGTCAAACTGGGCATTATGGGCGACAAGCGGAGAGTCTGCGATGAATGCCTTGATATCATCGGCAATCTCGGCAATGGTCGGAGCCGTGAGTATATCTTCCTCGCTTAAATGATGGATCTCCGTGCAGAAGGGATCGAATATAGGCACTTTGGGGCATATCAGCGAATAGAACCTGTCGATGACATCTCCATCGCCATCCATCCTCACAAGGCCTATCGAGCACGCGCTTTCAGGCCATCTTGAAGCTGTTTCGAAATCAATTGCGCAGTATTCCATCAGACAAGCATTCTAGCAGGATGCTTGAACACCGTCCACGATGCAAATAGCATTACAGGGATGACTGATAGAGAACTGATTGAAGGAAATGTGGCAAAAGCCCTGGTAACATTTACCATCCCGCTTGTCCTTAGCGGAATATTCCAGCAGCTGTTTGCATGGGTCGATGCATTCATAGTCGGCAATTTCAATGGGGAGACGGCCCTCGGAGGCATTGGCGCAACGACATCGATATATAATCTTTTTGTCACGATCCTCACTGGATTGGCGCTTGGAATCTCGGTATTCTCCGCGCAGCTGTTCGGAAGCGGAAAGAAGGAAATCTGCGGGAGGCTTCTTTCCTCGTATTCTGTACTGCTTGGCATCATCTCGGCTGCGGCAGCTGCAGCCGGCAGCTTCTTCTCTGGTTCCATACTCTCTGCCATGGATACGCCTGCTGATATATACGCAAGTGCTGAAAGCTATCTTTCCGTTCTTCTTCTGGGACTGCCTTTTCTCGCTATCTACAATGTCTATTCCGCGATACTCCGCGGTATAGGCAACAGCAGGATGCCTTTTGTCGCGATAGTCATATCGTCATCAGTGAATGTCGTTCTTGATATCATCCTTGTCGCGTATATGGGGAAGGGCGTTGCAGGAGCTGCCGCTGCGACAGTTGTCTCACAGGCTGCAATGGCAATCTTCATCGTCATCTATGCATGCGTGAGATATCCTTATCTCCGCTTCAGGCCTGGAATCAGGGCAATCGACGGGAAGATACTCGCTCAGGGAGCCGCCTTCGCGATTCCTCCTGCCATACAGTCTGGCGCGACATCGATAGGAAGCGTGATCCTCCAGCAGTTCATGAATGGATTCGGCGCTCAGACAGTTGCCGCTATAACCACTGCATACAGAGTCGATACTGTAGTGCTCCTGCCAATCATAAATCTGGGGGCAGGCATTTCAACAGCTGTCGCGCAGAATATGGGAGCAGGGAAGGATGAGCGTGCTCGTAATGCAGTAAGGGCCGGCGTCATTATGATGATCGGTGTATCTCTTCTCCTGACCCTGTTCGTCTTCCTTGCAGGAGGAAGTCTGATAGCGCTTTTCGGGCTTGAGGCTGAGACTGTTGCAATCGGCGAGGCTTTCTTCCATTCTCTTGCTGCTTTCTATGTTGTATTCGGGTTGAGCACTGCGCTCAGAGGATACATAGAGGGAATCGGGGATATGCTGTTCTCCGGTATTGCAGGAATCCTTTCGCTTGCAGTGAGAATTGCGGCATCTTATGCTCTTGTTGGCATATTCGGGAGCAAGGTGATCGCATACGCTGAGATCATTGCATGGCTTTTCCTTCTTGCTGTCATAGCAGTACGCTTTTTCTCGAAATACTCTAAGGGAAAAGCACCCGGAAAGCTGCAAGGATAGCAAGCAGGAGCAGATTGAGTGAGAGGAAGACAGCCATATACATGGCTTTATTCCCGTCCTTCCTTGAGAAATAAAACTTCAGAGAGATAAGCGATGCAAGCGATGCAATCGGTGTTCCGAGACCTCCTATATCTGTACCGATGAGTATTCCTTCAAAGCTCTCTGCAAATGGCGATAGGAGTATAGCTGCAGGAACATTGCTTATGACCTGAGACACCAGCGCAGATACAGCGGCAGGATGTGTTGCCATAGGTTCGGAGATGAGGCTGCTTATCTTCTCAATGGATCGTATGTTCTCACTGAAGATGAAGAACGCGATGAATGTCAGCAGAAGGATATAGTCAATGCGTCTGAATACCTTTCTGTCCACTGCAAGTATGGCTATGCATTCAGATATCAGGAGTGTTTTCCAGCTTATGATGCGGAAGACGGAGAGCATCGCTATTACAAGGAAAGCAATATACATCATGCTCCTTGGCCTATCGATTTCCATAGGCTTTCCATTTTTGTGCAGAAGCGGCTTGTCATGTGAAAGCAGGAGTCGTGAGAGAATCGCAATCAGAATTGCAGAGAGCACTGAGTATGGAAGTATCGCAGAGAAGAAATCTCCTGCATCCACACCGAAGAATGAACAGATATAGAGATTCTGAGGATTGCCTACAGGTGTTGTCATTGATCCTAGGTTCGCGCTTATGGTCTCGATCACTACAGTTGTGGCTATATAGCGCTCATCCGCTCCTGAATTGTCCAGAAGCATCATCGTAAATGGGACGAATACGAGAAGTGCTACGTCATTCGTGAAGAACATCGATGAGATGAATACTATTGCAATAAGCAGATATGACAGCTGTCTCATGCTGCCTGAGACTACCGCAAGCTGTGAGGCCGCTGTGCTGAATAGTCCAGAAGCCTTCAGCCCTTCGGAGATTCCCATAAGGGAGAAGAGTATTGCGATAGTCCTGAAATCTATCGCATCGATCCATTCCATTGATGGTGGATTGAAGAAAGCGGTAATCAGCGCTGCAGCTGATGCGATTACGAATACGATTTCTCTTTTAATGAAGCTGATCATTGCATCAAGCATGATATGTACAATCAATCAGAACTTCAATCTTTAGTAGTCTTCATTTTTTCTAAGTGGAAATAAAAAGTGAATATGAATGAAGAAAGATTGGATTGATGAAGGATATGAGTCCGAAGTCGAGGTTGCAGTGTGCTTTTCTGAGATGAATGATAGTTTGCTTGATGAAATGGCTGGAGAGCGCTTATCCTTGCCATATGCTGAGGATAACAGTCGGAAAAAGTGATGAGGATTATTCATCTGTACAGGAAGCATTGAATGCAGTTCCCTATGATGTCCCTGCGGAGATCGTGATTTCCGAGGGAATCTATAAGGAGAAGATCTTCTCCGATAAGGAGTCCATTTCGCTTGTGGGAAAAGGAAATGTACTCATCACGAATGATGATGCCGGGTATGAGATTCTCGACAGGGGAATCAAGCGCGGGACATTCCGCTCTTATACCGCATTCTTCTCAGGAGGAAGTGTCCGCCTTTCAGGACTCACTATCCAGAACAGCTCAGGGGAAGGAAGCCTTGTGGGGCAGGGAATCGCGCTATATCTTGATGCAGGTGAGTCTTTTGTCGATAACTGTACGCTTCTTGGCCATCAGGATACATTGTTTATCGCACCGCTTCCTGATGAGGAAAGGGAAAAGAACGGCTTCTATGGCCCTAGATATCTTCTTCCGCGGATCAGGAGACGCGCTGTATTCAATCATTGCAGTATTGAAGGCACTGTTGATTTCATCTTCGGTTCCGGAGATACGCTTTTCGAGGATTGCGACATCATAAGCAGAGGCCCGGGGTATGTCACAGCTCCATCAGGAAAGAAAGACTGGATTGGCTTTGTATTCCATAACTGCCGGTTCTCATCTTCTCTGGATATCCAGGAATGCGTCTATCTGATGAGGCCATGGAGGAAGGCGGGGAAGGCACTTTTCTCTTCATGCACCTTCGGCCATCACATCGCACCTGAGGGGCTTATCGCATGGCCGGGACACGATGATGAGATAGGGCACTGTACATTCCTTGTATCAGACTGCATATTCGAAGGCAGGAATGCTATAGATTCCTCTCATCTCGTATCAGAAGAACAGACCCGGATGATAATCGCATCCTTTGGCCTGTCTGCTGAATAATGCAAAAAGTCACCATAAAAGGTCAGCTCTGCGGATTTAGTATTTTTCTAGAGTCACCGTTGTGTTCTGAACTGTCTTGGGATTGAGATTCTCTAGAAGCCAGGGCACATCGATTTCCCTTCTGTGAAGCTCTTCTGCGAAGGCTTTCCATCTGAAGCAGCCTGTAAGGGCAGGAATGTTGCCGACTTTCGTGCCATCCTCATTCAGATAGTAGTCCTTGCAGTGAATAGCTGCCAGGCGGTCGCCTATGATGTCCAGGATGGAGCGTACCCAGCTTCCTTCTGCCTCTTCCGAAGGCACCTTGAGCGGTACGCCGTCATATTCTGGTATTCCTGTCCAGGGGATGAGATTCACAGGATCGAATATGACTTTGAGATGATCGGACCTGAATTCGTCCAGTATCGAGCTGAGGCGTTCAGGGCTTGAGATTGTATGGACGCGCGAAACAGCTTCGATTGCGACATATGAGCCATAGCTCTCTGCAGCATCGACAATCTGCGAAAGCCCGTCTCTGAATATCTCGAGATTCTTCCGGTCTGATGTATCGAGGCTGAAGCCTCCTTTAGGATTCGCGTTGCCTGTCTCCGTGCCGACATAAGGACATCCGAATGCCTTGGCAAGGGAGAGGGACTTCCTGAAGCGGGCTATCTCACGACTGCGCTTCTCTTCATCCGGTTCGATGAAGTTGATGTAGCAGCCTATGATGGCTATCGATACACCATGCTCCTTAAGCGTGGATGAAAGCGATGAGATGTATTCCTCATCCCATTCCTGCCAGGGGCGTGCCGAGGGGATGACTTTATTGAGCGCAAGCTGGATAAAAGATTCCTTTCTGATTTTCTCTACTGTCTGGCCAAGCTCGGCAGCAGAGTTGAATGAGCCTAGATCATGGGCTCTGAAACCGATTCTGAGCATGTGCTTATGGTACACTCGGAATTGAATAAAAGGAAGGCTGAGATGTTTGACGCTGCAGGTTACGGAATCAGGGCTGATGGCCGCGATATTGCTGCCGGGCTGATGAGGGCTGTTGAGGAAGGACATGAGATTGTTCTGGAAAAGGGAACATATCTCTCATCTCCGATAAAGATCGGATGCAGGGCTCATATAAGACTCGAAGAGGGTGCGGAGCTCAAGTTCATCCCTGACTTCACCCTCTATCCTCCTGTATTCACGAGATGGGAAGGAGTCAGATGCTGGTGCATGCATCCATGCCTTTTCATAGAAAATGCCGAGGATGTGCTTATTGACGGAGATGGCACGATAGATGGCAGTGGTGAGGCATGGTGGGCAGAATGCTCAAAGAAGAGGGAGAAGGAAGGAGCTGTTCCTGAGACGGAGATCGAGAAGAAGTTCGCAGCTCTTAATCCTGACTATAAGTCACAGCCTGGAGGAGGCGGTGGCCGTGGCTTCCAGTTCCTGAGGCCGCCTCTTATTCAGATAAAGAACAGCAGGCGTGTTACGCTTTCAGGTATAACCGTGCAGAATTCGCCGTTCTGGACAATTCATCCACTGTATTCTGAGGATATCCTGATTGATTCAGTGAAAGTAATAAATCCATATGAAGCTCCTAATACGGATGGAATTGATGTAGAATCAAGCATGAATGTGACTGTGCGCAACAGCTTCGTATTCGTAGGCGATGATGGGATTGCTATCAAATCCGGCTCAGGAGAGGACGGGATTGCTGACAACAAGCCTTGCCGCGATGTGCATATCATAGGGTGTACGGTCAAGTCAGCACATGGCGGTGCTGTCATCGGATCTGAGACTGCAGGCGAAATCAGCTCTATATCAGTTGAGGACTGTGTGTTCGATGGCACTGACAGGGGAATAAGAATCAAGAGCAGGAGAGGACGCGGTGGCTGTATCCATGGACTGAAGTTCCGGAATATCATAATGCGAGGCAATCTCTGTCCGCTTGTCATAAACATGTATTACAGATGTGGTGCGGATGATCCTGGCGCTTTCTCTCTGGATAAGCAGCCGGTGACTGCATCGACGCCTGCAGTATTCGATGTCGATATCTCCCAGTGCCATGCGATTGATTCGCTTGCAAGTGCCGGGATGCTTGTGGGACTTCCCGAAGTTCCTGTGAAAGGACTTTCAGTCAGGGACTGCTCATTTGCCGTGAAGAAGGGTACGGAGACACCTGTTTCTGATTCAGATATGTACAGAGGACTTCCAGATCCTCCATCAAGAGGCCTCAGGATCAGAAATGCGGAGATCCATATGGAAAACGTCGAAGTCACGTGCGAAGGCGAGAGGATCATCAAAGAGGATAATGTGGCAATCATATGAGAAAGCTGTTTCTGCTGGGAGATTCGACATGTGCCATAAAGGAAGAATCAAAGCGTCCTGAGACGGGCTGGGGCGAGATGTTCCAGCCATATCTGGGGGAAGGATGGCTCGTTGAGAACAGAGCAGTAAATGGCATGTCCACACGTTCATGTATTGAGAAGGGTGTATTCTCAGCTGTCCTTGAAGAAGTTTCAGACGGAGATGCCGCGATAATCCAGTTCGGGCACAATGACCAGAAGGAAGATGAGCGCCATACAGATCCATGGTCAGGTTATCTGGTCAATCTTGTGTATATGGTGGATAAGCTCAGGGATAATGGGGCCTCTGCCGTGATAGCTACATCGATTCCAAGGCGCAGATTCCTGTCAGGCATACTTCAGGATACTCATGGTGACTATATAGCGGCGGCCATTGCCGCAGCTCATCAGGCATCTGTGCCTTGCATCAATGTGACTCTGCCTGCGATGCTTGAGTACCAGAGGATCGGCGATGAAGGAACCAGGAGATTCCATATGAATTTCGCTCCAGGGCTCTATGCCAATTATCCTGATGGCGATGATGACGACACTCATCTCCGGCCTGAAGGCGCAGAGTTCTATGCTTCTCTGATTTACAAGCTTCTTTCAGTCTGTGATGTCTCATTTCTTAAATAGAGCACATTACCTTTTTCGTGTATAATCTGCCTATGGGCAGACGGAAGGGCTTCATACTTGCCGATATAAATCATGGCGCGGGAATCAGGATGTGGAAAGCTATGAACAAGGCTTTCTCCTCATCTTCTGATGATGCCCTGTTCGTGTTTCCCGGTGGTCGCATAGATTTCAAGAATGGCAATGAGTACCTGAGGAATGCAATATATGACCTCGCATCAGGGAATAATATCGATGATGTCATAATCTGGGCTTCATCCCTTGCAGGAGCCGTGGGGAAGGATACAATCGCGGATTTCGTAAGGGAAAAAGCCTCCAGCATCCCTGTCGTGGCCATCGGCATGAGAATCGATGGCATAGCTTCTGTCGATTTCGATGCCTATAGCGGAATGGCTTGCGAGATAAGCCATTTCATAAATGAGCATAAGCAGAGAAGGATAGCATTTCTCCGAGGTCCTGCTACGCATGAAAGCGCCGAAGAACGATACAGGGCATATTGCGATGAGCTTGAGAAAGCCGGGATCCCATATGATGATGCGCTAGTCTCATCTCCTCATCCCTGGGCAGAAGGAGAGGCCTCGATAAAGGAACTTGTAGTGGAAAGGGGACTGATTCCCGGAAAAGACTTCACTGCGCTTGTTGCAGCCAGTGATCTCATTCTCCTTGGTGCCCAGGACTATCTTGTCTCTTCTGGAGTCCGCATCCCTGAGGATATCATCACAGGCAGTTTCAACGGCAATGAAGAGAATATCCTGATGAGCCCTGAGCCGACTACGGTACTGATGCCTATCGATGCACTTGCAAGAACTGCATACTCCCTTTCCGGGAAGGATCTGGATTCTTATATAAAGCTTCCCGCCGTTCTGGATGTGAAGGATTCCTGCGGCTGCAGTGGAAAGATAGTCAGCAAGGATGCATTCCTCTCATCACTTGACAGAAGGATCGCAGATGATGGTCTGAGGGCTTTAACCCTTGAGATATTCGATGAGGCTGAAGCAGGTTTCCACGGGCTTCCAAGGATAATAGGGGAATTCATCGGAGCCGGCGGCGACAGCACGATTCTTTCGCAATATGCGTCATTCTTGGATGACAGAAGCATATTCTACGATGCGATTGTGAAGGCGGAGCGGAAATCCAATGCGATAGAGAGGGTCCGGACACGGCAGTATGCACATATCCTTGATGAATTCAAGAACAGCCTTCTTGCCACGAGATCATTTCGTGACCTCTCTCCGATAATGGCCAGGATATTTCCTTCTTTGGGCATAAGAAGAGCGTTCCTTGTACTTTACCGTGATTTCTTCCAGTCGGAACTGAGGGCGGGCTTTTCTTCGGCGGGGCTGTTCTCTGATTCGGTATTCCCACGTTCGGGGCTTCTCCCGGAGGTTCTTTCCGGGGAAATCGAAAAAGGCATTTTCGTGGTTGAGCCACTGTACTATGACAATCAGGAGCTTGGCTATCTGATTCTGGAGGCTGCAGAGGCCAATGTGACTCTCATCGAGGATATAAGAGCGGCTGTCTCTTCATCAGTCAGGAGCATGATGCTCTTTGATGAGATAAGGGATGCGAAAGATGCGGCGGAGAAGGGTGAGCAGGCAGCTCTTGATTTCTATTCCAAGGTCTCCGATGGCATCAGACAGTCGCTTTCGGAAATCAGAAGGAAACTCCTTGATGACAGGGTTTCCCCGCAGTCCATCTCCGATACCATTGTCGGTGCTGAGAATCTTCTGGAATTGTCTCTTGCGGAATATGAGGATGTGGAATTCGAAAAGCGCTTCGTGAATGCATCCTCGATAGCTGATGATGCCCTTTCAGCGGGGATTTCCGCTGGTGATATACCGAAATCGCTTCCATCTGTGGAAGCTGATAGGAAGCTCCTCGGGAAAGCTTTCTCCGTTGTGTCTTATCTGATGGGTGGCAATGCAAGGCTTTCCGTATATCTGGCACCTTCCTCAATTTGCTTTATCATTGAAGGCCGCATTTCCATAACGGACAGAAATTCAGTCCTCCTCGTGGAGAAATATGCCATTATCCACTCAGGCTCCGCGGTTTTCGCGGATGATTCCGTGACGATAAAGCTTCCTTATCCGGCCTTTTCGGGGAACTCTGCGTCATCTGATGCAGGTGGCAGCATCATCTACATCTCTTCAGGTGATTATGACGCTGTTCCTGATGCTCTTCTTCCTCTGTCGCCTCTGACCGTACCTGCTTCGAATCTCTCGGATCTCCTTTCGGTTTCCAGCCATCTTCAGGCTGTCTCGTGGACAAGCTCAGGAGAGAAGGAGACGAGTTTCATAGTCAATCTTCTCAGAAGTCATCGCAATACGAAGAACATACCATGCATATGCTTTGGCTCCGATGCTGAAGCGATTTCATTCAGAAGCGCATTGGAAGGCAAGGAGCTTCCTGCATCTACTGCAATCCTCGCTCTTGGTAATGTGAATGTTCCGCCGATCCTCGGTGAATATGGTATGATAACGCATGTCTCTTCTTTTGAAGAGGCTTCCGGGGCTGCAGGAGATGTCCGGATGATATTAATGGAAGGGCTTTCCTATGAGATGATCTCGAAATTCAGGAAAAACCATAGATTCGCTACAGTCCCGATAGTCTCCGTATGCGATTCCCTTGCGGACAGCGGTGCTGAGAATATGGAGGAGATCCCGAACCTGATCGTGGTCAACACCTCGATACTCGATGCATCAGGCTTCGTATCGCGCCTTATCGCGATAATGGCTGGCAGCAGCCTTCTTCCTCCGCTTACAGGCATCATCGTGAAAAGAGCTGTCGTCTATATGAACAGGTGGGCAAGAAGACCTATAACGCGATGGAAGATCGCGGATGCTGTGAACATAAGCGAGGATTATCTGACCAGGATCTTCCGCAAGGAGATAGGCATCTCTCCCTGGGATTATCTGAACAGATACAGGATACAGCTCGCATCAACGCTCCTTACCGGGACCGGCATGTCCATGAGCGAGGTCGCGCATGAGACAGGCTTCCAGGACCAGGCCTATTTCTGCCGTGTTTTCAAGAAAATAAAGGGCATTTCTCCTCGTCAGCTCAGAAAACATGGCTGAAACATTAATATATGAGATGTCTGAATTTTTCAATCATCGGTTTGGATTATCTCATATTGCTGTCTTAACCTGAAAATAACGAGGTAGACTTATGAAGACAAAAACACAGGGGAGTGCTGTTTCCATACCGAAGGAAATACAGCGGAGCAAGCTCAGGCGCGAGATTGCAAGACATCGCTCTGTTTACCTGCTTGCGCTTGTACCTCTCATCTACTACATCATCTTCAAGTATGTTCCGATCTGGAACTCACAGATTGCATTCAAGGATTTCATGGCAATCGATGGCGTCCTTGGCTCTCCATGGATAGGGCTTGAGAATTTCAGGACGTTTATCAATTCATTTTATTTCTGGTCCCTGATCCGCAATACAGTGATGTACTCAGTCGGAAAGCTTCTTATATCGCTTCCTCTCTCAATCATCCTCGCTATAGCGATATATGAATGCACCAGGCCGATTCTCAGGAAGGTCGTGCAGACACTCGCATATCTGCCGCACTTCCTCTCATGGGTCATCATGTATGGTATCCTTCTCGCTCTTCTCGCTCCTGGAGATGGCGTTTTCAATGATGTGATTGAGCTTTTTGGCGGAAAGGCTGTTGATTTCCTTTCCAATACAAAGACATTCCCATGGGTAGTCCTCATCTCAGACGCATGGAAGGAGATGGGCTGGTCGGCAATCATCTTCATCGCGGCTCTGATGGGCATCGATGTATCGCTTTTCGAGGCTGCCATGGTGGAAGGCGCCAACAGCTGGCAGAGGGTGAGATACATAACGCTCCCGGCAATCGCTCCTGTTATCGTGACTGTCCTCATACTCAAGCTCGGAACGATTCTCGATGCTGGCTTCAACCAGATATTCATGCTTTATTCACCGCAGGTATATGCCGTTGCAGATATCATTGACACATGGGTATACAGACAGGGCCTTCTTGAGTTCGAATTCGGTCTTGCTACGGCTGTAGGACTCTTCAAAGGTGTATTCGGCATGATTCTCGTGCTTCTTGCGAACTGGCTTTCAAAGAAGCTTACGGACAGCTCATTGTTCTAGGAGGCAGAAGATGGCAGAAAACAAGCAGAAGCATCTGAAACCTCAGATGCAGAACAAGAAAGTAAAGCTGACAGCAGCGGACCATGTATTCAATGTCTGTGTGAATGTATTCATGGTCTTCATCCTGATTGCAATAATCATCCCGGTGTGGTCGACGGTGACACTCTCATTCAGACCAGCTGATTTCCTTGGTACGAACCTCGAGGGCATGTTCCTACCGCCATGGGAATGGTCGACTGATGCATATTCGGCACTTCTTGGGAATGATGGATTCCTTGATGCATTCCTCAACAGCTTCAAGATCCTTGTCGGGGGTGTCGCCTGTGCCCTGATTCTTACAGTCCCCATGGCTTATGTGCTTTCCGTGCAATCGCTTCCAGGACGCAAGATAATCAACCTGATTGTCATCATCCCTTATGTCTTCAATGTAGGCATGATCCCTGCATACCTTCTTGTGAAGGACATCGGACTGATAGGGCATCTTCCTGCCGTTTTCCTTCCGGGAGCCATATCGACATACAACTGCATCATCATGAGGCAGTTCTTCGTCGGGATCCCGAATGAGCTGAAGGAATCCGCAAGGATTGATGGCTGTACAGAGCTTCAGGTCCTCTTCAGGATAATCCTGCCGCTCTCTAAAGCTATCGTTATGACAATCGGACTGTATTATGGCGTATCATTCTGGAATGACTTCTTCAATGCTATGCTTTATCTCAATGACAACTATCCGCTGCCGATACTGCTGAGGAACATCCTTCTCGCATCAGGCATGAACGAATACGTCGAAGTCAGTGCTTTCGGCAACGCTCCTGTCAATGCGATCAAGGCAGCATCCGTATTCATGAGCGCAATTCCAATGGTAATTGCATATCCATTCATCCAGAAGTACTTCACGAAGGGTACTCTGCTTGGATCGGTCAAAGGTTGATAAACAAATAAGGAGGCAAAATGAAAACTCTGAAGAAAATCACTATTGCACTGCTTGTGTTTGCTGCAGTGCTTCCCCTTGCTGCTGGAGGCAGCAAAGAGAGTGCGGCTTCTGTAGATGGTCCTGTCCAGATCGAACTCTGGTTCGGTGCCGCAATGACGGAAGCAGGTATGATTCCAGATGACTGGGTAGGCTATGACATCATCCGCGATAAGCTGAACATAGATCTCAAGCTCACGATGCTCCCATCCAATGAGAGCGATCAGGATGTTAAGATCCAGGCTGCAGGCGCAGGCAATGCGCTTCCTGATGTATTCATGGTCCGCCGTCCTGTTCTTGTCAATCTCGTAAAGCAGGGCCTTGTTGCTCCTGTCGATGACTGCTTTGACAAGATGCCTAACCGCACCACCCTGATGTATGACAATGATGCGAAGGCACATGCGACAATCAATGGACACATTTATGGATTCCCATCACCTGGTATGATCATCAAGAATGAGGGTCTTCTCATCAGGAAGGACTGGCTTGACAAGCTCGGTCTTGAGGTTCCTACGACAACAGAGGAATTCCTTGAAGTCGCAAGAGCTTTCACATTCAATGATCCAGATGGCAATGGCGTGAATGACACATATGGATATGGCGCATTCATCGAAGTCGATTCCAACCTCAAGGGCTATCCAGGCTCAAGGCTCTGGCCGATCATGGGAGCATTCGGTGTCGAGGGACTTTGGTCGATGAAGAACGGGGAAGAGGGGCTGAATATCTACAAGCCTGAGTTCTATGACTTCATGGTCTTCCTCAAGGGAATGTGCGATGAGGGAATCATCGATCCTAACTGGCTTTCATACAAGAAGGATGACTTCAGGGCTGCATGGAAGCAGGGCAGATTCGGTATGATGTATGAGCAGAATGCCGCTTATGCCGCTACAAGCAACTATGCTCCATTTGATAAGAACTTCCCTGATGGCGAATGGATTGTCATCGATGCGATCTCCGGTCCTGAGGGCAAGGCAGCAATCGGTGCCTATGATATGAACTACAGAATCTATGCTGTATCCCAGAAGGCTGCGCAGGCTGGAAAGCTTGACAAGATCTGCGAGCTTCTTGAATGGATGAGCTCTGATGAAGGCTATTACCTCCTTGGCTGGGGTACAGAGGGTGTCAACTATGTTCTCGATGAGAGTGGCATTCCTGTAGCAGGGGATCTTGGCGATATGGCATTCACAGGATCTAAGGGACAGGTCTACACGCAGCTCAGGAACATCGTATTCTACAATGGCGATGTCGAGCTTGCTTCAAGGTATCCTACTTACATCACAGAGGTTTCCAAGAAGGAGATGTCAGCTCTCAAGACTCTGAGGGAGATGCAGGCAATGACATGGACGAACGCAATCGGTTCTGGCAATCTGCCTACACCTAACGCAGACGTCAAGAGGTTCTATGAGCAGACACTCGGCGAGTTCCTCACAGGTGCAAGGCCGCTCAATGAAGAGACATGGCAGGCATTCATCGATGGCTTCAACTCAATTGGAGGAAAGGCCTGGAATGATGATGGCGTGGCTTATATGAAGGAGAATGGTCTCCTGCACGACTGATTATCTGAGCCAGCCGCTTTCTGGTGGCTGGCTTGTTCTTAGGAGGATTTATGTCAGTTCCTTTATCGCTTGCTCTTGCTCAGAGCGTAAGGAAGAGATACACGCCGGGAATGATGGTGTGGCATTATGAGCATGGCCATGTGCTTCTCGCATCGCTGATTGCAGCTGAGGAGCATGGTGATGAGACAATCTATCCGTGGGTCTATTCGATGTATGACAGGCTTATCGGCAGCGATGGCACAATCGCCACATACAGACAGGGCGAGTACAATCTCGATATGATCAATGCCGGCAGAGCTCTTTTCACCCTTGCCAGAGTCAGCGGGGAAGAGAGGTTCTCAAAAGCTGCGGAAGCTCTTCACAGGCAACTTGAATCACAGCCGAGATGCAAGAATGGCGTCTACTGGCATAAGGAAATCTATCCATGGCAGATCTGGCTTGATGGGCTCTATATGGAAGGTCCTTTCAAGGCTGAGTATGCATCTGTCAATGGATGCGCTGCTGACTTTGAGGATATCGTAAACCAGATCATCATCGTCAATGATGTGATGAGAGATCCGAAGACAGGACTTCTTTATCATTGCTTTGATGAATCGCGCGGAATGAAGTGGTCTGATGACATCACAGGGCTTTCGCCGCACTTCTGGTCAAGATCAATCGGTTGGTACATGATGGCAATCATCGATGTACTTGATTTCCTGCCTCAGTCACAGCCTGGCCGCGATAAGCTTCTCTCGATACTCAGGAACCTTGTCGATTCTGTGCTTAAGTTCCAGAGCGAGGGAATGTGGTATCAGGTGACGGATCAGGGTGGCAGGGAAGGAAACTATCTTGAGACATCGGCATCCAGCATGTTCGCTTACTCTATCCTCAAAGGCGTCAGGCTTGGCTATCTCGATCCTCAGCTGAAGGAGAGAGGCCTCGAGGCTGTCAAGGCAATCAGGGAAAGATACCTTACAGAAAGGGATGGTGAGCTCCATCTCGGAGGAATCTGCTCTGTTGCAGGTCTTGGCGGCAATCCTTACAGGGACGGCACTTACCGCTACTACATAAGCGAGAAGGTTGTTGAAGATGACTTCAAGGGTGTCGGTTCCTATATTCTTGCTTGTACTGAGGAAGAGCGCTGAGCCCTTCCTCATGAAAGTCTATCTCGTGCCATTGGCACACGGGTCCGAAAGGGCCCGTTTCTCTTATATTATGCTGCGTATTTCCTTTGCAAGCGCTTCTGCGAGTGCCTTATGTGAATCTGCATCCATATGGAGTAAATCAGGGCCGGGGGAGGCGACAGCTGCTGCATCGAAGAAGTGCACGCCTTTGAGTTTCGCTATAGTTCTGTATTCTTCTGCAAATGCCTCAGACCTCGCGACGGATGTTTCATCATATGTCCCGAAAGCTGAATTCTCGGCACCTTTTCCGATCCTTATCGGTGATATGAGAAGGATTTCAGGCGAATTCCCGCTCCACATAGACCATCTCTGTATTGTCTCTATGATCTTCAGACAGCCCCATGCGATAGTTCTTGCACTTCCCGCGAAGCATGCCTTCGCATCGTTTGTCCCCAGCATTATAGTGATGAGATCAAGCGGCTTATGCGTCTCAAGAAGCATCTCGATGACATCAAGGCCTCTTCTGTATGGGACATGAGGATCAGCAGCAGCTGCTGTACGTCCTCCGAGTCCCTCCTCGATTACCCTGTACTCATGGCCGAGGAGCATCTGGAGCCTTCCTGTCCACCTTATGTCATATGGCCATCTTGTCCCATCATGTGGATTGGAACCGAATGTATTCGAGTCCCCGAAGCAGAGGATGTTCTTCATGAAAGGAAGTCCTTTCTCTCCGGTGTGAAGACATCAAGAAGCTCACCTTTCTCGATGCATTCAAGTCCATGTATCACATCAGAAGGGATATATACGCTGTCTCCTGCGGAAATCCTCTCGGTCTTTCCGTCAAGAGTGAAATCAAAGACACCTGAGAGTATATAGCAGATCTGCGTGTGGACGTGCTTGTGAGGTGTTCCGATACCGCCTTTTTCGAAGTAGAGATGACAGATCATCGCATCTTCATCGTGTGCGAGTACCTTTCTTGATGATTTCTCATCAAGGACCTTTGCCTTGATATCCTTGTCGTAAAAGAAGCTCATGCTTACCTCCTGAGAAGCTTTTCCCACTGTTCCTGGGTTTTTGTTATCGCTTCATCCTTATCGATTGTCAGAAGTCTGCCATGCTCAAGCAGTTTCTGTCCTTTGCAGAATACCGTGTCGATATTCTTCCTGTCTGTCGAGAATGCCACAGCAGAGAAGGGGTCGTTGAGCGGAGTCTCGTTGACCTGATCCGTATCGATGAGCACTATGTCTGCATCCTTACCGGTTTCAAGCGTTCCGATCCGGTCATCAAGTCTCAGTGCCTTGGCGCCATCCGCGGTTGCCATCCTGAGGATATCATAGGCGGAAAGCTCTGGCTGTGAAAGCAGTGCCGCGAGATTGATGTCCTTTATCATGGAAAGATTGTTGTTCGATGATGCACCATCTGTGCCAAGTGCTACGTTGACGTCTTTCTTCTTCATTGATGCGACAGGCGCATAGCCCGATGCGAGCTTCAGATTGGATGCTGGATTATGGACCGCCGATGCTGTGCTGATATCTCCAAGGCGCTCGATTTCCGCCTCTGTCAGATGCACGCAATGCGCAAGATAGGCTGGTGCCCGGAAGAAGCCGAATGAGTCAAGGTATTCAAGAGGTGTCTTTCCATGTTCCTTTATGCAATCCTCGACTTCTTTTCTTGTCTCAGAAAGGTGAGTATGCACCATTGCATTCCTGCTTATCGCCCAGTCTGCGGCCGCTTCATATGTTTCCCGTGTGCAAGTGTAGATAGCATGGGGAGCCGCATCGATGCGGAACATATCGCTCGCTTCCGCATCCAGCATCTCAGGAAGCGTCTCCAGACGTTTTCTTGTCTCCTTGTCATCACCGAAAAGCGTCATCCCGATAATTCCCCTGATGCCTGCCTTCTTGAATGCTTTTATTGTATTCCATCCATAGAAGTACATATCAGCGGCTGTGGTACATCCGGATTCAATGAGTTCAGCTGCGGCTATCTCTGAGGCCCAGAAGATATCATCATCCTGAAGCTTGTCCTCGATCTTGAAGATCTCTGCAAGCCAGTCCTGTAGATTTGCCTTCCCGTCCTTGAAGTTCCTCATAAGTATCATCGCGGCATGGGTATGGCAGTTTACGAAGGATGGCATGGCTATCATCTTCGAGCCATCGATCTCTTCGTCTCCTTTCTCATCGATATTGCCTATCTGGAAGATTTTCCCGTCTTTGATGGAAATATCCCCACGAAAGAAAAAGTTCTTTTCCGTCATGGGGAGTATCGTTGCGTTTCTTATAACTGTCATAGTGCGATTATAGCACTTATTTGGCGACAGTTGCTCTCTTGATCTTCTTTGTCGTAGTCATTTCCATTGGCTTGTCTACGATCGTGATCTTCTCGATCTTCTTGTAGCCGACAAGCTGCTTGTTGACCTCACCGACTATTTTCTCGATCTCAGCCTTCACAGCATCTGCGGATAGATTGTTCTCCTTGATGTAGTCAGGTGATGGATAGATGACAGCCTCGATGCTTTCGGAAGGAACATCCTTGTTCTGCTGGAAGCCTCTGATCAGGATCTGCTCAATCTGCCCATATAGCTGGAACATATCCTCGATTTCCTCAGGGAAGACATTCTTTCCGCCTTCTGTGACGATGATGTTCTTCTTCCTGCCCTTGAGGTAGACATAGTTATCATTGTCCATATAGCCGAGATCGCCGGTCTTGAGATATCCGTTCTCATCGAAGAGAGCCTTTGTGTTCTCCTCATCATCAAGATAGCCAATGCAGTTGTTAGGTCCCTTGATTCTGATCTCTCCGATGCCATCGGCATCCTTGTCTGCGATGATCATATCGATGAATGCAAGAGGATGTCCTATTGAATCGACGATGAACTTCTCAGGCGGATTGAGCGTCACGACAGGAGATGCCTCTGTAAGGCCGTAACCCTGAAGGAACTCAAGTCCGAGCTGCTGGTACTGCTTGAATACAGTAGGAGAGAGAGGACCTGCACCGCAGATCAGGAGCTTGGCGTTGTCCAGACCGACCTGGCTTGTGATCTTTTTCTGGAAGAATCCTTTGAGAGGAGCTTTCCCGAAATGAACCTTGCACCAGCCATTGATTGCCATCAGTGTCTTTATCAGGCCATATGTGAATGCGCCTTTCTCCTTGACCTTCTTCATGATGCCAGCGATTACCTTGTTATAAAGAAGAGGAATGCCCATGAATACAGTGACTTTTCCCATCTTCATATCGGCAATCATCCTTGAGACGATGATTCCATGTCCAAAGAGACATTCTCCGCCGAACTTCACGGATTCAAGAAGGACTGTCGTGCAGCAGTAGCTGTGATGGAGAGGAAGCAGTGCATAGAAGACCTCGTGATCTGTCAGATACTTGATCTCATTTGCTGCCTGGTAGACGTTGCATACGATGCTCTTGTGGGTAAGCACCGCACCCTTCTCGTTTCCTGTCGTTCCTGATGTGAAGAGAATGGCCGCATAATCATTCTCAGAGACATCAGCTTTCTCTTCCATCGGCTCTATGTCGATATTGATGAACTTCTCGTAGTTGACATCGCGGCCTTTGAGCATAGCGACGCCGTAAAGCGAGTCATACCATGTTCCGCCGATAGCCTTCATTTTCTCGAGGATATCGAAATCAGCGATGGCGAATCTGACTTTCGCGAATTCAGAAAGCCTCATGCATCTGTCCACATGCATCTGGTTGTCGATTGGTACGATGACACCACCTGCATAGAGGATCGCGAAGTAGGCGATAGCCCAGTCAGGGCTGTTCTTTCCGTTGAGCAGGACCCTGTCGCCCTTCTTTATGCCCTTGGATCTCAGATATGCTGCTCCCTTCTTTATCTTTTCCCATGCCTGCGCGAATGTCAGGGCCTTCTTCTCCGGCTCGAAAACAGAGAAGGAAATGTGGTCTGGCCATCTTTTTACAGCCATCTCATAAAGCTCTGGTATAGTCGGCCATTCTCCTTTGACTATATTTCCTCTGAATTTCTCTATCTCGTCCCATGAATTCACTGCCATGAAAAGCCTCCAAATCTTGATGCTACTTGCATTTTGACGTTTGATGAAGAAAGTGTCAACAACATATAGAATGAGAAGAATCCATCACTAATTTATCTTAAGAGAATTCTGGTGACTGCTATGCATGATTTCAATACTGAAAACTTTTCCCTTAGCTGTTTACAACAAAGGCCAAAGAAAGTATACTCGCTAAAGCTTCGGGTAGTAGCGCAGGGGCTAGCGCACTTGGTTCGGGACCAAGGGGTCGGAGGTTCAAATCCTCTCTGCCCGATATAAGGACTCTGTTTTGCAGGGTCCTTTTTCTTTTCCCTTGGTATTTTGCCGTAAAGCTATGCAATACTGAGCAGAGGAAGGGGAATATGAGGAATCTCTTGGCGGCTTTTGCCGTAGCTGTATTGCTTTCTTCAGCTCTTTTTGCGGAAAGCGGATGGTATATCGGAATAGAAGCAGGATACAGCTACAGCATTGTCGATACAGCTACAGGCTGGGATAACACATACAACGAAAACGGACATGGCTTTGATATATCGATACCTGTTGAATACAGGGTAAATGATAATTTCTCTGTCAATACAGGTCTGAGATGGATCATGAAAAGCTCGGAGTACACCAAACTCGATCCCGTCGGCAGCGTAGTCGATGACCTGACGAAGATGCATCATTTCATAGAAATACCTCTGACTGTGCGTTTCTATACAGGCAATGATCTGATCAAAGGTTTCCTTGGAGCTGGTGGCTATATAGGTGTCAGAGTCATGGATATCGATGCAGGAATGATATTCTCCAATTCCTATGAGCCTGATCTCTCCAATGTCGAAGAGCATGTGTATCAGCTGATTCCATTCACACCCGATGACAATCTATTTGATGCAGGCGTGATAGGCGAGGCTGGTCTTACATTCACATTTACGGATCTCGGATACCTATACACTGTCTTCAGAGTACAGTATGGCCTCACGAGCCTTGAGAAGAAGCATCTCAGTTCAGTCGATAAATACTTCACGAATCTGTCTGCCGATGTTGGCTTCATGTTCGCGCTGTAGGAGAGAGTATGAAAAGAACAATAAGAACCATATCCATTCTGCTTCTTATCCTTATCGCAGCAGCATCATGCCGCAATCAGACAATACCTGATTATGAATATGAGACACCGACTACATGGGCTGGCCTCTTCGATATCTTCTGGATGAAGATGAATACCAACTATCTCTTCTGGAATCTTGAATATGAGAAGGGGCTTGACTGGGATGATGTCTATACTGAGTACCATGATGACTTTGAGAAGCTTGGAGCTATCACAGATAATAGCAGCAGATCTAAAGATGAGCAGAAATCAAATACCCAAACAGCATATAGGCTTTTCTTCAATATCCTGAAGGATCTCAGCGATGGACACTATAACTTGCAGATGACAGATACAGAAGGAAATGAGATATCAATTTCTCCATATACCATCAGAATCATGCGATCTCTTGGTATTTCAGATGAACGGATATTCAATTTGTCTGTCATGCCATCAGACAAAAGACACGAGCAAGAAGAATATATTTCTTATACTAAGCATGAATCGTATCTAGAAAATACATTGAATATCGCAAAGCATTCTTTCGGTATAACGAACACTTCTGAGTCACAGAACAACCATACAGTAACAGACTTAACAAACAGCTATGGCTTCAGTGAAATGACTTTCTATGACTCATCTGATCTGGTAGTCCTTTATGGAAAATCTTCGGATGGAATAGCATATCTTGGATTCAGCGGTTTCTCTTTTGCAGAAATCCCGGACACTCTATCAGATATACTCTACAATTTCTATAACATGCTTAGTGATGCAAAGGGTGTGATTATAGATCTCAGAGGCAATGGCGGAGGATCTGTTTCGGATATCCCGACCCTTTGGAGCCCATTCATTACTGATGATACAGGTAGCGTTCATTTCGCTGATACCAGACGCAAGTCAGGCGACAACAGGATGGATTATGGTCCATGGGCAGCTTTTGAGCTATTTCCGAGAAGCCAGTATACAGGGGATTTCTATCTGGATATTCCTCCTGTTTCCTTTGATAAGGATATCCCGATTGCGATTCTCCATAATAGCGGAAGCGTGTCATGCGCGGAATTCTCGGTTATGTTCTTCAGGGCACTTAGGCAGTTCTATGGATACAACGTAAAGACTTTCGGCTCAGCTACTGCAGGCGGAAATGGCATGCTCCTGAATGAGGATACGCATACAGAATCAGAGATTCTCTTCAATGCAGGCATCACGGATATAAAGCCATATGTCACGCTTCTATATACGCCATACTGCCAGATGCGCTATGTTGATGGAACAATCTATGAAGGAGTCGGGATACCGCCAGATAAGCTATCAGATTTCGTATCTGAGGATTTCGAAGCCGGAACAGATGCCAGGCTTCAGGCTGCGATAGACTGGATTACAGAGCAAGAAAGCTGATGATTTTCTCAGCATCCTTATAGCCTTTGCTGTAGAGTGCCAGGATGTCATCCCTTCTGTGCCTGAGGGTGGTTACTCCGCATGTGCCATCAGGAGCGATGACAAGAAGCCTGCCTTCATCCTCATAGCGCTTCATGCCGTCTAGCTGTCTGTTGTATGTCTCTGCACGCAGCTCCATGGCCTTTCCTGCTTTCGGATACTTCTTTGAGATTATATCCGCTATCAGCTTGTCCTTTCCCTGTGTTCTGTGGAAGTTCCGTGGCTTGGTAAGGATTACTATTACCTTGTCCGCACCCATCTCAAAGGCCTTCATATAAGGGATAGGATCTGTCATTCCTCCGTCATAGCAGAGCCTGCCTTCGATTTCTATGGGCTTGCATGCAACAGGCAGTGCGGAGGAAGCCTCAAGTATCCGCAGGTCTCCATTCTTAAGCGTTGATTTCGGAAAGTAGACAGGCTCACCTGTACGGGCATCTGTCGTGACGAATACCATATCTTCCTTTGATGCATGGAAGGCTGCAGTATCAAAGGGATCTTCCATACTAGGATTGGAAAGATCCTCATAAATATATTTCAGATTCAGGAACGTGCCATGTTTCAGCAGTGGCCAGAGTCCCATGTATTCTTTTCTGTTCGGATAGATCTCATAGAATCTCAGGACTCGTCCTCTCTGTCTAGCAATATAAGTCGCAAGGTCCGCAGCTCCTGCAGATACTCCTATTCCGAAAGTGAACGGATACACATCATTGTCCATCAGAAAGTCATATATGCCGGCTCCGTATACAGCTCTCATGCCGCCGCCGACATCTATAAGCGCTGTCCTCATGATTTTCCATTCTACTATTTTGGCTGGTTTTCTGGAATCAGGAAGGAAGCCGTTGTATCATCATGTCATGATGGAAAACAAAGTAATCAAATCACTTGTTGAGAGACGCAGTTGCCGCAGCTATAAAGCTGAGCAGATCAAAGATGAAGAACTCGAGGCAGTTCTTACAGCAGGCTCATATGCTCCCTCTGCAATGGGCAGGCAGCCCTGCAAGATCATAGCAGTGCAGAATAAGGAAATACTGGGACATCTTTCCAGAATGAATGCCGCTGTCATGAACAGTGACTCCGATCCATTCTATGGTGCTCCCACAGCTGTCGTTGTCCTTGTCGATGCCGCTGACGGCAATGGATTCCAGGATGGAAGCTGTGTAATGGCAAACATGCTGAACGCAGCTCATGCCGTGGGCCTTGGCTCCTGCTGGATCAACAGATGCTATGAGATGTTCGAAACAGATGAGGGCAAGGCTCTTCTTAAGGAGTGGGGCATCGCAGGAAGCTGGAAAGGTGTTGCAATCTGCATTCTTGGCTATCCGAAAGAGGAAGCTGAGGCAAAGCCCAGAAAGAAAGATATGATAGTCAGAATCAGGTGAGATCCGCAAACTGGGCATCAGCGGCCAATGCAAGGTCTGCGGGTTTTACTTCAAGCTGCACGCCACGTTGCCCAGCTGATACATAGATTGTCTCTTCAAGAGTCGCAAGCTCCTCGATGAATGTGGGGAACTTCCTCTTCATTCCCAGAGGCGAGCAGCCGCCCCTTATGTATCCTGTAAGTGGCTGAAGCTGGGTTAGCTTTATCAGATCTATCTCCTTTGATCCTGTCAGTGCTCTTGCTTTCTTGAGAGAGACTTCTGCCTCAGCAGGCAGGCAGAAGACGAAAGTCTCCTTGCTCTGATTCTGCATGACAATGGTTTTGTAGACTCTCTCTATGGGGAGTCCTGCGCTTTCTGCCGCATGAACAGCATCAAGGTGATCCTCATCGAATGAGTATGTATGTACTTTATAGTCTATCTTCAGGCTTTCAAGTATGCGCATGGCATTTGTCTTCATAGCCCAGATAATACTTCAGATGAGATAGATAGCATAGCCTGCGAAGAAGATGATGCTTCCTGCTAGTACGAATATATGCCAGATGAGGTGATTGTGCGGTATCTTCTTCACTGCATAGAAGAGGATTCCCGCAGTATATGTCACGCCCCCTGTGATGAGATATCCAAAAAGACCTGCAGGCAGATGTGGCGACACCTCAGGCCATACTGCGATTATCGACCATCCCATGACCGCATACAGTGCGATGTGCAGCGCATAGAGCTTTCCCCAGTATCTTGCTGTCAGCGCTATTCCGATGGCTGTTGCAAGCCACATGCCAGCTGTATAGCCATAGGATAGAGGTGTCGCGATATACAGTAATACAGGAGTGTAGGAACCTGCTATCAGGATGTAGATCGAGGAATGATCCATTATCCTCATAAGGCGTTTGAAAGCACTGGCTGGAAGATAATGGTAAAGGAATGATGAGCCATACATGATTACATTCGAAAGTGCGAATACCATCATTCCTGGATTCATTCCATCTGCCGCAATCACCCAGAAAAGCCCGAGGAATGCAAGTATAAGACCTGCAAGATGTGAATAGGCATTTTCCTTCTCTATGCTGATGTTCTTGTATTCAGGAAGCGTTATATGTGTGTTCAGCCAATTTTCCATACGCTGAATCTAAACCTGTCAGGTATTGTTCTGCAAAAGCGCATATTTGCTATTTTGCATATTGAGTTCGGTAGTAAAAATTGACTATATCGATGCAATTGCTTGCCTGATTACAATTTGCATCGGTTGATCAATTCCGCTATGATCTGTCTTTTTCCTTGAGGGAATTTCTTTTGAAGCTACAATCTAAATATGGAAAATGATGCAAAGGGTAGACGTAATCTGCTATTTTTCCCCCTAGGGTCGTTTGGCCGTGACATGATTTATTCCCTCGTGACGAATTTCCTGCTGACGTTCATCTTGTTCACGAAGAATCTTGATGCCGCACAGCTTGCCGCAATCACTGCGATCATGATCGGAGCAAGGGTGTTCGATGCGCTCAATGATCCTGTGATGGGGAATATAATTGAGCGCACGAGATCCAGATGGGGAAAATTCAAGCCATGGCTTGCCATCGGCATCATGCTGACATTCATCGTTGTTCTGATGATATTCAACAATCCATCGGGTGGCTGGACATTCGTTGCCACATTCGGTGTTCTATATTTCCTGTATAGCATAGCCTACACGATGCATGATATTTCCTATTGGGGAATGATTCCTGCTTTAAGCCGCAATGCAGAGATGCGCAACAAGCTCACATCACGGGCAACGCTTGTCGCAGGTATAGGAGGAACTCTTGCAACTGTACTGATACCTATGCTCACAACAGGTAAGTTCGCTATCGGCGGATCTGCGAGCATCGCATATGGGCGGATTGCGATAGGGGCTGGAATTGTCGCGATCCTATTCCTTCTTTTCACGATCATCGGAGTAAGGGAAGACAGGAGTGACTTGGGAAAGTCTGCACCTCCCGTAAGCTTCAGGAAGATCCTTTCGACAGTCATGGATAATGATCAGCTTGTATGGTGCTGCATTTTCCTTCTCATGCAGCAGGTCGGGAATACGCTTCCGCTATCTGGTATTGCTGCTACATATATCTATTTCACATTCGGCTACAGCGGCGGCCTTTTCTCCATTTACACAACAATAGGAATGCTGCCAACTGCGTTCCTCATGATCTTCTATCCTGCACTGAGCAGGCGTTTCGGGAGAAGAACGCTTGTAAAGACTCTGAGCATTGCGGCATTGATAGGTTATGCATTCACACTTGCATCTGGATTGTTCCTTGATGTTTCCGCGATTAAGTTCGCAATGCTGACAGCTGGCTATGTGATCGTGAACTTCGGGCAATATGGTCTTTACCTTATCGCCATGGTTTCGATACTCAACACAGTTGAATACAACGAGTACAAAAACGGGACAAGGGATGAGGCGATCATCGCATCGATGAGACCATTCTTCACAAAGCTCGCATCAGCTCTAACTGTCCTTATAGCTACAACTAGCTATATCATATTCGGCATAACAAGTTATACGAACAGCATCTCGGATTATGAGAACCTTGCTGCAAGAGGCCTTATAGGCGAAGCAGAGAAAATCGCGGGAATCGAGAGCCTGATCAGTTCTGCAAGTACAGGGCAGTCAGCAGCGCTCCTCTGTACGATGTGCATTATACCTGCGATTCTTCTGATCATCTCAAGCACAATCTATCTCAGGAAATATACGCTTGACGAGAAGTATTATGATGAAATCTGCAGAGAGCTTGAAAGGAGGGGATGATGGGAATCACGAAGCTTGCTCTCAAATATGCAGTCGGACGTATTGATCTTATGAAGTATGACCGGTATCTGTTTCTTGGGCCGCATCCTGATGATATCGAGATAGGGGCAGGAGCTACGGCTGCAAGGCTTGCAGGAATGGGAAAGGCTGTCCGCTTCGTTGTCTGTACGGATGGAAGATTCGGCTCAGATACGATAGGATGCGATGAGCTTGTCATGATAAGACACGAAGAGGCTGTCTATTCTGCACGCTTCCTCGGCGTTGATGATATAGCTTTCCTTCCTTTCTCTGATGGTGCCTGTTATCTTCTTGATGATATGGAGAAGGCGATTGCCTCTGAGATCGCATCATTTCAGCCCGATGTCATATTCGCACCTGATCCCTTTGTCCCGAATGAATGCCATCAGGACCACCTTAATGTAGGTATGTGCGCAAGAAAGCTCGCATGCTTTTCGCCTTATGGCGGCATCATGAAGGAAAGGTATTCCTGCAATCCCGCAGAGGTGAAGGCTCTTGCTTTTTATATGACAGCGCATCCGAATACTTATGTTAAGACATCATCTGTGCTTCTGAGAAAGCAGCTTGATGCGATAAAGCTCCATGAATCACAGTTCTCAGCTGGTGCGGATGTCTTTGCATATCTCAGGCTCAGATCCGCTGATATGGGAATCCGCAGATTTCATCTTCATGCAGAAGGCTTCAGGGCATACAGCCAGACAGGAATGCATTGCCTGCCTGAGCTTGGATGATATCAGCAGGAACCGGAAAAGCTTGTTGATGCTTGCTCAATACTTACGGCTTCAGACAATTATCTATCTGGGATGTCGGAATTAAATATATATGATATTTGAAATTGTTTAATGATATTATCAATGCCGATAGTCGGAATCGAACCGACATGGAGTTGCCCCCGGCAGATTTTGAGTCTACTGCGTCTACCAGTTCCGCCATATCGGCAATGATAGAAGAAATCTATTTCATTTTCATTTTATTTTCAAGGTGCAATTCCATTGAAGGCACTGATGTTTTGGTTTAGGCTTAAAGACATGGGCAGGAAATTTGCAGTATTGGCGCTGATTGTGGCTGTTTTCGTTTCTTCTGCATGGGCAGAGGATGTTTATTCACATGTTCTTTCAATGAATGAACCTGTAGTCTATGGCGAGGCTACCTTCAGGGAACGGATACTGCAGCGCACGGAAGGCAAAAGAGATCCTGTAGGTCTGGTTATGACAGGGAGCTGGGCACCAGCTGCATCCCATCTTGGAGTACTGTATTATCTTGAGGAAAATTCGATTGTTCCTGATTTCATCATCGCGAATTCATCATCTGCCGTCCTTGCCGTGCTGTATTCAGCCGGAGCATCTCCTGAGGATATAGCGTACTTCCTTGAGCATCTTGATACTTCCGCAGCCCTGACCCTTACATTCCCAGTAGAAGGCGGATTCATCGATTCATCATCGCTTGAGGCTCTCTTTGGGGAAGTCCTTGGATGCGATACACGGCTTGAGAATCTCCGTATTCCTATAATGATAGTGACTGAAGACCTCGTGACAGGCCGCGAGGTTAGATTCGCAGAAGGGAATGCCGCTGTGCTTTCCGTTGCCTCGATGTCATATCCTGCGCTATTTCCGCCTGTGGAGTATGAAGGTCATCTTCTCACTGACAGCATAACAGCGGTCGCCGCACCACTGGAGCTGGCTTATCAGTATACGGATACTGTGATCCTCTCAACTGCTTTCAGATACGATCCAAAAGCGAATCTTCTGGATCTTGCGAACTCGGATTCGTTCTCGATACCTGCCATGCAGGGAGCTTCCGATGAAATATCTTCCAGAGATGATATCATATGGATCAATCCAGACACATCCATGTATGGCAGTCTTGATTACGGTAATTCATATGATATAGGTGTCCTTGGCTATGAAAGCGCTGCATTGTGGTCTGATTCGATTGCACTCATCGAAGGACATCCGGAAAGCTTCCCAGCTGAGGACAGAACTGTGATGAAGTCAGCTCTGGACAAGGGCCTTGGAAATCTCTGCTTCGGACGCATTGCTCCTGTCTCAGACAGCCATATACTTTCGCTTGATTTCGATTATGGCCCATTCTCAGACAACCGCTCATATCTCACTGCTGCCAGCAATCTCGCATTCAGATATACATTCCGCAACAGCTGGTTCGAAGGCGGTGGTGATGTTGGCTTCGCATTCGATACCGGTCCCATAAAGGCAACAGGACCATATCGGCTTGGTGCCTATCCTATGGTAGGAGGCTTCGCGGCTTTCTATCCATTCTCACAGCTGAGGATATTCTTCGATCTTCAGGCGGAGTTCCTGCTTGAGGAACCTTATATTCCAGAACTCTATGGGAAGCAGGGACTTGATTTCATAATCATCAATAATGATCTGTATGATATCTCGGTATCTGAAAACATCGAGTACAGGACAGGATTCGAAACTAATTCATCCGCGCTCATCGCATCTGCGGGGATAAATACCGGCGTAAGACCACTTTCATGGCTCTCTGTGAATGCAGATGCAGGATACATGCTTGCATCCCAGTATCTTCTGCCGGATTCTGTGGGGCATTACATACAGCTGGGTGCTTCTGTCCGTTTTGACATTCCTCCGCTTGATAATCAGCTCTATTTCACTGCAGGAGTGAAAAGCAGAATAGGAGTAGGCGGTGTGAGAGGTGCCGTGCTTTTCCAGACAGATGGATACCTCAGCCCGGAAATAAACAAGAATGAGGATTATTACTTCAGCCGGACCGGCATACATGCGACAATCATCAGCCTGTATGGAGGGTGGATAATTCCGGCAGAGCCATCGATCGGTTCTTTCTTCACTCTTGAAGGATGTGAGATAGGGGCATTCTGCGACATGCTTCTGAGAGGCAGTTCCTTCTCTGTTTCCTGCGGTGGTGAGCTCAGGACCACGATATCGCTTTTGGGTATTGCAAAGCTGCCGCTCCGACTGAGGCTTGGATATGACTCATGGGCTGACAGCTTTGTCTCATCGTTCTCAGTCGGATTTGCTTTTTAGGAGTGACGGCGGATCCACTCCTCATCGCTTTCCGAAAGCTCTGTGCTGACATCATCTGAGTCTTCCTTTTCTTCCTCATCTTCGTAGGAGATTGAGGCAGGCTCTTCAAGCTCAAGTCCATTATGGGTCTTCTCCATCTCATGGCATGGCTCGTCAGCTTTTTCCCATTCAGGTACTTTCCCGTTTATGAATGAGAGAGTATCGCTGAATATCGCATTGACCGCAGGCATGATCTGCCAGTCATCATCCACAGCAGCGCCAAGTCTTGTGACATCATCCCTTGAATAGATTGATGTGATATGGAACACAGTTTCCCTGGCCTTTGAAAGGGCATCCTGCGCTTTCTCCCTTTCGCCATAGTAGAGATAGACCATCGCAAGATGGATATATGGATCTGCGAATGCAGGCGTTGCCTTCTCAAGAAGATCTGTGAGAAGCGAGCCAGCTGCCTTGTAGTTTCCTTCGAGGATATATGAGACAGCACGGAAATCAGCAAGGGCAGGGGAGTCCGGATCTATTGCAAGGCCTTCCTTCAGGTTTTCCCTGAACTTCTTCACATCACCGGTGCCAAGATAGTATGTGCAGAGATTGACATAGACATTCCTGTCCTTTCTTCCTTCTCCTTCCTTTGCGCTTTCACAAAGAGCGATTGCCTTTTCCGGATCTTTGCTGAACCAGTAGTATATGGACAGTACGGTCTTCGCCTCAGCCGCACGTTTTTCGTTGCTACCTGCCGCTATAGGCTCAAGCGCATCCTTTGCCTTCACGCTCATACTTGACCTGAGAAGGACGGAGGCTGCGATTATCATATACTGGTCAGGGATCCCTGCGTCGAGCGCCTTCTCGAAGTAGGCTTTCGTCTTCTCAGGATCACCATTTGACTGGAAGAGCTTCACCGCTTTTGAGAAATACACGTTGCCTCTAGCATTTATGATCAGCAGCACAGCAGCTACTGCAAGGATCACAAGCGAGATCCAAGCTGGGATCTGCTCATTTGTCATGAGTATCATCGCGATGACAAGAAGAACGATGCCGGGAATGTTTCTGTAACGTTTCATAAAGCGATGTTACCATGAAAGGGTGGGCAATGAAATACTTTGCCTTTTGTGATAGAATCAGGTCATGGCGGAAAGACTGCTTCTTCATGTCTGCTGCGGACCTTGTTCCACATCATCTATAGAAAGACTCCTCGAAGAAGGCTATGAGCCTGTCCTTTTCTTCTCGGATAGCAATATATTCCCATATGAGGAGTTCATGAAGCGTTATGAGAATCTCATGATTGTCGCTCAGCACTATGGCCTTGAGACGATTCTCGACAGCTGGGATCATGATGAATGGCTTGAATGGATCAAGGGACACGAGGATGACAAGGAACACGGTGCGAGATGCTCCCTCTGCTTCCGATTCAATCTCCTGAGGGCAAAGGCAAAGGCCGAAGAGCTGGGGATCCATAAGTTCGCCACGACTCTGACTGTGTCTCGGTTCAAGTCTTCTAGCACTATATTCTCGCAGGGAGAGGATCTTGAAGGCTTTGAGAAGATCGATTTCAAGAAGAAAGATGGCTTCAACAGGTCAATACAGATTTCGAAGGAGCTCGGGCTTTACAGACAGAAGTGGTGTGGCTGCGAGTTCTCTCTGAGGGATAGCGATGCGTAAGGCACTGAGATTCTTCACCTCACGTCTTTTCTGGACGGTCCTTGTCATCGTTGTCCAGTTCCTTATCCTTGTCTATGCGGTCTTCTGGGCAAGCTTCCAGGCAGGCTATATGTATGCGTTCATGACGCTTTCGGTAGTCATGAGCTTCGTGGTTTTCACTCGCAATGAGAAACCTGCATATAAAACTGTATGGATTTTCCTGATTGCCGTACTCCCGATTCTAGGCGGTGTGCTCTATGTCCTGATGGCCAATAAGAAACTGGGACGCTTCAGCAGGAAGAGGATCGGTTCGCTGCTTTCTGCCGTGATGCAGAATCCTCCTGAAAGCAATGCGCTTCCGGTACTTGAAGAGAGCAGGCCTGAATGCGCGAGGATATCATCATTCGTGAAGAATGTGACAACATTATCTCCTTGGGTAGATACGTCGTCTGAATATTTCCGCTATGCTGACTCGTTCTTCATGGATCTTCTTGGGGAAATCGGAAAGGCGGAGAAGTTCATATTCATAGAGTATTTCATAATAGGTCAGGGCTATTGGTGGGATATGATACTCAGGGAACTTGAGGAGAGGGCAAGAAATGGTGTTGATGTCAGGGTCATCTACGATGATATGGGATCGATCAATGTCCTTCCTTCGAATTATGACAGGATCCTCAGGCAGAAGGGAATCAAGGCAATAGCATTCAATAAAGTCAGACTGCATATCAATCCGAGGATGAATTTCAGGGATCACCGCAAGATCTTCTGTATCGATGGCAATATATGCTATACAGGTGGTCTTAATCTTGCAGATGAGTATTCCAATGATATCATCCGATTTGGCTACTGGAAGGATAATGCAATCAAGATAAAAGGAGCGGCTGTATGGAACTTCACATGCATGTTCATCGCGATGTGGGATGCCCTCACAGGAGAGAAGGATGACATTGCTGCCCATGCGCCGACGATAACCGTACCAAGCGATGGCTTTGTGCATCCTTTCGGCGATAATCCATTTGATAGGATAACAGTCGGGGAGGATGTGTATATGCAGGTCATATCCTCTGCCAAGCGATATGTATGGATAATGACGCCATATCTCATACTTGATGATGCAATGGTCGGAACTCTGGGGATCGCCGCGCGTTCCGGAGTTGATGTGAGGATACTTATGCCTCATATCCCAGACAAGAAATCCGTATTCGAGGTATCGAGGTCGAACTATCTTCCTTTGCTTGAAGCTGGCGTGAGGATATATGAGTTCCTTCCGGGATTCCTGCATTCGAAGATGTTCCTTGCCGATGACCAGATTGCCGTCATAGGCACGACAAACATGGATTACAGGTCTTTCTACCTCCATTTCGAGCTTTCTGTCCTTTTCTATGGCGCAGGCATCATAAAGGACGTTAAGGATGATTTCGAGGATACGTTCTCGATGTCTGAGGAGCAGACTGTCGAGAAGTGCCGCAATGTGGGGATCTTCACTAAGATCAAGCGCTACTTCTTCTGCCTTTTCTCATCCGCACTCTGAGCTTGACGGATGAAAAAGCGGATTGTACTCTTTCCAATATGGATACTGTAGATAGAAAAAACAAGGATGTGCCTGTAGATAGAGAGAAGGAAGCACGGGATGCTGCCGATGAGATAATCAGGGTCATTACGAAGATAGGTGATGAGGCAGAGATGCGACTTCTGCTTGATGATCTCCTTACGGAATCGGAACTTAAGGATATCGTTCAGAGATGGCTTCTTACGCGTGATGTCTTCCTTGGCAAGCCACAGCGCGAGATTGCCGCTGAAAGACGCATGTCGCTTTGCAAGATAACAAGAGGCAGCCGCATCCTCAAGAAGAAGAACGGGTTCCTGAAGCGTTATTTCATAGAGCTCTATGATGATCATACTCATATCTGATTAAGGTATTGTTAATGCCGCATTAAATTTTTACTGAATTTTACCAAAACATTTGACAGTGATGTCCTTCTGTTGTCTAATGTGCCTGATGGCAGGTATAAGGGACATTGCTGAGAAGTGTGGCGTATCAGCTGGTGCCGTTTCACGGATACTGAATGGCGACCCATCTTTTTCCGTCACGCAACAGGTCCGTGAAGCTGTTGAGAAGGAAGCCGAACGTCTTGGATATAAGACACCGAGACAGCGAAGAAATGATAATCCGCATATAATCCTCATGCTCGCTCCAATTGACAAGCCTGGGTTTGAGTCAGAGCTTTTCTCGATGCTGCAGCCGATGGCAAGACAGGCAGGCTTCGAATTGTCGCTGGCTGATTGTCATGGCAGAGCTGACGGACTTATCGCACTGGGGGAGTTCACGCCGGAGGAGATCGGGTGTTTCCAGAGCATGGCGGAACATCTGCTTTTCATAAATAACCTTGGTTTTGATTTCTCTTATGATTCAATAAAAGTCGATTACCGCTATGCAGAGGAACAGGTGATTGATTTCTTCCTTTCAAAAGGAATAAGACGCATCGGCTATGCTGGAGGGACTTTCCGCAGGAGCGGAGTCACGATAGGCAGGAGACGCTTTGAGGCATTTACGTCCATGCTTTCGGAGAAAGGACTTCTCAATGAGGACTGGGTGTTCTCCGGCAATATGGATGCCTCATCAGGCTATGATGGGATAATGGCGATGACGGAAGTCCCCGATGGCATTCTTATTTCAGATCCTGAGACTGCGGAAGGTGTACACAGGGCGCTCCGGGAAAGAAAATCGGATGCTATTGCCATCACATACAACAATTTCTTTCCGGTAAGCGGAACAGAACTGAGGATCTTTACGCCTGATGTCTGGCATACGGCTTTCAGGCTGATATCTGAAAAGATAAAAGGCGAGAGGGAGCAGAATCAATGCGTATTCTGTCCAGCACGTCTTTTGGAAAATACTTGAGAAGGAGAACGAAGTTATGAAAAAGGCTTTGCTTGTACTTGCTGTAGCGCTCATTTCGCTCAGCTTGTTCGCACAAGGGGGACAGGAATCCGCTTCCCAGAATGGGAATACTGTAATCCGCAATCTGAACATCATGTATGTGCCTTCGCGCGAACCAAGTGAGATCATCATGGTGACAGAGCCTCTGAAGGACATACTGACACAGGAACTTGCGACTCTTGGCTACGATGTCCAGAATGTCAATATCTCTGTTGGCACGAACTATGAGGCTGTCGGTATCGCTCTCTCTGCAGGTACTGCTGATATCGCAGTGGGAATGCCAGCGAATACATACATCCTTTATGAAGATGGCTGTGACGTCATACTTACTGCAACGCGCGATGGTCTTACTGTCGATAGCGATGATCCACGCGACTGGAACAGCAATGAGCCTATCGGAGCAAGCACGGAACAGGCTGTGGGATACAGGGCCCTCATAATCGCAGGTCCATCGGCAAAGGGGCAGGAGCTTGCGGCAAAGGTCAATAACGGCGAGGCCCTGACATGGGAAGACCTTGATTCGGCAAACTGGGCTGTCATGAGCTCGACAAGCTCTGCAGGATATGTCTATCCGACAATCTGGCTCATGAACAACTATGATGGCAGGACGATCGGAGATCTCCAGCATACTGTCCAGGTTGATTCCTATCCGTCCGCATTCGCGCGCCTTGCTTCTGGTCAGGTTGATGTCCTTTGCACATTCGCGGATGCAAGAAGGGACTATGAGGAAGATTGGACAACCACATTCGGGCGTACTGAGGATATCTGGACAGAGACAGATCTCATTGGCGTTACTCCTATGATCTACAACGATACAGTCTGTGTGTCCAAGACAAGCAGGACAATCACGCCTGAATTCGTATCTGCGCTTCAGACAGCTTTCATGAACCTGAACAAGACAGAGGAAGGCAGGAATATCATAGCGATCTACAGCCACACCGGATATCTCCCGGCAACATCTGCTGATTACGACAATGAGAGGGTTGCCCAGGAGATCATGAGGAACTCAGGAATCTGATTATACCAGGAGAGGGGATTTCCCCTCTCCGCTTTTGCAGAGATGATAATTTTCAAAGACGTTACAAAAATATACCCGAATGGGACTGTTGGCCTTAAGAATGTCAATCTTGACATCAGGGATGGCGAAGCTGTCGCTGTCATTGGGCTTTCAGGAGCTGGTAAGTCGACACTGATCAGGGCCATAAACAAGATGCATCCTATTTCATCAGGGACAATCACTGTCGATGGCACTGATGTCAATTCGCTTTCAGGAAAGGATCTGAGGATGCTGAGGCGTCGGATCGGAATGATCTTCCAGTCCTTCAATCTTGTCACCCGCACAACTGTGATCCGCAATGTACTGACAGCATTTGTTCCGGACCTCCCTGTCTGGAGGCGTGTTCTTGGCGTATTTCCGAAAGAAGACAAGCTGAAGGCTCTTGAGGCGCTCGATAAGGTCGGCATCCTTGAGAAGGCCTATACCAGGGTTGATCAGCTTTCAGGCGGCCAGCAGCAGAGAGTCGCGCTTGCGCGCACACTTGCTCAGAATCCATCGATAATACTTGCTGATGAGCCTGTCGCCGCACTCGATCCGGTTACTGCCAAGGCTGTCATGGATGATTTCAGGAACATAAACAGGAACATGGGGATAACGGTAATCATCAACATACATCATGTTGAGCTCGCGCTTGAGTACTGCGACAGGGTAATAGGCGTGAGAGCCGGACAGGTAGTGTTCGATGGCCCGGCATCATCTGTCAATGCTGCTGTCCTTTCCTCCATCTATGGTGATGAAGCCAATGAAGCAGAATAGGAAAGTATTCGTTCTTGCCAATGGCAAGACTGTGATAGAAAAGCGTTCCAAGGCACCTCTTGTAGCTGTGTTGCTTATCATTGCAGCGGTTGTTTCCGGTAAGGTGACAGGTTTTGATTTCTATGTCCTTGTGACAAGAATCAGTTACTTCTTCGTGATGATCGGAGATATGTTCCCTCCTGACTGGGGCTACATGAGTGCTGTCTGGACTCCGCTTCTTGATACGATAAAGATGAGTCTTCTTGGCTCAGCCATAGGCGCGCTTCTCTGCATACCTGCGGCTATGCTCGCAAGCTCCAATCTCGTAAAGGCAAAGGCTGTCACGGCTTTCTTCAAGTTCTTCTTCTCTGTTGTGAGGACACTTCCGACGCTTGTTGTCGCTCTCATTGCGACATATGTCTTCGGTCTGGGAACGCTTGCAGGAACTGTAGCTATTGCTGTATTCACATTCGCATACTGCGGAAAGATCCTGTATGAGCAGATAGAGACTGTGGATATGGGAGCCCATGAAGCTCTTGAGGCGCTTGGCATGGGAAGGCTTTCAGCGATAAGGCATTCTGTCTGGCCACAGGTCCTGCCGTCATTTCTTTCCACAGTGCTTTTCTGCTTTGAGGGAAATGTCAGATATGCATCGATTCTGGGCTATGTAGGAGCCGGAGGCCTTGGGATAATTCTGAATGAGAAAATCGGATGGCGTGAGTATCCGAGAGTAGGAATGATACTCATTGCGCTGTTCATCGCTGTTGTTGCAATAGAATCACTGAGCTCATGGCTCAGGAAGAAACTGACGTGAGGTGTTCATGGATGATATAAAGCTGACTCCGGCAGAGACGCTCTCGAAGGAGCCAAGGAGATGGATCGCCACTTTGCTTGCAGTTCTTGCTGCTGTCATTCTGGCTGCATGGTCTTCCAGTGCGCTTGAGTCAAACTCAACAGGGGGAGCTGGCCTTTCCGTTGCAAAGGGCATCATCCTTGGAATCCTGCATCCCACAACTGATATACTGTTCACTCTTGGACAGAATGGCATTCCTTATCTTCTCCTTGAGACGATGTGCATCGCATTCCTTGGCACGCTCGTGGGTGCTGTCATCTCGATTCCTTTCGCATTCCTCGGTGCAGGTAATATAGTTTCAAAGCCTGTAGCGGTGGTCTTCCGCGTCATAGTGATGGCAATACGCACCGTCCCGTCATTCGTATATGGCCTCATGTTCATCATGGTGACAGGGCCTGGCGCCTTTGCAGGTCTTCTCACGATGTCTGTATGCTCAGTCGGGATGCTTTCCAAGATGTTCATCGAGACAATCGAGGATCTTGATAAGGGAATTCTTGAATCGCTTTCCGCGTCTGGCTGCAATCTGTTCGACAAGATTCGCTATGGGATAATCCCCCAGCTTATGCCATCTTTCGCATCCACACTGATATACAGATTCGATATGAATCTGAGAGATGCGACAGTCCTTGGCATCGTAGGTGCCGGCGGTATAGGCGCGCCATTGATCTTCGCTATGAACTCATACAGATGGAACGATGTAGGCGCGATCCTCCTCGGGCTTGTCGTGCTTGTCCTTCTTGTTGAATGGTTCTCATCGAAGCTAAGGACAAAGCTCATGAGAGGTTAGCATGGCAGACATTTATTTCACAAGCGATACTCATTCATATATCTATCCCACGGATTATGTTTCCAGTGGAAAGAAGGATATGGGTTATATGGTGCTTGCCTCTTCCTTTTCAGATGGTGCGATCATTGCAGATGGAGGCGATGTCCTGCAGGGCTCACCGCTTGTGCGTTATGAGATAGCCAATGGGATAAGGCCTTTTACGGCGGCTTCTGCCTTCAATGCGGCGGGACTCAGCATCTATACTCCTGGCAATCATGATTTCAACTACGGCTATGATGTTCTTTCATCGTTTCTCTCAGGACTCGATGCGGATATCATAGCAGCGAATCTCATTGATGAAAGAGGTGAGCTTGGCGTCAAGCCATATGTCCTTAAGATAGCGTCTGATGGAACGAGATTGCTGTTCTCTGCTGTCATTACTGATTATGTGAATATATGGGAGAGCAGGGAGAACCTCGCAGGAATCAGAATTGCGGATTCCGTTGAAGCTGCCAGACTTGCCCTTGAAGAGGGCAGGATGCTTGATCCGGATTTCACGATACTGATCTATCATGGAGGCTTTGGCCAGGAAGCAGGGCCTGTCAAGGAGAACAGGGGGGATGAGCTCGCAGCCCTTGGATATGATGTGCTTCTCACAGCCCATCAGCATACTGTGATAGAGCCTCATATGATAGGCAATACTCTTGTGATGCAGGCAGGCGCAAAGGCAATGCATGCCGCCCATGTCATGCTAAGAAAGGGATTTCCGATGAAGGCCGGGATAATCGATGCAGATTCATCTCTGCCTCTGAAGCCGGCTTTTGACAGCATCCCTGACGATGTGGAGAAAGAAGTGCTTGCATCTCTTCAGAACCGCATAGGTACTGTGGATGGCGTGCTCCTGGATTCATCGAAACTTGAGAGTGCTCTTAATGGCTCATCGCTTGCAGATTACTTCAATGATGTACAGCTTGCGTTCTCCGGTGCTGATGTCTCTGCTGCATCTCTTTTCAATGAGCCATCTTCCCTTGGGCCTGATGTGACACTGGGAGGCCTGCTCTCTGCTTATCCGTTTTCCAACACGCTTCTGAAACTCCGGATAAATGGCAGGATATTGCGTCTTGCGATGGAACAATCAGCATCATATTTCGATATTGCTGGTGGACAGCCTGTCATAAGCAGAAGATTCACGGATCCGAAGGCCGAGCACTACAACTATGATTTCTACAGAGGTATCTCATATACCTATGATATCTCAAAGGATATCGGAAGCCGTGTGGTACGTCTCAGGCTCGGGAAAACGGATCTCCTTGAGAATCCTGATTTCTGCTTCACGATAGTGCTCAACAGCTACAGAGCTACAGGAACAGGCGGTTATGGTATCTATCGGGAAGGGGAGGTCATCGAGCGTTACAGCCAGGATGTCCAGGATCTCCTGATAGAAAGCTTTTCCCATCCTGTTTCCATTCCAGATAAAACGGATTTCTCGATCATATGGTGAAAAGAATCTCCCTCATCGCGAGGGAGATTTCCATGACTTATTGTCTCAGTTCTCTTCTCTGTAGAAGAACTGGCTAGGCGATGCGAATGCACGCTTTCTCGCAAATACCTTGTAGGCGATTATGCATCCAAGGAGATAGATTGCGCAGAGGCCGGTCATCATCCAGAAGAACATCGGATTGCCTGTCGTGTAGCTGAGTGCCGGAAGGTTCACGCAGAGGATGATCGGAATGACTACGAAGAAGACGATTCCCGATGAATATACATAATCTGTCGCAACCGGCGTCTCGAAGTCAGGATCAAGTACTCTGAGAAGGCTGAGTCCTGTAGGAAGGGTTCCTGTAGCTGTTCCGAAGAGAAGGATCATCCTCTTGAACTGGTGGTCATCATACAGCCTTGAGCAATACCATGGAAGAATAAGGCATGTGATGAATATGCCGATTATTACGAGAATGAGCACAGGTAACCAGTATGAGGCAACAGCCGCGATGCTGATCGATCCAAGCGATGCGATGACCGTGAAATCAACGGAGAGGCCATTGATTCTGTTCATCGTCATGTTGTCTATGGTATGTGCTGCGCCTGCCTTTATGATGATCATCCTTACGATATTTGCGCAGAACATGCTGAATACGAAGTTGATGCCCCAGAGACTGGTCATCAGTGAATCCCCAAGCGGTCCTGCAAGATGGAGAAGCATTCCGAGAAGCGACAGCAGACAGTAGCTGAGAAGATATGTTCCGAGAATCAGCGCGAGATGGTATGTGAATGAATCGATTGATTCTCCTTCTGTCGTGTTTCTCGCTCCTTCCTTCTGCAGCTGGCGTGGGATGAAACCGCTTCTGACTCCACCTTTCTCAAGCTTTGCGGCATCTTCCTGGCTGACCCAGCCTTTCCTGATGCCGATATTGATCAGTATTACTCCGCCGACACTGCCGACTATGAAACCGATTGCAGCCATCGCAAGACCTACGGATGTCGCTCCATCAAATCCCATTTCGATCCATGGAAGCGTCATAGAATAAGCCTGGCCTGGCCCAAGTTCGAATCCGAGGGGAAGTGTCAGTGCGATAGCAGGGAAGAGATCCGGCATTATCGTGCCGATGAGAATGGCTATTGCAAGCAGTGGCAGGAGACACTGTAATCCATACTGGGCGACCACTCCTATTACATTGGCCCCTACGCCTCTTCTTGATTTCTTCCCATCCTTTTCAGGGATACGGAGTGCCATCGCTATGAATGAGACATTCAGAAGATGATATACGAGATCTCCAAGGAACGATGAATCAAGTCCCATATGAGGCGCGGCATAGTTGTAGAAAAGAAGGAGAAAGGCTCCTCCTATGATCGATGATGGAATCAGGTACTTCTGGAGTACTCTGACATGGGAGCGGAGGAATGTGCCAAGAAGCAATGCTATGGCAACAATTCCTGCGTGGATCATGTATGTGAAATTCATCTATCCTCCTCAAGATCCTGTACGCAGTTGTACAGTTCCCAGATTTTGAGAGGACTCCGGCCTTTGGCAAGCCGGAATCTGTATACTTCATTGCTGGAAAACAGCTCTATGGTCTGTTTTGCATTTATCACCATGGATGAGATTGCAGAGAAAGGAAAACGGAGACCTTTCTCCGGAATGGTTATGCCTTTTCTGTCAGTGATGACTGTGAATGACTTCGAGAGCACCTTGAACCGATGTCCCTCAAGCTTCATCAGCAGCACGCCATCGTCTTCAGGGAAGACCGGCTTCCCATCATCTTCCGCCTTGCATAGTGCGTCGATACCATTCCTTTCCCAGAGATGCCATTGGGAAAGATACCTGAATGGTATTTTGCGGCTATTGCATATCCTGTCATAGTCATCAAGCTCTGCAGAAGCACCGCAGGATGTGCATCTGAATGCATTTCCTTCGGCTTTGATGGCTGAGTATGTTCCGCAGGAAGGGCATCTGTAGAAAAGGCTCTCGATACCTTCTGCGCGTCTTTTCCCCTTATATGGTATCATTGCGCTTTCCTGCCACTTATCGTTGGAGAATGACAGATTCTCCTGCACGGCCTTTGTGATCTGAGGGAGATCCATTGCCTTTATCTCCTCAGATGTGAGCACTCTCTTGACAGATATCGCTATAGGACCTTTCCGTTCATGGTCCGCCCATCTCGGATGTGAGGGGAATCCTCCTTTGATGTGTATGAACACGACAGGAACCTTGAATATGCGTATCAGTTTCGCAGTTGCCGTCGTTATATCCATCATATCGCCATCCCATGTCCTTGTTCCTTCAGGGAAGAGACCGACTATCTCGTTCCGCTTCAGTACTTCGGAGATTGACCTTATGGTGCTGTAGTCGCTTCGTCCCTGTGTCTTCGGTATGCTGTGGACCCAGTGCTTCAGGAGATAGCCGACGCCCTTCATCTTGAACAGATAGGATCCGGCGACCCAGCTTATATGATATGGATATACTGCGGATATCAGGAAAGGATCGAGCGTGTGTGCGTGGTTCGCGAAGACGAAGGCTGGTCCCTTTATAGGAAGAACACTGGCAAGTCCTTCTGTCTTCATTCTGTAATGCAGCTTCAGATACCTTCCATAAAATGGCACAAGCAGGAATCTTTCGGCCGCAGTCAATGCTGAATGATTATCGCCCATAAGGACAGATTAGCAAAACTCATGGTCATGCACAATATACACGACAATCAGGCCTGTTTCTGTATTGCTAAATCCTCAGGCCTTCCTTCTCCCTCTTCTGGAGTATCCTGCCAAGGTTCCTGTAGACCACAATTGTCCCCACAGTGCAGGAGATGATGTCGGAGATAGGCTCAGAGAAGAATGCCGCATCTGCTGCGAACAGTACCGGAAGTATGATTGATGCGATCATGAATGAGATTTTCCTCAGAAGAGAGAGCGGAAGCGATATATGTATCTGCCCGAGTGCTGTCATCATATCGACATTTACGTACTGGAATGAAAGCGGGATTATCATGCTTTCGAAGATTATCATGTACTTCACGGACAGTGTCAGGATCTCATTATCCGAAGTGAACAGCATTGCAAAGTATCCGGGGAAAATGAATGTCAGTGCAGTCATTGCCACTGTATATGATGTTATCAGGATCTGGAGATCCGAGATGCTCTTCCTTACGCGGTCTGTGTATCCTGCGCCATAGTTGTAGCTTACGAGTCCCTGGCAGCCAGCCGTCATTCCTCCCATAGGATATGTGACAAGTATATGATAGCTCTGGACTATCGTTGAGCAGGTGATGAGGATATCTCCCATCTCCGGGCCTCCATAGCGTTGGAGCATGGCATTGAGTATTACAAGCAGGAGGCTGTCTGTTGATATGATTATGAAGGATGAGAGCCCGAACTTTATGATCTTGGTGATCTGTGATGGCATGAAGCCTCTGAATCGGAGCTTTATAGTGGCATCGCTTCCCCTGAGCGCCATGATGGAGACGCACATAGAGGCAAGCTGTGAAAGCACTGTTGCGATGGCGGCTCCTTTCACACCCATGGAGAATGTGAATATGAAGAGAGGGTCAAGCATTATGTTCAGCACAGCTCCCGTAAGGACAGAAGCCATGCCTTTTCTGGACATCCCCTGATTGATCACAAAGCTGTTCAGTCCACCTGCAAGAAGCGCGAATGGCGTTCCTAAAAGGTACCAGCCAAGATATTCGGACGCATAGGGGAGAGTGACAGGTGATGCGCCGAATGCAAGGAGTATCGGATCCCTGAAGAAAAAGAATACGGGAGTGAGCAGGGCCGATGAGATTATCAGGAGATAGAAGCCCGTGGTTACGATCTTCTCGGCCTTCTCATGGTCTCCATGACCTTCGCTCATTGCCATCAGCGGAGCGCCGCCCATTCCTATGAGGGTCGCGAATGACGAGATGAATGTCGCGATAGGCGCTGCGACTCCGACACCTGCCAGCGCGATGTCACCATAGCCAGCTATGTGGCCTATGAACATCCTGTCAACGATTGCATACAGGACATTGACAGCCTGAGCAAGTGCCGTAGGAAGCGCAAGCGAAAGCACCAGAGTCCAGATTCCGTCTCTGCCGAGGTCATATTTTCTATGAGACATGGCCCGATTATATCAACAGAGGCGGTCTTCGATAACTAGGTCATGATCGGATGAAGCTGGTATCTATGTTCTCTTCGGGGATGAATTTCTCTGCTTTCATATGCAGGTCGTATTTCTCCCTCATTTCCGATATCTTTTTCATCATCGGTGAGCTGTGATGTTTGTCGAGCGACTCCTGGTCCTGCCATGCATCAATTAGGAGTACAGTATCGGTATCTCCGAGTGGTACGAAATACTGATAGCGTAGATTCCCATCCTCCTTCCTGATCTCATCCGCAATTCCGCTTCTTTCCATTTCATCGGCAAAGCGCAGCGCGTTACCGTCTTTGCCTGTGTAATAGAGAGTGAATACGATCATATCAGAATTCAATGAGCTCGTATTCTCTGGAACCGATTCCGAGTTCCGCGGCAGCTTCTATCGTATGTATGCCATTGCGGCTGTTCACCCTTTCCATGAAGTGTTCCTTTCCGGGATCGTCGGAGGAGAGCACGAGATCGATGCATGTCTGATCTACCGCAACAGGGTCGAGAGATGCAAGTATTCCGATATCCTTCATGCAAGGATCTTCCGCGACCATGCAGCAGTCACAATCCACGGAGAGGTTCTTCATTACATTGATGAACGCGATCCTGCCTTTGAAATGCTCAGTGACGCTTGATGCGGCATCTGCCATGGCTTCAGGAAATGCATTGATGTCAGCATGCATCTTCCATGTATCGAAGCGGTCATCTGTCTTTCCTGCAGAATGGATCAGTGCCTTTCCGGATCTGCTCGCACATCCGATCGAGAGCTGTTTGAGGGCTCCGCCATATCCTCCCATCGGATGACCCTTGAAGTGGGCAAGGACGAGCATCGAGTCATAGTTGAGTATGTTCTTCCCAAGATGGTTTTCCTTCAGGACTTTCCCGCCAGGTATCTGCCAGATTACATCCGGGCCTTCCGCATCCATCAGATCGACATCGAAGTACTTGGTCCACTCATGGTCTTCGATGAGTTTCCAATGTGACTCTGTATTATCCCTGACGCCACCTGCCGCGTCGCCGTATGCTGTATTGCATTCGACAATCGTGCCATGCACCTTGTCGACCATTGGCTTGAAAAAATCAGGAGGGAGATAGTTCTGATTTCCCTTCTCCCCTGAATGCACCTTCACCGCTACTTTTCCAGGAAGCTCTATTCCGAGTTTCGAATAAGCCTCTACGATAGCTTCTGGCGTGATCTTCCTTGTGAAATATACTTTTGATTTCATAAATTCCCCCCCCCCCTATATGAGCTTTCCGCTCTCTATATCAAGTTCTGGATATTTTTCCTGGAGGTCTCTCACTGCAGGCAGGAGAGGACTTCCTCCAGATGTCGCGAATACTGTTACCTTCTTCCCAAGAGGCCTCGTCCTTTCGATGAAGGAATTTACTATCCTCGGAGCAACACCCCACCAGATGGGAAATCCAATATATAACTCAGAGAATGATGAGAGATCCGGAAGCGGACCCGCTATTTCAGGTCTTGCATTCTTATCCCTCATTTCAGCAGAGCTCCTGCTTTTCCTGTCTGTCCAGTCCAGGTCATGTGCGGTATATGGCTTTTCGGCCTTTATCTCATAACATTCCCCATTGATTTCTATTGCGATACGTTCCGCAGCTTTCCTGGTAGTGCCCGTAGGTGAGAAATATGCAATAAGAGCTGGCATCTTATTCCTCCTTATACTCAGCAAGAAGATCGCATATGCATCTTCCCGCAAGTTTCTTTATCGAGAGGCCAGATGGTGCAATCCCTGCCTTTGCCATAGCAGATGACTGCTTTTCGGTAGGATGAGCATAAGGATAGAGCCCATACATGAAAGGGTAGAAGTCATAGATGAACCCTGTGATATCATCATCAGTCATGGCTGGTATGAACTTGCCGATGCAAGCTCTGAGGGCCTCAATCGATTTCCCATAGCTCATCTTGAAATCTATAAGACGTTCCTCCCTGCTGTTCTCCTCGATATCATAGAGGTTCATGCACTGGATCCTCAGCATCAGCTTCCGTTCTTCAAGGGATTCCCCGATTCTGTCTGCAAGCTCCTTTTTCCTCATTGAGCTGTTCTCAAGAAGCTTCTCAAGTGATGTTGTCCATCGATCGAACTCATCTTTCAGGAGAGCCAGGAAGATTTCTTCCTTCGTCTGGAAATAGTTATAGATGGACGGACGGGATATGCTGGTCTCCTCGCTTATCCTGCTGATCGTTACTTCATGGAAAGACATCGTCTTATAAAGCTTCCTGCAGGCATTCACGATCTCTTCTGGCCTTGTCTCTACGATTTTCCTTGATACTCTTGGCATTGCTTTTTTTTTCTGACCCTGTGTCAATAAATAACATTATTCTGACGCTAAGTCAATAAAATATCATCATATGAATCTGAATACACAGGGAAATAGCTTCGGGATGGTCTGCTGTTTATCACAAATAGGCAAGAAGACTCCATCCTCTGCAGGAAGGAGATGAATTGCCTGGCGTGCATGATGTATTTCTGATATTAATATGATATGATACAATAAATTATGAATGAATCAGCGCGCATCGGGAAGAACATGGCAATCAAAGAGCACGGCAAGGAAACCCGTGTCCGTCACGGTTCGATGCGTCCTCTCTGCGTGGAGCTGAAGCTCGACCTGAAATGCCTTAACAAGACCGAACAGGAAAATCTCTGGCACTATTTCACCCAGTGCCGCTGGCTCTGCAATTACCTCATCTCGCTTGATGCCGATGCTTTCAGGACATTCAGCCTTCAATCTCAACAACTTCATTCCGCATTATTCTGGATAAAGAACAAGATCTGATGAATCATCTGCCAAATCTGGTCTTGTAGTCTTCTCCCCATTTCCTCATCACATCGAGAATTGGGGAGAGGCTCTGTCCGAGCTCTGTCAGCGTGTATTCGACTCTGGGAGGCACTTCCGCATATACATGTCTGGTCAGAAGCCCATCTTCCTCCATTGCCCTCAGCTGGGCAGTGAGTACTTTCTGAGATATGCTCCCGATAGCTTTCCTGAGCTGTCCGAAGCGTTTTGTTCCTCCGAGTAGCTCTCTGAGGATCAGCACTTTCCATTTATCGCCGATCACAAGGAGTGTTGTCTCAACAGGACATGGCGGGAGTTCTGCATTGTTTATCATAGTCTAAAGCATAGTAGTCTGCTGTATAGTTGTCAATGATATTGAAATATTTATTTATAATATAAAATGGTATCTAAAAGTATACTATAGCACAATAAAGTGCTTACTTTACATCAGATACTTTTGATTGTAGATTGTCACCTGTCATCAGAGCTCATGACATAAGGAGTCAGGAAAATGGAAAACAAGACAATAAAGATTCAGAAAGGCGAAGTGACAGTGTATTCGGCAAATGGAATAAATCTCCATGCATACAGGACAGCAGATCCTATGGATGATGAGGTATTCATCGTAGAGAAGAACGGCAGGGCTGCAGTGATTGAATCGCCTTGCTTCTTTGAGAATATCCATGAGCTGGAGGAATATATGAAGGATATGGATGCAGAGAGCGTTCTCATATCTTATCATGTGGCAGGAGGTACGTTCCTCAAAGATGTCAGGAAGTATTCTACTGACAATGCTGCCTCATATTCTGCGGCAGGAGGCGGAAAGACCTTGATTGACAATTTCACCTCTGCATTCGGTTCTGCTTTTGATTCTTCTGTGCATAAGGCAACTGATATCATCGGGGAAGACGAGATTGAAATCGCGGGAATCAGATTCATCATAAAGAAGACAGCATAAGCCTTCGATATCGGGATTCCTGAGATAAATGCAGTATATACGCATATGCTTGGCCATGACTGTCATCCGATCATCGGAGGTAAAGCACATGCGCAGATGATGATTGATGAACTCAATGGATATCTTGAGAAGGGCTATGAGCTCGTGCTCTCATCGCACTACACACCGGAAAGTCTTAAGGATGTAAGGACCAAGATCCAGTATCTTGAGAATGTGATATCCATTGCTGGAGAGGCATCTGACAAGGAAGACTTCATCACCCGCATGAATAAGGCTTATCCTGATTACAGTGGCAGCAATTATCTTTCGATGACGGCTTCTGCCTTCTTTGGCTGATGATATAATCTTCCTGTGAGTGATAAGACTATAGACTATTACAGCAGGAATTCAGAAGAATATGCAGATGATACATTCTCTGCTGATATGAGCGATATCTATGGCAGATTCCTTCCGTACATTCAGGAGAATGGCCGCATCCTTGATCTTGGGTGTGGCTCGGGAAGGGATGCTGCCTGTTTCTCATCGATGGGTTTTTCAGTGGAAGCTGTCGATGGCACTCCTGAGCTATGTATGATCGCAGAAAAGAATACAGGCCTCAATGTGAGATGCATGCGCTTTGATGAGCTCGATTATGTAGATGAATTCGATGGTGTCTGGGCATGTGCGTCACTTCTTCATCTTGAAAGAGAAGATCTTCCAGACGTCTTCTGGAAAATCCGCCGGGCTCTTCGTGAAGGAGGGGTATTCTACTGCTCATTCAAATACGGCACATCATCGTATGAGAGGAATGGAAGATTCTTCACTGACCTTGATGAGGAATCATTCATTTCGCTTGCATCAGAGACAGGCTTCAGTCCTCTTGATTTGTTCAGGTCCGGGGATGTCAGAAAAGACAGGTCTGGCGAGCAATGGCTGAATGCGATATCAAGGAAGGTATGAGAGAAGTCTTAAATGTAATCAGTTTGATTCCATAGATTTGTTTTGGAGCTAATCGGATTTCCTGTAATATTTATCTGAAGTGGGCCGCTTTTAATTAAGTATTTATTTAATAAAAATTTATATACAACCATTATTGTATTTGGATAATATTTTTATCTTATAAATATATCCAATAACGGATTGTTATATTTGCAATATAATTGAAAAGATATTCTTGTTGTCATTCCCTTTGCATCGTGTAAAATATTCATGCATGCAGGGGAGCTCATGCAGAGCTGAGAAGGTTAGAACCTGACCCTTGGAACCTGTTGGTTAATACCAGCGTAGGGAGCATCGTTCCTCTGCATCAAGGAGGAATATGCATACAGCATTGACAATCGCCGGTTCTGATTGCTCTGGTGGGGCAGGTATCCAGGCGGATCTCAAGACAATGTCGGCTCTTGGCGTCTTTGGCATGTCTGTAATCGTATCTGTAGTTGCTGAAAATACATGCAGGGTCATCTCTATTGAGGACATATCGACATCCGTGATTTCCGATCAGATCGATGCGGTATTCGAAGATATAGTCCCGGATGCAGTCAAGGTCGGAATGCTTTCATCGCCTGAGTGCATGGAATGTGTAGCAGCAAAACTTGCTGAATATAAGCCTCGGCATATCGTCGTCGATCCTGTTATGTATGCCAAGAATGGATCTCCTCTTATGGAAGAAGGCTCCATTGGCTCTCTCATACGTACAGTCATCCCTGTATCTACAGTGCTTACGCCAAATATCCCGGAGGCTGAGAAAATCGCAGATATGGAGATAACTACGATCGATGATATGAAACGAGCTGCTGAGAAGATCGCATCATTCGGAGCACATGCCGTTCTCGTGAAAGGCGGGCATCATATCGCATCGCCTGATGATGTCCTTTTCGATGGAAATGGTTTCCATATCTATCCAGGTACGAGGATCAACACAAAGAACACGCATGGTACAGGCTGTACGCTTTCAAGTGCCATCGCTTCATATCTTGCACTGGGCTACAGCCTTGATGAAGCAGTGGGAAAAGCAAAGGAGTATGTCTCAGGTGCAATCAGGAATGCGCTTGAACTTGGAAAGGGCAATGGACCGACAGATCATTTCTTCATGTACAGGGAGGGACATAAATGAGCAAGATGGAAAAGATAATCGCGGATTCCATGGATCTCTGGCAGGCAGCTGCTGATGAGTCATTTCTCCAGAAGATGGGAGATGGTACGCTTTCGTCCGATCTCTTCAGGAACTACATAATCCAGGACAGCATCTACCTCAGATATTACCTGAAGGCTTTTGCCATGGGTATGTTCAAGGCGTCAACGCTTCGTGATATGCAGTTCCTGTATTCGGTTCTTGGCTTTGTGAATGACAGCGAGAATGCGACAAGACTGAACTATCTCAAAGACTTCGGTATGACAGATGATGATGTTGAGACAGTTCCGCTTGCAGTGGCTTGCAGAAGCTATACATCATTCCTTATCAAGAGTTCGGAGGATGAAGCTCTTCCTGGCATACTGATGGCTGTCATGCCATGTATGCTTGGCTATGCATATGTCTTCAAGGAGACTCTGAACAGGCATCCAGATGTCATGAATGGCTATTATGGTCCACTTGTGGCCGACTACACCGCATCTGGCTACGATGAGTGCTGCCGCGTCTGGACTGAATACTGTGATGAGAAGCTTGAAGGAATCGATGGCGATGAGCTGAAGCGCCTTTCCGATATATTCCGTGAAGCAAGCCGTCAGGAGCTTATATTCTGGCAGATGGCAGGAGGTGATGATCATGAATGAATCAGCAAACGTAAGGGCAAAGTGCCCGCTTGTGCACTGCATCACAAATTATGTGACAGTCAATGATGTTGCAAATGCGATCCTCGCAGTCGGAGCATCTCCCATAATGTCAGATGAAATCAAGGATGTTGAGGATATCGTATCGATAAGTCAGGCGCTTGTACTTAATATAGGGACGCTGAATGAGCGTACAGTCGCATCAATGGTTGCAGCAGGAAAGAAGGCCAATAGCCTTTCCATTCCTGTAATATTCGATCCTGTAGGAGCAGGAGCTTCCCGCTACAGATGTGATGTGACTGATCTCCTTCTTGGCGAGGTCAAGTTCGCCGTGATAAGAGGCAATCTTTCTGAAATGTCGTATATTGCGGGCCTTGGCAGCGGTACGAAGGGCGTTGATTCCGCTCTTACTGAAGATGATATGGATCCTGTGAAGGTTGCTTCTTCTGTTTCTGAGTCCTTCGGGGCTGTTGCCGCTATCACAGGAAAGATTGATACAGTCGCATACAAGGGAAGAATAGCGAGAATCCACTCAGGATGCGCTGAGATGGGAAAGATCACAGGGACTGGCTGCATGCTTTCAGGTGTAATCGGTGCATTCGTAGGTGCAAACGACGATCATTTCGAGGCAACTGCCGCAGCTATAGCAGCGATTGGAGCATCAGGAGAAGCCGCATTGAAAGCAGCTAAAGGCAAAGGCACAGGTACGATGCATATGGCTCTGATTGATGCCCTGAGCAGGGTTGATGATGCTTTCATAGCATCTGAAGGGAAGCTTTCATATGAAGGTTGATTTCACTCTCTATGTCTGTACTGATAGACATCTGATGTCGTCATCTTCCATAGAGGAAAGTGTGGAGAAGGCGATAGCCGGAGGTGCCGGTGTCATCCAGCTCAGGGAGAAGGATATCTCAAGCAGGGAATTCTATGATACGGCACTCTCTGTCCACGCGATTACCAAAGCGCATGATGTTCCGCTCATCATCAATGACAGAGTTGATATAGCGCTTGCAGTTGGTGCGGAGGGAATACATGTAGGGCAGTCGGATCTTCCTGCTCTGGCACTCAGGTCCATGATTCCAGCATCAATGCTCATAGGCGTTTCCGCATCCACTGTGGAGGAAGCTGTCCAGGCTGAGAAGGATGGGGCAGATTACCTCGGAGTCGGTGCGATGAATCCTACAGCTACGAAGACAGATGCTGATAATGTGACTGTCGAGGTCCTGAAGAAAATCAGGGCAGCTGTTTCCATACCTATCGTGATCATAGGGGGAATCAACAAGACTACAATTCCTCTTTACAAAGGTCTTGGTATCGATGGCATTGCTGTCGTTTCTGCAGTAGTATCTGCTCCTGATCCTGAGAAAGCCGCAAGAGAGCTTAGGGCGCTATGGCTGAGCTGAAGTGTGCGATTTTCGATCTTGATGGCACGCTTTTTGACTCATCTTCGCTTTGGGAGGATATCGACAGGAGATTCCTCTCAGAGCGGGGCATCATCATGCCAGATGGCTTCATCGATACTCTTAACACGATGAGTTTCTCGGAAGCCGCTCTTTATACCAAGAACCTGTTTTCTCTCAAGGAGAGCCCCGAAGAACTCATTGATATCTGGAATGAGATGGCAAGGATGGCTTACTATCATGAGATTCCTCTGAAAAAGGGTGCTGCAGAGTATGTAAGGAACGTTTGCGAATCTGGTATTGCCATTGCTGCCGCAACAGACCTTGAAAGAGAACTTGCAGAAGCCTGCCTCGGAAGGAATGGCATCCTAAGTTTTTTCTCATTTATCTCCACTACAGCAGAATGTGGGAAGGATAAGTCATTTCCGGATGTATATCTGAGATGTGCGGAGCATTTTGGCCTTGAAAGCGGAAGATGCATTGTCTATGAGGATATCATCAAGGGGATAAGAACTGCGAAAGCCGCAGGTTTCAGGACTGTAGCAGTCTATGATAGCGCTTCCGCTTCCTCGTGGGGTGAGATGAAAGCAGAAGCAGATTCATTTATAGCATCATTCAGCTGATTGCGTTTTGTCTTGTCCAGTGCCCGCTTCTATAGAAGGCTATTGAGATGATAGTTCCGGCTGCCCATCCGATTGGCCAGCTGAGCCAGATGCCGGCAGCTCCAAGGAATGAAGAGAATATGAAAGCCAGTCCTGCTCGCAGTATCAGATCAGAGAATGTCGATACCATGAAAGGAACCATGTCGCCGGCACCTCTGAGTATCGAATCCGTGATGATCTTGAATGTCACGACTATATAGAACGGCGCGACTATGCGGAGGAATCTCATTCCTTCCTGCAAGGCTTCTGATGCCTCTGTATTCATGAAAAGCAGCAGGAGATATCTTCCGAGGAAGACAAAGAGGAGGGTACATATGATGGAGAATGCAGATGCAATCATCAGTCCTTCTTTTCTTCCCTGACGGACTCTGTCAATCTTCGCGGCCCCTATGTTCTGAGCGCTGAAGCTCGATATTCCATTGCCGATGGTGGTGAGCGATGTAATGACCATGTTGTTCAGTTTTATTGATGCTGCATATCCTGCCATCACTGCAGGACCGAAGCTGTTCACCACGCTCTGAACGAGTATGTTACCGACTGATACGAATGACTGCTGCAGAATCGATGGTACAGCGATGACTATGATCCTGCCGAGTATGTGAAGAGAGAAGAGAGGCGCTTTCTCATCAGTCTCTCCTGTCTTCTTGAGCCTCATCATCAGGGCAATCATAGCAAGTATGCTGCTTATTCCCTGGCAGAGGAACGTTGCCCATGCGACTCCTTCGACTCCCATGCCGAATGCTTTCACGAACAGGATATCCATTCCGATGTTCGCAGTTGATGAGATGGCGAGGAATATGAATGGTGTACGGCTGTCTCCCATTGCAGTGAATATGCCTGTCGCGATGTTGTAGAAAAAGAGGAAGACAAGTCCATATATGTAGATATCAAGATAGCTTGCGCTCATCTGCAGAAGCTCAGGTGGTGTATTGATGAGTTCGAGAAGCGGATCCGTGAATACTATACCAAGGAGTGTCAGGACAGCAGACAGGATAAGTGTTGCGATGAATGTTGTTGTAATCGCTGTTTTCATCTCCTTTTTTCTGCCTGCCCCGAAGTACTGGGAGACTACTACAGACGCACCCATATTGGATCCGAATGCGAATGCTATGAATATAAGGGTGATTTCGTATGAGTTTCCGACAGCAGCAAGTGCATCCGCGCTTATGAATTTACCAGCGACGAGACTGTCTGCGATGTTATACAGCTGCTGGAAGAGCATCGAGCCAAGCAGAGGCAGTGTAAAGCGCCATAGTATGCTTCTTATATTTCCATTCGTAAGATCCTGATTCATGCCTTGGATAATTGCACTGCGATGGAAAAAGGTCAAACGGGGATTCACGATGCAGTACAATATTGTTCAAAAATCTGGAAAAGCAGTTCTCTGATATTTACATCCTGGGATGTTATGGTAATTTTTGCTCAGCAGCGCATGCTGCATCATACTTATTCTCAGGAGACCACTATGAAAACAGACAGATCGATTCTGCTTGCCTTCTTAGCGATTATCCTTATAGGGCTTACAGCCTGTTCCGGATCTGGGGGAGACCCAGTAACTGCAAAAGTTTTCGTAAATGGAACTGCAATGTCAGCAAATACGAAAGCAGTATCAGACATCTCATTTGCATCTGCTGATATAAAAGTAGATGGCACGACCATTACAGATCAGTTAAGGCCTGTCGGAATTATCGATTCAGCAACTGGTGAAGCTGCTGAAGATCCCAATATCAATTCAGGAACTAATAATGTGGAGTTTGAAGCTGAGGTGCCTGTTACAGATACTACAGTAATTTATGAAGTACAGCCAAAGGCCGGCTTCGTATTCGATGAATGGGAGATAATGAGATGGAAGCTTGTAAATGATCATCGTGACAACTGGCGCAGCATGATAGTTGAAATAAAGGAAGCTATTGCCGGAGATAGTCAGACTATCACCATAAGACCAGAGCTCATACAGTACATCCGCCCTGAATTCGACAGAGGCGCGTATGTTGACTTTGAAGCTGAGGAAGGAGGTGATGGTTCTTCGGGAAAACCATTCGATTCAATTTCCTCAGCAATAAGTTTTATCAAGAACGAAACAAGATATGATGACGATGAGTTTACGCTGAAGATACGGGGAACCAGTGCTCAATCTATTGATCTGACTAGCCTTTCTTCTGGATCAGGATATTGGGATGATGATCTTGAAGTGGAATTGAAGATTCTTGGCGGTTATGATGAAGATTGGAATCTGTCTGGTGACAACAGGACTGAAATAACATCGATTAAGCTTCCTTCAATCAACAGAGGCATTGAGATGGAGATAGAGCTTGAGTTCAGGAATATAACATTCGACGAACTTAATCTCTCTGATATCTTTGGAAACAGCAACATGAGGGATGATGACGATGATGAGATTGAGATCGATTTCCGTAACTGTATTGTAGATACATTGACAGGAGCTTCTAATCAGATTGTCAACGGACTTGTCGTGAAAAAACTCGCTGATAATACTTCAAATGTCACATTCGTGAATTCCGATGCGCCATATGGAGATGGCAATAAATATTATCATTCTGTCATTCGCGGAGATTTTATAGGAGCAATCGATGGAAAGAACAACATTGTTGTTGCAGTTGCTCCTGATGGTACTCCAAGTGGAAACGGTAATGACAATTATTACAATGCATCATTCGGAGAGGACTATAAGGATTCAAGCCTTGAGAAATTAATCTGTACTGCAGCACCTCTTAGTGAAGATAGTATTTCAGGTCTTGATGATGACGATATTCTTGAGGAAGATATCGAAGGCAGGGAACGCTATCTTTCGGATGAAGAAGATGGTGATGACGATGACGACGATCGTTCACCAGTAAGAGCCATAAGAGTATCCTATGGTCCTTATGAGTACAAACCGATTGATGATTAAGTAAATTCTGCAGGGCAGGCCATCGCTGAATGACTTGCCCTGCTGAGCTTTATGAATCAGAAGCCTGAATCCGATTATCCAGTGTATTGTATTTTCTGTAATTGCCTGGCAAGTTTTTTATCCATGGTCAGTACATTCTCTTTTGTAAGTTTTGCTACTGCTAGATAAAGACAATCAACATAATCCAGCTTTGGTACACCATAGCCATAAGATTCAAGTGCTTCAACAATTATTTCCTTTCTTTCAATTTCAACATCATAAAGAAGAGCTATGAGAGTTTCTGCAATTCTGCTCCTTTCCGCTTTGTAGACGCTTTCAAGGACAAAAACTGCCTCTGCAATGCTTTCTGGAAGTGTTCTGCAGCCATTTTCTATTGCTTCTTTCGCTTTGTCGAATGATGGTTCTGACGGACCTAGGATGAAACGGAGAATATAGTTGGTATCAATTAGATTCATATTTCTTTGAAGCCGCCTTTTTCCACGCATCCTTTTCGAGCTCTCTCAGCTCTGGATTTGCATAGTCTGAGAGCATTCCTGCTGCTTTGAGTGATTTTTTCTCAGCTGTCTTCTTCCGTATGATGATGGATCCCGAAGCTGATATTATCTCAATGCTATCTCCTTTTGTGAGTCCTGTTTCCCTTAGGATTATTTCAGGGATTCTTATGGCTGATGAATTTCCCCACTGAGCTATCTGAGTAGAGTACATGATATTCTCCTTTGTATATACAAGTATATACTTGTATTTTGGGAAAGACAATAAAGTCTATTCGGAGTCGTTACTGATGGATCCCGCAATCAATCTTTTTCTATTGGTTTTATTTACGACCATATTGCAGTTGAAAATGGTTCTAAATACGACCATATAATATTCTAAATGGTTGTAAATATGGATTTCTGAATTTATGATGATGATATGCTTAAACGTAGGATAGATAGTGTGCTGCGTGCATGGAAGGGCAATCATGGCAATGAGTGCCTTCTTGTAAATGGTGCAAGGCAGATTGGAAAGACTTTCTCCATAAGGCAGTTCGGCCGGGAATGCTATAAAGAGTTCATAGAAATCAATTTCATCGAGAATCCGCTTATGCAGTCAGCATTTGATAATGCTCTTGATAGCGATTCCATAATCCGTCAGCTTAGGCTCCGTGTGCCTGGCTTTAATATAATAGAAGGGGATACGCTGATTTTCCTTGATGAAATCCAGCAATGCCCGAATGCCAGGACTGCCTTGAAATTCCTCAGCATGGATCATCGCTTTGATGTGATTGCTTCTGGTTCCCTTATTACTCTTATGTCACAGGATGTGCCATCGCTTCCTGTAGGATATGAGAAAGAAATAATGATGTATCCTTTGTGCTTTGAGGAATATCTCTGGGCACGAGGATATGGCGATGATGTGACTGATATCATTTCAGAAGCATTTGATAATCCTTCATTTCTCGATAGCAGTATCATATCGCAATATACATCGCTATTGACTGAATACATGATGGTAGGCGGGATGCCAGCAGCTGTAAGTGCGTCGCTTGAGAGCAGTTCCTGGGATAGCGTGCGGAATGTGCAGAATGATATACTCCGTCTCAATCTTCAGGATATCGAGAAGTACAGCAGAGGTTTCGAGCGCAAGAAGATCCGCCTGTCTATGGATAGTGTCGTGCGGCAGTCCGGCGATGGGAAGAAAGCTTTCAGTTATGCCCAGATCGAGAAGGGGAAATCAAGAGCCCGTGACTATATGCCTGCTGTCGAGTGGCTGCAGAAAGCCCAGCTTGTATACCAGTCTTCTTCCGTATCACGTACTGATGTACCGCTGTCAATGTATGCAGAGCAGGGGACTTCAAGGTTCTATCTGTATGATATCGGAATGTTCTTCAATATGGTTGCAGGTGATAGCTATCTTCTCCGCAATACCATTCTTGACAGGAAGTGGGGAGGTGCTGCAAAAGGCCGGTTCTATGAGGCCTTGGCTGCTGATCTCCTGCATAAGAATGGACACAGACTGTATTATTATGATATTCCGCAGAAGCTGGAAATTGACTTCATAATCGAAACAGACAAAGCGCTTCTTCCTATCGAGGTGAAAAGCGGCAACAACAAGGCATCGTCTCTTTCAAAGCTTCTTGCAGCTGCCGATATACCGATGGGACTTAAGCTGACTGAGGCATCGAGCGGAAAGGCAGATAAAATACTGACATTGCCGCTTTTTATGGCAGCATTCCTCTGAGATGCCGGCAGATAGCAGATGAGCCTGGAGTCCATAGACTGGATTCAGGCTCCTTTCCTTGCTTATATCATCTGAGTATTTTCACGCATTGCATCTTCTGATTGTTCCGGAATCTTTCCTTATGGATTGCTGTAAGACTTTTCAGTATGCAAATGAAACCGACCGAATATGCTGATAATAAGTTCCTTTGTGTTCCAGTATGAATGTATTCTGCGGTATCTGATATTTTTTTTCATAAATATGAAAAATTTATATTTTTAAGTAAAGTACTATATTAAAATGAATTAAGCCGATTATGAGTTTTATATGAATTTGATGGATTTCTGTGTAGCGAAAAATTTTTTCAAATTCATTTGACTTATGGATGAAGCCATCGGAAAATCGATATGAAGAAACAGATAGGAGGTTCTGTTTATGAAGAAGAAAGCTTTAGTACTTCTTGTTGTTTTCCTTTCGGTTGGGGCAATGCTCTTCGCTGCACCTCACAAAATCGGAATTCTTGCTCCAGCAGTAACTCATGGCTGGTCTGCAGGCGTTGCTTATTATGCTGAGCAGAGATGCGAGGAACTCAAAGCTGAAGGCACAATCGATTACATGATCTATACATCCAGCAACTCTGATGAGATGACAACTCAGCTTGATGACCTCATTCTCTGGGGCGCAGAGGCTATCGTTGCATTCCCACAGTGGACAGGCATGGAAGTTCCTATCCAGAACGCAATCAACATGGGTATCACAGTCGTCAACTTCGATATCGAGATCGCAGCTGAAGGCGTATACCGCGTATCTGGCGACAACTACAACATGGGCGAAGAGGGTGCAAAGTACATCGTTGACAAGATCGGACCAGAAGGCACAGTCGTCATTCTCGATGTTCCTACATCAGGTTCTGTCGCTGAGCTGAGAAAGGCTGGATTCCTTGATACGCTCGCTGAGATTGCACCAAACATGGAAGTCCTTACATACGCAACACAGTTCACAAGAGAAGCTGGTCTTGCTGATATGGCTGATATCCTCGTTGCAAATGATCATATCGATGCAGTATTCAGCATGGATGATGAGACATCAATCGGCGCTCTCCAGGCAATCAGGGAAGCTGGCAGGACAGATATCAAGGTCATCACAGGTGGTGGTGGATGCCAGGAATACTTCAATATGATGCCAGAGTATGAGGACATCTGGGTACAGTCTGCTCTCTACAGCCCAGACATGGTCATGGAAGCTGTTGACATGGCAGTGGATATCCTCGATGGAAAGGAAGTCGAGCAGGTCATGATCATTCCTACTACAGTTGTAGACAGGACAAACTATCAGGACTTCATCGATCCAAACTCACCATATTGATTCTTGCCGTATTTCCGGCAGTTTTAAGGCTGGCAGGTGCTCTCTTGCCAGCCTTGTTTCCAGAAAGGGGATGTTTATGAATCTCAGGATGACAGGAATCTCAAAATCCTTTGGTGCCAATCTTGTTCTTGATAAAGTATCGTTCTCGCTCAGCGGCGGTGAGATAATCGCCCTTCTTGGTGAGAATGGCGCAGGCAAGAGCACATTGATGAATATACTTGGCGGAGTCATTTCCTCTGATGAGGGGACGATCGAGATTGATGGGAAGGAAATCTCTTTCGCGAATCCGCGGGAATCGCTTGATGCCGGAATCGCATTCATACATCAGGAACTCAATCTTATAAATGATCTGGCAATATACGAAAATCTGTTCATAGGAAGGGAAATAAGGAACAGATGGGGCGTGCTTGACAAGAAAGCAATGATCGATAAGACAAGGGAAGTCTTTGATGGCATGGGCATCGATCTTGATCCGGAAGCCATGGTCAGGACGCTTGACGCTTCCTATAAGCAGATTGTCGAGATATCAAGGGCAATGATGATGGATGCGCGCATCGTCATCATGGATGAGCCGACTACTAGCCTTACGGAAACGGAGATAAGCCGTGTATTCTCATTTATGAGGACGCTGAAATCTCATGGCGTAGGCTTGATCTTCATATCGCATAAGCTCAACGAGGTCATGGAGATCTGTGACCGATATACGGTCCTCAGGGATGGTCATATGATCTCATCAGGAACCATCGATTCTGTTGATACTGATGCTCTTGCGAAGATGATGGTCGGCCATGATGTCGTGGAAGAGAAGCGTGCAGTCCACAAAAGCGGGGATATCGTATTCTCAGCATCATCTGTCTCAGATGGAAAGTATTTCAATGACATATCATTCTCCGTCAGAAGCGGTGAGGTAGTAGGCTTCACAGGGCTTCTCGGTGATGGAAGAAGCGAGCTTTTCCTTTCGCTTTTCGGAGCAGGAACTCCTTATAGCGGTTCTGTCGAAGTCTCAGGAAAGCCCGTAACAATGCACAATCCTCAGGAAGCTGTATCGCTTGGAATCGGCTATGTTCCGCGCAACCGCAAGGAGAATGGCATAGTCAAGGATCTCGATATCCTTGAGAATGGCTCGCTTGTTACAATGGGCATGAGGAAGAAAGGTCTCTTCCTGGATTCAAAGAGAATAGAAGAGGACTTTGAAAAAGAGAAGAAAGAGCTTTCGATAAAGATGGGAAATGAAACGGATCCCATCACAAGCCTCTCAGGCGGCAATCAGCAGAAAGTAGTACTTGCGAAGTGGCTTAGCGCTGATCCTCGCATACTCATCCTCGATAACCCTACACAGGGTGTCGATGTAGGTGCGAAAGAGGAAATCTATACGATAATCTCCGATCTTGCGGATAAGGGGGTAGCTGTCATCGTGCTCTCATCTGAGGCACACGAGATAGTGCGTACATCCTCAAGATGCTATGTGATGTACCATGGCAGGATACTTACGGAGCTGGAAGGCGAAGGACTCAATGAACAGGAAATCATGAGATGGGCAACAGGAGCGGCAATCTGATGGAAAATACAAAGAATGGATTCAATTTCATACAGTGGTTCAGGAAGATGTGGACTCAGCATCCGCTCTTCAGCACAGCATGCGCACTTCTGCTTATGGCAGTTCTGCAGATCATCGCACTCGGTTTTGATCAGGCGACTTTCGGTGACTGGCTTTCAAGATATATAAGGAACTGGATCAATATCCTGCGCAATAATGCGACAATCGGTATCATCGCACTTGGCATGACTTTCGTCATCATTACAGGCGGCATAGATCTTGCAGTCGGTTCGACTCTCGTCGCCATCGGTGCGATAATCATGCTCTTTATCGACAGCTCCGCAACAGGTTTGCTGACAGCTATCGGCATAACAGGCATCCCCGCCTATATCATAGGCATCCTGATGGGACTGCTTGCGGGGCTTATCCTCGGGGAATTCACCGGTATCCTGATAACAGTCGGCCGCATACCGCCATTCATCGCAACACTGGGTATGATGAAGATTTGCCGCTCTGTGACACAGCAGTGCATGCAGACAGTCAATCCTTCTGTGCCGATGCCATTCACGAAGATAGCGAATCTCGCGATAGGAAGACAGATGTTCATGCCGATAATCTACTGGCTTGTCATTGCCTTCATCATGTACTGGGTCTCAAAGCACACTGCTTTCGGCCGCCATGTCTTCGCAGTTGGTTCGAATGAGAGAGCATCCAAGCTTTCTGGCATCAATGTGAACAGGGTCAAGCGAGCAGTCTATGCGATCATGGGTCTTCTTGTCGGTGTCGCATCCGTCCTTCAGGTATCGCGTATCGGAGCAATGGACTTCGCAAATGCGGGAAGCGGATACGAGATGGATGCCATCGCAGCTGTCATTGTAGGTGGAACAAGCATGGCAGGCGGAAGAGGAAGCATCGGCGGGACAGTCCTTGGCGTACTCATAATCGCTGTCATGAACAACCTTCTGAATCTTATCGGAGTCCCCCCATTCCTCAGGGAAGCTTTCAAGGGTGTCATCGTAATAGGCGCTGTCCTGCTTCAGAAAAAGGAGAAGAACTGATGTACAGAATCGGAATAATCGGATGCGGAAAGATCGCACAGGTAAGGCATATACCGGAGTATATAGCTTCCGGCAAGGCTGAGATTACAGCTCTCTATGATATTAACAAGGAAAGGGCTGAGGAACTTGCCTCAAAATACAATGCCAAGGCATGCAAGACGATTGATGAACTTCTTTCATCTGGTGTGGATGCCGTTTCGGTATGTACATCGAATACAACCCACGCAGAGATTTCGGTAAAGGCATTGGAGAAGAGGATCAACGTGCTTTGTGAGAAGCCTATGTCTGTCACTCTTGCTGAAGCCGAGGCAATGGCTGCAGCTGCAGAGAAAAGCGGAAAGGTACTGATGATCGGACAGAACCAGAGGCTTAACAGGACACATCAGGAGGCTAAGGCCCTGATTGAGAGAGGAGATATCGGACGTGTGATCTCATTCCGTACGATATTCGGGCATGGTGGTCCTGAGACATGGTCAATTGATCCGGGAAAGAACACCTGGTTCTTCGATAAATCCAAAGCCTCGATGGGTGCGATGGCGGATCTCGGAATCCACAAGACAGATCTGATTGACTATCTTCTTGACGATGAGGTCGTGAAAGTCAGCGCTGTCGTGTCAACGCTCGATAAGAAGGATGGCAATGGCAATCCTATCGGCGTTGATGACAATGCGATCTGCATATATACGATGAAGTCAGGCATTGTCGGCACAATGGAAGCAAGCTGGACATACTATGGAGCTGAGGACAACTCAACGACAATCTATGGTACAGAAGGCATCATGACGATCTACGGTCCATCAGGACATTCAATCGTCATCATCCGTAAGGATGGCAGTCAGGTCCTCTATGATATCGACAGGATGCAGACAAATGATGCCCAGACATCATCAGGCGTCATCGATGAGTTCATACTCTCGCTTGAGCGTGGCTATGCAGATATTTCGGCTAAGTCTGTGCTTCCTGCTATGAGGGCTGTATTCGGTGCACTCGAAAGCAGCAGGACAGGAAAGGAGGTAATACTATATGATTAAGTTCGGGCTTCTTACGGCAATACTCGAAGATTGGGATTATAAGGAGATGATAGATACTGTCTCTGATATCGGATATGAATGCGTTGAAGTCGCATGCTGGCCTAAGGGAAAGGGCGAGAGACGCTATGCGGGGACAAGCCATATTGATACGGAGAACCTCGATAAGGCAGGAGCTGAGGAAATCCTCTCATATGCGGCTCAGCATGATGTTGAGCTCTCATCGCTTGCATATTATCCGAATACGCTCGATGGTGATCTTGATAAGAGGAATGCGAATATCTCCCATCTGCATTCGGTAATCGATGCATCAGCGCTTCTTGGCGTTAATATGGTGACGACATTCATTGGAAGGGACCAGACGAAGAATGTCGGTGAGAACCTTAGGATAGTGAAAGCTGTATGGCCTGAGATTCTCGATCATGCAAAGGAGAAAGGCGTCAGGATAGCTATCGAGAACTGTCCGATGCTCTTTGGCCCTGATCAGTGGCCAGGCGGACAGAATCTCTTCTATTCGCCTGATATCTGGAGAAAGGTGTTCGATGTGCTTCCTTATGACAATCTTGGAATCAACTTCGATCCGAGCCACTTTGTCTGGCAGCAGCTTGACTACATAAAGGCCATCTATGAATTCAGGGATAAGATGTTCCATATTCATTTCAAGGACATCAAGCTAAAGAAGGACAAGCTCAGCGAAGCGGGAGTCCTTGCATATCCTCTTGATTATATGGTTCCTAAGCTTCCGGGACTTGGCGATGTCGACTGGGGTGCTTTCGTATCGGCTCTGACTGATATCGGGTACTCTGGCTATGCAGTGGCAGAGATTGAGGACAAGGCTTATGAGGGGAGCAGGGAAGATGTCATCAGATCCCTTAAGCAGACATACAGCTATCTGAGGAACTTCATAAGATGAGAAGGATAGTCGCGAATTCAAACTGTTATCATGGATTCTCCGTCTATGAGGCTATTGATGGCATTGCAGATGCAGGCTTCCATTCTATTGAGCTTACATGCACAAGAGGCTGGACAGAGCATATCATCCCGTCTCTTCCTTCTTCGGAGCTGCTGAAGATCAAGGATGCGCTTGCAGATCATGATCTTTCGGTTCCAGCAGTCAGCGGACATTCGAATCTTATGGATGAGGAACGCCTTGCCGATTTCAGGGACAATATAAAGCTCGCTGCATTTTTCGGTGCATCGATCATCGTATCAAGTGTCGGAGAAGCTCATATCAAGGACAAGGAGAAGACAGGGGATGAAGGTGTTGTCAGGAATATAAGGACACTGCTTCCGCTTCTTGATGAGTTCGATATGACCCTTGTCCTTGAAACTCATGGTGAGCATGGTACGGCATCAAGACTCAAGAAGATCGTTGATATGGCAGAGTCTGAGCGTGTCAGGATTTGCTATGATACCGCAAATGCGATTTTCTATGGCAACGTACATGGAACGGAAGACCTTGAGAGTGCCATCGATGATATCGCATACCTCCATATCAAGGATAAGGCTGGAGAAAGAACAGAATGGAATTTCCCCGCGCTTGGCGAAGGTTATGTCGATTTTCCATCGATCTTCCATGTGCTTGATAGTCACAATAACCAGTCGATGCTTTCCGTGGAGATTGAATTCACTGCGGCAGGAGCTGGAAGCCTCGATGAGGTCAACAGGGCAATGAAGACGAGCGCAGAATATCTAAAAGCACAGGGATTCACTCTATGAGAACAGTGATTGCCGGATTCGGTGGAATGGGCATCGTCCATTATCTCAATACAAAGCTCATTGAGGGCATCGAGGTTGCCGGAATAGTCGGCTCAACTGTGGATGACAGAAAGAAGGCAGAGGAATATGGTCTGTCTTTCTTCCCATCCATCACGGAAGCATTTGATGCTGTAAGACCTGACGTCATTGATATAACGACACCAACGTTCATCCATAAGGAGCATATACTTCAGGCTCTTGCTGCAGGATGTAAAGCTGTGATCTGCGAAAAACCGCTTGCATTGAGCTCAGATGATGCCAGAGCTGTAATCTCAGCAGCCGAGGAAAGGGATGCTGTCATAATTCCTGCCCATGTCATGAGGTTCACAAAGGAATTCAAGGCACTGAAGGATGTTGTGGATTCCGCTGTGTTCGGCAAGGTTCTCGATGCATCCTTCTCAAGGATCTCCTCGATGCCTAAATGGACATCGGGCTGGCTGATGGACAGAAGCAAGAGCGGTCTTGTCCCGTTTGACCTGCACATACATGACCTCGATATGATCTTCGCTCTCTTCGGCAAGATGGACAGGGTGGGGAGCTATAAAAGGAAAAGCACTGAAAGCAATGTGGATGAGTATTTCCATGTGAGCTACATCTATGATGACTTCTGTGTAAATGCTGAGGCCGGATGGCTTCGTGCCTCTGTTCCTTTCTCAGCCTCCTGGCGAGTGATTTTCGAGCATGGCGTCGTCGAGTGTAAAGGCAATGTCATGGCCTATCCTGAGGATGGTGAGCCTTATGAGCTCGATACGCACTATGATGTTGTCGTACCTACAGGGATAAATGTCCCGCCTACAGGATGGTATTACGAAGAGCTCTCAGCTATATACTCATATCTTGGATCGGGAAGGAAAGAGCCTATCATCCCATATGATGATATTGTTGAAGAGCTGAAAATATTGGAAAATCTCTGAGCTATGAAGAAATTTACGTATCAGGACATTGCTAAAGCCACAGGAATTTCCCTTGCAACTATATCAAGGGTATTCAATACTCCTGATATCGTATCTTCCGAAACGAGGAACAAAGTCATAGATGCTGTAGCGTCAATGGGCATTGATCCCAAAGCCTATGGGCTTTCCCCGGATCCTTCTGGACGATTGATAATCTTCAATGTGCCGACTCTGCGCAATCAGTTCTATTCACCAATCATCGAATCCGCGAAGAAGGTCATCGAAGGCAGAAGCTACATGATGCTTATCAACGAGGATTCCCTGGCTGATGACACTTCTTTCCTGCAGCTGCTTTCAAGCACGAAGGCTGCTGGCGTGATTATTGCCAATGCAATGACAAAGGAAGGTCTCGATGCGATAAGACATAGGGTCCCTGTCGTCACATGCTGTGAGGCAGTTCCAGAAGCTGATGTTCCTTTTGTCACTATCGATGATGAGAATGCGGCTTACAATGCCGTTAGATACATAGAATCGCTTGGCCATAAGCGCATTGCCATGATAAACGGGCCCAGCTCCTTCAAGTATGCCAGGAACAGGCTGAAAGGCTATAGGAGGGCACTTCAGGAAGGTGGCCTTGAATACAGGAACGAATACATAGCTGAGATAGGTTCCGATATGGATTTCGAAGTCGCAGGGGCGGCTGTCATGCATATGCTCAATTATGATGACAGGCCAGATGCCTTCTTCTGCATCTCCGATATGCTCGCATCAGCTGCGATCCATGCCGCGATATCAAGGGGATTCAGAGTTCCTGAGGATATATCTGTCGTAGGATTTGACAATATCTCCCTTTCGGAGATGATGAACCCGGCTATCACGACTGTGAAGCAGCCTGTCGCGCAGCTTGGGGCACTTGCTGCGGAGATGATCGTGAAGAGAATAGAGAATAAGGACGAAAGCCTGAAATCCATCTACCTTGGTACTGAGCTGATAGTCAGGGACTCGACACGCAAATGAAGAGACTTCCATATAGGGAGATTGCCGAGAAGGCCGGAGTATCTGTATCTACTGTGTATAGGGCAGTCAGCGTGCCAGATCCATCATCCCAATCCTGCAGGAAAGTCAGGGATGCAATCTCCGCACTTGGCGGGAATCCTATGGATTATGGCTTATCAGACAGAAGAGGCATAATTGTATTTGTCTCGCCATATCCGTCGAATCCGTTCTATGCGCCGATTATCGCATCGGCACGAAGCGTTGTCCGGTCTCATGGATATGTCCTCCTTGCTGATGATGAGGACATCATGCCAGAGACTGTGGAGGATTTCATTGCCATGCTCTCTGATATAAATGCCTCCGGCGTGATTGCTGCCAATCCTATGGGCAGAGAGCTGGCAGAGACTATAGACAAGTCTTTTCCTGTCGTGATGTGCAGTGAATCAGCGCCAGGTTCATCTGTTCCATTCGTCATGGTCGATAATGAAGGGGCTGCTTTCAATGCCGTAAGATATCTTGCGTCGCTGGGTTGCAGACGGATTGCCATGCTCAATGGTCCATCCTCATACAGATATGCAATCGATAGATTCGCAGGATACAGGAGGGCTCTGGAAGAATCCGGATTGGCATTCCAGCCTGAATATGCCGCGGAGATTGGCTCTCACATGGATTTCGAGATGGCTGCTGCCGTGCTGTCCGGAATGCTTGGCAGCGCAGAGCCTCCTGATGCATTGTTCTGCGTATCGGATTCTCTTGCTGCGCTTGCCATTCATATCGCATCGGAAAGAGGCCTGCGTGTTCCTGATGATATCATTATCATGGGCTTTGACGACGGCGATGTTTCAAAGATGGCAACGCCTTCGATTTCCACAATCAGACAGCCAGTGGGGAAGCTTGGCATGCTTGCCGCAGAGATACTTATCAGAAGAATGGAATCGGAAGACGACATCCCTGCATCAATATGCCTTGATACAGAGCTGATAATCAGGGAATCAACACGCAGATGATCAGCCTTCAAGGCTTCTCACGTATTCATCCATGTTCTTCGCGACTTCCTTTGCATACCTCACAGCCTGGACGACAGTCTTTGCGCCAAGTACAACATCTCCAGCCGCGAAGATACCCTCACATGTGGTCTCGCCCTTATCATCGGTGAGAAGAAGACCGTTAGGTGATGCCTTGAGCCCTTCTGTCGTATTCACAAGCTTTGATTTAGGCCCCTGAGATACCGCAATGAAAGTCTGGTCAGCCTTCACATGGATTTCCTCATCTTCTGCCCCTATGATATTCCCCTCATCATCGAATATGTTCCTTACAAAGACCGGGCCTGTCTTCTCGATGCGTATCGGCTTCATCCCGAATTCTATCTTCGCGCCATCAAGCTTTGCATACTCGATCTCGTCCTCATTGGCATCGCTCCTGAGTCTTCTCGCATACATTGTCACATTGTGCCTGCCGCTTCTCAGGATTGTCCTTGCCACATCCATAGCGGTATTGCCGACACCGATTATCGCGATATCCTCGCCAAGCTCATAGGATGACGGGTTTGCAAGAAAATCTATTGCGAAATGCACATTGCCGAGGCTTTCCCCAGGGATGGAAAGCTTCTTAGGCCTCCATACGCCTGTTCCGATGAAGATTGCCTTATAGTCATCCCTCATCAGGTCCTTTATCTCAAGAGCACCTCCGATTGTGGTATTTGGCCTTATGTTTATGCCGATGCTCCTGAGCTTCTTCGCATAGCGGTCTATGATTGACTTAGGCAGTCTGAACTCAGGGATACCATATCTGAGTACGCCTCCGATCTTGTCTTTGGAGTCGAAGATCGTCACATCATATCCGAGCCTTCTCATCTCTATTGCTATTGTGATTCCTGCAGGTCCTCCTCCGATTACGGCAATCATATTGCCATTGTCCGGAGCGCATTCGATCTCCATGTTATCGAGACATGCCTCAGAAATGTAGTTCTCAATGCTTGAGATATGCACAGGCTGTCCTTTCTTTCCGAGGACACAGTGACCTTCGCACTGCCTGTTATGGTCACAGACAAGCGAGCAGACAACTGACAGCGGATTGTTCCTGAAAAGGAATTCCCCGGCTTCCTTGACCTTTCCTTCCCTGAAGCACTTTATCATCTTCGGTATTTCCGTGCTGATAGGGCATCCTGTCATGCACATAGGCTTCTTGCACTGCAGACAGCGCTCAGCTTCCGCTATTACGTGAACCATGCTTTCCTCCCTGATCTCCGTTGTATCTGATTGCAGATAAAAATGAAATACTATTTAACTATGGCTGATAATATATTCCATAGCAATAAGATAATAATTCATTGATATGCTTTGCTTTGAGGATTTATGGGCAATTCCCATCTTTTGAACAGCATATCCTGAGTTCCTGGCAAAGTGTCTGAACCTGATTGCAGTAGATTCCGAGGATTTTACGTAGATTAAGGTAAGCAACCAGCCCCTGGCACTTTATGCCTTTTGCATATCTGCGTCCGCTCATGACAAATAGATTCTGAAGTCCTTTCAGGCCTTTGTACTTTGATATGTTCTGTGATTTTGAGATTTTCAGGAAATCCCTGATTCCATCGGGATCAGCTAGGAACCAATCCTCGATGGAGGAGGATGCTTTTATATGATGGACCTGCGAGATTCCGATTCTATGCATTGCTTTTTCTATAGTGGACCAGTTTATGCATACCTTGTTCGCATTTCTCTCAAAGACATCGGTGTCATATCAGAGAATTACTTTGAAAGGGAGATTCCTGTATTTCGGTCTGTTCATCAGGTCTTTCTGCAGTATACGTTCAGCCTTTGTGCAGAAATTCCCGACTCCTTTGAGAACCTGGCATTCAATGAAACTGCTGAGCCTGCCTCCGTTTACCTTTCTCAGGAAATCGATAAGAGCTTTGTAGAATTCGCATTCAGTATCGCCTTCCATGAAAAGGACTATGACAGAGTCAGGTTTCATTGGCATTCTCCAGATAGGATGCGAGTATGTTTCTCTCGCTATCATTTCCGGAGAGCAGTTCGAATATATAGTCTCCGGCCAGCGTATCGGAATCCTCAGCATCTGACATGAGTTCACGTATCTTCTGCGAAGATGCGAATGTCCTAAATCTTGCGACCCCATCATCTGAAGGTATGCCGATATAGATACCGCTGAAATCAAGATACTGAAGGACATATGGAGAATGGCTTGTAACTATTATCCTCATGTCTCCTGTAAGGTTTTCCAGTGTTTCAAGAAATCCATTGAACAGGGCAGGGTGGATTGAGTTCTCAGGTTCCTCAAGCCCGACTATGGATATGCCATTCAGACGAGCATCGGCAATATGCACAAGCAGCATAAGGATTCTTTTCGCACCGGCAGACAGGAATCTGAAGTCAAGAGGCTGATTCATGTTCCTATCCTTTACCCATAGTGAATAAAGCTTTGGAGAGATTGTGAATGGGGCGTAACTATCCCCGGAGAAGCTTTTCAGATCCCTGGATATATCTGATTCGATGATCTCGATATCCGTAATATCTGGAAAGAGGGAAAGGAATATATCCATGAGACTGCTGTAAAGCATTGGTTCCTTCTCACGAAGCAGGAAAAGCGATTGCGGTATATTCTCAGAGAGTAGCTCTCTTCCATTATCTGAATGGAATACAATCTGCGGTATACGCTGGAAGAGGAAAGATGCATCAAGCTGTTCATCAATGTATGCTTTTATCCCTGCAACCGCGGATACGATTCCTTTCATATACCCAGGACATGAAGTGCTGAGTATATCCAGTACAAGCTCTTCTTTCCCTATAGATCTATCAAAATCAGCACTGCATCTTCCTGATGCAGATGGCCTGAATTTCGCACAGGAACCATCCCTTTGCATCAGGGCTTTTTCATGGCTTCTTGCTTTTCTTTCCCTGATATGGAGATTTTCCGAGACAATCCGGGCTCCCTGATCATTATTTTTTGCCCATTCAAACGAGAAACCATAGCTGATGGTGTATGCCTCATTGCCATCATCATATTCTCCTTCGATTGAGAATGTGAAATCAGTTTCATCTATATGCTTGTTCAGAGGCATTGCTGCAATGCTGTGCATCATGCTCTTTCGGTGAGCTGGGCTTGCATGCATGAATGACAGTGCGAAATCTATTGCGGCAAATATATTGCTCTTTCCGTAGCTGTTGAGCGACACAAGAGCTGTGATCGGTTTCATTGTTATTGATGTCTTCCCGATATTCCTGAACCCGCATATCGATAGCTGTGTGATCTTCATATTTTTTTATCCGCCTCATGTCCATGATAGCATTGAAGGTTGTAAATCGCAATGAATCAATGCACTTTATCTATGTATATCGGGTAAAACTGCCATTAATTTTATAAAAATGCAATAAATCTATGCATTATTCAATATAAGCTTTTATCATCGGATGTCTTCTGGACACTATTCAGATATATCAGCAGTATCAGTTTTCTGATTATCTGGAATTGCATACATTATCCTGTTGTGATGGTCAGATGATATGTGTCTGATAAAACCGGTAGAATGAAGTTTATAGTTTAAATTATGTCTGATCATCATTGTTGGTGCTATCATATCCATAGAGGTTAGCTATGGAACTGACTAAAAGACAGCAAGACATCCTCGATGGAAAGGAAGGGGAAGTCAAAGCTAAAGTCATGAAGACTTTGGTTATGTATGGCGAGACATTCGGCTCTGAGAAGATGGTTGATATCACGGGAGAGTACGGACATCTTGTGACCAGCTTCGGGCTATCTGTCATGAAGCCTGTATATGATCTGATGGACACTCTTATCGATAGCGGTACGGTCTCGTCTCAGAAGTTCTCGGTCGATCCCAGACCGCTTGAGGATTGCCTGCCAAAGACATTCATACAGAATATCTTCTTCAAGGTGATGTATTCGAAGCAGAGCGACTATGACCAGCAGCTCAGGAAGCTTGGCATAATGTCAGATGATGCATATACATGCACTTGCTATATGGATGAAGTGGGCAATATTCCTAAAGAAGGCGATATCCTCTCATGGGCAGAAAGCTCGGCAGTCGTATATGCAAACAGCATACTCGGGGCAAGATGCAACAGGAACAGCGGCATACTTGATCTTTTCGGCTCTATTGTCGGATGCGTCCCTTATTTCGGTCTTCTCACCGATGAAGGCAGAAAGGCAGACTGGCTTGTCGAGGTAAGGACATCAAAGAAGCCTGAGGCACAGCTTCTAGGTTCAGCCATCGGCATGAAGGTCATGGAGAAGGTCCCATACGTTGTTGGCATGGATAAATGGTTCACATCCCTTGATGACGATGCCAAGGCTTATTTCAAGGATTTCGGCGCGGCTACTGCTTCCAATGGAGCTGTAGGTCTGTACCACATAGAGAATCTGACACCTGAGGCGGTGAAGAGCGGAAGGACTCTTCTCAAGGAAGGCTATCAGGTATTCGTAGTCGATGATTCGGTTCTTGAAGAGACGGAGAGAAACTATCCTGTGATCTGGAAGGACAGCAATGCGAAACCCAAGCTTGCATTCATCGGATGTCCGCATCTCTCTCCTGCTCAGCTTGATAGCTGGAGCGACAGAATCGATGAAGCCCTGAGAAAGAGCGGAAGAAGCCGTGTATCCATCAGGACTGTCATGACAGCGGCACCTGCGGTGATGGATAAGTTCAAGCAAAGCGAGAAGGGAAAGAGGCTCCTTGGACAGGGAGTTGTCCTCAGCCATATCTGCCCATTGATGTATATGAACAATCCTAAGTGCGGATCGATGCCTGTGATCACATGTTCTAATAAGCTCAGAACATATACATCGGCACGATACTACAAGGAAGATGATCTTCTTGGGATGATTGCAGGAGGTGAGAGATGAGCGAGAGGATTTTCAAAGGACGCCCTGTTGTGAAAGGAACAGCTACTGCTGAGGCTCTTGTATCGAAGGGGGGATTCAATACGCTTGCAAGCTATCAGCACTCGCTGATGTTCGGCGATAAGACAGGCAAGTGCTCGGATCAGAACAATCCTGATCTCTACAAGAAGCCGATTGCAGGAAAAGCTCTCTGCATGCCTCAGACAATAGGATCCACTACAGGTGGGCTTGTCCTGTACTGTGCAGCAGCCATGACAAGACAGCCTGCATGTCTTCTTTTCTCAAAGGAGATAGACTCTCTCGCAGCAGCTGGCGCGATTCTTGCCGATGTATGGACAGAGAACTCAATGCCGACAGTAGACAACCTCGGTGATGAGTTCCTTTCCTATGTGCAGACAGGAGACAGAATCACTGTAGAACCTGATGGTACAGTCAGGGTCTCAAGAGAGTAGTAGAAGTTCCGCTTTTTACATTGGTGTTCATAAGAAAGTAATTCCAAAAATTATGATTATGGCATCGTATGATACAGGGAATAATAATATTGTATTCCAATACTTACATGACGGAGGAAATAATTTGCTACAAGAAAAATCAAAATTTGAACTGCTCCGCGAAAAAAGGATCTTATCTATTTTGGATGGTGATGTAGATTTTGGTACACTTGAGGTCGATGGTACAGATAGTGGCATTAAAATTTCAATGCCATATTTGAGTGGTCCGACCCTGTGTGGTATTTCAAATAAATTTGGGTTAGATGCTACATATGGATGGAACGGCGGTGCTCAAAGTAGATGGTCATATCTTGATAATCTGTTGGTATATTGTATTCAGAATAAACGAGAATCCGACTTGCTGGTATTTCTTTTTTCAAAAGAGCAGTTTGTAGACAAATTGAGAGGACAGATGCCAGAAGTTATTGAATATGCATATGCTCAGATCGTAAATATAGTAATTAATCAAATCAACAGTATTTTGTATTTTAGCGGGAATGAACTTATACAAATTGGAAAAGCGTTTGTTATTCGTAAAATTGGAGCAACCATTAGTGTAGTAACTCCTTCCGTCAAAACGATAGATAGAAGTTACATTACTGATCTGTCTGATCGGGCTATGAAGGATGTTATAGATGGAAACTATGATAGCGCAATCACCAAAGCACGCACATTGCTTGAAGAGGTGTTTTTCTATGTTATCGAAAAGAAAGGCGAAGATCCATCTGAAAGTGGTGATATCGGAAAGCTCTACAACCAAGTTAGGCAACTTTACAATATGCACCAAAGCAAAGACTTAGACAAACGTATTAATGGATTACTTTCTGGACTCGAAAAGATTCTTTCTGCAATAGCTGAAATGCGAAACAAAGGAAGTGATTCTCACGGTGTTGGTGCGAAGAGAATTAATATTTCGGATCATCACGCTCGTTTATTTGTCAACTCCGCAATGACGATGGCAGACTTTGTGTTGGCTGTTAGCGAAAAGGCTTCTCGATAGTTTATAATGATCTCCTTTGAACAAAGGGGACATTCATATACATGGACAAATCTTGTATGTTGTACTCGTTAAAGGCAGACAGCCCAAACATTTGAATATTCGGGCTGTTTTTGCATTATCACTCCGTACAATGGGGTTGTTACTGCATTATGTAGTCATCATCTTATATCTTCATTGCTGTTTCGTAGGCTTTCCAGATAACTGTCCTCAGATTTCCTACATTCAGGCAGTCACCGACAAGATGGACATGACCTTTTTCCTGTGTGATAGGATCAGGGATGTATCCTACGCTGCTTATGACGCTGTCGCATGGGATTTCCTTCGTGCTGCCATCCTTCAGGCTTATGATGACAGAGCCATCTTTGACTTCCTTTACAGCAGCTTCAAGATAGACAGGAGTCTTCTTCCACTGGAACCATTCCCTGAGATATGAGCTGTTCGCAAGGCATACACCTTTCTGGGAAATAAGGTCATCCTTCATCTCGATGATTTTCACATCCTTTCCTGAGAGCGCAAGCTCATATGCGATCTCACAGCCAGTGAGGCCACCTCCGATTACAGCAACAGAATTGCCTACAGGCGTACCTGCAAGGAAGTCACAGGCTTCTATTGTCTTATCGAAACCCGGGATATTCAGCTTTCTGGCCCTAGCGCCTGTCGCAACGATATATTCATCAGCCTTTATCTGAGAAAGATCCTTTACTTCAGTATTCAGATGGATTTCAATGCCAAGATTGTCCATCTGCCTTCTGTACCAGGCCAGGAGATCCCTGAGCTTTCCCTTGTAGGATTCTGCGCTGGCTGCTATGAATGTGCCTCCAAGCGAGTCTTCCTTCTCATAGATGACAGGTTTGTGGCCTCTCTGTGCAAGCACACGTGCTGCTTCCATGCCTCCGATTCCGCCTCCGATGATGGCAACAGTCTTTGGCTTGTCAGCTTTCTTTATATAGTGCTTGTTCCACTGCATTGTCTCCGCATTGACCGCACAGCGCGCAAGGTGAAGACTATCGGAGAGATCCTGGTCATTAGGCACTCCCTTGTAGTGGCACATATTGAAGCATCCGTTATGGCAGAGGATGCAGGGCCTTATATCTTCAGGCCTGTCCTCGATGAGCTTCGTGACCCATTCCTGATCTGCGAGGAACTGGCGTGCGAATCCTGCGCCGTCGAGCTTTCCTTCCTCTATGGCTTCAGCTGCAACATAAGGGTCCAGACGTCCTGCAGCCACTACAGGAATCGATACGAACTGCCTTATGTGCTCCACGTCCTCAAGATTGCAGTTCTCAGGCATGTAGATAGGTGGATGAGCCCAGTACCAGGCATCGTATGTTCCATTATCGCAGTTGAGCATGTCATATCCAGCGTCCTGAAGAAGCTTCGCAGCTTTCTCGGATTCTGCCATATCTCTGCCGACTTCCGTGAATTCCTCTCCCGGAAGCGCTCCTTCCCTGAATCCCTTTGTCTTCGATACCACGCTGTATCTCAGCGAGACAGGGAAGTCAGTGTCGCATGCGGATTTTATGGCCTGTACTATCTCAATCGCAAAGCGATATCTGTTCTCCATTGAGCCGCCGTACTCATCGGTTCTTTTGTTCACATAGGGAAGGGTGAACTGGTCGAGAAGATAGCCTTCATGGACAGCATGCACCTCGACGCCATCGACTCCAGCATCCATAAGCATCTTCGAGCTTTCTGCAAATGAATGAATCATCTTGTGGATCTCATCTTTCGTCATCTCTCTGGAAGGCACTTTGTCTGACCATCTGTTAGGAGACGGGCTTGCTGATGCTGTGATCATATCGAGATCCATGACAGGCTTTGAGAGCGTCCTGATCACCGGTGTCGTGTAAAGCATCTCCATCATCTTGCTTATAGTGAATGACCTGCCGAAACCGGCTGTGAGCTGAACGAACAGCTTTGCGCCTGTCTTATGGAATTCAGGCATCCATTCCGCAAGGTCCTTGTACATCTTCTTGTTCTTATGCAGCCACTGCCCGAACATCGGGTTATAGACAGGCTGACAGCCAGGAAGCACAAGCCCTGCATTGTTCTTTGCGACTTCAAGGATGAATTTCGCTCCTTCCTTGTCGAAATGATTCTTCTCCATCCAGCCGAAGAGGTCAGTTCCTCCCATGCTGGTAAGCACGATTCTGTTCTTTATCTCGCATTTCCCTATTTTCCAGGGAGTGAGAAGGGGATTCAGTCTTTTGTCCATAGAACAATGATAACTCATTATTCAGATCAGAGGCCAAAGAATATGGAGGATGATTCTCCGGCAAGGTATAATCAGAATGGATATAAGGAGATAACTTTGGTCATAACAGCATATGGTGATTATATTGTCCGTCTTTCCGGTGATATTGGATTCGATGACAACATCCTTGATATCAGGAAGAAGATGATCAAGGCCCTGAACAGGCGCCTCTCCTCAAAGGGATATCCTTATGCTCCTGCTTATCATTTTGCATCGAGGGATACGATTTCAGCTTCTTCTGTCGTATTAACTGCCATGGAATACATTGAGGTGGATGATTTCATGCGCATGAGGGACAGAAAGGAGATAAACGATATATTCGTGAAGGCCATAAAAAGCATCAGAGGGCTCTCAATTGGCACCGATGGGATATCCTTCGATGATATTGATATCGATATCCATGAGTTCCGCATGCTTTCCGAATTCGCAGAGGATGCCATGTATGACGACTGCGGTGATGATACTCCTGTCAACGACTTCTGTTCTGATATGAATCCACTTCATCTCGAAGATGATCCGAAATGGCTGATGGCAGAATATGGCATTGCTTTTGAATCAGGATTCTTCGAACGGCAGCCTGATATCCCGGATGATGAGGATAAGCGCGAAGAGCTGTGCCAGAACATGGCTGATGAGATGACCGAAGCGTTTGACGCTGATTATTACGGGATGCTGGTGAGCTTCATATCCAATTCCGGGATGAAGCTGATCGATGGTGGAAGCAGGATCCGCATAGCAGGAGATGGGGCAGGGACTGCGGATATGCATTGCTATTCCTTCATCATGGTTCCTTCCGATATGGATATCGATGAGGCCAGTAAGCTTTCCCGGATAGCATTCAGGAACTTCGATGCATTCATCTCTGGCTATGGAGAGGATACTGTCATTCTTACTGGCGTGAATATAACCGAGGCAAAGATCAGGCCGCTTGTGCCGGGGAAGTTCCTGAAGGAAATGGATAAGATCATAAGGAAGCACACCGAGCTGCCGGAAGGAATTGAATCTGGTGATGATATGTCTGTGGCAATGCTGGGAGCTGTTGTCTTCGCAGGGGAGGATTCAGTACGTTTCGCAAGCCCTGGCGCATATGAGGAGAAGCTGTGCACTGTACTTCAGGATATGGCTACATATCCTGAGGATTATGATCTTCCGGATGAGTGCGGCGATATTTCTGAAATCGCGGCGATTGTGTATCCGATGATTGAGGACAGCATATTCTGCATTGTCGCAAATGCGGCTATCGGAAATAAATACATAAGCAAGGCAGCAACACAGGCCATCCATGAGCTGCTCAGCAAAGCCATCGCAGGCTTCTTTGATGCTGAGAACATAATCTTCACGGATATCCATTTTGATGCACCGAAGGAATTTGCCATGGATCTGTCCTGCCTGATAGGGAATACGGTTGCCGGTGAGTGACTATAATAGCTCCTCCCTGTGAGGAAGGAGCCTGTCAGCTATCAGATCTGCTCGTCTCCTGCTGTGCGTGCCTGTACGATGAGCTCTGTCTTGAGGTCCCGCAGGCGTGCTGAGAGAGATACTTTGTAGATATGCGGATTGATGAGCCTCTTGTATGATTCATCGAACTTCGAGAGAAGCTCCGCAGATGTCTTCTGTATTTCACTGAGGTCTCTTTTGGGAACGACTCTCTTTCCACCTTCCATCTTCTTTGTGAGAAGCGGCTGGAAACTCTCGTATGCGCTGCTCTTCATAGTGAAGAAGTCCGCAGTGGAGAAGGGGTGGTAGAATGTATATTTCTTCTTCGGTTCAAGCACTTCATCCTCAAGCGTGATGAGATCAGCGAGCGCATTGCCATCCTTGGAGAAGAATCTGTATACCTGTTTTCTTCCCGGATTTGTAGTCTTCTCATAGCTGTTTGATACCTTGAGGCATGGAACCATCTTGCCATCCTCTTCCTTAGCAGAGAGCTTGTATACGCCATTAAGGGATGACTGCGCACCGCCTGTCACAAGATGTGTTCCTATTCCCCAGCTGTCAATAGGCGCTCCATCTGCGACAAGCTGCTTGATGACATCCTCCGTGATATCATTGGAGACGCAGATAGAGGCATCCTCAAGTCCTGCATCATCAAGCATTTTCCTGATTTTCTTAGTAAGATAGCTCAAATCACCGGAATCGATCCTGACTCCTATCTTCTTTCCCTTTGCCTTCTGCTCAAGGCCGATCTTTATCGCGGCTTCTATTCCGGAGCCGAGGGTATCATATGTATCGATAAGCAGTATGCCGTTGTCAGGATAGATTTCCACGAACTTCCTGAAGGCCTCTTCCTCAGATGGCATGCTCATAATCCATGAATGTGCCATTGTGCCTGCAACAGGGATTCCATAGATCTTTCCTGCATAGGTATTGCTTGTGGAGACAGTTCCGCCGATGAAGGATGCTCTTGAAGCTGTGTGTCCACCGACACCCTGCGCTCTTCTCAGTCCGAATTCCATTATCTTCCCATGGCCTTTTGCCTGCAGTACCATACGCGATGCCTTTGTGGCTATGAGCGTCTGGAAGTTGACTGTATTAAGCAGAAGCGTCTCTATGAGCTGTGCATCCATGAGATCGCTCTCGATGCGGATGAGTGGTTCCCCTGGGAATGCTGGTGTTCCCTCATCGAATGCGTAGACATCACCATGGAAGCGGTAGGTCTTCAGATACTCAAGGAACTCAGGAGTGAAGATCCCGAGCCCTTTCAGGTATTCGATATCCTCTGATGAGAATGAGAATGATTCAAGCGCATCATAAAGCTCATCAGCTCCAGTGAATATCGTATAACCGCCCTGAAAAGGATTTGTCCTGTAGAACATATCGAAGACAGCCTTTCCATTGTGCTGCTCAAGGAAGTATCCTTGCATCATTGTCAGTTCATAGAAATCCGTGAAGAGTGCAGAAGCCTTCATATCTCAGTCCTTGGTTATCTTATCGAATCCGCAATAGCTTACGAGTGCCGGCGGGATTGCCACAGAGCCATCCTCAAGCTGGTAGTTCTCAAGAATCGCGACAATTGCCCTTGAGAGAGCGACAGCTGTTCCATTGAGCATGTGAACGAACTTGAGCTTACCATCATCGTCCCTGTATCTGATGTTCAGCGATCTTGCCTGATAATCAGTGCAGTTCGATGTGGATGTGACTTCGCCATATTCGCCATTGTCTCCGCGGCCAGGCATCCATGCCTCGATATCGAACTTCCTGTATGCAGGGGCTCCAAGATCTCCTGTGGCTGTGTCTACGATGCGGTAGGGAAGACCGAGTCCCTGGAAGATCTCCTCCTCAATAGAGAGAAGATGCTGATGCCAGCTCTCGCTTTCCTCGGGCAGGCAGTAGATGAACATCTCAAGCTTCGAGAACTGATGCACGCGATACAGTCCTTTCGAATACTGGCCAGCGCCGCCTGCTTCTCTTCTGAAGCAGTGGGAAAGGCCAGTCATCTTTATAGGAAGGTCCTTCTTGTCGAGAATCTCATCGGAGTAGTATCCGCCGAGCGTGATCTCCGCAGTACCTACAAGGCATGTGCCTGTGCCTTCAATTGTGTAGATATTCGATTCAGCTCCTCTTGGATTGAATCCGATACCCTGAAGGATCTCTTCCTTCGCGATATCCGGAGTGATGAAAGGAGTAAATCCATGCCTGATCAGTATATCCATCGCATAGCGCTCAAGTGCCATCTGGAGTATAACGCCCTTGTTCTTGAGATAGTAGAACTTCTGGCCTGATACCTTAGCGCCTTTCTCGAAGTCGAGGATATCGAGATCCTCTCCAAGCTGCACGTGGTCCTTTGCCTTGAAAGAGAATTCAGTCGGTTTGCCGTAGAACTTTATCGCAAGGTTATCCTTGTCTTCCTTTCCGATAGGAGCATCAGGAGATGCATAATTAGGTATGGTCCTCACTTCATCCCTGAAGACAGCCTCAACCTCCGCAAGCTCAGCCTCAGCTTCTGCGAGCTCTTCCTTGATTGCCTTTCCTTCGGCTATCAGCTGGTTCCTTGTATCCGCATCAAGCTTGCCCTTCATCTTTGAGGCAGTCTCGTTCCTTCTTGCGCGGAGGGCCTCTGCCTTCTGAAGCAGCTCGCTTCTCTTATCCATATCGCTGACGATCTTATCCAGGTCGACATTCATGTACCTGTCCTGGATATTCTTCTTGATCTCATCGTAACGTGTCCTGATATCTTTTGTGTCTATCATTATCTATCTCCGAATTTTGCTTTGTTCTCAAGGCTGATGCTTCTTTCGACAGATGCATCCACCGCAGCCATGACAGCAGCACCGAGATTGCCATCCTGAAGCTTCCGCACGCCCTCTATTGTCGTGCCTGCCGCTGATGTCACCATAGTCTCAAGTTCTATTGCATTCTTTCCCGTGCTCTTCTGGGCAGCAGCTGCACTTGCCATCGTATCGCGCACTATCGAAAGCGCATCAGGGTAGGGGATTCCGGCTCTGACGCCACCGAGTGCCATGTAATGCATCATCTCGAACATGAATGCGATTCCTGACCCCGATATTCCTATGAAAGCAGGGAAGAGGGATTCCGGAAGGAAGTACGATGTCCCGAATGTTCCTGCGATCTCAAATGCAAGCTCACGGCCTTCTGCTGGAACGCCATTTCCTGCGGCTATAGCTGTGACAGCTTTCTTGGCGCTTGCCGCGATATTCGGCATGAACCTTATCACATTGCCAGTACCGAGGTGATCTTCGAGAACAGAAAGAGGAACCCCTGCTGCTATAGAGATCCAGAGGTCTGTCTCGACTTCCCTGAGCATCTGATAAAGTCCAGGCAGTATCTGTGGCTTCACAGCGAGAATTACTGCATCGCTTCCTGATGCGCTCTTGATGCTCGGAAGGAGCTTTATCGTCTCGCATTCACGGGCAAGCTCTTCAGCTTTTTCCTGAACAGCATCGAAAACGCAGACTTCGTGGTCTGTCGTGGACAGGGCCCTTGCTATTGCTGAGCCCATGTTGCCTGTTCCGATTATCGAAATCCTCATACATTATCCTCCTGCCATTTCATGCGGTGTAGACCATCTTCCTCAGACAGTCCCGGAAAACCGAGCTGCCTGTAGTATTCATAAACAGCGATTGCCACGCTATTGGAAAGATTCAGGCTTCTTGCGTTGCTTTTCAGCGGAATGCGCAGTGTCTGCTCAGGATATGCCCTGAGGATAGACTCATCAAGTCCTGTGCTTTCCTTGCCGAATATGAAGAAAATATCCTTGCTGCCATCGAAGCGCTCATCTGAATATATCTTCCTTCCTTTCGCAGAGAAGAAATAGAAGCAGCTGTCCTTATGCTTTTCGAAGAATTCATCTATGCTGTCATGTACTGTCAGTGATACTGAATCCCAGTAATCAAGGCCTGCATGCCTGACAGCTTTTTCCGAGATATCGAAACCAAGGGGACGGACAAGATGCAATGGAGTGCCGGTCACAGAGGCAGTCCTCGCGATGTTCCCTGTATTCTGTGGTATCTCAGGTTCGAAAAGGCATATGCTGAGCATACGGAGAGAGTATCACTAAACGGCATTTCTGAAAATATCCCATGCCATCATTCCTTGTTCAGATTCCTTGCCCGGATGAGCCTGCTTCCTTTCTTCGAGAGGCCCATTATCGTCTTCTCAAGAGTTCGTTCCTTTATTTCCTTTTCCGCAAAGAATTCCGTCTGTGCAGGTTCCGAACCATCGTACAGTCCCTGCAGAACGACACCGATGAGCCTGACACCCTGGCCTTTGTATTTCGAATGCAGGAGCTGTCTGGCTATCTGATACACATCCGAGGAAGAGTAGATGCCATTCGGTGGAGTTGTCTGTGCGGATATCGTAGTGAAGTCACCATAGCGAAGCTTGATGCCCACCGTTCTTGGTATCTTCTTCTCCTCCATGGCACGGAACATCACTTCCTCTGACATCTCAAGTATATATGATTCAAGGGCATCTATTGAGAACACATCTGGATAGAATGTCGTCTCTGTCGATATCGAGCGTGATTTCGCCTCTCCCTGATAGATTCCCGGATCTATTCCCCTCGATGCATTGAACAGGAATGTCCCTGACGACTGCCCGAACATCCTGACAAGGCTGTCCATGCTTATCGATCTTATCTCAGCGGCAGAATGTATTCCTCTGCGCTCAAGGCTTCTGAGCATTGAATCGCCGATTCCCCATAGCTTCCTCAGAGGTATCGAGTCAATGAAGACCTCTTCCTTTCCGCGAGGTATTATCGTAAGTCCATCAGGCTTCCTGTAATCAGAAGCGAGCTTCGCAAGATAGCGCGATGGAGCTACACCGATGGATACCGTAAGGCCTGTCTTCTCCATGATGCTCTCCTTCAGGAGCCTTGCGGCTTTTCCCGGAAGAGGATAGATCCTCTCCATGCCTGTAAGGTCAAGGAATGCTTCATCTACAGAGACCTGGAGGAATCCCGGTGCGAAGTCCCGGATAAGCGACATGACCTCGCTGCTTTTCTCCGCATATCTCTCCATTCTGCCGTGTACGCATATCGCATCAGGACAGAGCTTGAGGGCTGTTGTCATCGGCATTGCGCTCCTGACTCCGTATTTCCTTGCCTCATATGAGCAGGTTGATGCGACATGCCTTGGCCCTGGTGTCCCGATGATCAGAGGCTTTCCCCTGTATTCAGGATGATCCAGCATCTCAACGGATGCGAAGAAAGCATCAAGGTCGATATGAAAGAAGACTGAGCCCATATGCAGAGTGTACCACCAATATGATTCTTTGTTATAATCGTGCCATGAAAAGGTGCCTTGCAACAATTGCCGCGATACTTCTTTCAGCTGTGCTTTCTGCCGCGGCAGTTGATTACAATGCAATCGATTCACCTCTCCAGTCCGCTGCCTACTCAGGGCGCTTCTATGATATCTTCTCAAATCCGGCAGCACTTCCTCTGATGGAAGTACAGCCTGGGATGATTGCTGTCAGGACGAACATAAGGGACAGCTTTACTCCATCGGATTTCGGATATGGATTTTCAGGCGTGCAGGACCAGATGTGGACAGTCGATGCCACATTCATTTCGAAATATATATCCCTTACAGCATACTATGGGCTGGAGTACGACAGGCTGTACAGGGAAAATCCGATATATGATGTCTATTCATCGCTGAAGGTCGAGCTGAATGCCGCATATGCAGTGCCTTATTTCTCCTTCGGAATCAGGATCTCCGGTGGCAATCAGATGGTCAGGAGGGATAAGGACATAAACAACTTCGGCGATTATATAACGAATGGCTGGTTCACTCCTTTCGAACGTGATACAGGAAGCGAGTTCTTCAACCTCGGCCTTGGCGCGATACTCGATGTATCCCCATTCTCCCTTGGAGTTTATATAGGGAAGATTCTGACTCTCTCAAATGGCCAGTTGTATATCGGAGGCGATGCAATCGCAGAATCAACTACCATCTCCGCAGCTCTTGAGGGGCCCAGATATACATCCCGCGGAGACCTGATGCTTGTCAGACCACGCGCATCATTCTCCCTGACAGGTCTTGTGGAGGCTTCCACGAGGTCCATTGAATTCGAATGCGACATCACATTCCAGTTCCTTCCTGATGCCGATCTCACCATAGGTGTCTCATATCTTGAGCGCCAGCATGAGTGGGTGATTTTCAATCCGGAGAATGCGACAGTGAACTTCATGATGCGCGGCGGTGCAAAAGGCTTTTACGGAATCATCGGCGTCTCATTCAAAGCCACTGACTTCACATCCTTCGCGCCAATGATCGGCTTCTCCTGGATCAGCTGAGGGAATCGACAGAATGAACACAGAGCCTTTTCCCGGCTCTGATTCCGCCTTTATCGTACCGCCATGGAGGATTGCTATATGGCGCACGATAGAAAGCCCGAGACCTGTTCCCCCAGACTCCCTGCTCCTGCCTTTATCGACGCGGTAGAAGCGTTCGAATATCCTCGCGATATCCTGCTTCTCGATGCCGACTCCATGGTCTTCTACCATGATATCCATCAAGCCTGCCCTCATTTTCGATCTGACAGTCACTTCCGTACCTGAAGGAGAGTAGGTTATTGCATTCAGCACAAGATTCATCACGGCCTGCACGATCAGCGATTCCTGGCATCTGACCTGTATGCTCTGGGCGATATATCTTACAGAGATTTCCTTCTCCTGTGCCTTATAGTCAGTATAAGTCCTTACTTCATTGAAGATAGCATTGTCCGTTGTCTCAGACATGACAGGCTCAAGCTCTGTCCTGTCCAGTGATGTAAGCAGCAGGAGGTCTGAGACTATCCTCTGCATATGATTGCTGTTCTTGAGGATTATCGAAGCGAATCTCTTTGTCTCTTCAGGACTCAGATCTGATTCCGCGAGAGTCTCCGCAAAGCCTGTTATGGCTGTCAGCGGCGTCTTGAGCTCATGTGAGACATTCGAAACGAAGTCCTGTCTCACATGGGAAAGCCTTTCTATCTCCGTTATGTCCTTCACCGAAATCAGTGTATACTTCTCATCGATTGCGGTTATGGAAAGGCTGTACATCTTCTCGCGTCCTTTGCCTTTGACAATTGCTTTGTCTCCGGTTCTCCCTTTCCAGCAAGTTACCTTTATTGCAGTCCTGCTGCTGTTTTCCACAGCTTTCTGAAGGCCTCTCTCCAGTGTCGATGATGAGAATACCTCCGTAATGTCCCTGCCATCGAGGGGAACAGCCCATGGAACCATCTTTGATGCACAGTCATTCGCAAGCACGATCCTGTTTTTCCTGTTTATCAGGATAATCCCTTCCTCAAGAGCCTGAAAGATCGCCATGTACCGTGATTTCCCGATATCATTCTTCAGCATACCGGTATCCTATTCCCCATACAGTCGCTATGTATTTGCCGGCTTTCCCGAGCTTCTTTCTCAGTGATGCGATCTGCACATCAATCGATCTTTCGGTGACAGGGTAGTCATCTCCTTTCACTTCCTCGATTATCTCGGTCCTTTTCCTTACACAGCCATCTGCAGAGATGAGCAGGCTGAGGATATCGAACTCTGTAGCAGTGAGCTGTACCTCTTCATCCAGAACGAAGCACCTGCGCTTCCCAGTATCGAGCGTAACACCTTTTGCAGTGCTTATGATGTGTCCTTTCGGGGATGTGCGCCTGAGAAGGGAACGCACCCTTGCTGTCAGTATTTTAGGCGAGAATGGCTTTGTTATGTAGTCATCAGCGCCTTCCTCTAGAGCCGAGATTATATCGCTTTCCGAGTCGAGTGCCGATGCGACTATCACAGGAAGCTCCTTCTCCGGGCCGTTCTCCCTGATTGATCTCAGCACATCTATTCCTGAAAGACCCGGGAGCATTATATCGAGGATGGCAAGGTCTATACCGCCTTTGCCAATGATGGAAAGTGCGTCATTGCCATTGTCTGCCTCAAGCACATCTGCGCCCATTGCCTTCAGGTGGAAGGCAATCAGCATACGTA
>CALXLA010000052.1 GCA_944389075.1 uncultured Spirochaetaceae bacterium
GGAAGGTGATCTTCATCATTGATGAGTATGATGTCCCTCTCGATAAGGCCGAGAAGAACGGCTACTACAGAGAGATGCTGGATGTGATCAGAGCCATGCTTCTCTCAGTGCTCAAGGACTGCCCATACACAGAGAAAGGGATACTCACAGGCTGCCTGAGGATATCAAGGGAAAGCCTGTTCACAGGGCTGAACAACCTCACGGTCTATTCAGTGACTGGGGAGAAGTTCGCAGATGCCTTCGGTTTCACGGACGAGGAAGTCATGAGGCTCCTTCATGATGCAGGCCTTGAGGATAAGGCCGATATCATCAGAAAATGGTATGATGGCTACTCAATCGGCGGGATCAGCATCTATACGCCATGGGATGTTATATCATATGCGGACAAGCTTCTTGTGAATCCTGACTCGAAGCCTGAGAACTACTGGGCTAACTCAAGCGGCAATGATGTAATAAAGCGCTTTATAGAGATGACTGATGCGGAGGTCGGAGATGATTATTCTGCCCTCATCAGCGGGAGCGCGATAAGGAAGAGAATCACGGAGACGCTTACATACAGCAATCTCTATTCCGCGCCAGAGAATATCTGGAGCCTGTTCCTGATGACAGGATACCTCACCCTTGCTGGCGAATATGATGCTAATGAAGAGAACGAGCTCAGGCTTCCGAATGAGGAGATAAGGAGGCTGTTCATATCATCTGTCGATGAATGGTTCTCTGAGAAAGTGAGAAGAAGCAACAGGAAAGAACTGTTTGATGCAATATGGTCTGGGAATGAGACAGATCTATCGAATGAGATATCAAAGTATCTGAAGCAGACAATAAGCACATATGACTTCAGGGAACATTTCTACCATGCGTTCCTAGCGGGCCTCTTTTCCGGTGCTGGATATATCGTCAGATCCAACAGGGAATCGGGAGATGGCAGACCGGATATCATCCTCCTGGACAGGAATACCGGCTATGCAGCTGTTTTTGAGCTGAAGATTGCGGACAGTCCCGAAGATATGGGGAATGCAGCGGACAGGGCAATAGCGCAGCTGAAGGAACGTGAATACGGAAGTGACCTTTTCGACTATGACAGGATAATCGGTTTCGGCATCTCGTTCTTCCGTAAACGTGCTCTTGTCAGAACCGCTGATATGGAACAATACACAGGAAACATAACCTGGTAGTATTGATTCAGTTTATGCTATCGACCCGGAATGAATGATCATCGCACTGTTCTGAAACAATGCTTATGCATTCAAATATGGTATGTATACATGTTAAAGCTTGGCAGAGAGGTGTTTTCTATGGAAATCAGTGGCTCAATTGAGCAGCGGGTATCATCATGATTCGGTTTATCTTATAAGTCATTCAGGTATTTCTTTCCGATAGCTTCTGCTGTTTTTCTGCATCCCTCATCCCGTCCCATCCGGCTTCCATGAGTTTCCTATATGCGATGATTAGAAGCCATAATGAATAATGAATCATCACTTTGAGAACTTTACGCCCTTATTGATTGTCGGAAATATGATTTCCCTGCGTATATATATCAGGGGGAAGTTATGACGAATACTCTTGATACAGTGTATACTGAGGACATGAAGGACGTGACAGTAAGCACATCTGATTTCCGTACGATCAGGCAGTGCGATATGGTATATGTTGATAAGACGGAATATGCCTACAGGCTTGCAAGAAGCCCGGAAGGGAGCTTCTTCTTCCTGTCGCGCCCGAGAAGGTTCGGGAAGAGCCTGTTCTGTTCGACGCTTCATGAGCTCTTTGAAGGAAACAGAGAGCTTTTCGAAGGACTGTACATAACAGAGAAGACAGACTACAGCTTCGAGAAGTATCCTGTCCTGCATTTCTCATTCAGCAGCATAACAATGCTGAGGGATATTTATTTCTCAAGACTGCAGCGCATGATTGCCAGGGAAGCCCGCCATAACGGTGTGGTTATAGAAAACAGCGATCCTGCCAGCATGCTTGAGAATCTTATCGATGTGCTTGTCAGAAAGACTGGGAAGAAAGTTGTCATAATAATCGATGAGTATGACTCACCGTTCACATCGCTTCTGGAATCGGATGACAGAGCATTCATCGGAGAGGTCAGGGCGGTATTCAATTCCCTGTACAAGACGATCAAGGATATGACAGGCTCCACCAGGATGCTGTTCATAACAGGGATCGTGAAACTCGCGAATCTCTCGATATTCTCTGCGATGAACAATCTCCGGGACATCTCAATGGATCCTGTGTTCGCAGCGGCATTCGGCTATACGGATAAGGAGCTGGGCGATTATTTCGGAGAGGGCATGGATGAGTACCTTGAGGAGCATCCAGGAGAATACAGATCAAGGGAAGAGTTCCAGAGGAAGATAAGGGAATACTATGATGGATACAGATTCTCATACATGTCGGATGTGACAGTGTATAATCCTGTATCGATAGGGTTCTTCTTCACGACATACTATGAGTTCCGAGCCTGGTGGATAGAGACGGGAGCGTCCACGATGGCAGTGAATCTTGCCAGGAACAATAATCTTCTGGAGCTGCTTGATGATGACAGGCTTTTTATCAGTCCGGATGCATTCTCTGTGTTTGATATAGATGATATAGCGGATGGGACTCTCTCTTCAGAGGGAGCTTCCGCATTCCTGTATTACGCAGGCTATCTCTCAATCGGTACATATGAGGACGGAATGCTGGGGCTTGCGTTTCCGAACAATGAGGTGAGAAGGAGCTTTGTCCGTGATCTGGTACGGAAATACAGGGGAAATACAGATCTGAATGATGCGTTGTGGATAAGGTCATTCATCAGGGCCTGCCGTGAAGGGAATGCCGAGGAGGTGATGGGAAGGCTCGATGAGTATTTCTCCGCATTCTCGTATGAGCTTGCAGGGAATATGGGCGAGAGGTTCTATCACTCTATATTCCATGCAGTGTTCATAATGGCAGGTATGCTGTCATACAGCGAGGACAGGGGATACAGGGGAAGGGCAGATGAGGCGATAATCACGGACAGCCATATCTGGATATTCGAGCTGAAGGTTGACAGGAGCGCGGAAGAGGCGTTGCATCAGATAGAAGAGCGTGGATATGCCAAGAAATACAGCTATCTGATGAGGCCTGAGACGAAGATCCACAAAGTTGGTATAAGCTTCTCTTCTGCAGAGAGGGGAATCACTGAATGGAAATGTATCTGAATCTCCAGACGTGTTATGTGATTGAAGAAAGAAAGCCGAAGCTTTATCAGCCCCGGCCATTTAGTTCCTAGTTGGTAAGAAGCCCTTCGTCTGAATCGAATTCCTTCTTCCTTATATGTCTGAATTCATCTACGAGGCCTTGTACGGTAAGGCCTTTCTTATCGTCACCAGCAAGGTCAAGGATTATGTGGCCCTCATCCATCATTATAAGCCTGTTGCCGTAGTCTATGGCGAACTGCATGTTGTGAGTGACCATCATCGCAGTGAGGTTGTCACGCTTGATGTACTCCTTTGTGAGATCCATGACGATTTCTGCATTTCTGGGGTCAAGCGCTGCGGTGTGTTCATCAAGAAGCATCAGCTTAGGGTGTGAGAGGGTCGCCATAAGCAATGTAAGGGCCTGACGCTGTCCACCGGAGAGAAGCCCTACATTGTCTGACATCCTGTCATCAAGGCCGATTGACTCAAGGAGTCCCTGGAAATACTTTCTCCTTTCCTTCGTGAGTCCGAATCTGAGGCCTTTCATGCCTTTTGAGGATGCGAGATTCATATTGTCCTCAACAGACATATTCGCACTTGTGCCTTTAGTCGGATCCTGGAAAATCCTTCCGATCATGAAGGCCCTCTTGTATTCAGGAGCGTTAGTTATATCCTTCCCATCCAGCTTTATCGTACCGGATGTCACAGGGAAAGTCCCCGCTATCATGTTGAAGAGGGTTGATTTGCCAGATCCGTTGGAACCGATTACGCAGATCACATCACCGGAATTGACATGGAGGTTTATATTCTCAAGCGCCACTTTCTCATTCACGGTTCCAGGGAAGAAGACTTTTGTTACGTGTTCGATATCAAGCATTCTCGGTACCTCCGTTCTCGATTCTCGAAAGGGCTTTCTTTCTTGCAGTGCCTGCAGCTGCCATTGCCCTTGTCTGAGCTACTGCAAGGGAGATGATGACAAGTATGCCTGTAAGAAGCTTGAAGTCGTTCGGCGTGATGCCGATGAGATAACCATACTTCCTGCCGAGGAACATCAGTGCTTTGTAGATGATGCCGCCGAGTATTGCCCTGAGTGTTATAAGCGTGATTTTATTGGACGAGAAGAGGAATTCTCCGAGCATGATCGCTGCCAGTCCCTGTACGACCATTCCTGTTCCGAGATTGGCATCAGCAAAGCCCTGATACTGCGCGAGAAGTCCTCCTGAGAGAGCGATGAGGCCATTTGAGAGCCCGACTCCGATGAGCTTCAGGGCCGATGGATTCATTCCCTGAGAGATTATGACCTGCTCATTTCCGCCAAGAGCTCCGAGTGCGAGTCCTAGATCTGTACGGAAGAAGAGATCCATGAGGATCTTCACTATAAGTACGAAGATGAGCGTGCCGGCAAGGGATGCCACAGCATCAGACAGGAATGGAAATGCTTCCGGGAACAGCCTGTACAGTGTCTCGACCCTTACGAGCGATACATTCGCTTTGTTCCCGAGAATCCTGAGATTGATGGAATAGAGCATAGTCATTGTCAGAATACCTGCAAGAAGCCCGGGGATGCGGAGCTTGTTGTGTATCGTTGCAGTTACAAGTCCGCAGAGGACTCCTGTCAGGAATGCCAGCACAAGCCCGACCGTTATACCAAGTCCATTCACTATGCACATCGTTGCGACTGCCGCGCCAGTTGCGACAGATCCATCGCATGTCAGATCCGCGAAATCGAGAATCCTGTAGCTTATCAGGATTCCCAGAACCATTATCGAGAAGATCAGGCCTTCTACGAAAATTCCTTCAATCATAAATGATTACCGCCCATCCTTTGGTTTCGTGTATTTCAAAGCAGAAGACCGCCATAAGGCGGCCTATTCTACAATAGCAGATTTTCAGCGTACTGTCTTCACGCCATTTTCGATTATGACTTTAGCGCTGTCGATCTGTTCCTGAGGAATCTCGATTCCGAGCTTCTTTGCTGTGTCAAGATTGTACCAGAGCTCGAAATCAGCAGGATCTGTCAGGAATACAGTGCCGAGTGAACCAGGATTCTCCCCATTGACGATTCTCTCGATGAGCTTTCCGACCTCGACACCGATTGAATGGTAGTTGAATCCCCATGAGATGAGGAATGGAAGACCATCGACTCCGGATGGATCTGCTGCAAAGAGAGCCTTGCCTGCGGAATCGCAGACATCTGCGATGGCAGAGAGCGCGGAGATTACATTGTTGTCAGTTGCGATATATACGGCATCGACTCTGTCTATGATCGACTGGGTTGCCATCATCACCTCAGAAGAGTTTGTTACAGCAACCTCGACAAACTCCACCCCGAGCTTTTCACAGGCGGCCTTGGCCTGTTCCATGAGGACTATGCCATTCTGCTCACCTGATGAGTAGACATTGCCGATTGTCTTTGCGCCTGTGATATCGATGAGAAGCTTGATCTGGGCTTCTACAGGATTCATGTCGCTGACGCCGCAGACATTGCTTTCCGGATCTGGCGCATTGTTATCTGCGACAAGGCCGGCATCCTGAGGATCTGTCACAGCAGCGAAAAGTACAGGGATGTCAGTGAAGACATTCGCCAGAGCCTGTGCCGATGCTGTTCCGATTCCGAGGACGATGTCAGCACCTTCGCTCTTGAACTGCTGGGCAATCGACGATGCTGTAGAGATATCGCCATTTGCATTCTGGAAATCATATCTTACATTGATATCAGTCGTCGCAAGATATTCCTGCATACCTTCCTCTACAGAATCAAGCGCAGCATGGGAAAGGAGCTTAGAAACTCCTATCAGTATAGTGCCATCATCGGCAGCCTCTGCAGTTCCTCCTGCAGCAAGAGCAAATGTCTGAATAAGTACTGCAAGCAGAATCAGTATCTTTTTCATAAGACCTCCCTGTTAGTTATTCGAACTATACAGGAAGGAGAGATTAGAATGCAATGTTTGAGATTCAAAGTGTGAATAAATATTCAGAAAATATTCTTTTCAGACAACGTATGCAGCGTTCTCAAGCATATCAGCAGGTATTTCAATGCCAAGCCTTGATGCGACTGACGTATTTATATAGAGATCCAGATCCTCAAGATATTCAGTACCTATCTCAGAAGGGCTTTCGCCATTGAGGATCCTGAGGACAATCTCTCCCGTCTGCCGTCCTGACTGATAGTAGTTGAAGCCTCCGGCTACAAGCACATCGGTTCCGAATGACGAGGTCGTGTCTGCGCTGAACAGAGGGACAGAGGCCTCAGTGCAGACTTCGGAAAGCGATGAGATTGCTGATATCACCGTGTTGTCTGTTGCGACATACATCGCATCTACCCTGTCTATTATGGAAAGCGCCGCCATCCGGACCTCTGAAGAGTTTGCCACGGACGCGGAGATGAAGCTGACTCCGTTTTCCTTGCATACGGCTTTCATCCTCTCCATGCTCGCTATCCCGTTTGCCTCGCCTGAGGTGTAGAGCATGCCGATTGATTCCGCTCCTGTCAGCTGCTCAATCAGGCTGAAGTGCTCTTTGATGGGCACTTCGTCTGATGTGCCTGCGACATTATCCAGACCAGAAAGACCTGCTGCTTCCACATCCGTTACTGTAGCGAAGACGACAGGAATGTCCTCAAAGGCATTTGCCAGCGCCTGCGCAGCCGGTGTGGCTATTCCTATTGTTATGTCAACACCCTCTGTCCTGAATACATTCGCAATCGACGCAGCTGTCGAGATATCGCCATTTGCGTTCTGGAGATCGTATTCGGCATTGACTCCATTTTCCTCAAGATAGTCGATTATGCCTCTTTCTATATCATCAAGGGCAGGGTGGGCCATCAGCTTCGATATGCCTATTTTCAGGTCATCGCTTTCTGCCGAAGCCTGCGCAGATAGCGAGAATGACGAAATCAGAAGCAGCGAAAGCAATAGTATCTTCCTCATGTGTTACTCCCTATAGTAATTGTTACTATAAGAAGTAATCACTGTGATGTCAATACATCTTTCAGAAATCTATATCGAGATACTCATCATCTTCGTCTTCATACAATCCGCTGTCTTCGGCTATCCCGTCATCGATTTCGGGTATGATTGTATAGAGGACATCTTCCTCGGTATCTTCTGTCTCTTCCATGACCTGATTATAATCCTTTTTCCTATTCATGGTAGCTTGTCTTGTGGTAGAATTCCTGTATGCGCACGTATACAGTTCTCTCAATGGGAGATCCTTGTGGGACATCCCCGGAGATTATCATCAAGACTGTCGATGCACTCTCATCATCAAAGGATGCTGCTATAGTCGTTTCCGGTGATGCCGGCATTTTCAGGCAGACAGCAGCAGATCTTTCAGTGCCTCTCCCTTTTTCATGCTTTGCTGAAACCGAAGATGAGCTCAGGGCTGCGGAAAGGGAAGGTGAACGGTTCATATTCTTCTCTTCATCAGAGATTCCTCTCAGGGACTTCGGTTACGGTAAGGTCATCCCTGAGGCTGGAGAGGCATCATACAGGGCGCTTGAGAAAGCTGTCGATATCATCCAGAACGGACTTGGAAGCTCCCTCGTTACATGTCCTGTAAGCGGCGCATCGCTTTCTGCCGCTGGCTATAAGGAGAAATCCGTACATGAGCTTCTCCGGATCTTCGCATCGTCTGACAGGCTGGAGAATATGCTGTTCGCAGGCAATCTCAATATATTCGGCCTGACTCACAGACGTTCGCTTGTCTCTGCGATTGCCGAAGTCACGCGCGAGAAGATCATAGAGGAAATTATAAAGATCGATGCTCTCCGCGTTTCCCCGTATTTTGATAAGGATAAGCCCTTGGCTGTAGGTTCTCTCAATCCCCAGTATGCAGATGGAAGCTGGGCAGGCAAGGAGGAAGCTGAAGCTATCATTCCTGCCGTTGACATCACGAAGCACCTCGGTATGAATGTCATAGGACCGATCGCGCCTGAGTATCTTTTCGCAAACGGCGCGAGGGGAGAATATGCTGCGATACTTGTCATGACCAGCGTGGAAGGTTTTGCCGCATGTTCTGCGGCAGCTCCGGATGAGACGCTGATCCTCTCATGGGGACTGCCATTCCTTCGTATAGGTCTCGTGGGTGATGCAGGGCTTTCCGAAGCTGGCAGGGGCAATGCAGGGATAAAGGGAATGCTGAAGGCGGTGTCCGAAGCCTTGAGGCTGAGGGACTCGAGCTTCATGGCATGATGTGAACACCCGTCGGGTGTTGGAGATAGAAAGATTCTGCTATAGGGGGAATGGCAGTCTGAGTGGATTGCCTTTGCTTATGAAAATCAAATCAAGAATGCTTGTGATGCTTTTTGCTCTGGTTCTGCTGCTTGCATCATGTGCGACTACTGTATCGATTCCGTATACCATGCCTTCTGAGGTGAATATGGGCAGATACCGCAATCTTGCTGTTGCGTCTACTGTTCCGTATCGTGGCTATGTCTCCAGCGGAAGCTGGATACCTGTCGATGCGGCAGGCTTCGGTGTCATGATTCATCCTACGTGGGGCTCGGGAACCGCAGCATCTGTCGCTTCCTATGCGACGGACCAGCTCTGGTCCACACTCAGTTCGTCAGGTTATTACAATCTGCTTTCGCCGTCGCAGACGGATGCCGTGCTGTATGCGCCTGTGAATGTCTCCAGAGAGCTCAGGAGAATGGGGTACGATGCTGTGATGATTCCTCGTATCGATGCGATGAATGTAGATGAGAGCATCTATACCACAGTCGACAGGGTCTCATATTACGATCCGTACTACGGCGGATATGTCGATGACTATGAATACGAGTATCATCTCAAGAGAAGAATCTCGATCACTTATTCAATCACAGTTGTCGATACAGCTACAGAGAGGATTGTCACTACGAAGACATTCTCCGACTATACGAGCTTTACGGAGACAATCGATCCGATGTGGCCATCTTACAACGATTCTGAATACTACTTCCGCCGCATGATCCGCAATTTCCAGGAAGGTGTCATACGTCTTTTCGTGCCTACCACAGCCTACTATGATGTGACGCTGATGGATAACAATCCGGAGCTTGCGGAGGCCGGTCCTGCATATGATGCTGTATCGAACGGGGATTATCAGACGGCGCTCTCAGTCTTCCTTTCTTGCTGGAACTCATATGGACATGCGCCATCAGGATACAATGCCGCATTGCTTATAGCTGCACAGGGCAGATATGATGATGCAATCGGAATTCTCCAGGAAGTTCAGAAGGTCTCGCCTGCGCAGAATGTCCAGAATACCATTTCCGATCTGACGACTGTCTCAAGGCGCAACAAGGAGGCTCAGGCCCAGCTTGCTGCCGAGACCGAGAGCTTCGTCATTCCTGAGGAATGGCTCGATGATTCTATTTATGAGTATCTAGTGAGGTGAGAATGCTTTTTGTCAGGGATGAGACAACGATACCGGATCTTTCCTCGAAGAAGAGTGCCTGCATTGCGTTTGCGGGCAAGTCATCCGTAAAGGCTTCGAGGATGCAGGTTGCGGCAAATCCGAACAATGGAATGGAAGTGCTGAAGCGTTTTGTGAGTTCCGCATCATTCAGCGTGATCGTGCTTTCTGGAATTACCGATGTGCTTGCGGAGATAAAGCCTTCCAGCATTTCATGGCTTGTGGATCATCTTTCAGAGCCTGGCATGCCTGCCGTGGTTGTTACAGGTGCGAAGAAGCCGGAAGGAGCGTTCGGCGAGCTCAGGGAAGTTGAAACTCCTTTTGAGCTGACAAATATATTGATGAATTTAAACTAGTTTTCTGAAAAATTTTCAATATGATATCCTGAGAATGGTAGATTGAGCACTCAAAATGCAGGTTTTATTTCAATAGTCTACCGTTTTCAGGGTATTTGAATTGTATTCTCAGGCTATTGATTGCCTGAAAGCGCAATAATGACGATATTTTTTGCAGTATCATGCTTCAACTGCTATAATCGGAACAGTACAAGCGATGAGCCAAGTGCTCGATTAAGGAGGTGGCAGATGCTGCTGAACATGACTATTGCGAACTTCAAGTCCGTGAAGTCTCCACAGACGATAAGCTTCCAGGCTGTACGCGATTCGCGGCTGTCTGAGTCGAAAGTCGTAGCAGTGAATGATAAGCTTAGTGTCATAAAGACAAGCGCTATCATCGGACCTAATGGGGCGGGAAAGAGTTCTTTTGTCCGTGCTCTTGAGGTCCTGAAGAGAATCGTCATGGCACCGGATGGGCCGGAGAATCCTCTCCAGAGCGCATTGACTGGAACGACATTCGCATATGGCATAGATAAGGCAACGCCTGCGACTATTGCGATCGATGTCCTTCTTGATAAGGGCGATGGAACCGAAGAGCATCCTTCAGTAATCGCGAAGTACACGCTCCGCGCCAACAAGGAGCGCATTTTCGAGGAAAGCCTCTACTATGTCCTTGGCTCTTCCAAGAAGCTTATGTTCGAAAGGCTCCTTTCCGATGATGGTACCTATTCATATCGCTTTGGAAAGCTTTATCGCGGAGAGAAGAAGAGACAGGCTGCGAAGCTTCCTGAGAACAGGACATTCCTTGCCGGATCTGCACGTAAGGGAGGACAGACATCAGCAGAACTCTACAACTGGTTCAGCGATCGGCTGAATATCCTGCCGATGGGTGTCAGCAGCAAGGCAGAGTCATATGTCTGCGATCTTCTCAAGGCGCATCCAGGATGGGGCGAGCAGTTCGTTAACTATCTCTGGGCGATGGATATCACGGACATAAGCAGAATCGAGGTAAAGACGAACGACAAAGGGGAGGATCATCTCCGCTATACTCATATCTATGTCAACGATAAGAAAGCCGAGGGCTATGCCAATATGTTCCAGGGAGAGAGCCTCTCGCTGAGAAGGCTCACGGCAATCGGCTTTGCATTCTTCGAGGCATTCGTCACCCAGAAAACGCTTGTAATCGATGATTTCGGACAGCTTCTCCATCCAGATGTTCTCTGCCATATCGTGGAGATATTCGAGAACTGCGATAAGGAAAGCCAGATGCTCGTGGTAGACTGCAATCCATCGCTTCTCAGGGATGGCCTTCTCAGGCGCGATGCGATCTGGTTCGCGCAGAAGGATTCCGAAAGCTCGACAGAATATTTCTCACTTTCCGATTTCAAGGGAGCCAGATCAAGGATCCCTACATCGCAGCGGTACATGCAGGGTGCTTTCGGCTCGCTGCCTATCCTCAGCGAATTCTATTTCGTACACGATGGAACGCCTGTTCAGGCATCTGCTAATGAGGAGGTATCCGAATGATCAAGCGCAGGAAGAATATAACAGATCCAAAGCAGACAATCCTCATCGTCTGCGCTACAGAGGCGGAAGCGCTGTATTTCTCTCAGATGAGGAAGGACTGCAGATATGTCAATCTTACTGTACTCACATCCCCTAAGCAGGATATCAAGACACTGATTGACTATACAGGCAGGGAAAGATCCCGTGGCCGCTTCGACTCGGCATGGGCGCTTTTCGGATTCGATGATGTTTCGATAGATAAGGATGGTCTGAAGGAAGTGGAGGAAGTCGCGGAGCGTAAGAAGGTGAAGCTCTGCTGGTTCAATCCTTCATTCGAACTCTGGTTCGCATTCCATCTCACAGCTCCCTCTTCGTTCACAACCGATCTTGCTCCATATATGAACAAGCTCAGGGAATCATTCCCGGGGTTTGCTCTCACTCCGGAGTATTTCCTGACAAAAGGCCTGAATGTGGACATCCGCCTCTTCCCAAGGCGTGCTGCTGCCGATATCAATGCAAGGAACTACAATACAGTCGCAAGGCAGGCAACCGGCATTGATGCAAGCCGCATCTCCATGCTTCTGGAAGATGTCACCGCAATCTGCGGCAAAGCGGATATGTCCCATAACCAGAGGGTCAGAAGGTAGATGGAGGCAGTCCCCCTACTTCTAAGTCTGGGAGCGCTGGTCATTGTCAGCATGGACCTTGCGCTCTCGATAATCTGGAACCGCAGGGCGCGATACAGCTGGTCGCGCGCCTGCATAGTTTTTACTGCATCCGTAATGGGTGCAATTGTCGTATATGTACTGGCTCTCTATTCGGCCTATGCATTTTCCGGAACGCCTGGCATCGTGCTGCGCTATATCTGGGAAGCCCTGATTGCGGCAGATTGCGCATTCATAATAGCCATGCTTCCGTTCTTTGCCTGCTGGATAGTCGCACGTCCTATGCATACGGCTGAGAAGATCGTCACGATAATCTTCGGATGCGTATATCTGGGAGTATCCGCAGCATATATCATTCTGGAGATGCCGTTCTTCTCTTTGCTGCAGTATCTTCTCTGGATAATGGCGGAAATTTACTGTGTGGTCATCGCATGCGTGTTTTCGCGGAATATCGCGGACAGATCGGTGCAGACCATGTGCAGGACGCTCTCGATAATCTCGTTCGCTCTTCTTCCTCTCCTGATTCTTTCCTGCATATTCCGGTGGATGCGGGAGTTCTCCGCGGCTATTGCCCTGATTGCGTATTCCATTGCCATCCTTGTATTCCTTTTCATCGCGACAGCGCACCAGGAGGAAAACTGTGAAGAGAAGAAGGAGCCGCTCTCTTCTGAGACTATACAGGAAAAGTATCATATTACGGACAGGGAACTCGAGGTCATAAGGCTTATAAAAGCGGGGTATACCAATAAGGAGATTGCCTATGAGCTCGGAATCTCAGTCAATACAGTGAATAATCATATTGCCAATATTTTCGGAAAGACAGAGGTCAGGAGCAGGATAGATCTGCTTAATCTCCTGCAGGAGGCATCATGGTGAAGGGAAGCAGCATTTTCAGATATACGGTTCCTCAATATTGGTACAAAGGGGTATATGAGGATAAGGCAATGCCGTGCAAGGCAGGGCGTTCTTTCACGCTTGCACAGCCTTTTCGCCCTGAAAGCGCCATACTCATCATCCATGGCTATACAGGATATCCTGGCGAGGTCGTGAGGCCGGCTCGTGATCTTTTCGCTCTCGGTTATGATGTCTATGCGCCGCGCCTTCCCGGACATGGGACATCCGGAAAGGATTTCGCACATACAGACATGATGGACTGGATGAGGCTTGTCATGAATGCTGTGGCGGATCTCAAGGAGAAATACCGCAATGTGTATATCGCGGGACATTCCATGGGCGGGGCTCTTGCTGTGATAGCAGCAGCGGAGAAGGATATCGAGAAGACGTTGCTTCTTGCCCCTGCCGCGGCTCCAGGGGATGCCAGGCTTCCTATCGCAAAGCTTTCAGCCGCATCGTTGTTCTCAAAGCGGAAAAAGACGGAGTGGCACAATGATCCAGGGTATTCCATGTATTATGAGGATGCTCCTGCTGATGATATGTATCTTGGTTCTGAATACTGGTCGTGGATCTATTTCAGGCAGCTTGCATCGCTTATGAAGCTTTCAAGGAAGGCAATGGACAAGGCACCTCTGCTGAAAGGTTCAGTGAAGATCATTGCTGCTGGCAATGATGCTTTGATTCCTTCTGAGTGGACTGATGCGCTGTATCGCTCTATGACATGCGGCAAGGAGCTCGTGACGATTCCTGGCGCAACCCATTACATGCTCTACGACAAGGACAAGAAAGCAGAGGATGAAGTCATCGCGTCTGCTTTGTCGTTCTTCGCCTGTTAGTTGCCTTATGGGGATAAAGATATTAAGATTGGACACGTTTTAGGAGAGAATATGGACGTTCGTGTTCGCTATGCCCCATCACCGACAGGGCTGCAGCATATCGGTGGCATCCGTACTGCGCTGTACAACTATTTCTTCGCACGCTCACAGGGCGGCAAGTTCATCCTCCGCGTCGAGGATACAGACAGGGAAAGATATTCAGATGAGTCTCTTGAAGATCTCTATTCAACACTTGACTGGCTTGGCATCAAATGGGATGAAGGACCTGTAGTTGGAGGTCCCTGCGGTCCGTATATCCAGTCAGAGCGCTTCGATATCTATAAGCAGTATGCCCAGCAGCTTGTGAAGGAAGGAAAGGCTTACTACTGCTATTGTTCTGCCGAGAGGCTTGAGGCTCTGAGGAAGGAGCAGACCGAGAGCAAGAGCGAATACCAGGGATACGACAGGCACTGTGCGAATCTGACAGATGAGGAAAGGGCCGAGTATGAGAGACAGGGAATAAAGCCTGTCATCCGCTTCCGTGTCCCGACAGAAGGCAAGACCACATTCCATGATATCCTCATGGGTGATATCTCAAGGCGCAATCGCGATATCTCACCTGATCCTATCATCCTGAAGAGCGATGGTTTCCCGACATACCATCTGGCTAATGTCATAGATGACCATCTGATGGGCATCACCCATATCATGAGAGCTCAGGAATGGATTCCGTCAGGTCCATTGCATGTGCTTCTCTATCAGGCATTCGGATGGGAGATTCCCCAGTACTGCCATCTTCCCATGGTAATGGGCAAGGACAGGCAGAAGCTTTCAAAGCGCCATGGTTCGACAGCCGTCCGCGATTTCCGTGCGAAAGGCTATCTTCCTGAGGCCATCATCAACTATGTTGCGCTTGTTGGCTGGTCACTTGATGGCTCTACGGAGTTCTTCACCCGCGAGGAGCTTGAGAAGTGCTTCACGCTTTCGGGAATCCACAAATCCCCTGCGATTTTCGATTATAAGAAGCTTGACTGGTTCAATGGCCAGTATATAAGGGCATGCAGCGATGAGCGTCTTGTCTCGCTTATAGTCCCTTATCTTCAGGAAGCGGGATTCGTCCATGACCCGATGACAGAAGAAGAGAGCTCCAAGGTAGCTGCGCTTGTGAAACCTGCGAAGGAGAGGATGAAGGTCCTTTCTGATATCGTTCCTCTTTCCGCATTCATCTTCCGCGATGAGCCTGTCACTGACAAGTCTGTATACATAGCAAAGGGCTCTGATGAGGAGAAGACCGTAAAGGCTCTGTCGGAAGGCAGCAGGATACTCATCTCTGGTCTTAAGGAAGGTAAGGCGCAGGCACAGATCGAGGAAGAGCTGGCGGCGCTTTCCACTGCATTGGAGATCAAGGTCAATGGTGTTTTCCAGCCAATCAGGGTCGCGATAACAAACTCAGCTGTATCGCTTCCGCTTTTTGATTCAATAGAACTACTAGGGCTCGATGAGGCTGAGAGACGTCTCTGCCGCGGCCTTTCAATACTTGAGGAGAAATAAATGTCACAAGCAGCAACAATGGATAAGATCGTATCGCTCTGCCGCCGCCGCGGCTTCATCTTCCAGTCCAGCGAAATATATGGCGGACTCAATGGTGCCTATGACTACGGTCCGATGGGAGTAGAGCTGAAGAACAATATCAGGGATTTCTGGTGGAAGGAAATGATCCAGATGCATGACAACATCGTTGGCCTTGATGCCTCGATCCTGATGCATCCAAGGGTATGGGAAGCATCAGGGCATGTTTCCAACTTCACGGATCCGATGGTTGACTGCAAAGTCTGCAAATCACGTTTCCGCGCGGATCAGATTGATCTTGAGGCTGCTTGCCCCGTGTGTGGCAACAAGGGTACATTCACGGCTCCAAGGAACTTCAATCTGATGTTCCAGACGCATATCGGTGCTAATGCGGATGACGCATCCATTGTCTATCTTAGACCGGAGACTGCGCAGGGCATCTATGTCAACTTCAAGAATGTCCTCCAGTCTTCGAGAGTGAAGCTTCCATTCGGAATCGCTCAGGTTGGCAAATCATTCAGGAATGAGATCACGACAAAGAACTTCATCTTCCGCTCATGTGAATTCGAGCAGATGGAGATGCAGTTCTTCTGCAAGCCAGGTACCGATGAGGAATGGTTCCCGTACTGGAGAGAGCAGAGAATGGAATTCTACAAGAAGATGGGCATCCATCCTGAGAGCCTGAGATGGCATCAGCATGGACCTGATGAGCTTGCATTCTATGCAAAGGATGCCTATGACATCCAGTTCCTCTTCCCGATGGGATGGCAGGAGCTTGAAGGTGTTCATTCAAGAACCGATTATGATCTCACCCAGCATCAGAAGTTCTCAGGAAAGGATCTCACATACCTGGATCCGGAAACACAGGAGAGATATATCCCATATGTTGTCGAGACCTCTGCAGGTCTTACAAGGAATGTGCTGATGGCACTCTGCGATGCATATGATGAGGAAGCTACTCCGGAAGGTGATACAAGGGTCGTTCTCCATTTCCATCCTGCGATTGCTCCTGTGAAGGTCGCTGTCCTTCCGCTTGTGAAGAAGGATGGCCTTGCTGAATATGCGACGAAGCTTGAGCACTCGCTCCGCTCCGATTTCTTCACTTTCTACGATCAGTCAGGTGCTGTTGGAAGAAGATACAGGAGAATGGATGAGATCGGTACTCCATACTGTGTGACAGTCGATTACCAGACACTTGAGGATCATACAGTCACAGTCCGCTACCGTGATTCGATGGAGCAGGTGAGAGTCAGCGCAGATCAACTTGTTCCATTCCTCCATGACGCAATGAAGAACTACAAGAGGGCCTGATATGAATAAAGCACTTCAGGTTCTTATCGACAGAGGCTTTGTCAAGGATTGCACGGACTGGGATGGCCTTTCTGACCTTATGGACAAAGGTCCTGTGACATTCTACTGTGGTGTCGATCCGACAGGTCCATCCCTTCATGTAGGACATATTGTTCCGTTCTTCGCAATGCATCATCTGCAGGAAGCTGGTCACAATCCAATTGCTCTTGTAGGCGGTGGTACTGGCCTTATCGGAGATCCATCGGGAAAGACCGAGATGAGGAAGATCCTCTCGGAAGAGACCATTCAGGAGAATGTGGGGAAAATCAAGGGCCAGCTCGGCAAGATCGTCGATCTTTCAGACAATCCTGCCCCCGGTCTTGGAAAGGCACGCCTGATGAACAATGCGGACTGGCTTGTGGATCTTAACTACATAAAGTTCCTCAGAGAGGTAGGAGTCTATTTCTCTGTGAACAGGATGCTGACATTCGAAGGTGTCAAGCAGCGCCTTGAGAGAGGACTTTCCTTCATTGAGTTCAACTACCAGCTCCTTCAGTCATATGACTACCACATGCTGAATGATCTCACAGGATGCCGCCTCCAGATAGGTGGAGCTGATCAGTGGGGGAATATAGTCGCAGGTATTGACCTCATACAGCGTATGGGCGGTGAGCAGTGCTATGGCCTCACCTTCAATCTGATAATGCGCGCTGATGGAAAGAAGATGGGCAAGAGCGAGAAGGGAGCAGTATTCCTTTCTCCTGAGCTCTATTCGCCATATGACTTCTTCCAGTACTGGAGGAATGTCGCAGATGCAGATGCTGTGAGGTTCATGAAACTCTTCACATTCCTTTCTCTTGATGAGATCGCTGAATACGAGGATCCAAAGAGAAACATCAACGAGACGAAAGAGCGCCTTGCCTATGAGGTGACAAAGATTGTCCATGGGGAAGAGGAAGCCGATAAGGCCCTCAATGCCGCAAGGAATCTTTTCTCTGCAGGTTCTGGTGCGAGCAAGGAAGGTGTCCCTTCCATTGTCGTTTCGAAAGCAGATCTCGATAATGGCATCGGAGTTCTTGATCTCTTCACGCGTTCAGGTCTTTCTTCCTCCAATGGAGAGGCAAGGCGTCTTGTCACCCAGGGTGGTGCAGAGGTGAATGGAAAGAAGATCACGGATCCGAAGACAGTCGTTTCCTCTTCTGAGCTTGATAGCGATGACGAGCTTCTCCTGAAAGCGGGGAAGAAACGTTTCATGCGCATAATCGCAGAATGATTTGATGAGCGGCATGGTTTCAATGCCGCTTTTCTATTTCTTTCCTGCTATTGCCCCGTTCTGGCTGATTGTGGCATCAGATTCATGTTTCCCGGATAATCTCCGGTATGCTTTCAATAGGCTATCCTTGCTGCCTACATTTCCAGGGAATATCGCGATTGATGTATTGTCAGGAAGAACCCAGAGAGGAACACCCCTTTCAATCTGACCTGCTATGAGTGCCATGTCCGCATGGAAGCAATACTTTATGATATCACTTGATGTATTTCCACCTTTTGCAATGAAATACCTGAAATGGGATTTGACTTTATCAACAATGGAAATGAATGCATGAGAGATTCTGACTGTAAGTAATAGTTGTTCTTCGGGGGTTGCATCATCTAAATCGATTCTATTCCTGTTTGTCTCAAGAACAACATCGCAACCGTCCTCTATTGCTTCATATATGGCTTTTTCGACCCTCAAAAGCTCTCTGTCCAGTTCTTCTTTATTCAATACAGATGCCTGGTTGAATACAACAGCCCTTATATTGTTTGCCTTTGAAAGCAGATATTCTACTTGTTCGCTTGTTCTTTTCATATGGGAACCAACAGCAATCAGGATATTGGAATTTTCTGTGATAATATCATCCATTAATCCGGAGCCCTTGTTGAATATCGCTGCCTTTACACCGGAAGAGGCTGTTCTCAGTATGTATGACTTCCCTGATTCCCTGAGCTTGCAGATTGCTCTCATAATAGAGAACAAATCTCTATATTCGATGCTGTCTGCAACAGCTGTACAGAAATTCCTGCAGCTTAGAAGCTTATTGCTTATGTTTCTCCAGTCTGACCGGATTTCATCAAGGTTGAATGTATATACAGATGAGCCAGAAATTCTTCCATTGCTTTTCTCCTCAATCCAGGAAGGGAGATAGGATGATGAGAAACCGAAGGTCTTATCTGCTGAATATTCAGTAGAGGAGACCGGTATAAGCAAGTTATCATCATCCATGCTGTACTGCTGTAGGTTATACGTATATCTGCGCCCTTCTTCAAAAAACGGGAATATGATTTCACCATCCACATGATATCCTGAATTCTCTAGGGCTTTTATGATGGCATTTGTCTCGCATGGATAATGAGTCCTGAGTGTTGAGTCTGATCTGCAGATGATCTGTATCGATAAGTTACGTCTCTGAGCTTCCATCGCAGCATTTGAGATTATATTAAAGCAGCATTTATATGCTTCTTCCTCTGTCATGCTTCTTGTAGACGTAAGTATGAAGAATGCCTTATATCCGGCATCGAATGCTTTTTCTATATTCTCTTTATCCCATGCCAATAAAACAGGCACATTGCTTACCGCCTGCCCACCTAATGGATCATCATCCAGTATTATTGAGACGTCAGCAGGGAATTCACTGCATTCATTCCACCAATCGGAAGATTCATCGCTATATGATGAATATTCCTTGATCAAATCATATAATTTCAGCAATGTTTATCCTTCCTGAATGATGGGGCATATATATAAGCTGCCTTCAGTGCTTCTACCATTCCTGTTTCATTTGCAATACCTTTTCCTGCAATGTCCATTGCTGTTCCATGGTCAACAGATGTCCGGAGTATAGGCATTCCAAGTGTGAGGGAAATTGTTTTATCGAAATTGTAGGTCTTCGCTGCGATATGTCCCTGATCATGATAAAGACTCAGCACACTTGTATATTTGCCTTGCAGTGCTTGATGGAAAACAGAATCTGCACTTACAGGCCCTGTTACATCAAATCCCATCTGTCGCAAATCCAAGACTGCTTTCACTATAGCATCTTCTTCATTGCCGAAAAGCCCATGATCCCCAGAATGTGGATTGAGTCCAGCTATAGCCATTGTTCCTTTGTCTATTCCTAGCTGATGCAGAGCTCTTGAGCATCTGATTGCATAATCCATTAGCCTGTCATATGTGACCATATCACAAGCTTGGCGCAATGCTACATGGCGCGTAAGAAAGAATATCCTCATATTCTCGACCTGAAACATGGTGAGGGGATCTGCTGAATTTGTAAGTGCGGCAAATATCTCAGTATGACCGATATATGGAACATTTGCCATGTGAAGCGCTACCTTGTTTATCGGAGCAGTACATACAGCATCAATCTTTCCTGAAAGGGCATGTTTTATACTTTCAGCAATATATTCATATGAAGCTTTGCCGCACTGGATTGATTCCTTTCCCTCATGGAAATTTTTCATATCGAGATTATGCATATCGAATACATTCAGAAGTCTTCTGCCATTTATAGCATCTTCAATTCTTGAGATAGGCCTTAGGTCAATTCTCGGCATTCCCGGATATTCCATAGCCCGCTCAAGAATGGTCATATCACCGAAGGCAATATAGGAAGCATCGCTTTCCTCCATTACAGCAATTGCTTTTATTGTTATTTCCGGTCCTATGCCAGCAGGATCTCCTATTGTTATACCGATACGCATAAATCTCTCCTTATGAATCAGCTGAACAACATTAAGTCTCTTCCATTCCTATAGAATACAGGAATACTGTCAATATCTGCCTGAACAGTAATCATCTGGCCGCCATCGTACTGTTTTCCTGTCCTTGCATCTGTCCATTGGGTGCCAGATGGAAGATACACGGATCTTTCTCTGGCTCTATATTCCAATATCGGTGCGACAAGCAGATCCGGACCAAACATAAATTGGTTATCTATGCTATATGTCTGGCTGTCATTCTCGAAGTCAAAGAAAAGAGGTCTGTAAAGAGGAGTTCCATCCTCACTGGCTTTTTCCATGTTTTCCATGATGTAGGGGATAAGCTTCTCTCTGATATTCAGGAATTTGCTGAGAATCTCATAGGCCGTCTCACCAAAGCTCCAAAGTTCATTAGGGCCACCTGAGCCACAATATCCATCAGGATCAAGTGGATGGCGGATAGGTTCAGGAAGTCTGAATCCATGGAGCCTAAGAACAGGGCAGAAGACACTGAACTGGAACCACCGGACTATAAGTTCCCTGAATTCCTCATCATTAGGATCTCCATTGAGGAATCCACCTGTATCTGTTGTCCACCATGGAATTCCGCAGAGAGATACATTCAACCCCGCCTTAAGCTGTTTTCGCAGGCTGTCGAAAGTCGATGCGATATCGCCGGACCACAGAACAGCCCCATATCTCTGGGTTCCGAACCATGCACAGCGGACAAGATTGCAGATCTCATCTTCTCCAAGCGATTTCATTCCATCATAGAAGGCTTTTGCATAACCTACGCAATAAATGTTACCGACTTCTGCTGCATTGCCAAGATACATCCTTACATTGTCATAATCATATGGTCTCATTTCCGGTTCTGCTTCATCCAGCCAGAACATGCGGATCCCATAGTCATAATAATTCTGCTTAGCTCGTGACCACACGAACTTCTGAGCTTCTGGATATGTCGCATCAAAAGATGTCTGCGGTCCAAAGAACATGAAATTCACATCTACGCCACGTTCCCCTCTAATGAACAGATTATGCCGGCTCATATATTCATAGTTCTCGCTTCTCGGATCGACTGTAGGCCATATAGATACCATAAGCTTGATTCCCATTGAATTAAGCTCCTCGACCATTGCTTTTGGATCAGGCCATTTCTCCGGATCGAATTTCCATTCACCCTGCATTGTCCAATGGAAATAGTCAATTACTATTACTGAAATAGGCAGTCCTCTCCGCTTGTATTCCCTTGCAACGGAAAGCAGTTCTTCCTGAGTTTCATATCGAAGCTTGCTCTGCCATAGTCCTGCAGCCCAGCGAGGGAACTTGGGAGCTCGTCCAGTTATTGAAGTAAATGTCTTGTTTATTTCAGGAAGGCTTTCTCCTGTCATTATTATATAGTCTATCTGCTTACTGCATTCTGAATGCCATAGCGTATGGTTATTGACGAACTCTGCACGTCCTATTGACGGATTGTTCCACATAAAGCCATAGCCTTTTGATGAATATACATATGGGATTGTGCATTTTCCATTCTTCTGAAGCAGTTCCACGGTGGAACCTTTGAGGTCAAAGCAATCATTGGCATCCTGACCCATTCCATAGAAATGCTCATTTCTGTCTGCCTTGAAATAAAGATCTATCTTGAATGAGTCTCCTGATATTACACGATATTCTCTAGCTCTCCGGAGTGGGGCGGTATGGACTCTGCCATCTATCCAAGATTCAGCAAGAAGCAGCTCATGATCTGATGTCCTGTAATACTCGACTGTACCATCTCCTGTTATCTCTGCGGTGATATTTCCGTTTACAAGGATGCCTTTTTCTTTAGATATGATTATTTCAGGGATGCATTCTTCAACAGAAAGGAGATTCCAGTTCAGTCCTGTGTCGATCCTCAGCGATTTTGAAGCTCTGAAACGTATTGCATTTTTTCCATATGGTTCCAGATAGACTATTTCTCCTGCAAGCATGAGAACTATTCTGTTCCCATCTCTTATTCCATCAAATTCCGGTACAACATAATAAGCCATCTAGTTCCTCCTGAATTCATAACGGCCAGTTGATACCGCAGTCTTTTCCAAGGTCCCTTCATGTATTGCGATATATACTGGACCTTCGTAACTGCTGGTGATATTCATGCTTATTGTTTCTTTTGTAATGTCGACATCACAGTGTATGCCGAATGCATCGAAGCATGCATGACTGTCTTTTCCTGTATCTGGGTAAATATTCAGAGTCATTTCTGGATTCTGGATTTCTCCCACATAGTTCATTGAAGGCCATGTCGGAATGATTGCATCAGGTTTTGCGAAGACAGGGAATTCATCCAATGCATATGTTTTCTCGATCCATCTGCCGCCATTGATCTTTTCTCCTGATATTATGTCCGTCCATGTTCCTTCAGGAAGATATGTTCTTGCATAACCACCTCGTTCAAGAACAGGGGAGACCAGCAATTCGCTGCCGAACATGTATTCCGTTTCGATGTTTTCCGTATTCGGGTCGTCAGGATAGCAGCTGATCATCGCACGATGCATAAGTGAACCATTTGCAGCTTTTTCTGCCTGACTGATTATGTATGGCATGAGTTCATACCGCAGTTTCACATAGTCTCGGAAAATCCTGACTGTCTCGTTTCCAAAATCCCAAGGTTCCCTTGTATAGAAGCCATGAAGACGTGCATGAGAGCAGAACATTCCGAATTGTGACCATCGGATATAAAGTTCCGGATCTGTATCGAACCAGAATCCTCCGATATCGCTTGACCAGAAAGGCAATCCACTAAGTGATAAGCTGAGGCAGCTTCTCAATGAAGTTGCAAGACTTCCGAAGTCTGTACCAGCATCACCTCCCCAATGGACAGGATATCGCTGAGATCCAGCCCAGGCACTGCGTGCCCAAATCAGTGCGTTGTCGCCTTTGACTTCGCGTGATACGTCATAAACAGCCTTGTTGTATAGAAGAGCATATAGATTATGCATTTCCTCACTCTTCTTTCCGGCATATTTGAAGAATTCAGGAGCTGATTCTCCGAAGTCGACTTTTATGACATCGACACCTTCTTCAAGAAGAGGTCTGATGAGCTTATTCTTATACCATTCGACAGCTTCCGGGTTTGTCATGTCTATGAGCCCATGTGGGAACATCAGGTTTCCATTGTCGACCGAAGCGAAGTATCCTTTCTCGACACCTTCGTCATATACTTCCGTAGAGATGTTCCCTCGCTCGACATATGGAAATTGCCATAGAGAAAGCTTGTATCCTTGTTTGTGCAGATCGCTTATCATCTTTTTCTCGTCAGGGAAGCGGTCTTTTGCGAATTTCCAGTCACATACCCAGTTTTCCTCAAACCAGTCTGTGTCTACGTGTATTACATCGCAGGGAATATCATCATCGCGGAAATGCTTTGCTACGTTTCTCACTTCCTCTTCGCTTCTGTAGCTTATCTTCCCGATCCAGAGCCCGAAAGACCATGCAGGAGGAATGGCAGGTTTTCCTGTGAGCCTGTAGTATGAGCGTAGGCGATCCTCAAATGTATTTCCTGTGAATACGAAGTATTCAATACAATCACCTCCGACCATCACTTCGGTTGCTTTTGAAAGCTTATTGCCATAGTCCACATGGATTTTGTGGGAAGAGTTGATCATTACGGCATAACCTTTTGAGCTATGGAAGAATGGTATGTTCTTATAAGCTCTATTTGTATTCACGCCTAATGCATTCGTATTCCAGAGCGTTATGGCTCTTCCTTTCCTGTTTAACATGCCGAAATTCTCTCCGGAACCGTATATGTTTTCGTGAGGGCCCAGACTGAATGAATCACAGGCGTATACTTCATCGCCATCATAAAGGAATCCTGCAGGACAGACCTCATATGGCATGAAGGAATGGTTATCCCTACCGAATTGTGAGAAGATCTCCTTTCCATCTTTGACTATTTTCAGAAGCCATGGATTTTTGTTTATTACGACATCAATATGTCCATTTGATATATAAAGATGGCCATCATCTTCCTTTGCATCGATTTTCTGATCAAAAGGTTCATGAGGCGATATCATATCGGTATCTTCCATCTTGTGGCTGAATCCTTGATGGATATTTATCCTGACGGTATCAGAATAAGCAAACTGTATGGACACAGTGATTGTCCCATGGTTTTTCTGTTCGCTGAATACCTGCCTGTAATCAAAGTATCTGTAAATATATCTCTCTTTTATATATGCAGCATCTACTATGCAGTCTATGCAGTCATTGCCATGTATTTTCCAGCTTCTTAAGCTGGAACAGAGCATAAGAGAAAGACCTTTGCTTTCGCTTATCATAGGGAAGTGAGGCATATTCACGAATACGATATCATCAGGTACTGCCGATGTATCAGACAATCCATGCATGATATTCCCCAGATCCTCATTCATTTTCTTCTTATCCATAAAGGCACCTCCTTTTCTAGCCTTTGACAGAACCTGCTGTGAGACCGCTTATCAGGAATCTCTGCAGGAATACGAACATTATGATTATTGGAATGATTACGATCGTTGCGTATGCCATGAGTATTTCCCATCTGACGCCCAGCTCTCCCATAGCCTTATAGAGGATCAATGGAAGTGTTCTGAGTCTGTCTCTTGTAAGAAGTGTCAGCGAGAAGACCATATCACCCCAGGACATTATCAGTGACATCGATATCGCGGTGATGATTCCCGGGAATGTCACAGGGATCATTATCTTAAGGAATGTCGTATAAGGTCCTGCACCATCTATCAGTGCAGCTTCCTCAAGTTCCTTTGGTATATCCTTGAAATATGTCCTTAGGATTATCACAGAGAAGGGAATCGTTATAGTAGCATCGGCAAGCATGACTCCCAGATGATTGTTTATGAGCCCTAGATTGCTGAATGTCACGAATATAGGGGTAAGGATGAGCGAACTCGGCATCATCTGAGCCACTAGGAATACAAAGATGATTGGGCTGACTATCTTCAGGTTGAATCTGCCGATTGCATATGCAGCAGGTATGGCCAGAATTATCGTAAGGATTGTCGTACCTAATGATACAACTACACTGTTCATGAAGTATGACCATATCGATACACCATTTTCCGTTTGCATTACATATGCGGAGAATTGCACGGATTCAGGGAAGAATGACGGATTTGTGAATGTTGAACCTGGCTCACGTATCGATGTTGTGATCATCCAGTAAAGCGGGAATAGGAACAGACATGTTACACCAATGCCGATGATAAGGAAGATGGCATTTGAAATCAGCTGTTTTTTCTTCATTTTCGAAATCATCTGCGACCTCCTTTTGATTCCTTGTCTTCTTTGTTGACGAGATATATGTAGAAAAGTCCTACAATCATCAGCAGGATGAACAGGATATTTGCAACTGCTGCACCTTTTGAGAAATTGTATTCAGAGAATGAGAATCGGTAAGCAAGGCTGGAAAGAACTTCTGTCGATGATCCTGGGCCTCCGCTTGTCATCACATAAATCAGGTCGAATACCTTGAATGTGTATATGAATCCGAGTGTCAGTACCGAAAGCATTGCGGGCTTCAGGAGAGGGACTGTGATTTTGAAGAATCTCTGTACTGGAGTTGCTCCATCGATGATAGCTGCTTCATATATATCCTCTGGAAGTGTAGTGAGGGCAGTAGCGAGGAGTATCATATTGAAAGGAACGCCTTTCCAGACATTTGCAATAATGACTGCCGCCATTGCGGTATTTCCATAAGCAAGCCACTGGATAGGTTCCTGGATTAAATGCAGTCCCATAAGCATGCGGTTTATTATGCCGATATCAGCATTGAACATATATTTGAATATGCCAGCAACCGCTACCATTGGAATCATCCATGGTATGAAGTTTATTCCACGAAGAGATGGCGCACCTGGGAAGTGTCTTGAAAACAGCATCGCCATAGCAAAACCAATCGGGAATTGGAATATAAGACACCATATCGTGAACACTAATGTATTCTTCATGGAAATCCATAGGAGAGGATCCTTGAAAATGGTTTTATATACCTCTGTTCCGACGAAGGAGCTTCCACCTTGTGCGAAGTTCATCAGATTTATGTCTCTGAAACTGATGGCAATGTTGTAGATTATCGGGAAAATCACCATCAATATCATGTATATTGCTGCTGGAAGTACGAATGACAAGAACAGCAATGTATTTCTTGTTTTCAGTTTGCTTTTCATGGATACCATCCCTTTTGAATTCAGATATTCGGGTTGAAAACGGAAAAAAGATCCCCCTGCTTCACAATTGGCAGGGGGATTTCGGAATCATTCTATTCCTTTGATAGTCTCTGCCGCTGTTGAAAGTGCATCTTCTACAGTCGCATTTCCAGAAAGAACACTCTGGAATGCTGCTTGTATAGCATTTGAAATCTCTGGCCAACGAGGATGTGGTCCGCGCGGCATAGCAACAGCAAGCTGCTTTGCATATACAGAAAGGATAGGATCCGTTGTCCATAGCTCGCTCATTTCCACAACATCAGCTCTCGGTGAGATATATCCACATTCTTCGTTGTAGTACAGTGAATTCTCTGGTGAGCTGAGATATTGCATGAGTCTCCAGGATGCTTCCTTATGATCATCCTTGAGCATCATTATATTGCCACCGCCGATACAAGAAGCTGCATTCGCATCACCATTTGCAAATGTTACTACACCATAGTTGAGATCAGGATTTTCGTTCTGGATATTTGTATTAAGCCAGCTTCCGGCTACCATCATTGCAGATTTTCCTGTTGCGAAGAATGCAGCGCACATGTCAGCCTGTGTCATGGAGATAAGCTCTTTGCTCATGTATCCACCCTGATAAAGATCATTGATCATGGTGAGGGCTTTTGCTGCCTCAGGGGTATCAAGCGTATTCCAGTCAGCACCAGCCTGCCATATGAATGGAAGTACGTTGAAAGTACCTTCCTCTGATCTGCAGAGGCACATCGTAAGACCGAAATGTTCAGGGGTTGTTGTCTGCTTTGCAACTTCTACGAAATCTTCCCATGTCCAGTCAGGTGTAGGATAAGGGATTCCCATTTCATCGAAGATGTCTTTGTTGTACATGATTGCGAGACAATTGCTGTAGTAGGGAAGGCCATAATAGCGGTCATTGTACATTGCAGATTTTCTTGGAGCATCGAAGAAGTTGTCGATTTCACCCCATGCATTGACTTCATCGGTTATGTCAATCGCAACACCTGCTGCAGCGAAGGATGCATTGTCTACTGTATCGCAGAGCGTGACGTCTGGAAGCTGTCTTGCCGCTGCGCCGATTGTAAGCTGCTTCTTGATTTCAGCGAATGCAATACTCTGTGTTTCGACTATGATATCGGGATTCTCTTCTTCAAACTTATCTACAAGTTCCAGAAGAATCGCGGCCTGATCCGGAGATATGTGATACCACAGTTCTATAGTTGTTTTATCCCCTCCCGTAGTCGTTTCAGCACTTTCGCCGGATCCACCGGCAAAAACAGCTGAGATTGTAAGTAGAGAAACCATCAAAATTGAAAGAATCTTTCTCACAGTACTGCCTCCTTTTTTGTTTTTTGTATTGCGTGCTTGAGCACACCCCCTCTTTTCCTTCATTTTCCTTGCCTAAAAATGGGTTGTCAAGAAAAATTGAAAGTATCCATACAGGTTGGTTGTTCGAGGTGATGTATCGGTGATATGTGATGAATAAAAGTCTGTACCTTCGTATTTAATACATGTATATTCTTCTGTATAATGAATATAATAAAGTGCTGAAAAAAGAAGTTGACAGCTATTTAGAGTGCTTTATACTAGATAGTGTGCTCGAGCACATATGGAGGTTCAAGATGAGAAAGGCTCTTTCCATTCTGGCAGTGGCTATCATCTCCGCCACAATGGTATTCGCAGGTGGTTCAGGAGAAAGCTCTTCCAATTCTCTTCGTTTCATGTGGTGGGGCGGTGATGCACGCAACGCTGCTACGATTGATGTAATCAATAAATACATGGAAGAGAATCCAGGCATCCAGATTGCAGCAGAAATCAACAGTGATTCAGGATATATCGACAAGGTGGCAGTCATGCTTTCAAGCGGAACAGCCCCTGATATCATGCAGCAGAATGTAGACGCTGTTCCTGATTTCGTATCCCGTGGTGACTTCTTCGTAGATCTCAAGCAGTATCCAGAGCTTTTCGATACGTCGGGATTCGATCCTGCCTTCCTTGAAAGCTTCGGCACATTCGATGGCAAGCTCCTTGCTGTTCCTACGGGAATCTCCGGCCTTGCGATGATCGCGAACAATGAAGCTGCTGAAGTATGCGGAATCGACCTCACAAAGCAGATCACATGGGATAACATGCTTGAGGATGGCGCAAGGCTTCATCAGGAGCATCCTGATTACTACTACCTGAATGTCGATACAAGGATTCTCACAGAGTATGTCCTCAGACCATATCTCAGGCAGATGACAGGCAAGAAGTTCATTGAGGACGAGACAAAGACTCTCGGCTTCACACGCGATCAGCTCGTCGATGCTCTCTCTTATATCGACCAGTGCTACAAGCAGGGTGTGTTCCAGCCGGCATCCGAGAGTGCTACATTCAAGCAGCAGATCCAGAACAACCCGGCATGGATGAATGGCAAGTTCGTATTCGGCTTCGCAGCATCTTCCAATGCGAACCTTCTCATGGAAGCGATTCCTGGCGGTTCGTTCACTGCAGTGAAGCTTCCTCTTGCTGAGGACAGAGTCACAGATGGATACTTCGTAGATACTCCGCAGTATATGACAATATACTCCGGCTCGAAGAATATCGAAGAAGCTATCAAGTTCCTCAACTACTTCTACAATAATCCAGAGGCTCAGGCTATCCTGAAGGATGTTAGGTCTGTTCCTCCGACATCTACAGCAAGAGCTTACTGCGCTGAGAATGGAATACTTGACCCGGTTATCATGCAGGCTGTTGATTATGCACAGAGCATGAATGGCACAAGCGATAAGGGTCTTTCGACGAATCCTGAGGTCATCCAGATCCAGGAAGATGCAATTGAGAGCGTAGCATATGGCACAGCAACTCCTGAGGCTGCTGCAGATCAGGCTATTGTTCTTCTCGAGGACTTCCTCAGCAGACAGTAAAAATATCGTATTTTCCGGCAGCTCTGTCATAATAGGGGCTGCCGTCTTTCTTTTCCTTAGGGGGATTCTATGGCTTCAAAAACGCTTGATGCTAGTGGAAAGCTGAGAAGGGGAGGCTGGCATAAGAGAAACAGGACCGGTCTTTATTATGTCAGCATCTGGCTTATCGGATTCGCTTTGTTCCAGCTTTATCCATTCATCACATCACTATGGTATTCGTTCACTGACTACAGCATCTTCAAGGCTCCTCAGTTTGTCGGCCTCGATAACTATGTGCGCCTGTTCACGATTGACAATGACTTCTTCAACTCGATGAAGGTCACGCTTCAGTACACATTCATCACTGTCCCTGGAAAAGTCATCCTTGCTCTTCTCATTGCAATGCTTCTCAATAAGAAGCTCAAAGGCGTCAATTACATAAGGACCATCTACTATATACCTTCGCTTCTCAGTGGATCTGTTGCCGTATCCATTCTCTGGAAGGTCCTTTTCATGGATGATGGATTCATCAACAATCTTCTTGCTGCGGTCCATCTCCCGGCTGTTCCATGGCTTGGTTCCACGCATACAGCGCTCCTGACAATCTGTCTTCTTGAGATCTGGCAGTTCGGTTCTTCGATGGTGCTTTTCCTTTCTGCCCTGAAGCAGGTTCCTACATCGCTTTATGAGGCGGCTACAATCGATGGCGCGAAGAAGCATACGGTATTCTTCAAGATCACGCTTCCTATGATTTCCTCTGTGGCCTTCTTCAATATAATCATGCAGCTGATTCAGGCGCTTCAGAACTTCACATCGGCATTTGTCGTGACAAATGGTGGTCCTTCAAAGGCTACTTATGTGCTTGGAATGAAGCTCTATACAGATGCATTCAGGAATTTCAGGATGGGATACGCATGTGCGACATCATGGATCATGTTCGCACTCATGCTTGTGATGACGCTCGTACTCTTCGCTACTTCGAAGAAGTGGGTCTACTACGATAACTAAGGAGGAAGGATATGACAAAGTCACAGAAAGATATCAAGGCAACGATAATGTATATCATCCTCATAGCAGTCGGCATAGTAATGCTTTTCCCTGTCTTCTGGATGTTCCTTGCATGCTTCAAGACAAACAATGAGATATTCGGAAGCCTGCAGTTGCTGCCATCGTCATGGAGCTTCGAGGCATTTATCAGAGGCTGGCAGACGACAGGTACATTCACGTATTCGACATATTTTGCCAATACATTCATGCTTGTCGTTCCTACAGTCATGTTCACGATCGCATCATGTTCTCTTGTCGCATATGGCTTCGCACGCTTCGACTTCAGGGGAAAGAATGTGCTTTTCATGATCCTGATAACGACGCTCATGCTGCCGAACTCAGTCATCATCATTCCGCGTTATGCGCTTTTCAACAAGCTTCACTGGCTTGATTCCTATCTGACATACTGGGTGCCTGCGATTTTCGCCTGTTATCCGTTCTTCGTATTCATGATGGTACAGTTCCTGAGAGGAATTCCCAAGGATCTCGATGAGTCAGCCTACATGGATGGATGCTCATCATTCAGATGCTTCATGCAGATCCTTATTCCGCTTCTGAAGCCTGCGCTCTTCTCAGCAGCTCTCTTCCAGTTCCTCTGGACATGGAATGACTTCTTCAATACGAACATCTATATCAACTCGAATTCGAAGTTCCCGATGTCGCTTGCTCTTAGAATGAGCATCGATACGACATCCTCAATCCAGTGGAACCAGATCATGGCGATGGGTCTTGTATCGATCCTTCCTCTGATCATCCTCTTCTTCGCAGGACAGAGATACTTCGTTGAAGGTATTGCCACTACAGGCATGAAGAACTAGGAGATGTCATGGGCAGTTATCATAATCCGATAATCCATGCAGACTATTCAGATCCTGACGTCATATGCGTCGGGAATGATTTCTACATGGTGGCATCGTCATTCACCTACATTCCTGGTGTTCCCATTCTTCATTCAAAGGATCTTGTGCACTGGCATATCATAAACTATGCCGTGCGATCTCTTCCTTTCGATAAATATCGTAAGCCGAGCCATGGCTCAGGTACATGGGCTCCTTCAATCAGATATCATGAAGGGACATTCTATGTGTTCATTCCTCTCGTGGACGAAGGAATCATGGTTGCCAGGAGCAGGGATATCAATGGCGAGTTCGAGCTGAATATGCTGACTCATACTTCAGGCTGGATCGATCCATGTCCTCTCTGGGATGATGATGGCAGGGCCTACATGTTCTTCGCATACGCAAAGAGCCGGTGCGGTCTCAAGCATAAGCTGATGATGATCGAGATCGACAGCGAATGCAGGAAGACCATCGGAAAGGAACGTCTTATATTCGATGGTACGCAGACTGCTCATACATGCGAAGGACCTAAAGCTTATAAGAAAGATGGCTGGTATTACATATTCTTCCCAGCAGGCGGGGTGGCTACTGGCTGGCAGGCCGCAATACGCTCGAAGTCACTGGAAGGTCCATTTGAGTATAAGATCCTCCTGAATCAGGGTGCGACAGCTATCAACGGCCCTCATCAGGGCGCATGGGTCACTGCTCCTGATGGACGCGACTGGTTCGTTCATTTCCAGGATGTCATAGAGCTCGGACGCATAACGCATCTTCAGCCTATGACTTTCTTCCAGGGCTGGCCGTATATAGGAATGGATATAAATGGCGATGGAATAGGGGAGCCTGTCCCCGAGTGGGATATCCCGGTGGAGAATGCTCCTGAGTATCAGATCCAGACATCCGATGATTTCTCATCTCCTGAGCTTGGCCTTCAGTGGCAGTGGCAGGCGAATCCAGATGAGAAAGCATATTCCCTTACAGAGAATCCCGGCCATCTGAGGATGAGATGCATAAGGAACGAAGAGCGTGAGCCATATCTCTGGTATGCGCCTAACGCGCTTACACAGATTCCCCAGTCTGAGGAACTTGTAATGACTGCAACTCTTGGTCTTGAGGGAAGAGAGAATGGAGACTCCGCATCCATAGGCATCATCGGTCATGAGTATGGCTATCTGTCCATATATTATGATGGAGCAGGATATAGCCTTAGATTATACGGGGGACATGTGTCTGAAATCACATATGAAGGCAAGGCCAAGGAAGAGATGATCCTCTCAAAGCCTCTGAGTTCATCCCGTGTTCACCTCAGGCTTAAGCTTGGTAAGGATAAGATGTATAAGTTCTCTTACTCAGAAGATGGACGCACATATATTCCTGTAGGTCCTGCGTTCAGGCTGGAACGTGCTACATGGACCGGTGCGAAGCTCTGCATATGGGCTGTGCAGAAGGAAGGGCTCGTGTCTTCCGGATATGCGGATTTCGATTCCGTGGATATAATATAATGATATGTGCCGCAAGAGATTCCTGCGGCGCATATTCACACTACTGGACTTGTTCCGTCATATTCCGAACATATTTCCGTCTTCTATGTAGTTTATGTGAAGTTGACGTGCCATGAACGGCTAATGAATATGTAGCAGACTACATATTTCTTGACAATAAATTCATCAATAGCCATATTCGTTTTACATATTGGTTTGGTAACGTACAAATGGAGAATATCCAGAAGATATTTTAGGAGAACGATATGAGAAATGTTTTCACGTTTCTGCTGTCGTTGGCATTATTCCTGGCACCTGTTGCCGCTGCTGATGAGCTGCCTGTCATAACGCTTGACGAGGCACTCGAATCTGCAGAAGCAAGCAGTATAAGCCTTCAGCAGGCCAGGATTTTGCTTGAACAGACTATGAGGAACCAGAATGCGGTCATGACTACGTTCATGCCTGACCTTACGCTCACCGCTGGATTGTCAACCGGAGCGACTTTTCCAGGCAATGTATCATTGAGCAGTGGTATGACGCCGAGTACTACCACTGAATTCAGTGGCCTCAATGTCTCAGCAGGACTTTCAGCTTCATTCAGCTTCAATGGCACCATGATAACAGATGCGGAGACAAGGAGAATCGCAAAAGAAGGAGCGTCCCTTACATATGCATCATCTTATCGGCAGGTAAGCAATTCCATAACAGATACATACTGGACACTTGCTGCGTATAAGGCGTCAGAGGATACTGCCAGGCTGAGTCTTGAGAATGCACAGACAAGCTATCAGTCTGCACAGGAGATGTATGATGCAGGTCTTGCCGATGAGCTTACGCTCAGGGAAGCGGAGCTCATGGTCCAGCAGGCTGAGATCCAGGTGCAGACAAGTGCTGATACCTATGCACGTTCGATGTCTGCTTTCAAGAATGCTACAGGAATAGAGGAGGATTTCGTTACAGAACCTATTCCGGAGACAGTCTTCCTTTCATTCCCTTCTCCTGAGGAAATATATGCGGATTATGCTGATGCGACTCTCGATATAAGGACTGCGAGAAATAGTCTCCTGAGTGCGCAGAATGGCCTCAATACGGCGAATATCGCATCATATGTGCCAATCATAACAGTAGGTGTCAACTACAACTATGCAGGAGGAGCTGGTGCAAACAATAACTGGAATTATAACCATCAGACGCATGGCCTTACAGGCAGTGTGAATCTGAGTCTTCCTATTGATGCGATGATCCCGGGAAGTTCAGAGGATATGCAGCGCAAGGATGCAAAGGATGCTGTATCAATCGCATCCCTTTCCCTGAAGAACGCCCAGGATACTCTTCTCGAGGATATAAGGCAGTCCGTGATGACGATCGATCAGAATCAGAAGACGATCGAGATGGAAAAGACAAGGCTAGAAACAGAGGAGAAGACATTCGCACTTGCACAGGAATCCTTTGAAGCAGGTCTCATGACCGCTGCAGATCTCAATACGAGAAGGAACAGCCTTCTTTCAGCACAGCTTTCATTGCTGACAGCTGAGCTCAATCAGCTTGTAGCATCGTATGATCTTTCATATAAGCTTGGAATAAGCCTGGAAGATCTTCAGAATCAGTATGGTACCACGGGAGATAATGACTGATGGAAAACGAAGATAAGAACATAGACAGAACCGAACAGGTCGTAGACTCGAAGATAGATTTCAATCAGCTTGGAGCAAAGCCAAAGGCTTCCAAGTTCGACAGGATAACGACAGTGATCCTGCTTATCATCTGTATTGGGCTGGCCGCTTTCATCATTTTCGGCTCAGTTGGGTCCAGAACTGTCGCTGTTGAAGAGGAAGCTGTGGACAGCAGGATAAATGTCAGGGCTGAGGAAGTGACGCCTGGTACATTCAGGAACTACACGAGGCTCAATGGAGAAATCGGCAGTGACAACAGCGATGTCTCTGTTGTCCCTGATACTGCAGGCGATGTCGTATCGATTCTTGTCAAGCGCGGTGATTCGGTAAAAGCAGGCGATGTCATTGCATATCTGGATCCTTCCCGTCCGGGAGCTTCCTATAAGGAAAGCCCTGTCACCGCTCCTGTTGATGGCATCATAACATCGATTCCTGTATCGATTGGCGAGCATGTAAGCACAGCATCTGCCATTGCCACGGTTTCAGGCGCTAAGACGCTCTATATTGAATCCAGGCTTCCTGAGCGCTATATCGGTACAGCTGCGGCAGGTATGACTGCAGAATTCACAAGCGTCGCATATCCAGGAGAGACATTCACAGCAGTTCTTTCCTTCATTGCTCCTACTGTCAGTTCGACAAACCGCACAGCGGATATCGAGCTGGAAATCACGGAAGGCGCGGAGAAGCTCAGGGAAGGAATGTATGTCACGATCGATCTTGTCACAGAAGAGCAGACGGATGTCATCACTGTCCCTGTGTCTGCCATCACTGAAACGCTTGATGGCAATATCGTATACGTAGTCGAAGATGGAAGGGCTTCATCCAGAACCGTTACTGTGGGCAGCCGCAACGAAAGCGAGGCTGTGATCGTGTCTGGTCTTGAAGCAGGCGATGTCGTCATCACAGCAGGTACTGTCGCTGAAGGCAGTTCTGTCAATGTGCTCGAATAAGGAGGAGCAGCGATGACATTATCGGAATTATCAGTAAGGAGGCCTGTGCTGATGACCATGATCTATATCCTGATCATGGTGATTGCGCTGGTATTCCTTCCGAGGATGGAGATTGCTCTCTATCCTGATATTGACCTGCCTGTCATAACCGTCTTCGTCGACTGTAATGATGCAGGTCCTGAGGAAATCGAGCAGCAGGTTGCAAAGGAGCTTGAGGATAGGTTCAGCTCACTTGAGAATCTCGATCAGATCACTACCATCTCCAGCGATGGAAGCTGTCTTGCTGTGCTGCAGTATGACTATGGCACGGATCTCGATGATTCGGAGCGAGATCTCAACTCCGCGATCACGATCCTTTCCCAGCTCCTGCCGACATGGACAGAGACTCCTCAGTACTTCAGGCTCGACTCGATGGGCGCATCTACAGCCCTGAGGCTTTCACTTACCAGTGACACGATGTCCCTCGATAACCTCAAGATGCTTGGAGAGACGACAATTTCCCCTCTTATTGAGAGAATCGAAGGTGTCGGACAGGTATCGGTAAGAGGTGGAAGCGATATCGAGTATCATATCGATGTCGATCCTAACAGGCTTGAGGCCTATAATCTTTCCCTCAGCCAGATTGTCGCTGCAGTATCTGCTGACAATATACAGGCAACAGGAGGGCAGATCACGGAAAGCGGTGTGAACCTTCAGGTTGCTGCTGATGCGAGATACGTCACATTCAGTGATATCGGAAACACGGTCATCACGAAGATCGATGGCACCCCTATCCGCATCAACGATGTCGCTACTGTCGTGCAGGGAGCTGATGAGGACAATAGAAGCGAATCTTATCTTGGCGATGAGAGAATCGTCACGATCTCGATCACCAATGACTCGGACAGCAATGCGACAACAGTCGCTACTGCAGTTCTTGCTGAACTTGACTCAATCAAGGCAGAGCTGCCTGAAGGTGTCTCCCTTGAGCTCCTGACAGACTCTACTGAGATGATCCGCAGTACGATGAGCGAGGCATTCAATTCGCTTTACCAGGGCGTTATCCTTGCAGCTCTCATCATCTGGATCTTCCTCAGAGGTATCAAGACGACGATCATAATCTCGCTCTCAATGCCTATATGTGTCCTCATCACGATGATGCTCATGTCGATTTTCGACGTGACAATCAACGCAATGAGTATGTCCGGCCTCATCCTTGGCATAGGTATGATTGTCGATGCATCGATCGTTATTCTTGAGAATACATACTCATACAGGCTTCTTGGACAGAAGAGCGCGGTAGCTGCCATTCTTGGAAGCAAGAACATGTTCAATGCCATCTTCGCTTCTACGCTGACGACGATCTGCGTATTCGTGCCTATCATCATCTTCAAGAATGATCTCGAGTTCCTGGGGATCATGTTCCAGGATATCGTCATCACGATCTGTATATCACTCGCGTGTTCGCTCTTTGTCGCTGTCACGCTTGTCCCGGCCCTCTGTGGATCGATTCTCAGAATCAACACAAGAACGCAGAAGCCGCTCAAGATCCGCTGGATGAAGGCCATTGATGACAAGTGCGTCGCATTCGAGGATTCGATGAAGAGAGGATATGTCCGTGTCCTTGCATACTTCATGAATCATCGTCTGCTTCTTGTGGTCTTCCTTGTCCTTCTCCTTATATTCTGCTTCAAGCTCTTCCCGCTTCTTGGCTTCGACCTGATGCCTCAGCAGACGACAGATGACGAAGTCAATATGAATCTCGAGCTTGAGCAGGGTACTGCGATCGATGTCACCAGGGATTACATGATGGATATGTACCATAATATCCAGAGCGTTCTTCCTGAGGGCTCATACGAAAGCATCCAGCTTTATATCGGCACAGGTATGCTTACGACAACGGAGAATACCGGAAGCATAACAATCAAGCTGCCGGATATCACGGAGCAGACAATCAGTGCCACGGAAGTACAGGATCTGATAAGGCCATTTATGGATGAGGATCCGAATGCTTCATGGGTATTCGAGACATCTCAGGCAGGCAGTGTTAGCGCAATCGATGTGGAGATTCACAGCGATGATACAAATGATGCCAAGTATGTTGCTGATCAGATTGTCGCGATCATGCATGAGCATGTGCCTGGTGCTGTCAATATCGATAGTGATGCGGATAGCGGTACACCGAAGATCAGCGTAGTCATCGATAAGGATCTTGCTGCTGATTATGGTATTACGGTATCTACTATCACATCTGTCCTTCAGACGGCTATCTCCGGTTCGACTGCTTCTACGATCTCGACATTCGACAGTACCGAGACATACGATGTAATCGTCGAAATCGATCCTGATACGATCATGACAGTAGACCAGCTTGGACAGCTTCTGATCCCATCTTCTTCCGGTATGGTAAGGCTTGATACGATTGCCCAGTTCGAGCGCACGACAACGCCAGTATCGATTACAAGGGAGGATAGGGTAAGGATCAACCATGTTACTGCTGATGTCCGTGACGGATATGCTTCCAGCGATGTACAGAACGTGCTTGACCAGGCTCTCGCCGAATATCTTGTGCTTCCTGAAGGAGTGACCATCAATCAGGGTGGACAGATGAGCGAGATGATGGGCTATGCAAAAACACTCGTCATGATTGTCGCCCTTGCACTCTTCCTTGTCTATGCGGTAATGGCTGCGCAGTTCGAGTCGCTTATCGATCCGTTCATCATCTTCGCGACCATTCCGTTGCTGATGATCGGTGTTATCGGAATCCATCTTCTGTATGGACAGTCGTTCTCTCTCTTCTCAATCGTCGGCATTGTCGCGCTTATCGGCGTTGTCGTAAACAACGGCATCGTCCTTATCGACTGCATCAACCGTCTTGTGAAGCAGAAGGTCCCTGTCCGTGTGGCTTGTCTGCAGGCTGCATATGGTCGTCTGAGGCCTATCCTGATGACAACTCTTACGACTATCCTTGGTCTGATTCCTATGGCATTCTTCCCTGGAGAAGGTGCGGAGATGCTTCAGCCTATCGCACTGACATTCACAGGAGGCATTCTTACAGGCGCATTCCTCACGTTGCTTCTTTCCCCTGTCCTCTATTCGGTATTCAACAGCAGGAGAGAGAAGAAGTTCGAAGATCCTGAATCACTCAATAACCAGCTGAGGGAGTACGATATGAGGCGTATGGCCCACATAGACAGCCTGCTGTAATCTGGCGGTTATTTCACTGAGTGCTATTCACCTTGCGGTGGATAGCGCTTTTTTGCAGATAATTGGAGATGGTATTCAGATATTATTGTGACATCTGATTTCTTCATGGCCCTTCACCTGTTGATATTTTTCTGGTTCTCTTGGGGCCATGTACTGTCTAAAAATATTCATCGCATATGGATTATAAACACCGAGGTGGCTAGAATAACCTTCGAGGTTCAGATATGGAAAGAAGTGCTATCAAGAACGGAGTTGTCATTCCTGAAAGAGATGCGGTCATGCCGGTTACGCTCAAGGCTGTGCAGTATTCATTTTCTATCTATGAGGCATTGCGGGTACTTCATGGTGAGGTTGTCCATCTTGCAGATCATCTTGAGAGATTGCGTGCTTCTGCTTCAGCTATTGATCTTGTCCATCCATTTACCGATCAGATAATTGAGGATTCAATCAATGCCCTTATAAAGGCAGACTCTATTGAAGATGCTACTATGAGGATTCTTGTGGTAGGCGGGGATGAGCCGCTTCTGTTCATCACTTACCATGAGCTGCTCTCATATCCTGACAGCTATTATACGGAAGGCATTTCCTGTATCTCATTCAAAGGAGAAAGATATCTTCCTGAAGCTAAGACATCGAATCTCCTTATGCAGTATATAGCGCTTGAGAAAGCAAAGGGCTGTGGAGCTTTTGAAGCACTTCTCGAGAACAGGGACGGATGTCTTCTTGAAGGTACAAGGTCGAATCTCTATGCGCTTAAGGGCAATGTCATGTACACAGCTCCTGATGATAAAGTCCTTTCCGGTATCACGAGGATATCCGTACTGAGAGCTGCAGCGGCAATGGGCCTCTCAGTAAGTCATGAGCTTATAAGGCTTGATGGAATCCTTTCCTATGATTCCGTTTTCATCTCATCTACAAGCATGGGAGCGATGCCAGTGAACGCAATCGACGGAATAGCTCTTGGCAGATCCCGGTGGAACGATATTGCCGAGATATGCAGGCTTGTCAGAGGCTGGGAGCTGGAGTGAAAGACAGCGCTATTGATTTCACGAAAGGTAATATCGTCAGAGATCTCATAGCTTTCGCCGTTCCTCTTCTCCTTGGTAATCTGTTCCAGCAGCTTTACAATGCTGCAGACTCGCTCATAGTCGGCAATTTCCTTGGACGCGAGGCCCTTGCCGCGGTCTCATCATCAGGGAATCTGATTTTCATGATGGTAGGATTCTTCAATGGCCTTGCAGTAGGCGCAGGCGTTGTGATTGCCAGAGCATGCGGTGCAAAGGATCGTGAGAGAATCAGGAAAGCCGTACACACTGACATAGCTTTCGGAATAGCGGCAGGACTGTGCCTTACAGTATTTGCCATCCTTTTCACTCCTGTGATCCTCCGCCTTATATCCACTCCTCCGGATATCATGCCGCTCAGCATCGCATACTTCCGTGTGTATTCGGCAGGTATCATATTCTCGGTCCTGTACAACATACTGATGGGAATCATGAATGCATCCGGTGATAGCCGCCATCCGCTTTATTATCTGATCATCTCATCTGTGGTTAATATCGTCCTTGATGTGCTTTTCATCGGAGGATTCGGTCTAGGCGTAGGTTCTGCTGCGGCAGCCACCATAATATCTCAGGCGTTGAGTTCCGTGCTGTGTTTTGCAAAGCTTATGAGGGCAGAGGGGCCTGTTCATGTGAGGCTATCCGAAATCAGGTTCGACAGAGTCCAGCTCAGGGCTATAGTATCATATGGTTTTCCCGCAGGTGTCCAGAACTCAGTCATAGGGCTTGCCAATACAGTCATACAGAGAAGCGTGAATGCCTTTCCTGCTGCAGTCATCGCAGGTTTTGGGGTCTATTCCAAGATCGAAGGCTTCATACTTCTTCCGATTACGACGATATCGCTTGCGCTTACAACGCTTGTCGGACAGAATCTGGGTGCAAAGGAGTATGGCCGGGCATCAAACGGATCTGCAAGGGGAGTCCTCATATCAATAGCCATAGCAGAAATACTTGGTGCGTTGCTGTTTGCATCAGCTCCGTTTCTCGTCTCATTGTTCTCATCAGATCCTGATGTCATCGCTGCTGGTGCAGGGCAGGCAAGGCTTGAGGCATTCTTCTATCTCCTTGTCGCTATATCCCATGGTGCAGCTGGCGTCCTCAGAGGTGCCGGGAAGTCATCGGTCCCTATGCTTGTGATGCTCTCAGTCTGGTGTGTCTTCCGCGTGATTTATGTCAATCTGATTCTGCTGATATGGCCTGAGCCTGTTGCGATATACTCTGCATACCCGCTGACATGGTTCATATCCTCAGCGGTCTTCCTCATTTACCTCCGGAAATCAGACTGGCTCCATGCCATGGAAAAGCATTGATCAGCGTCTGAAGAAAGCTTTGAAGAGTCTGTACAGGTATTCGCTGTCCCTTACTCCTGCTGTCTCATAAGGCGAATGCATCGCAAGCTGCGCAGCTCCTATATCAGCACCTCTTATGCTGATTTTCTCTGCAGACAGATTGCCAAGGGTGGAACCGCCAGGAATGTCTGAATGATTGTGGAATACCTGATATGGAATCCCATTATCGCTGCAGAGCATCTTTACATATGCACCAGTCTCTCCATCTGTCATGTATTTGTTCTGTGCGCTGTATTTGATGAGCACTCCGCCATTGAGTACAGGATGGTTCTCCGGATCTGCCTTGTCTATGTGCGCGGGATGCACAGCATGTCCATTATCAGCGCTGAGCATGAAAGATGATGCGATTGCGATTGCTTTCTCCTCATCATCCATTCCAAGAGATGATGAGATTCTGGAAATGATGGATGCAAGGAAATCAGAGAGCGCTCCTGATACTGAACCGCTTCCTGTCTCTTCGCTGCTGAATAGTGCTGTCATGGCAATGGAAGAGGGATTCCCTGTCTCTGAAAGAGCCGTGACTGCTGCCCATGCGCACATCAGGTCATCAATTCTGGGAGCGGAGAAGAATTGTCTTTCGCTTCCCCAGATTGCCGGTTCTGATGCAGAGTAGATGTACAGGTCATCTCCAAGAATCCTGTCGATGCCGGTTTCTTCCATTATGATGTCCGAGAGAGTCTTCTTGCCATTGCCTTCGGAAAAGAGCGGAAGCATGTCCTTCTGTATACTGAGCGCAATACCTTCATTGGCCTTCCTGTTCATATGGATTGCGAGGCTTGGAATCATCACCAGAGGCCTTTTTGCATCATAGAGAGCTGTCTTTATCTCGTTTCCATCTTTGTATGCAATGCGTCCGGCAACGGACAGAGGCCTGTCGAACCATGGCGCAAGGAGCGCCCCGCCATAACCCTCGATATCAAGTGTGGTGTACAGATTTCCGGCATTATGCTCTGGATTGCTCTTTATCCTGAAACAGGGGCTGTCCGTATGTGCAGCTGCAATTGAGAAGGATGTTGGCTTCTCGGGGATTATGAATGCAATCAATGCATTGCCTGCACGCTTTGCATAGTACTTCCCACCTTTCTTTATATCAAAGCGTGATGTCTCCTGTATTTCTTCAAAACCAGCTGCAGAAAGCAGTCTTTCTGCTGTATATACTGCATGATATGGCGATGTCGCTTCTTTTATGAATCCTAGTAATCTTTCAGTTTCCTGCATGAAATTCATTCTACATTTTCAGCCTGCAAGTCCGCAACAGATGTTGATGCTCTTTGCCATAGCCTTCAGAATATTCACAGGAGGCGGACATGAAGGCAGGAGAGTATCTTAAAGGTATTGATTATCCAGGCAGGATAATACTCTGCGGCATATCGGAAAGCGGCGAGGACATCCTCATGTATGCAGTTACGGGAAGAAGCCAGAACAGCAGGAGGAGGCTATTCGCACTGGAAGGAAGCCTGCTCAGGACAATCCCGGCAGAAGGCGTTTCCGCAGATAATCCGGAGTTGCTGGTGTATACCGCGAAGAAAAAAGTCGATGATACAATTATCATCGCCAATGGAAGGCACACGGATCTGATAGCAGATTGCCTTGCCTGCGGGAAGTCATTCGAGGATGCGGTCGCTTCCATGACATATGAGCCGGATACTCCTATATTCACTCCGCGCATCTCTCTCGAAATGAGAAGCGATTCCTACAGCATGGCTGTTGTCTCTAAGGCAGAGGATTCGGATCAGACAGTACGCAAAGTATTCTCCTATGAGAAGGAAATGGGAATCTGCCATATCTGCCATACATATCAGGGTGATCCTGAACATGTCGAGGCTTTTTCATCTGCGCCTGTGCGCATCGATGCAGGAGAGTCCGCTTTCTCCATTGCTTCTGATATCTGGAATGCATTGAGACCTGAGTACAGGGTATCTGTGTATGTCTCTTTCGGATGCGAGGAGATTCTTGTAAATGGAGGCTGTGATGAATGACAGGATTGATTTGAGATATGGCTGCAATCCGAATCAGAAGATGGCTTATATCCATAGGGATGGAGGTCTTCCGGTTTCCGTGCTCAATGGTAAGCCGGGATATATAAACTTCCTTGATGCGCTCAATGGATGGCAGCTTGTCAGTGAGCTGAAGGCTGTGACAGGATTGCCCTCAGCAGCTTCATTCAAACATGTATCTCCTGCAGGTGCTGCTGTCGCGTTACCTCTTGACGAGAGCGAGAGGAGAATGTGCTTCATCTCCGAGAAGACAGAGCTGTCGCCACTGGCTGCTGCTTATGTCAGGGCACGCGGCGCCGACAGGATGTCATCATTCGGGGACTTCATATCGCTTTCGGATCCTTGCGATGAATCCACCGCAGTGATCATCTCGAAAGAAGTCTCCGATGGCATAATAGCTCCAGGATATGATGCTTCCGCACTTGAAATCCTGAAAGCCAAGCGCGGAGGGAATTACACGATACTGCAGATAGACCCGTATTACGTACCTGACAGTATCGATAGACGTACTGTCTTCGGCATTGAATTCGTTCAGGACAGGAACAGCTATGTTCCATCGGATGATGATTTTTGCAATATTGTCACCAAGCGCAGTACGATGACCGATGATGAGAAAAGGGATCTGAAGGTTGCCCTGATAGCTCTTAAGTATACCCAGTCGAATTCTGTCGCATATGCTTATCATGGCCAGACAATAGGAATAGGGGCAGGCCAGCAGTCCAGAATTCATTGCACAAGACTTGCGGGCGATAAGGCCGACAGATGGAATCTCAGGCGTACGGAGCGCATTCTCTCGCTTCCATTCAGGAAAGGTCTTTCCAGAAATGAGAAAGATAATGCGATAGAGCAGTATCTTTCCGATGAACCTGAGATCGATGTCGTATCATGCTGGCAGGAATATTTCTCTGAAAAGCCATCGAGACTTGAAAGGGAAGAGAAGGCAGAGCTTCTCTCACTTGCGGATGGAGTATCATTGGCATCAGATGCCTTCTTCCCGTTTCCGGATAATATCGACAGGGCACACAGAAGCAGGGTAAGTGCCATTGCAGAGCCAGGTGGCAGTCTCCGCGATGATCTTGTGATAAAAAGAGCCGATGAGTATGGCATGGTGATGGCCTTCACCTCTGTACGGCTCTTTCATCACTGATTCATTCCTTCACTGCTCCGCTTGTAAGACCTGCGATGAAATAGCGTTGCAGGAATACGAAGATGATCGTCACAGGAATTGCGGCTACGATTGATGCGGACATCATCGCGGCCCAGTTTGTGCTTGCCTCTCCCAGATATGTCATTACAAGGCCAGGCGCAAGTGTTCTCCTTGAAGGGTCTGTGACAAGAGTCATGGAATACAGGAGATCGTTCCATGACCAGACAAAGCCATAGATCGCTATTGAAATCATCCCTGGTACAGCCATAGGGAAGATGATCTTCCTCATTATCTTCAGATTGCCGGCTCCATCGATTTTAGCGCTCTCGATAAGTGAGTCCGGGAGAGCATCGAAGTATCCTTTCAGGGTCCATGTGCCTACAGGCAGCGTGAATACCACATAGCTTATCAGAAGCGACCAGTAGGAACCCAGGAGCCCAAGCTTCTGCATCATAAGATAAATTGAGAGCAGGAGAATTGCCTGCGGGAATGCCTGGCTCATCATGAATGCTCCCATGATCAGTTTCCTGCCCTTGTATCGGAATTTCGAGAAGCTGTAGCCCGCGAATGCGGAGACCAGTGTCGCGAAGAAGCTGGAGAGGAACGAGACAATCAATGAATTCTTCAGATAGGTCATGATGGTCCTGTCCGTGATAATCGATATTATATTATCCAGCGTCAGTGGTCCGAAGAAGAAATACAGAGAGAATGTCTGATCGGATGGCTTGAGCGCCGTGTTGATAAGCCAGAGAAGCGGCAGGAAGACAAAGCATCCTATCAATATGGCCGAAACTGTGAAGAATATCCTGAATGCAAGTGTTTTCTGAAACATGTTATTCTGACTCCTTCACCTGTTTGAGATATACAAATGAGAAGGCAGCAAGCAGTATTGCCCAGATTGTGCCGACTGTGGCAGCCTGTCCAAGCTTCCAGTTCTGGAAAGCTGTCCTGTATACCTCAAGTGAGAGCGTTGTCGTTGCCCTTGCAGGTCCTCCCTGGGTCATTGTCCATGGGATATCGAAATGCTGGAGATTGCCTATGGCTCCGAGAATGAGCACGAGGAAGAATATCTGTCTCATTCCCGGAATGACGATGTACCTGAAGACCTGCAGGTTGTTTGCTCCATCAATCCTGGCAGCCTCTATCCTGTCCATAGGAACGGACTGAAGTCCTCCAAGAAGGAATGCCATATACCAGGGGAGCATCTGCCAGCTTCTGGCTATGATTACGCAGGGGAGAGCTGTAGATGTCTGTCCCAGGAAGCTTATGTTGCTATCGATGATTCCCAGTGATATGAGGAGCCCGTTGAGGATTCCGTATTGTCCGTTGAATATCCATGACCAGAGGAAACCTATTGCCGTGCCTGGTATGATCCAGTTGACAAGCGTGACGCCCCTGAGGAATTCAGAACCCCTGAATCCCTGATTGAGCACTATTGCCCAGATCAAGCCCAGCGTGAATGGTATCAGTGTCGAGAATATGACGAATACGATGGTCGTCCATACTGTCTTCAGAAAGTACGGATCCGAAAAGATCTTCCTGTAGTTCGCAAATCCGACGCCATTGCTGGAAGGACTGAGAAGCGTCCTGTCCGTAAATGACATGAGTATCGCACTGATGAAAGGGTAGAGAATGACAGCGATGAATACCGCAATGCCAGGAACTACCAGCAGGAAGCCTACCTGTCCATCAGTAAGCTTGCCATTATTACGTATCTTTGCCATTCCTACCCTCCTTGCTTATCTATCAAAGAGATCCGAGACGGGATCTGAGATTCTCTACGCACTGCTCAGCCGTTGTCTGGCCAAGAAGCGTTGCCTGCAGCTCTTCGACGATGACTGTCTTGATTTCGTTTGCGTTGACCATCCTTGCAGTCTCATCGAGCTTTGCTGTTGCTGTTGAGTCGATGAAGCCTTTCAGATACTGGTCGTTGACAACTGCTTCGTTTTCCGATGCCGAATTCGTTACAGGTGGCATGCCATTCTGTTCGAAATACCTGAGAGCGATATCATCGCTGACAAGGTACTTCGCAAACTCGGCGGCGATATCCTTATGCTGTGATGCATCGAAGATGACGAGCATGTGACCCCACATAGTGCTCTGTGGCGCATCGCCCTCGCTGAGCACAGGACGTGGCATTGCGGAACACACATTGACGACCTCAGCCGGGTCCACTCCTGCGGAGACAGCCTGGCCTTTTGCGAGGACCGCGTCATCGTAGAATGCCATCTTGCCCTGAGCAAAAAGCTGTCTGGCATCGCCTCTGCCGATATCCATCTGGATATATCCCTTCGCAAGGAGATCCTTGTACCACTGGATTGTCTCCGCTGCGCCTGGTCCGAGGTTTACAGTGCCATCTTCATTGAAGATCGATGTGCCGAATGTCCAGAGCCATGGCATGAGATCTCCGGCTGCTGTTGAGTCCTTTGTTGAGACGCCATAAGGAATGATTCCTTCATCGAGCGCTACGATGTCTGCCATGCACTGCTCGAATTCAGCGACTGTCACAGGCGGCTTATCCCATCCAGCCCTGCTGAGGATCTCTGGATTGTATACCATCGTGATTGCAGCCATCGACCATGGCAGTCCGACCTGCTTACCATCAATCTTGCCGACATCCAGCGTAGCCTGTGGGAATGTCGATTCAAGCCATTCTGTCCCGAATACATCCTCAAGGTCTGCAAGCGTGCCTGTCTGGGCTATTGTGTTGAAGATGCCGATATCTGCCTGTGCGATATCGAGCTGCTCTCCGCCCTGGAGTCTGATCAGAAGCTGCTGAGCCGTATCTGCCCAGGTCCAGCCTACCCAGTTCACCTTATTGCCTGTCTGGGCTTCGAAGCCTGTCCGCATTTCCTCGAATATGGCCTTTGAAGCCTCTTCTTCGCCTGACCAGCCTGCCCATACGATCGAGGCAGGTCCTTCTGGAGCAGAGGATTCTCCGCTTCCAGAAGCAATCAGTGAGAATGCCATCAGTGATACCAGAAGCAGTGTAAGCGCTTTCTTCATATTTTTCTCCTTTTTATTATATTCTCAGACGATTGTGTCGCCAGCCTTGAACACCTCTTTCCTCTCTATGCGCTTGAGCATCGACAGGAACTCATCAAGATGCACTGCATATACATCCTTTGGCTTGCATCCATACTTATGGCAGATAGCTGCTGCGTAGCCTACGACTTCGCCCATTATGCCACATGTCCTCATTACTCTTGCAGTGCCGGATGCATCATGGGAGACGCTGACATTCCTGCCTGCCATGAACATGTTCCTGATATTCCTGGAATACAGGATCCTGTATGGAAGGAAGTATGGCCAGTCTACAAGTTCCCTGCAGTCCATAGTTATGAATGCATCACCTTCATGAAATGCTGCATAGTAGTCTTTATGAGGATAATGCACATCGAAGTTCCAGGTTGTCGCAGCACATGCATCGGGGAACTGATAGGCAAAGTCAGCCTTTGTCAGCACTAGATCCCCGAGAAGCCTTCTTGACTCCCTTTTGCCAGCAATCGCAGCTGCGAATGTTAGCTCATAGTCCTGATAGTCCTTGTCAATATTCCTTAATGTATCCCATGCACCGTACATGGCCCTGAAATTCACGTCACGCGCATACTCGGCTTTCGCGATAGGATCTTCCGTCATGCCGCTTTCCCAGAACCAGCATCCGAGTGACAGATCTCTCTTATGCCCGTAGAAATCTTCCTTGTCTCCTCTGCCGGGAAAGTCAGCTTCGCTTAGGTCTATGGCCCAGAGACAGCGGGGGAATGGCTGCGGATTGTCAGTCTTCTCTATGTGCCAGAGGTTCGAAAGCCCCATATGACCATTTGTCGTGACCTCGAAATCAGCGCCTGACATTGCGCCTAGATGTCCATCACCCGTTGTATCTGCGAAGAGAGGTGCGTGTGCTTTCAAAACCCTCTCGTTTCTGTAGTCAAGCAGCGTTACAGAGGAAATCAGTCCATCATTCGTCTCGGATCCGATCAGACAATGCTCAAGAAGCAGAGTGAGATTCTTCTCATTCCTCAGTATCTCAAGCTTCCTGTCATCCTCATAGAGCTCTGCCTTGTTCTCAGCACCATAATGGCCGATTCTCTTCTGTTCGAATTCTCCGACGATGTTCCCGAGACCTGGGAATGGATCATAGTTCGTGCCGCCTCCAAGCCATACGCGGATTTCCGAGCTGTTGTTTCCTCCGACTACCGGCCTGTCCTGCACGAGAAGTGTCTTCAGGGATGAACGTGCCGCTGCAAGCGATGCGCACATGCCTGCGAATCCGCCCCCGACGACAATGAAGTCGAATTCCGAACTTCCTTCATTTTCCGTGCACTCCGATATGTAGCAGGAAAGAAGATCCCTGCCTGTCGGCAGATCCTTCTCTTCCTTTGATATGAAGATGTATGCAACGCGTCCTTCGAATCCAGTCAGGTCATGTATACGTATCTTATTGATTCCTTCGCTGATGAATATTCTTCCGCCATGCTCCCAGCCCCAGCTTTCCGCTTTTGTACCGAATACTGATGATCGATTTCCGCCTATTTCTATGTCGAACTGGCCAGGTGCCATATCCTTGTGCCATGGCGCTACCCAGTTATATGTATATGCGTATATATGGTATTCTCCGGATTCAGTACAGAGCAGTTCCGATTCCGCATCTTCAACAGGTTTGCCAAGACCATGCGCAAGAAGATATACGCCACCCATTTCAAGTATGAACTCACTGTCGCGGATCCATCCGCCATTTTCAGGGAATGCAGCTGTTGCCATAAGCAGACTGCCATTGAGGATTTTCTTCTTTTGCATATCCACCTCTTACTTCAATTGAAACTCATAATCGGCTCTTTTGAATGTTCTTTTCCTTCTCTGATTTGTCAAATATGATATTCATATGGACTATTCATGGATTGATGATCATGCAAATGAATACGCCACAGCGCTCAATGGAAGGCTTTTTGCAGGAATAAGCTGCAACAGGGAAAGCATACACCGCACGTCGTCGACTGAGGATGGTATGATTCTGACTCTTGTCATTTCCGGCGAAGGACAGCTGGAAGCGGATGGAGAGAACTACAGGATAGAGCCTGGTACTGTTCTTTTCCGCCATCCTAGAATGGATTACAGGCTTTCGCTATCGTCACAGACATTCCACAGACGTTGCTATATTGCGCTTCCCAATGAGCTTTTCATGCTGTATATCCAGCTTCATCCGAATCTGCTGAAGACGCCTCCTGTCCAGAATGTCGAGAATGTGGGGAAGTGCTTTGATGATTTCATGATAGTACTCAGCCATCTTTGCGAGGCCACGGATGACAGCTTCTTCTCAATCCTTCCTGTTATAGACAGGTATTTACGTCATGTGCTCTCGCCATTCGCAATTGAAGGAAAGGCCTCCAAGCTCAGGGAAGCCAAAGCTGTGCTTGAGGCCGATTTCCGTTCCACGCTTGAGGAAATCGCAGGAAGCCACATGATGAGCTATAGCACTTTCCGCAAGGCATTTGCCGAGAATTATGGAATTTCTCCGCAGCAGTACAGGCTCAGATGCCGTATTGAGAAAGCGAAGCAGCTCCTGTCTATGGGATACAGCTGCGGAGAAGTCGCTGATATGCTCTCATATCCTGATCCATACAGCTTCTCTCATCAGTTCAAGCTGATGACTGGCATGACGCCCAAAAATTACCGCAGGGATCACATCCTCTGATCAGAGTATACCGATAAGCTTCTCTATATCCTCATCCGTCGTTGCCCAGCTTGTTGCGAATCTGACGACTGTGTGCTCGTCATCGATTCTTTCCCAGAAGCCGAAGCGGACGTCCTTTGAAAGACGTTCCTTCGTCTTGCTGTCCAGTATGACGAAGAGCTGGTTCGTCGGTGAGTCTATTGCCATCTTGTAACCTTTATCTATAAGAGCCTGCTTGAGCTTCCTTGCCTGCCTGATAGCATTGCCGGCTATTTCAGTATAGAGATTGTCTGTGAATAGCGCTGAGAACTGCACGCCGAGAAGACGGCCTTTCGCAAGCATCGCGCCCTGCTGCTTTGTCATAGTGAGGAAGTGCTCTGGTGTTTTCCTTGTGAATACTACAGCCTCACCGCACAGGGCGCCAACCTTTGTACCTCCTATATAGAATACATCCGCAAGCTCTGCGATTCTTTCAAGTGTCAGATCAGAGTTCGGGCATGCAAGGGCATAACCAAGCCTGGCTCCATCGAGGAAGAGAGGAATGTCATATCTGTGACAGATCTCGCTGATGGCTGTAAGTTCTTTATCCGAATATAGAGTTCCGTATTCGGTAGGGTGAGATACATAAACCATCCCTGGAAACACCATATGCTCGTGGTTTGCATCCTTGTAGAATCCCGAGATCATCTCATCGAGCTCTTCCGGATCTATCTTCCCGTCATGATGAGGAAGCGTCATCACCTTATGCCCTGTATATTCTATGGCACCGGCCTCGTGTCCGTTGACATGGCCTGTCACTGCAGCGATTACGCCTTCATAGCGTTTGAGCATTGTGCTGATGATTACCAGATTGGTCTGGGTACCTCCTGCGATGAAGAAGACATCCGCATCTTCTTTCCCGACTGCCTTTCTTATCTTTTCCCTTGCTTCCTCTGTGTATCTGTCATTGCCGTATCCTGAAAGCTTTTCCATATTGGTCTCGAGGAGTTTCTCAAGTACAAGCGGATGAGCTCCTTCGGAATAGTCATTTTCAAAAACAAGCATACATGCCTCCTAAGGCATTTTATTGCTGTTTTGTGGTTTGTCATAGACCCGAGCTTGTGATACTATTCATAAGGATAAGGAGTACAGCATGGACGAAGGCGGTAGTATAAAACCTTTACCTAGAAAGAATAACTTTTTGAAAGCCTTCGGATGTGCATATAAGGTCTGAAGGCTTGGGAGAGCCTGATGATTGCAAAAAGAACTGATTTATCCCCAATGCAGCAGTTCACATGGATTGATGCCAGGGAGCTTGATAAGGATGATATTTCGATTTTGACAGATGAATTCATGATTTCATCTGAGCTTCTTGCTGATATCATGGATGCCGACGAGCAGAGCAGAATAGAAAAGGAAGATGAATATACTGTCATCATCTGCCGTCTGCCTTCTGCCGAGGAAGATGATGAGAAACCATTGGAACGCACTTCGATACCTTTAGGTATCGTGCTTTTCCCTGATAAGGTGATCACGATCTGCCGTGGCGACAGCGTCGTAATCGATGATTTTGCACGCCATCGTTTCAGACAGTGCCCTGTCGAGACAAAGGAGGGCTTTGTCATATCCATACTCGGACGGGCAGCTCTTGTGTATATAAGGCTCCTGAAATACATAAACAGGCAGAAGGATATCGTTGAGGAACAGCTTCATAAGTCGATCATGAACTATGAGCTCATACAGCTTCTGCAGATACAGAAGTCGCTTGTATATCTCACTACGGGCCTCACTGATAACCAGCTGCTTCTGGAGAAGCTTCAGAAGACTCCGCTATTCCACCTCAATAACGATGATGAGCGTGAGTTCCTTGAAGATTCCATTACGGATAACAAGCAGGCTATTGCCATGGCCAATATCTATTCGGATATTCTTACGGGAACGATGGATGCCTTCGCTTCTGTCATCGGCAACAATATGAACCTGATCATGAAGAGGCTGACTGTCATATCGCTCAGCCTCATGTTCCCGACCTTCATTACCGGATTCTTCGGAATGAATGTTGATCTTCCTCTTGTCGGCAGGCCGTTTGCCTGGCTTATCCTGCTTGGACTCTGCGCGCTTGCGGCAATCATAGGGTCCTGGCTTATTTCCGACAGGCAGAGCCGGTCGCTGATCCGGGCCAATCTTGGAGAGAAGCGCAAGAGAGGCAAGGATGAGCGCACGCCTTCTGAAGTCAAGTATCTAAGGAGGAAGAAGGAAGTCCTGGAAGGTGACTGATCACTTCCAGATCCTGAGTATGAAGCCTTTGAGGTATTCGCTTTCAGGAAATGATACTCTTACCGGATGATCTTCTCCTGCAGAGAGCGTCCTCAGTATCTGGACTTCCACACCTGCATCCGCAGCGGCCCAGGCTATGATTGTCTGGAAATTCTCCCTCGTCATGGCTCCTGAGCATGAGAATGTCGCGATGATGCCTCCATCCTTGATTTTCTCCATGGCAACCCTGTTGAGATCCTTATATGCCTTGACAGCCTGCTCAAGTCCTGATTTCGTCTTTGCGAGCTTCGGTGGATCCAGGATCATCATGTCGTATTTGTCTTTCTCTGCGTTCCTGAGGAACTCAAAGGCATTTCCCTGATGTGTCTCAACCTTATCCCTTGATGATGGTGGAAGGACTCCCTTGTTCTCGTTCAGATGTATCTGGTAAAGCAGGTGCCGGAGTGCGCTCTCAGATGAATCGACTGAATCGACAGAGAGAGCACCTCCTCTGAGCGCATGCAGGGTGAAGCCTCCTGTGTAGGAGAAAAGATCGAGGACTGTCTTTCCTTTCGCATAGAGTTCTGTTATCTGCCTGTTGTCCCTCTGATCTGCATAGAATCCTGACTTCTGTCCTTTGCCGGGTGCTGCCTCATAGTAGATTCCGTTCTCCACGAAGAGTACATTCGGTCTTTCATCGCTCTCCTTTGTCTCCTTTCCTTCCCTGAAATGGCGTGTCTTCTCGGAAAGCCCTTCGGAGGATGCATAGGTTTTATCGACAGTCGATTCGATTACAGACGGATGAAGCATAGAATCAAGTTCTGCCGCGATAACTGGAAGGAATGCATCTGCGAATCGCGATGATATTATGATCCGTATCTCCTTCCCATAGCAGTCGGCCGCTATTCCAGGAAGGAAATCCGCATCCCCATGTATCAGCCTGAGTGCGGTGGTATCATCGAGGGAGAGAAGATACCTTCTCCTGAGCACTGATTGCCTTACAAGATTCCTGATAAGTTCATCTCCGGGGCTGTTGTTTCTTTTCCATGAAATCAGATGAAGAACAATATGGCTTCTTTCGTCATAGTAGCCATAGGCAATGAATCTGCCATCACAGGAATATACCTCTGCCCAGTCCGCTTTGGTGTATGATGGCATTATCTTATCTATCGCACCGGAGAATATCCAGGGATGATGTTTCTGAGGGAGCTTCTCCCTTCCTTCCTTTAGAGTTATCGAGTACATAGCCTGATTGTACAGCCTTCTCAATGTCTATGAAAACAGCTATCGTGAAGATATGAAAGCAGTGCTTTTCGATCTGGATGGTACGTTGTTCGATACGCTTGAGGATATAAGGAGCGCAATAAACTACGCGCTCAGGGCATGGGATGGCACGGAGGCTTCCGCAGATGATGTGAGAAGGTATGTGGGAAGAGGTCTGAGACGTGCTATGGCTTCTGCGGCAGCTGAGCATTGCAGCCAGCTTGAGGAAGGCGAGGGCGAGCTCATGTTCCAGCTGATGAAGAGCTATTACAGGAATCATCCTGCTGTATATGCATCCTTTTATCCCGGAGTCCGGGAACTTCTGAGTGCTCTGAAGAATGCGGGAGTGAAGGTTGGCATCGTCTCGAATAAGGATGATGGGATATTGAAGGAGATAGTTTCTGCTTCCGGTTTTGCGTTCGATTACGCAGCCGGTGAAAAGCCTGGCATTCCGCTGAAGCCAGATCCGAAGGCCCTTCTTGATGCGGTCGCCGCACTTGGCTCAGATGTGAGTTCCTCAGTCTTCGTGGGCGACAGCGAGGTCGATGCGGAAACAGGAAAGAGAGCAGGAATTGAGACGCTGATAGTCTCATGGGGCTTCCGCACAGCTGATGAGCTCGCATCCTCCGGCATTCATGATACTTCGGAAAATGCTGAGAAGCTGTGGTTCAGGATGTCGCAGTCTCCTGTTTTGAGTGGTACAATAGCAGACAGAGGAGAAAATCATGGATTTCACTGAGAAAATGAAGGAGGATATCCTTGCAAAAGCACGTGCTTATGTAGGGGCAGAAAAGGACCGCGTCTTCAGGGAAGAAGTCGAGAATGCCATCGCAATGGAAGATTGGGAAGGGCTTTATGATAGATTCTATACATCGCTTGCTTTCGGCACTGCCGGAATGCGTGGTGTCATAGGCGGCGGTACGAACAGGATCAATACATTCATGGTATGCAAGGTCACGCAGGGACTAAGTGAGTATCTCAGGAAGAACTGCGCTGAGCCATCATGTGTAATCGCATATGATTCGAGGCTCTTCTCTTCTGAATTCGCACATAGCGCGGCACGGGTTCTGGCTGCTAATGGGGTGAGGGTGTATCTTTATGATTCACTGCGTCCTGTTCCTATGCTTTCATTTGCCGTAAGATACCTGAAGGCATCTGCCGGCATTGTCATAACAGCAAGCCATAATCCATCGAAATACAATGGATACAAGGTCTACTGGGGCCATGGCGGGCAGGTCACTCCGCCTCATGATATAGGAATCGCAGATCTTGCGAATGCTGTTAAACCTGATGGAATCAAGGAGCTTACCGAAGAGGAAGCAAGGGAATCGGGTCTTCTCACATCTGTTCCCGATGCTGTTGACAATGCTTATTACTCAATGGTGATGGAATCGCTGAGACGTGTTGATCTCATAAAGGAAAGCACAGTCAAGGTTGCCTACACACCGCTTCATGGTTCCGGGAATGTCCCTGTCAGGCATATGCTTTCAGAGCTTGGCCTTTCGGTCGCTGTCGTTGCGGAGCAGGAGCTTCCGGATGGAAAGTTCCCGACTGTGAAGCTTCCGAATCCAGAGAGCGCTGAAGCAATGAGCAAGGTGATCGCGCTTGGAATCAAGACCGGTGCCGATATCGTTCTCGGTACGGATCCTGATGCCGACAGGCTTGGCATTGCGATTCCTGAGGATGAGAAGAAGACATCGTATAAACTCCTTACAGGTAATCAGATTGCAACGCTGCTTGTCGACTACCTCCTGCTTACATACAAGGAGCAGGGTGGCAAGGAGATCCCATTTGTCGCGAAGTCGCTTGTCACTACTGATATAGTCAGGAGAATCACGGAAGCGAATGGTGGGGAATGCAAGGATGTCCTTACAGGATTCAAGTACATTGCTGAGGAAATCGACAGGATTGACAGGGGAGAGAATCCAGGACACCGCTTCCTCTTCGGATGCGAGGAAAGCTACGGATTCCTTACTGTAAGCCATGTCCATGACAAGGATGCTGTCTCATCATCTGTCGCAGCTGTCGAGATGATGTGCTACTGGGCATCAAAGGGGAAGACTCTTATCCAGAGGCTCGATGAGATCTATGCTGAATACGGCTATTCGACAGAGGTCGTGTTCTCTGCAGAGTATGATGGAGCCGAAGGCAAGGCCAAGATGGCATCGATCATGGCAGGTCTCAGGGCAAAGAATACCGGCGATGATATCGTCGGCAGGAAGATTGCCACGAAGGAAGATCTCCTTGGGGAGAATACAGGATTCCCGAAGGCTGATGTCCTTATCTTCCGCTTCGAGAGCGGTGAGAAGCTTGTCGTGCGTCCTTCCGGAACTGAGCCTAAGATCAAGTACTATCTCTTCCTCACAGAAGGGAAGGATGGCAGGGCAGCTCTTGAGAAAGCAGCTCCAGAGATAAAGGAAGAATTCCAGAAAGAGCTTCTTTAACAGATATTGACTGTCAGAAATCGCATTTCATCGCGTATATATAGCATGAGCTTTCTGGCAGTTCCGTTGGCAATATATCTTCAGACAGGACCAGCTGGTGCATCCATCCTGCTGCTGGTCCTGTTATTGTTACTCACAGGCTCCTTCATCCTTTCCGTTTTCTTCCGCGGACTGCCAGAGCTCTCCTTATCGGTTCTTGAATGCGCAGTATTGCTTATCGTGATACTCAGGGCGCTTCCTGTCATAAGCCTTTCATTCGGAATGCCTTCAGAACATGTTGAAGGTATAGCGGCCAAAGCTCTTCAGGACAGTGTTCAGAGGGAATACAGAAGTGTCGGCTTCCGCGCAGAGCTTATTGCGTCATCCGATGGCTCTATGCTCGCATCCTCATCAGGCACCATCTATGTTATATCTGAGCAGGCCGATATTACGGCAGGTGATTATCTCTATCTTCCAGGAACAGTGAGTGGTCCTGTCTTCTATGCAGATGGTGTCCATATCCTGTCTCGTTCTCCTTTTTCGTGCATCAGGATAGAACTGAGGGGATTCATAAGGGAGAAGTTCATGAGACTCGGAGATGCAGGTGAGTTGTCCCTGCGTCTGCTTCTCGGCACAGGCGAGATGGGAAGCTACCAATATGGAGACAATGCCAGACTTTCAGGACTTGCTCATGTGATTGCGCTTTCAGGGATGCATCTTTCAGTGCTTGCCATGATCATATCAAAGCTGTTCTTCTTCCTTCCGAAGACTATGAAGGACTGGATAACTGCAGTCTTCCTCCTGTTCTTCACATTCCTGTCAGGCATGAGACCTTCGCTTTTCAGGGCATTCATATACCGCATAGCACTTAAGGCAACAGGGAACAGCAATGACAGTTTCGCTCTTTCCGCGCTTTTCCTCTTTGGCCTGTTCCCGGAGTCTGTCTCGGACCTTGGTGCCCAATACTCATTCATAGCTCTTGGCGGCATTTTCTTCCTGTCATCATCGGCAGATGAGGGCATAAGGGCTATTGTTCCGATTCCTTATGCTGTCTCTTCATCTGTAGCATCATCCATTGCGGCCCTTATATTCTCGATACCGCTTACTATCATGACATTCGGAAGTTATACGATAGGCTCTCTTTTCACGACATTGCCTGCAACTATCATGATAACTGTCTACATGGGCATAAGCCTTGCTGTCCTCTTTTTCCCGTTTCTTTCACCGGTACTCGATTTCTTCTTTGATATCATCTCTGCTTTCTTCTCATTCGCGGCGTCATTCCCGCAAGCTGATGACTTAGTTCCATACATTGTTGTTCTGACATCAGGAATTGTGTTCTATGCAATAGGCTCTCTCAGAAAGAGGCGTATAGCAAAGAATGCTATTCTTAAGGTATGCTGAATGCATGTGGTCACTTAATTACAGCAGCATATCATCCATTCAGAAAGTGCTTGAGGAAAATGGTCTTGCAATGACAAAGAAGTTCGGGCAGAACTTCCTTATCTCTGAGGACTGCAGAGTACGTATTGTTCAGGCAATGGATCTGGAAAAGGGGATGAAGGTCTGGGAAGTAGGGCCAGGCCTTGGCGCCATAACCCATCTGCTTTTCGATAAAGGCGCATCTGTGACTGCATTTGAGATAGATCATGGCTTTGCTTCTGTTCTCAGGGAGAAGGCTTTTGCTGATGAGGATTTCACTTTAGTTGAAGGTGATGCCCTCAAGACGCTGTTCGAGAGACCTCTTGATGCCGAGAGGATAATCGGCAATCTTCCATACAATGTTGGGTCTCAGATCATCGCACGGCTTATAGAGAATGGCTATCTTCCGCCCCTTATGGTATTCACGCTTCAGAGGGAAGTCGCGGACAGGATGAGGGCTCTTCCCGGGGATCCTGACTATTCGTCATTCTCTGTTCTCACACAGCTTGATTACGTGAATACGATGCCGCTTGTGATCAAGGCGGGGAGCTTCTTCCCGGCTCCTCGCGTGGATAGCGCTGTTGTCGTGATGAAAAGAAAGGAGAATATCATTCCTATGGAAGAGAGGCGCGTGCTGCTTCCGCTTGTCAGGGCATTATTCGCACAGAGAAGGAAGACGATAAAGAACAATCTCTCATCGACATCTTTCGCATCAAAGATGGATGATGCTTTCACAGCCTGTTCTCTTACAGGAAAAGAGAGGGCCGAGACCCTCTCTCTTGAAAAGCTTATACAGCTGGCAAGGGCTATCAGTTAAGAGAGCCTGCCTGTGCAAGTGTGATTGCTGCTGTAACGACGATATCCTCGTCAGAGCATCCTCTTGAAAGATCGGAAACAGGCTTTGCGAATCCCTGGAGAATAGGGCCGTATGCTTCTGCTCCTGCGAAGCGCTGTACGAGCTTGTAGCCGATGTTTCCAGCCTGGAGATCAGGGAATACAAGGACGTTTGCCTTGCCAGCTACATCAGAACCCTTTGCCTTGAGTGCTGCGACAGATGGCTCGATTGATGCATCAAGTTGAAGCTCTCCGTCGACCTTGAGTTCCGGGCACTTTGCCTTGACAAGCTCAAGAGCGTTCTTCACTTTGTCGATAAGCTCGCCCTTTGCAGATCCCTTTGTAGAGTAGGAGAGCATGGCGACAACAGGTTCCGCATTTAGGAATACGCGGCAGCTGTTCGCAGCTTCTTCTGCGATCTCTGCAAGCTGTTCTGCTGTCGGGTTAGGGATTGTGGCGCAGTCAGAGAAGATCAGGGAGCCATTTGTTCCATACTGTGCTTTGTCCGTAGCCATGACGAAGCATGATGATGCGCTCTTGATTCCTGGCTTTGTCTTGATGATTGTCAGTGCGGCTCTGAGAACGTCAGCTGTTGTGCTCTCTGCGCCTGCGACCATTGCGTCAGCATAGCCGAGATGAACGAGCATCGAGCCCCATCTGAGCTTGTCCTTGATATCGATGGCAGCCTGTTCCTCTGTCATTCCCTTATGCTTTCTGAGCTCATAGTATTCCTTTGCGAATTCTGCAAGCTTGTCGCTCTTCTCAGGATCGCATACCTCGATTCCCTCAAGAGAGACACCGAGCTTCTCTGCATTTGCTCTTACTTCTGCTTCGTTTCCGATAAGCGTAACAGAAGCAGCAATGCCTTCATCGGCAATTATCCTTGCTGCGCGTACAGTCCTCGGCTCAAGACCTTCAGGAAGAACAAGATGCTTATGTGCATCTTTTGCAAGACCTTTCATTTTCTCTGCAAATGTCATCAGATTATCTCCTTAGATTTATGTCTCTGATTCTATCGTCATTTTTGATTGATGTGAACTACTCCATCTTAGCTGACGCTTGAAAATGGAGCTTCCGGGCTCTTTCCTTTTCAGGGCGTTTCGCAGAATGCTCCCATGCCTCATACGAGGTATAGAAGGCTGACTTCCGCTCCTCCGGAG
>CALXLA010000053.1 GCA_944389075.1 uncultured Spirochaetaceae bacterium
TCCGTCTGGAAGATAAACACGGAAATACCAGATCGGTTTGCCTTTGACAGCCTTGTCTGAATACAAAGTGTACTGTCTTCTGAATCTCATCTCACACTCCTATAATTGTAATAGCGTTGTAGATGGATGTACAATCCCAAAATTTTTGACAATAAAATCCCATACTTTGACAAGAAATCCCACTCATTTTGACAATTTTTCGTGGTTTTCCGTGGTTTAAACTGGGATTTCGTGGCTTTCAACACCCTATTCAGCATGATTTTCAACTCGTCAGGAAATCGCTTCGCCATTGCGTTCAACCCCTTGAAAACGGCCTTTTCTGCGGTTTAAAACCTATGGTCCGGTAAACAGTGTTAAACATGTTTATTAAACTCAGAAAAGCGTAAGCTGACTGCCATCATCCAGTTCTGCAGGAGGCCTTGAGAAGTCGAGCACAACTGGTATCGGATAGTTCACAAGCTCACAGTCGACAAGCAGGTCAAAGAGCTCTGGATAGGATACTCTGTCGCTGATCCGGCACTTCCTTCCGCAGTAATCCCCAAGCTTCCATGCAAGCCAGTCAGCCTTCGTACCAAGGATCCCTGCGTAGGCAGAGACTGTCTCTTCCATCGGCAGCTCAAGCTCATCAAGTGCATACCAGTCCTGCCTGTCTGGCTCCTCCCCTGGAAGATCATCGTAGCGGTATCTATGGTCTTTTGCCAGCAATAGCGGTATCGCTTCCAGTGGTATATGGAGATCCTCCAGAGAACGTACTACATGGCCTGTATTGCCATTGAAATTCAAATCATAGACACCCTCTATATCCACTGCCTTATGGGCGTTGAGGTATTCGATAGATGTCTCAAGCCATCCGCTCCCGGCAAAGTCAAGGAGCGCCGTATATGGGATCCTGTACTCTCCCGCAAGAAACAGAGCATCAAGCCTGTAGGTATCTATCGCATACCTCACCTGGCACTCAGTGATGCCAAGCAGCTTCCTTGACTGCATCACTGAATAAAAGAGGATGCCCTCTTCCGCTTTCCTGCGGAGAGTGGCATCCAGAGCATCATCTTCCATCTCAAAAAGAAGGCTTTCCATCAGGCTATCACCGAGAAGTCGAGAGGGATATATTCCATTGCGCCTGCGGCATTCTTCCTATAGAGCCTGAGATATGAATCAGAGCTCTGTATGACGATGGAATCGGCAATTATGTCCATAGCCTTCCGCCACCTCTCATCCTCTATATTCAGCTGCCTGAGCCTGAGGATGGATCTGGCATCCAGAGAACCCTGCTTGACCCTGAATGCAGATGTGACAAGCTGCTTGATATCAGCGCTGGATCCCTTGATGGCATCCTCAAGATACTGGTCTATCAGCTCCTTGGCCGCTATGACGTTCTCATTGAGGCTGATTCTCTCGTTTATGCTTATCAGGATCTTAGTCCTGCCGTCGAATGATACAAGCTGGATATTGCCCTTCTGACCGCCAAGCTTCACCCCGTACTTCTCTCCGATCAGGTCGATATAGGCCCTGATGGAGTCAAGGATCTCCTTCTTCACCTTGCGCATATCTTCTTCGAGGGAAATGATCTTCGCAGCCGATTCCTCAACAAGATCATCCTTCAGGATATCCTGCGGCTTGATTGATGTCTCGGGCACAAGAGCCCCTCTCGCATCTTCTCTGAAGACCATTCCGTCAATCTCTTTTCTCATTGTCTTTCTCCTTCTCTCTTCCTGAGATATTTCCTATAGCGCCTGATCCAGCCAATAGCCTTCCTCAGTTCCTTATCATCGCATTCCCACAGGTTCTGCTTTCCTATGGTTTTCCTGATGAACCCGGTAAGCCTCTTCTCCCACATCTCATCACCGAAAAGCTTTCTCGCCTCCGAGATGACTACAGCCCTCGACCTGCCCAGCCCATATGCATATGCCTTCCCGGGGTCTGTCCTGGGAACGAAGCCAGCCTGGATAAAGAACCTGTAGACCTTTTCAAGATCCTGATCTTCCATGAAACGGCAGGACGAGGCACCGAAGCTTTCAAGGACCTTGCGATATCGCTGATTGTCCATCTTCTGCGTGGGAATGCCGCAGTCCGGGCATTCCTTCCGGTAGATAACCTTGCTGCAGCCAGGACAGACCCTGGCACTGCTTTTTGCTATGTGTATCAGAGCAATGAGCCTATCTCTTTCCATGTATTCACCCTCTCAATAAACCTTTGGCGGTTCGGCCGGTGCATCTTCCGTCACCTTGAAGATCTTCATATGGCCATCAGGCATTACGCCTGATACGCAGATATATCCTGACTTCCGGAACAGCTGCACAAGATCCTTTGCATACCTTCTGCTTATCCCCTTGTAGCCAGCAATATCCATCACAGTAAAAGAACCGAGTTTCCTCATATGATTCCATGCAGCCTTCACCTTGCTTTTATGCGGCCGTGCCCGCTTGGCAGAAGGCCTTATAGCAGTATCTCTGGCAAGCATATAGATGCTCTCCTGACCGCCTTTTCTGTATAGGGTCTCCACAGCCCCGAAAGACTGGAATTCCCTGATGGCATTCCGTACCTGGGGGACAGAGAAGCCTGTCAGTTCCGCAATGCGCCTTGCGGTGAAACGCTTTTCGATGCGTATGGCCTTCCAGCATCTGTCAAGAATCACTCCCCTGATGCGGACCTTGGCAGGATCGATGACAACATCATCTCCTTCAATTGAGATTATCCCTTTTCCAGACAGGGAGATTATCGCGGTTGTGAAGGCAGCCTTCGAAAGGTCCGCAAAGGCCTTTCTTATGGCCTTGCCATCAATCCTCCCGCCAGGACACTTAATGAGATAAAGCTGCATCTGATAAGTTACGACTGATGTCCCGAACAGATTCTCCCTGTCAGCTGCACTTAATGCCATCAAGGACCTCCTTGTCAATTCTGGCGATGCCGTTCATATTCATGATCGAAACGATATGCTGCATATCATTGACGCATACCCTGAAGTCACGGCGGCACATCGATACGAGCTTCTTTGCGATATCTATCTCGATATCAAGCCCGCAGGCCTTCTTGTAAAGGGCAATAACAGTGGCCGTATCGATCGGCTTGAATGTGACAACCGGCTTCCGGATCCTCGACTCGATCCTGTCTGCTTTCTTCACAAGTGATGAGAGGCTTTCCTCACCGACAAGCAGGAGAGGGACCCCTGCGCTCTCATTGAGCGTTCTCAGGTCTTCCAGGATCGAAAGCGGCATGCGGTCAGCCTCATCGATTATGATCAGCTTGCGGCATACGGAAGCCGCTTCCTCTATGATCTCGATGTTCTTGTAATAAGTCCCCGATGAACGGCCTACAAGCTCTTCTGCTATCCGTCTGAAGGCAGCAGTACGCGAAAAGCCCATATAGAGGATGTAAACAGCATCCTGATGCTCTACAGCATAACGCTTCACGGCTGTTGTCTTGCCATATCCTGCCTTGCCAAGAACCATTCCGATTGACGCATTGAGAAGCGATTCCGGGGCAAGGAGCCCATCTGCGAGACCGAAGACCGAGTTGTAGTTATCAGTCCTGATGATTGTCTCCGTATCGATCTCTATCTTCGGCCCTGCAGCCTTTTCTTCCAGGCATTCCTCCGGAAGATACCCATTGGCCACAAGATACCTGACAGCCTCCGCTACCTTCTCCTCCCAGTTCGGATAGTCCTTTGATGCTATCCGCGATACCTGAGCCTTAGACCAACCCATCTTAGCGCTGATGTCAGACTGCGAAAGCCTTGTCGCTTCCATCAGCTGCGAAAGATCCCTTATTCCATTCATGCTTCACCTCCTGCCTTCATATAGGCATCCCAATAGTCAGAATTCTCCTTGTATTCCTCTCCCATCCTGTATCGGATGCAGAAATCCTTATCGTTCTCATCCAGCTCGAAATTGCCGATTATCATGTCGCAGCACCACTTGAAGCGTGCATAGTCAGACGAGAAGAACGGCCTGTATGGCCTTATCCTCGGAGCAGGCTCAGCCTCCGGAGAGGCAAGCTGCAGGATCCTCTCATCCTCATCGTGCCTCTCATCCGCCTGGAGAGCCTTGTCAGCATCGATGATTTCCTTTGAAAGCCTTGTCTCCTTCTCTTCAGCCGTTCCTGGCGAGGCAAGGAGCCTGAAGGCTTCGCGCACTGTCTTCATGCAGCGTCTCTTCCACGCGATGGCATTGGAAAGCTTCTCCTGATCCAGCATTTCGACCGAGCAGACCGCCCGGAGCGCCCTTACCCTTTTCCCCTTTCCGAGTTCAGGGAAGATAGCATATGCATGGCTCATATCAAGAGGGCTGTACCTGACTTCCACGGATTCGCCCTCGTGCAGAGAAAGCCCCACATCGAGAAGATTCCCATCGCGGCTGCGGAGATCCTCACCGATGAAATCGACTCCCTCTACAGTGACACGGCCCTTCCTGATCTTCGCCTTCTTCCTGGAAAGGAATATGAAGTCAAGATCTGCCCTGTTCTGCGGATACACAGGCTTCCAGCCCCTCTCAAGCCATTCCCTGACCTTCTCAAGAGGCGACATCCCAAGAGATGAATGCCGAGTGCCCTCATACTCCGCAATGGTCTCGATCATCACCCTGACAAACTCATCCAGCGTCAGGATCTCGCCATTCCTCTTCTGCCTTTCAAGGACAGCAGATTCCTTCTCTTCCTGGTCTGCGGGACACCCCGGTGTGACTACATGCCCAGGAACGCCCTTTTCCGCAAGCTTCATCTCGAGAGTGCTGAAGAGCCTCTCTATAGGCTTTGCCTTCGCATTCTTCACCTGGGCATATATCCTCCGGTTCTTGTTTCTCCATGCCTTCTCATCTGATGCGATATCAACGATATTCCTGTCAGGATCCTCGACAGCATATCTTCCATCGAACATCCTGCTGAGCTCCGAGATATCGAGCATGCTGCTCTTCCCTCCGGAAACCGCTATGATCTCATCGATCACGGATACCGCAGCATTGGAGCACTCGGACGTTCCGTTATCGTTATATGTCGCCTTGAAGAACCCAAAGCGGCAGATAGCCATATAAAGCGCATTGAGGACTGTCTCCGAGCTGTAATCCTCATCGACTGCAATCCCTGCAACGCATCTTGTGGCCGCATCCTGCCAGACATAGAACGTAGGCCTGAAATAGCGCGGCTTCTCCTTGCTGCTGTCATCGACAACCCAGAAATCCGCGATATGCTGGTCCCCGATAAGAATCGCGGCAGGCTCGATGGATGACCAGTCCCTCTTGATGTAGAAGAAGTTGTCCAGTGCCCTGTTCCCGCCGGTTGCGTACTGCCGGATCAGCACAGGGATATCCTTGAGGATGCGGAATGCGGATGACCTTGAGCCTATCTTCCAGTTCCGCCTCTGCGCCTCGCTCTGAAGGGCCTTCCATGCAGCTTCCTTGCTGTCTATGTTCCTGTCCTTCGCAAGCTGGAGATAATATGAGCGGAGATAGCTGACCGCCTCATCATCCCAGGCCCTGTAGCCGGAAGGCTTCCTGTCGCCAGAGACAACGCCATATTCAGAAACTTCCTTTATCGCACGCCTTACCGTCGACTCGGAAAGGCCGAAATACCCCGCCGTCATAGCGACCTTCCTTGATTCAGGGACGTTGCCGAGGCTATCGGCATACCGCGCGATATTCACCTTCCTGGATTCCCTGCCGGTAAGCTTCCGGCCAAGGATCCCCTCTGCATAGGCAGAAAGCGGGGATGCTTCTCTTACAGATGGGACCGAAGGCACTGCCGCGACAAGTGCCTTCCATTCAGGAGGAAGCGAATCGGTATCGACCTCGATGCTCCTTCCGTCCTTCTTCCTTGCCGCGATCTCGCCATTCCTGGCCTTGAGCTGTATTGCCCTCTGGCTCTTACCGACGATCGCAGAAAGCGCCTTCGTATCAATCCACATACAACCGCCTCCTGCTGAGAAGAGAGAGCTTCCCGTCATCCTCGCAGAGCGGATAGCTGTTCTCTATGGTCCTGATCAGTGCAGTGAGTTCCTTGATCGATATGCCGGCCTTCCTTGCCAGTTCGCTCTTCCCGATTTCCTTCGGGTAGACAGGTATCTTCGAGGCAAGCCATCTGGCTCTAGGAGATGGGTTCGTGTGGCATCTTCCGCTGCGTCCCCTATGCTCCCGGAAAGCAAAATCCCTTGTGCATCCTATCTGCATATCAGGCCTCCTTCTTCGAAGAAGAGAGGACAGCCTCCTGGAATCTTGCCGATGCGACAAGAACCTCGAGCCATGAGCTGCAGCCCAATGCCCTCGCAACGGTCTCCTGCACCCTTTCAGACCTCTTCCTGCCCATGATCACCTGGTTTACAAGCGATGGCGTCACACCTGCGGCAACCGCGATCGCATACTGCGATATCCTCCTCTGCCCAAGCTGGAAAACTATATATGTATGAAGTGCCTTATCCATATCAGAACCTCCTAAGCCCATGCCCTGACAGCAAGCACCGCCGCCAGGGAAAAGCACACCGCCATGCAGGCGATGAATATGACAGCATCAGCGTGCATCCCTTTCTTCCTCATCCTGTCCTCCCTCTGTCCATGATCTGAAGTTCATGATCTTCCAGAACATCTCCTGCGGATCTCCCCTGAACTGGAGAGCCCTGTCGTCCACATAGCACCTGGCGACAGGCTTCGTATAAACCACGCCCTCGACATACTCGATGAGCTTCCATCTGGTAAGCCAGGAGACAATCGCCCTATAGCCCTCGAGCTTCGAAGCCCGGCAGGAAAAGATGACGATCGTCATTCCCGCATTCCTCAGCTTCTGGAAAAGCTCCCTTATGCCAGGAACCGGAGGATCAGGGATATTCCCGGAGCCTTTCCATCCGGATGCAAAGCTGGATACAGTCCCGTCGAAATCGAATGCGATGACCTTCTCCATGCCGAATCCGTCATATCCATCCATCATCTGACCTCCGTAATCGCCGAGGACATGCTGAGAGGCGCAATGAGCTTCGCATCATCAAGATCCACGAAGCCGCAGCATCCTTCCCCTATCCACCTGCGTCCTCTGGCGTCATAATGGGGACGCTCATCCCTCCAGAGCTTCACGCTGTACATGTCGGCAGTCAGCCAGCGGAACCTGACGCACTTCCTGAGCACAGCGGCCATATCATCAAGACTGAACACTGCAACCTCCCTACATCGACAGCCTGAGAGATGCGATCGATTCCTCAGGCAGGATCACGATATCGGTATAGGAAGCAATCATGATGCCTCCCTCCGTTTCCTCTATGGATGTCACGCCGATGTACATCTTCGCCGTGCCGTCAGTACGCTCTACAAGCAATGTCATACCTCGCCCTCCACGTAATCCCTGAGGATGTTCGCAACGAGGATGGTCGCGTCACGCCTTGCCTCTGCAGGAAGCTGGGCAATAGCGCCCTTGACCAGCACAGGGATACGAAGTACGGCATTGGGCTCCACTCCCTTCGGCACGCGTCCCTTGTATCTCTGGCACATGTCATAGAAGCGCTCTGCCCCATTGCCGCTTGTCTCCTCAAGGCAGTAATGGCCGATGGTATCTATGAACTCGAAAGTGAATGGGCCAATCAGCGGATATGAATCAGATGGAAGGGATATATTCCCGAGATACTCAGGCCTGATAGGATCGGCTTTCCTGTAGCCTTTCTGTATAAGCCACTGCTCATAGCGGAACTCAAGCGAGTCGTTCCACTTCTCCGGCTTCCAGGAAGGCTCTCCATGCGCTCTGTGATAGCGGATATCCTCGCAGAGGGATTCCCAGGCCTCCTCAGCCATCGCCCTGATCTCTTCCTTTGTATAAAGGCGGTCCTCTTCTGCGTTGTATATAGAGAGCCAGTTATATCCAGTCTTTTTAGAAATACCAATTTCTTTGCAAAAATCAGTAAATGTATGAATCTCACTTCGTGTACTTTTACACGAAGTTGAGTCAGCATCAGCAATGAGATCACTCCTATACCCCTGACTGGAAAGCTCTTTATTAGCTCTATAACAGAGCCTTGCAAGCTCCAGCTGATTGCGCTCAATACGACCGATAAGTATCCTTCCGTAATCAACGAAGTTCCTGTATGAGAATTCCATGGTCAGTACAGTATTGGGATTCTTATTCTGCAATTCCCTGCTCTTTTCCATATTCTTTTGACCTCCTGCGGCAACTGCTGTAATCTGTAGTCGGTTAATTTATTAACCAAGATTAGGCTAATCAGTTTTAGATTGATAGTCAAGTAAAAATTGGGGTTAAAAGCTATTATGAACGAAATTTCTACTAATATAAGCCAGCGACTAAAAATGATTAGATCTGATTTAGGTTTATCTCAAGTAAAAATGGCGGCATTGTTTAATATGCCGCAAACAACTTATTCAAAATACGAATTAGGTGGTTCAATTCCTGAGAAAATCTTACAGGGATTACATGACAAAGGATACAATATCGTCTGGCTCATCACTGGTGAAGGAAATATGTACCTCGACAATGCCTCAGGGGATAATGATGAAACAGATATCCTCAGAGCCCCATCAGAAGATGAAGAAAGAATATATCGCGAGACACTTGAAAAAGGTCAAAAATATAAAATCGAAATCGAAACAAATACCGTCCTCATCCCTATGACGAACATGAAGCTGTCTGCAGGAAAGGGCTGGGACTGGGAATCAGAGGAGATATACACAGGAGAGCTGCTTCCTGTTCCGATGAAGATCGCCAGGCGATTTGACGAGAAGAGCCTGATAGCCGCAACAGTCAAGGGTGACAGCATGGAGCCGACACTCCATGACGGAGAGCCGGTTGCCTATGTGAAGGAGTTCGAGAACGGGGATGGCATATATGCTCTGGCGATACTCGATGAGGTGTATATAAAGAGGCTGTCCATAGACAAGCTAAAGAAGGAGATCACGATAATCAGCGACAACCCGAAATACCCAGCCAAGACCTACCCTATGGACCAGGAAGGACTTCAGGTCCTTGGTAAGGTTGTGTTCTGGATACATGTGGAGTGAAGAAAAGATGGATGCGTCAAAACTTATTAAAAATATTTATGACAAACCGGAAAAGCTTCTTTATTACCAATATATACTGTATGAATCTGGATATAATGAAAGGCTTCCCTTTCATTGTCCGATTTGTAATACAGCAACAATGATAAATAGGTATGATATAAATTTCGACCACTCATATAATCCAACAGATCATATTCTCTATTTGACAGCCTACATAATCTGTCCTTCACCAAATTGTGGTCACACAACAATATTGATGGAGGAAATCAAATTCAAGGCGGATTATACATTTATATCATTTGATGAATTACTTAAGGACGGTCTGCACAAACAAATCGAAGCCTCTAATCTACGTTGCATACATCCTTTACTAGAAAATCCTGAACTTGTTTTTGCGCACACTGATGATAAGGAATTTATCCCTCCTCAGATTCTTGAGGACTTTTTCGAACTGCAAAGAATATCAAATTTCTCGCAAACAGCTTCTGCAATGTTCGCCAGAAGATTTCTTGAAAGAATAATACTTTATAAATGGCCAGAGATTATAACTGCTAAAAAATGGAATCGTGGCTTTCCTACACTAGATAATATGATTGACTGGCTTAGAGAAGAGCAGGACGGACAAAAACGATATGATAATGCAGATGTCATGGATGCAATACGAGGAATAGGAAATAAAACCATTCATATATTTTCTCCAAAAGAGAATATCGAAATATCAGCGATTGCTGTAAAAGAAATAATTGCTGAACTTGATTCAATCATTACAGAACTCTATGTTTATCCAGGTCAGCGAAAGCAAAGAAAAGGATGTATCGAAGCTCTAGCTCAGGACGCCTCAGAAAAAAGCAAAGAACTTAAGAAGGCAACCATTGAGGAATCAAAATATAAGGACGATACAGAAATCGTATAAATATTGGCCACCTATTATCTTCAAAATGATCTGCAAAAACAAATTGCAAAGCATCTTGTCTCCAAGGACAAACACAGGTATTCTTAGACTACGAGGTTAATATATTAACCTTTTAGACTCATGCAAGCGGGGAGGCTGAATGTCTTACCACACAAGAAGGGATATCTATTCACAAATAGAGGCTCTTAGAGGACGGCCATTATTTGTATATGTAACATCAATTCGTCCTAATATTTCAGCACCTATGCAAGTTGATGTTATCCCTTATATAATAAAACAAATAGAACAAATTGACAAAGAGCATAATGAAATAGACTTTCTTATTATCAGCAATGGAGGTGATCCTATTGCTGCACTAAGAATAATCAATATTCTCAAAGAGAGATTTTGTAAAGTAAATGTTCTCGTTCCCTATGTTGCTTACAGTGCAGCTACTGTTTTGGCGCTTGGTGCAGATTCTATAGTTATGCATCCCTATTCGAATTTGGGCCCCGTGGATCCTCAAGTTACAACAATAAACCCAAGAGGTGAACGCCATGCTTTTAGTTCTGAAGATGTTCGAAATTATATCGATTTTCTGAAGGATGATGCAGGGATTACCGATCAAGTAAATATATCAAAAGCTCTTGATACATTAACACAAGAAGTGGGTGCTCTCAGTATCGGTTTTTCTAAAAAAAGTCAGCAACTAACACTTTCTCTTGGAAGAAGATTATTGGAAATGCATACAACTGACAAAAGCAAAGCTGAAGCTATTGTCAATGCTCTTTGCTCATCTTATTACCATCACGGATATGCTGTAAGCAGAAAAGAAGCAAAAAGAATCGGTCTGCCTATAGAGGCTCCTCAAAAAGAACTAGAAGATTTGATGTGGAAGATCTGGGAAGATTTCAATGAAGAAATGCATTGCAGCACCGCATTTGATCCAATAGCAGAAACCATGAATGATCCGGAAGTTCAAAAAGAAATAAATGATGTTAAGGTCGTTACATTTCCACCAGGCCTAGATCAGGGAATGGTAAAACAGAGAATGGGAGCGATACTCAATGGTATCATACCGCAACCTAGAAAAGCGCATACAATAGAGAATCTTGTCGTATCATGTGAAAGTTGTTCCAAATGCTATCATATAAAGCAGATAAATGATGTACTTGTTTGGAGAGAACCTAATTTAGCATTAAACGGCAATGTAACAACAAGAAGTAAAGGATGGGAGGAAGAAAAATGAAAAACTCAAGTATATATTTCTATAGTGCTCCTAGTGGGAATAATGGTACAACAGTTCCTGTAAGTAACAATTATACTATTAAGACAAAAAATATAGTTATTGCTGAAAATATTAATAAACAGAAAAAAGAACGAAAAAAAACAAAATAGTTCTTATGGTGCCTTGTGGCACCATTTTTCATCTGTCAACGTCCACACCCTCAGATTCCCCCTTAAACTCTCCTGCTACCCTATAGCAAGGAGTTTAAACATGACTGAATTCATACGCGAAGGGCTTCTTATAGCCATACCTTTCCTTATCGCAATCGGCAAGATCGCAAAGAGCAACGGAATGGAATCCAAGTGGATTCCCCTTCTCCTGCTCGGAATCGGCATTGCCATAGCAACAGTTTACGGCTTCATGACATCCACTCTCACCGGATGGCGCTATTTCGTGGATGCGATCTTCATCACCGGAGTGCTTCAGGGAGCTGTCGTGGCATTCGCATCCATGGGCCTCTATGACACCGTGAAGAAGACCGGAGAGACGGCGAAGGCAGAGTGATGTGGAGAAGATCATTGCTGCCATTGCTTCTGCTGCTGCTCTCATTGCAGCCTTTGTTCTCGGAAGGAGAACCGGATCCGGCAGCAATGACAGACAGCGAGATATTCGCAGAGCTTTCGATGATATCGGGAAGACAGCTGAAGAGGTGGGAGACGCTGGAGACAGAGTTTCCGAAGCTTCAGCTGGAATCGGACGCATTGAAGACAGACTTGGAGACGCTGTCAATATCGCTGAATCAGGCAGAGCAGACGCTTCAAGACAGGACGAGCTCATTGCAGAGCTCAGTAAACGAGCTTCAGAGCGAAGCCAGGACAGCCAGGATCTGGAATATAGTCCTGCTTGTGCTGGCCGGAGCCGCCACCGGCCTTGCGATATGGGCAGTGGCGCAATAGCAGAGAACCAGAACCATTCTTCATAAACCTCCTTTTTGTTCACGTCCCGCCGGAAACGGCGGGCGTCTTCATCCCTGAGAACCGCAGACCGCCCTGTATGAGACCATCATACAGAGGTGACAGATGGAATACATGTCCACAGCAAAGGATCTTGCAGGGCCGTGGGGACAGCTTGTCCTGCTTATATGCGTAGTCGCTATAATGCTCGGCCTGCTCATAAGGATGATGAAGCAGACGGCGGATTCGGTATCCGCCCTGAGATCTGACATCAGGGAATTCGAGAAGGAACAGAAGGACCGCGACCTGAAACAGGATGCAGAGATCCATTTCATCAGGGAGAACTATGTCAGGAAGGAGGACATGTACAGGGAACTCGGAGGATGGAAGACAGAGCTCAATCGCCTCGGGGACAGGATAGACATGAACCAGCAGGAGAATCAGAAGCTGCTTCTGGAGCTCACGAAGGCAATAAAGGAAGGCAAAGGAGAGGACAAAAAATGATCCCAGCACAGGTAAAGAAGGAATTCAGGGGCGAGCTTCTATGCTTCCTCTATGACATACATCCGCTGTCGATATCTCTGACATCGATATACCAGACATACTTCCAGTACTGGAAGACAGAAGATATAGACAAGATCCTTGAGTATCTGGTCGAGAAAGGCTATGTCGAGGAAGAGACAGTACAGCCGCCGAACACGATGTTCGAGACAGTCAGGCGCTTCAAGATCACGCCTGCAGGAATAGACCTTCTGGACGGGACTATCGAGGATCCCGGCGTCCTCATCGTCAGGAGGTGATGCATGGGAAGAAGATCCAAGGCAGAGCTTGAGGGTGTCACCGGAGACATCGTGACCATGCATGACAGGGATATGATGACGCACAGGGAGATTGCCGAAGAGCTTCAGAAGAGAGGCAAGGATCTTTCGGATGAGGCCGTGCGCCGCTCCTACAACTCGGCTAGGCGCAAGGCTGAGAAATACCGTCTGGCGGCGGAGTCATCGAAGGCTGTCCTGGAATCGGTCGCTGACGGGACGAACACAGATCTCGTGGAAGCTGCGAACTCGATCCTCATCAACATGTTCTATGAGAAGATCCTCGACATGGAGGATCTCGAGTTCGAGAAGCCGGCAGACTTCTTCAAGGCGATGGGTACAATCGCGAAGAACCAGGTCGAGCTTTCAAAGCACAGGCTGAACTTCCAGAACGGGGTCGAGAAGGCAAAGAACGCCGTATATGAGGCGCTGGCGCAGTCGCTCACGGAACATCCGGATCTGCTCGAGGAACTGAAGAAGACAATCGCAGAGCTGGAGGTAAAGGAATGAGCGCTGGCTCTGGAAGGAGTTGATATGGCAATCGGCAAAGGGCTTCAGGAGCTTATCGGGCACTCCCCTGACCTTCAGCATGCGGCTGTTGACGTGAGAACAAAGACGGAAAGGAATGAGAGGCTGAAGCGCGCGGAGAATGACTTCACGTATTTCTGCCAGTACTATCTTCCTGACTATTTCTCCCTTCCTGCCGCGGAGTATCAGAAGATAATCTATGATGTCATCCAGGCAAGGGAGCTCACGGAGAAGCAGGCGGAACAGCTCAGGAAGATGGTCCCTGAGGATTTCCAGGATACATTCAGGGCTGAGAAAGGAATCAAGGGAATCGTTGACGTGGAGCCGAGAAACCACGGCAAATCCACGAGGATGACATTCGCCTACCCGTTATGGAGAGCTCTTTTCAGGAAGAGCCAGTTCATCATAGTCATAGGATCCTCTGATGCTGATGCACAGGGGCAGATCGAGAACATCAGGAATGCAATCGAGGACAATGACAGGATCATAGATGACTTCGGCTTCATGGCCGGCTCACCATGGAATAAGTCCATGCTCAGATTCCGCACAGGCGTCACGGTGATGGCCAGAGGCAAAGGCGGATCGCTGAGAGGCAGAAGGAACAGGCAGTACAGGCCGGATCTCGTGATACTCGATGACATGCTCAAGGACGAGGAGGCGGATTCCTCGAAGTCCAGGATCAAGCTCGACAAATGGTTCAGGCGGACAGTGCAGCCTCTTGGAAAGGAGGCGATGATCATCCTTGTGAACACGATCACCAATGAGGAGGACCTTCCTTCAAGGCTTCTTAAAGAAATAAAAAGCGGTGACAAGGAAGGCTGGATCGGCCTCAGGTTCTCCGCAGAGATCCCAGCGAAGGATGGCGAGGAGCATGGCACTCCCCTGTGGCCTGAGAGATTCAGCTGGGAAGAGCTGAAGGCAACCCAGAAGAACATAGGATCGATCGCATATGCGCAGGAATACCTGTCACGGCCGCTTTCGGATGAGGACAGGATCTTCAAGTCTTCCTGGATTGTCAGAGTCAGGGATACGGAGATTCCTTCAAAGCTTTCAAGATATGAAGGCATAGACCCTGCAACAGGTGCGCATGACCTTTCGGCTGTCGTCGACATCGGGCGTGACAAGGCGCATGGGAAGATCTATGTCCTCTCCTCATCAGGCAGGAAAGAATCCACTGATACGTTCATGAGAAGGCTTATCGAGAGGTATAAGCTCTTCAGATACCGCCGTGCATTCATGGAGGCTGTGACGTTCCAGGAAGTCTACAGAAAGCAGATTACAGCAGAGGCGGCAAGAAACAACATAGCGCTTCCGATAAGAGGAGCGAAGACAGGAAGAGCATCGAAAGAGACTAGGATGATGGCTTTATCACCTCTTGTCGAGAATGGCCTCATCGTATTCGGGCCGGGAAACGAGGATCTGATAGATCAGCTCACAGGATTCCCGGCCGCAGGATATGACGACTTATGCGATGCGCTTTACTACGCAGTGAAGGCATCCGGGATGCTGAACGGGACAAGGGATTCTGACGATGACGCATTCAGCATGGACAAGGTCAGGAAGGAAGGGCTCAGGCTCAGGAGGGAACTGAGGATATGATAGGCATTTACAAGGACAGGCTCGGAGAGGATGGCCGCCTTTCCGACAGGCAGATAATGGCAGCGCTTTCATGGAAGGCCCTGCATGGCCCATACATCCAGAGGGCTGATGCATACTATTTCGGGAAGAACCCCGCCATAATTCGCTCCGAGCATCAGAACAGGATACCGGTGCCATATGGCAGGAAGCTCATAAAGACCGTGCTTGGCTTCATGTTCAAGGAAGGATGCATCACCTACTCCTTCCCTGATGACATAAGCGAGGATTTCCGTGCATCCATCGAGGATATATTCCGCTGCAATGACGAGGAGACAGAGAACATACGCATCGCAGGAGACCAGGCGAAGTACGGGGTCGGCTATGAGGTCCTCTATGTGGACAACGATGACGCGCATCCTCAGTTCTACTCCGTGCCAGCCCGGCAGGTGACAGTGATCTATGACACATCCACGAAGCCCAGGAAGATCGCAGCACTCAACAGATACAGGTTCAGGAAGACCGAATACCTTGAGATCTACTACAGCGATGTCATCCAGTACTGTGAGATAAGAGGCAGAAGCATAAACGTCATCTCCGAGATCCCGCATTTCTTCGGAGCTGTCCCTGTGATCGAGTTCAGGAACAACCGCGAAGGCATGGGAGACATCGAATCCGTAGAGGCCCTTATAGATGCCCATGACGAGATACTCTCGACAGGCATCGACGAGGATGACAAGTATGCCGATGCCCTTCTCCTTCTGCAGAACATATCACTTGACGATGAGACCGTGGAGAAGCTGAAGCAGCTCAGGATCATCGAGATGGATGAGGACGGCAAGGCATCATACCTGACAAAGCCTGCGACATACGAGGGACGCGAGGTCCTGAGGAAGGTCATCGATGGCCTCATCTACTCCATGTCGGGAATCCCGAACCTGGATGACAAGGATGCGATGGCCCAGCAGTCCGGAGAGGCCCTGAAGTATCTCTATGCGGCATTCGAGATGGTGGTCGCAGGAGAGAAGCAGTCAGGCTTCAATGACGGCCTCATGGAACGCCTCAGGATGCTTGCGAACTTCCAGAACTGGCTGAGGAATGAGCAGAACACGATCGATGGCATCTCCATAAAATGGACAAGGAACCTCCCGAACGAATCAACCACTATCCTAGATAACGCCCAGAAGCTCGACGGCATCATCAGCCGCCGTTCGATGCTTGAGCTTGCCGAGAAGGCAGGATACATAGGATCCGTGGCCGAGGAGGAAGAAAGGCTTCGCGAGGAAGCGTCCGCAGAGCCTGCAATGACAGGCAGCGGGGACATAGGCGCATATGGCGGATGATATCCTCCAGAAGCTCTACAGGAGCAATCAGGCAGAGCTTACCAGGCTTCAGCAGAGGGGCGAGGAAGAGATTGTCCGGGCATATGCAGAAGCCCTGGATGAGATACGTGCAGAGCTGAGGGGAATCTACAGGAAATACCAGCAAGACGGCGTTCTCTCAGATGCTGACAAGACGGTTTACAACCGGCTTAAACAGCTTGAAACCCAGATAAGGGACATTTTAAACCGCAAGAACCTGGAAATCGATGAGCTTATCGAGACGCTTACGGCCGAGCAGTATGAAGAGGCATTCTACCGCATGGCCTGGTCATTCGATGAGGGAACCGGCATAAGCTGGGACTGGGGCCTTATACCTGAGGAAGCTGTCGAGGAGATAGCAAGATCCCCTCTTGATAAGCTGTTCCGGTCCGCAGCCGTCCAGAATGCAAGGGATGGCGCATTCAAACGGATAAGAAGAGACCTGGAGCTTGCGCTTATCCGCGGCGACTCATTCCAGACGCTTGCCAGGCGCATCGCGAAATCAATAGGCGTAGACAAGACAGGAAACGGATATGCATACGGCCAGAGAGGGCTTGCGGCCAAGGCCATGACTATCGCAAGGACCGAAGGTATGAGAGCCCTCAATGCCGGGCATCGGAGGGCATACGATAAAGCCGAGCAGAACGGCATCCCTCTGACGATCTTCTGGGATGCGACCCTTGATTCCAGGACACGCCCCTCCCATGGGGCACTTGATGGCCAGAGAAAGGATAATGAGCATGATGGCTGGTACGTCCCGGAGCTTGGCACATATGTGAAGGGGCCCGGGGAGTCCGGGATTGCATCGTTCGACATCAACTGCAGATGCCGCACCCATGCCTCAATAACCGGCAATCTGCCCAGCGGACGATATATAAGAGGAAGAAGCACGGATGAGCCATATATCACCTATTTCGACTGGATGAGGGAAAAGGCAAAGCAGGGAGTAAGCGACGACCCTGCGATGGAGGCATCAATAAGGGATTTCCAGAAGTACATGATCCAGTATCATCAGGAGAGCTTCGTAGAAATAGATGCCAATGGCAAATTCGAGAATTATGTCCTTAAATCTGACAATCCTAAGTCACGGGTGCTGCAATCTGCTTTCAATCTGAAACAGGGAGACGGCGAATATCTGGGAAATCAGATCAGAGAAAACCTTAAACATGCACAGATAACAGCAAAAGATACAGATATACATGGCAGGCGCTATAGAGCACTTATCCCGATTACGGGGAAGAATGGGCACAGAGAGGAAATAGAGGTTGGATTTATAGTCGATTTCCCAGATAATAGATTTGACGGGAATATGGCAAGGCTTATAACAGCTTATCTAGAAGGAAAGAAAAAGAAATGAACTTCAACCACGAGAGAAATGATTTTTTTGGAATTTCCGATCTTGTCAGGTTGAAGAAAGATACGGAATGCTATGACTTTGCCAATGATGATGAGAAAATCACTCTAAAAGCCGGAACCGAAATGTATGTAGTAGATATCCTTCGTGATGATGTTGTCACCATAGAACTATACGATGGCGAACATAACTACATGGCCGATGTCAGAAACGAGGATATAGATCTTGCAAAAAGAGGATGCACCTATTTCCCGGACTTCAAGGAATGATAAACTGATGCCGCCCCGGCACGGGGTGGTTCTTTGTTGCCTATCCTATTCATTATTTTATATACTCAGTCCGGTACTGCCATAACGGTGGACGGCTGGTCTCCTGATATACGGAATCGGATGTCGGGAGCGTTGCTTCCCGACCCTTCGGTAACGCTGGGAAAGGAGGTGATGTCTATGGACTCTTATCAGATATTGATGGTTGTATTCACAGTCATCGGTCTTTTGATTGCATGTTCAAGGAAATAGCCGCCCGGGTCTAATCAAGCGGCTATTCGATTAGCTTAATGGTGAGGCTAGCCGTCTATCGGCAGTGCCTCTTCATCTATAATATCCCATCCATGCCGGAAGGTGTCAACGGGCCCTTTTCAAAAAACGCGTTTTAAGCCCTCCTTCAGGCCCCGGACATGAAATTATACCAGAATCGCCTGACACCCAGTTTAACGAGTTTAATTTGGTTTAATAAACTGGGTTCCCGATGCGGCTTCACCTGCAGATTGCGGATTTTCATTCCACTAAGGCAGAAAATGCCGTCAAAAGCCCTGAGATTGTCCCCTCTTCTTCCCTGATACGCTTGAGGCATCAAGACCATTAGGAGGGACTGATGCTGATAAAGAGATTGTTTTATCTCGCGCCTGATACAGGCGATGGAAACGGCGGCAATGCGGATCCGGATCCAGGCAATGGCATGAACCCGGACAAGGCAGAGGCCATGAGGAAGGAGCTTGACGAGCTCAGGAAGGAAAAGGCCGAAAGGGATAAGAAAGCCGAAGAGGAACGCCAGGCCAGGATGAGCGAGGAGGAGAAGGCAAAGGCCGCTATCGAGAAGGAGCGCGCAGCCGTCCTGTCGGAATACCGCGTGCTTCAGCTGCAGGGCTGTGGCCTGGATGAGGAATACTCATCCCTTATAACAGGCTCCACCGCAGATGAGATAAAGGCCTCCGGAGAGCTTCTCAGGAAGCTGATCGGCAAGGTCAGGGCCGAGACTGAGGCTGAGGTAAAGAAAGGGATCTCCAGGACAAAGGCCCCAGGATCCGGGGACAGCAGGAACGCAGCCACTGACGAGGATTACTATAACCAGATCCTCAATGGAGGGAAATGATGTTAGGACAGACACTCAGGGAGATAAGCGCTGAATATGCGCAGAAGCAGCCTCACCAGATTGATTATCTCCTGGCAGGGACTCCCCTGCTCGACAGGATGCCGTTCGTGCCATCCACGCATGGGCTGCAGCATGTATTCGAAAGGATATCAGAAATCGGCGAAGGCACATTCGTCAAGGTAGACCAGGCACTGCCGGAAGCAGACGTATCCGCAGAGCTCGACAGGATTAACCTCGGCGTATTCGGCTTCAGGATCGAGGCCGGAATCGACAAGGTCACGCTCATCTCTGGCAAGGGCAACTTCGCAGGATACCTTGCACGCAAGGCGCCGAAGATCATGACCAAGTCCGGAATGAGGTTCGAGACAGACTACGCGAAGCTTCTCAAGGCATACGCTATAAAGAACGGCAACGTGGTCAATGCCGGCGGCACAGGATCAGACTGCCACACGATCTTCGTAGTGCGCTTCATCGATGACGAGGTATGCGGGCTCTATGACGAGAACGGCTTCGGCAACGGGGCTCTCTTCGATACGATCCCGCTTTCCGGAGGCGACCCATACACGGATAAGAAGGGAGTCACCGTATATGGCGCGGACTTCAAGACATACTGCGGCTTCATGATCGAGAATCCCCATGCAGTGGCCATTGTCACGAACATCACCAAGGAGAAGCCTCTTACGCAGGCTATGCTTGATGAGGCATGCCTCATGGCTGATGTTGACGGGCTTGGCACTGCGTATATCGTAGGAAGCGGCAAGTCGAACCAGTTCATCAATGCGCTCAAGAACCCAAGCTATACACAGTCTGAGTCCTTCAGCACAAGGATCAAGGACTGGAACGGGACAGAGATCATAAACGACTCCAACTTCCCTAAGGGAGAGGAAGCTGTGGATATCGATACGGAGAAGACAATGGTAGCAGTTCCTGAGAAGCCATCGCTGAGGGAGGATATCCTCGACAATGCGGATATGCCGAAGAACACATCGCTTGAGTCTGAGGCATTCAGCTTCGGAAAGGGCGGCAACAACAGCTCGGTCATTCTCTACCTCAAGGCAGATACAGATCTGACGCTCGCATCGGATGCAACGATAGAGATCCTCCATGCCTCGAAGAAAGCCGGGGAGTATACGAACCTCACGAAGATGGGCATCCCTACAGGAACAAAGGCAGGATTCTTCCAGGACTTCGTGCTTCCGCCATCCTTCAAGGGCTGGCTCAAGGCAAAGATCACCACAGCCGATGCATCGGCTGCCGGGAAGATCTCTGTCTGGGCAGAATACGCGGCAAGGTAGCAGGGGCTTATATCAGTATATGGACGGCGCTCGGAAGGGCGCCGTTTTCCATGCCTGAGCAAGCTTGCCTGAGGTATCTCACATTCAGACACGCGGCCGCGTGATACAGATAAGTCATGATAATCACGATTGATGAATACAAGGCAATGGCAGGCCTGAAGGACAGCTCTACAGACAGCCAGATAGAGGCGCTCATCCCTCTTATCGAGGACGACTACCTCGCAATCAGGGGAAAGCCCTGGGACAGATCCGAGGATGGAAGCATCGCCTACCCTGCCGGCTCAAGGCTGACTGCCGCGGAGATGCTCTCATACCGTCTGGCCACGCTCAGGGGCGCGGTCGGATACGCAGCGGAATCCATCGGGGATTACTCTATGGGGCTTGATACGCATGACATGCTCCATGGATACCCGAGGCATATAGTCACGAAGATCAGAAGATACGGGAGGGCAAGATGAGCATAGCCTCTGCGATGAACAGCATATGCATGTTCCTTGCCCCTGCTGAAGCTCTGGGCGGATGGGACAGCAGCGAAGGCAAATACACACTGCAGGGCTATGCCCCATGCAGGCTGATGACAGCATCAGGCAGGGACTTCATAGACGGAAGGATCAGGAACGAGGCCACGCACATTCTTTTCGTGATAACGGATCTTCCGGTAGAGCCTTCATGGATAGCAGAGGTCGATGGGATGAGATTCCAGATCGTCCCTCCTGTAAACGATGCTGGAGGAAGGCTCGGACATCATCTCGAGCTTCAGCTCAGGGAGTACAGATGAGCGCAAGGTTCGAAGACAGGACAGACAGGGTCATTGACGAGATCGAGGAAAGAAGGAAGCGCGCGCTCACGGCTGCAGCTATCCAGCTTGAGGGCGAGATTGCCATAAGAACGCCTGTGGACACCGGACACCTCAGGGCATCGATATCGCACATAGCGCCGCTCGGGAGAAGCAGGAAAGGCGGAGACAGGCTGTCCGGGAAAATCCCTGAGGGGATGGCCGTTGTCGGGACCAATACGGAATACGCGGCATATGTCGAATACGGCACGCGCTATCAGAAGGCACAGCCATACATGCGCACAGGATACGCTGCCGCGAAGTCAGATATCGACAGGATAATCACGGAGGGCTTCAGGATAGATGGCTGACTGGATCATAGAGAAGGATATGGCTGATTTCCTTAATGGGAATCTCGGGATGAAGGTGTTCCTGGAACTCGCTCCGGAGAACGCGAAGGAGCCCTTCTGCGTCCTTACGGGGATAAGCACAGGAGCCGTCAGATCACTGGAATTCTTCCATCCTGAATTCCAGCTTGATGTATTCGCCAAGACCGCGGCCGATGCGATATCAAGGGCGGAAGACATAGTCCTTGCGATCAACGGCACAGATGCCAGGCAGGGCTCTACCCTCTTCGATTCGATAAGGGCTGAGCGTGTTAGCCTCATTCATGTAGAGGATGGAAGCTGGAAGGCTCCCATCGAGATTACGGCAAACTGCATAAGGAGAACGAATAGCGATGCCAAGTGAATTAAAGAGCAAATATGCCGGAGTGCATATCCCATGCGGATGCACGATCTCTGTCGGGAATGACGAGAGCAGCCTCGTCGATATCGGAGTCATCCCGGAAGAGACCGACACGACCCTCAGCATCACCTATGAGGTGCAGACTGTGATGGGCTCTAAGCGTGAAAAGGTCCTTGAATACATAAGGAATATGGCCGCAGAAGGCACAAGCGCCATATACCAGGTGAATCTGAAGGTCCTGAATGACCTCTTCGGAGGCATTATGGATATCACAGAATCAAATGGTTCCGAAGTGCCGGCAGCAACATACAAGATAGCCAAGGGATACTCGAAGGAGACTGTCTATACGCTTCCGGGACAGAATGCGGATGGCACTGCCCAGACGATATCGAAGGTGAATGACGGCACGGAGGATCTCACTGCAGATGTAGATTACGTCCAGGCGAAAGGCGCTGACGGAAGATGGGGTATCATGCTTCTATCAGGGGCGACGGCGACAGAGGAGCTTACAGTCACATACGCATACACGCCCGCATCATATGTTGATGCCTATATGGGAGACAGCGTCCGCCAGATCACATCGAAGATGATACGATTCTCCAAGGAATACGGAGGGAAGAAATTCTGGGTGGACCTGTTCTCCGCAAAGGCGACGAACGGGCTACAGATAGGATTCCCTGCTTCATCTGCGGACACCCCGATGTCAATCCCTCTCACGATCACAGGAGAGCTTGATGTCACAAGAGAGGCAGGAAAGCAGCTGCTCAGGATCCATGACGAGATCGGAGTCGAGCTCTGATGGAGAGGTATTTCGATATCAGCGGCCGTGAGAAATGCATCACGGCCGTTCTTGAGATAGGCGGCCAGACATTCAGGATAAGCCGTGTCGTGATAGCTGCCAGGGTCCTCTACTCCAACCATATCAAGGAGATGGGAGAACTGCTGAAGAGGCTTTCCGCTGCAGAGGATAAATCCGGAAGCAAGGATACGGAGAAGCTCTCGGAGGAAGCCGAGGAATTCGCAAGGAACAGGCTTTCCCTGTATGAGAGGATAATCAGGCTGCTTCTCGAGAAGAACGGCTACAGCTATGACAGGGCCTGGTGGGAAGAGAATACGGATGAGCTTGACATGAGGACTTTCATCGAGAAGTGCCTGATGAAGGATGCTCCGTCCGATGGGAATAAAAAAAAAGAGAAACCGGGAACATAGACTACGACAGGCTTCTCTATGCCTTAGGACGGGTGTTCCCATACATAACCCCGTCCTATTTCTATGAGGAAATGGACATATTCGATCTGAACAAGGCAATTTCCTGCATGGATCCGAAAGCGTATCTGGAATGCTTCCCTGAGGCACGGAACAGGAAGAACCGGGAAGCGATTGATGAGGCAATCAGCCGCGGCGTCATAAGGAAGGACAGGACATGAGCAATCTCCTTGGAAGACTCTATTACATGATTACCGGGGACACCACATCCCTGAACAGGAATCTCGAAGCAAGCAGGAAAGAGATGAAGGCTCTCGGCAATCAGCTGAGTGCGACAGGAAGAAGCATCATCTCCTTCGCGAAAGGCACGGTGACCGCTGTCCTGATCAGATCCCTCACGGAAGCAGCATCCAGAGCCGAAGAGATGCAGAACAGGTTCGATACGGTCTTCAGGGGGATAGAAGCCGAAACCGAGGCATGGGCAGAAGCATATGCAGAGGCCACAAGCCGGGGACGCATCGAGACTATGGAATTCCTGTCACACCAGCAGGATGTGAGGACAGGGTTCGGAGACACGGCGGAAGGAGCCGCGGAATTCTCGAAGGCTGTAGTCGGCATAACAAATGATCTTGCATCATTCACGAATATCCCGGCTGCTGAGGCAATTGCCGCGGTAAACTCCGGTTTAAACGGTGAATTCGAGGCTCTGAGGCGTCTCGGAATCGGTTTAAACGTAGCTATCATCAACCAGATGGAGTATGCAGAATCCATCGGCAAGACCTGGGATGAGATGGACAACCTAGAGCGCCAGGAGGCAATCCTCTCCGGCATCGTCACCCAGTCCGGCAATGCCCTTCACCAGAGCATCACAATGTGGCAGGATTATGACTACACTCTCGGAGATGCCGCAAGGACAGCAGGAAGCTTCGCGAACCAGATGCAGGGATTCACGCAGACGCTCACTGATTTCAAGGCAGAGATCGGCGATGAGCTCCTCCCTATAGCCACTGAGCTTCTCGGAGGGCTCACGGGGCTGATGAGAGGATTCAATGAGCTTGATGATTCAATGCAGAGCGCAATCGTATCTGCATCGGCAGCAGGCGCTGCGATGCTTGCGATAGGCGGCCCCCTTGGCGTCGCTGTCGGAGCTGTCGCAGGCCTTGCCATCGGGATATCGAATATCGAATCGCCGGCAGAAAGGCTTTCCGGAGCGATATCAGACCTTGCGGAAGCATCTGCGGATTACAGCTCGGCAATGAATAAGCTCTCATCAGAGTCGGAGACCCTGACATCCAGGCAAAGAGCCCTGCTTGAGGTAGAGGCAGAGCTTGCAAGAACAAGGGCGCAGAACAGCCTGAGCGAGGCAGCTTCCAGCTATGAGGCGGAATCAAGGAAAATAGCAAGCAGCTTCGACACATACATGGACTGGAAGGCAAGCTTCGATGCAGTGACCATAGCAATGACAGAATCGGCCGAGGATATGTACACAGAGATTGCGAGGCTTGAGAGAAAAGGCGCTGAGAATCTCACGGTATATGAGGAATCTCTCCTTATCAACCTCAGGGAACGACTCGATGACAGCCTCGATCCTGAGCATCTGGAAGATATCCGTAAGGACATAAAAGACAAGATGGACGGCTACAAGGAAATATGGCTTGAGGCCGTACAGGGGCAGGAAGAAGCAATCAGGAAGCTTGCTGTCCTGCTGAATCAGGGAACGCTGGATCTGTCGGAATACGAGAAAGCCTACCCCAGCCTATGCGCTGAAGTAAGGGCAGCAGCCGAAGAGATCCGTTCTGCAGAAGAGGCAGTCAGCGGCACAGCAGCAGCCACGGAGAAAGCCGCATCGGCTACCAGGGAATGGCGAGATGCCCTCAGGGAACAGAATGCAGAGCTCCTTGAGGAAGCCGGCGCATACAGGCAAAGCTATGAGCTGAAGAAGGAGATGCTGCAGAGCGAGCAGGAAACAGCCCTGAGGCAGCTTGCGGTAGATTCACAGATCATAGAAAGCGGAGAGAATGCCGCGGATATTTCCATTTCGGAGCTAAGGCGCAGGCTCAGCGCGAACAGCGAGACAAATGCAGAGCTTCTTGCGCAGGATATGTATTTCTCGAACGAGTCCGTAAGGCTCTGGGAGGATTACTGGAAGAAGACACATCCTGAGAGCACGGATGATTCTGCCTCCAATGCCTATGAAGAGATGCTGAGAAGGCAGAGGACAATCGCTGAGAGTGCTACGGCCACAGAGCTTGAGAGAAACGGCGAATACGAAAAGGCTCTTGAAATACGCAAAGGTCTCATCGAGGAAGAAAGAAGCCTTGCCCTCTCTGCGGCTGAAGACAGGATAAAGGCAGGGACATCATCAGAGGAAGAGATTGCCGCCATCAATGAATACTACAACAGGGAGATCCTGTCGGCTGAAGAGGAAGCCGCTTCCAGGGAGATCGAGGCCCAGCAGAGGAAGGCAGATGAGATCAGGATGATAAACCAGCAGATGTTCAGCAGCATCATGGGCTTCGCAAGGGATTTCTCATCGGCAATCGGCGATGTGTATTCAGCCATGACCGAGCGAAGGCTCCAGCAGATAGATGACGAGACAGATGCCGCGCTTGAGGCACTCGGGCTGCAGGAGGATTCGGAGATCGAGAAGCTCCAGAAGGAATACACAGAAGCCGTGAAGAACGGCGATATGGAGCTTGCCCAGGAAAAGGAGCGGGAGATCCAGCGGAAGCAGATCGAGGAGGAAGCCGAAGAGCGGAAGAAGAAGCTCCAGAGGGAAGAAGCCCAGAGATCAAAGCAGCTTGCGATCTTCCAGGCAACGATAGACACCCTTGCATCAGTCATCGGATTCATGTCTGACCCGGGAGGGCTTCCGGGAATCGCTATGTCAGCAATGGCGGCGGCAACAGGAGCTGCGCAGATCGCGGCCATAGCCGCAGAACCCCTGCCCTCCTATGCCGTCGGAGCCGTTGATATCGACAGGGACCAGATTGCACAGCTTCATCAGGGAGAGCTTGTCGTGCCGAAGACATTCGCGGAAGGCATAAGGGATGGCGACATCTCGATAGGCGGATCAGAGTCGAAGGTTGAGGTCACGGTAATAAACAATACAGGATCCAGAGCTTCTGCAGAGCGATTCGAAGACGGGGATGTCACAAGGCTGAGGATAACGATCGGAGAGGCTGTGGCCTCAGAGATCTCGAAAGGACGGCTGGACTCTGCGATGATGCAGAGATTCGCCATAACAAGGAGGAACCAGCGTGGCTGATATAACATGGCCGGACACACTTCCATATCTTCTTGCAGGATGGTCCATGACGCCATCGGACAACATCCTGAGATCGCAGCCTGAGCGCGGTCCTGCGAAGACAAGAAGGAAGACGACGGCAAAGACGAAGAACTACTCAGGCTCCCTGTATCTGTCATCTGCACAGCTGGATACATTCCTTTCATTTGCAGAGGATACGATAAAGGACTGCTCTCTCTCATTCATCTTCCCTGATTACATGAGCAACGAATTCGCCTCGGCGCGGATCACAAGCTATACGGTCACGCATGATGGCCGGAACGGATATGAGGTAGCCATAGAGCTGGAGGTGCTTCCATGAACGACAGATTGCTTGGGAATATACAGTCGGAATCCTCCTCCATATGCATCACGGAGGCTGTGACGCTGAAATGGGAAGGCGGGACAATGAGGCTTGTGAACAACAATGAGGCCATAAGCATAGGCGGAGAGGAATATACGCCATGCGGCCTGTCATTCACCCCGCCATCATCCTCAGGAAGGGATGGAGAGCTCAGGATCGATGACACAGACGGAGGCCTGACATACATCCTTCAGCAGGCCGAGAAGATGGAGATATCTGTATCTCTGATCGATGCGGAGGATCCTGACGAGCCTCTGGACGGCCCTGCGGATTTCGACGCGGAATCATTCACATCCTCCTCAGACGGATCATGCACTATAGTCCTCTCCTCAAGATCGAAGCTCTCATACGGCCTCTCGAAGCTCACCTACTCGGCGAAGATATTCCCAGGGCTCTTCGGATGAACACAGCTGAATACCTGGGAATCCCATACAGGAAGAACGGCAGAGGATGGGATGGCGCGGACTGCTATGGCTTTGCAAGGCTCATAATGGAAAGGGAAACCGGATTCATCATGCCGCCGCTTGATGGGAAGACTGCCGCATCAGATGAGGATTTCAGCCTGTACGAGAAGATAGAAAGGCCGGAAGAGCTATCCCTGGTCTTTCTTCAGGGAGGCCCGTTCGGAGATGCGCATATCGCAATCTATACGGAAGGAGCTCTCCTTCATATGAGCGAGAATGGCCCATGCTGCCAGGACTGGAGAAGGCTGAGAAGATACATCAGGGCGATATACAGGCCAAGGAACCGCTGAGAAGGAAGAAGGCATCCAGGCTGTAGCATTTAAGCAGCTATGATTACGGTCAGGATTACAAGGAATATATTCAGCGGCGACTATGAATGCGTAAGGCTCAATGGGACTGTATCCGCATCGGATATCCGGGATATGCTGCATATCCCATCAGCACTGCTTTTCAGGGATGGCAAGCCGCTTCTCGATGACGACACAATAAGCGATGACGACTTCATAATCGCCCAGGTTGTCCCGAAGGGCGTGACGGCAGCTCTTGCTGTCCTTCTTGCCATCTCGATATTCGGCTCCATAGTCGGCACAGTGCTGACGCTGAGCATGCTGTCGGAAGTGCCGTCTGCAAAGAAGCTTCAGACCAATCCCTCTCTCAGAGGATCCACGAATTCCGCCAGAAAGAATCAGATGCTGCCGATGCTTCTCGGCAGACACAGAGTCTATCCTGATGTGGCAGCACTCCCCTTCTCTGTCTACAGAAACAATGACCAGTATCTCAGGCAGCTGTTCTGCTTCGGATACAGGAACGCGAGTATTGACAGATCCACGATAAAGATCGGAGAGACGCTTCTGTCAAAATACAGGGACTACACGCTTGCAGAGGATCCCGAAGATCTCTATAGCCAGCGATGCATAGAAAGCGCGATAAGCCTGAAGCTGTCCAATGACGGGGAGCCGGATCCGATCGAAAGGACAACCGCATCGAACACCTGGAAGATCGGCATAGGCATCATAGCGCCATCCGGGATAAGCGGCGAAGGAAGCGCCACTGCGGATGTAGGCATAAGGATCGAATATCGGATCTCAGGAAGCGGAAGCTGGATTACGGCTGCGGAGGAAACGCTTTCCCTGAATACAGAGAAATTCAGGAAGATGTATGAGATCACTCCGGCATCACCTGGGACATTCGATGTAAGGATCACGAGGACGAACGCAGAAAGCGAAAGCGCATCCGTGATCGATGCAGTCTATCTTGATGTCATGCAGAGCTGGACGCAGGACTCAGAAGGCTCAAAGGCTCCTGTAGATGGCCCGGAAAGATTCAGCCTCCTTTCTCTTGAGCTCAGGGCTACAGACCAGCTCAACGGCATAATCGATGAGCTCAATGCAGTATGCACGCTCAGAGCAAGGATTTATAAGGGCACAGGCACAGGTCCTGATACCTGGGAAGAGGGAGACGCTACGAATCCGGCAGCAGTTCTCCTCTATCTCCTTACCGACCAGTATGCCAACCCATCGCCACTGTCAGATGATGAGATAGTATGGGACGAGTTCGAGGCATTCTACGAGTTCTGTGATGAGCACGGCTTTGAATGCAACGCATATATCACATCCGAAGAGTACAGCATCGAGGACATCTGCAGCTATATCGCACAGTCCAGCCTTGCGCAGATAAGGCACGCAGGACGGAAGGTCGGCATAACCATAGATGCCGCCGTAAACCATTACACGCAGCTCTTCACCCCGCGCAACGCATGGGATTTCTCCGTCCAGAGGTCGTTCAGCCAGGATATAAGGTATTTCAGGATAAAATACGTGGATGAATCCCTGGGATACGAGGAAACGGAAAGGACGGTATCCCTCGATGCCCAGGGGAATATAGTCTTTGATGCGGAGATCCCGGAAGATGAATCCGGAACGGAAATAAGCCTCGTCGGAGTCACGGATCCGGAGCATGCGGCATATGTCGGACGGCAGAGGCTCCGTGCGATATCGAGGCAAAAGAGGACCTTCTCATGGACATCAGATATCGAGGGCATCCTCTGTGTCCCTGGTGATGTCGTGCTTCTTGAGCATAGCCAGTTCTCGATCGGTCTTGGCGAAGGCCGGATTAAACGCATTATAAGGAACGAAAACGGCATAATAAACGGAATTGAACTGGACTCCGCGATGCCCTTTGAGAGCAGCAAGGTATATTCAGTCATCATACGCTCTGGTTCCGCTATATCGGCATCCATCCCCATCGGATCATACTCTGAAGACGGGAAGGCCATCTTCTTCAGCACTCCTCCGCAGAATACCATCAGCACAGGGGATCTCTGTGCCATAGGCGAGCTTTCGAAAGAGACGATACCTGTTCAGATCACAGAAATCGAACGCGATGAGAACAGCAACTGCAGAGTCACTGCAGTGGACTATGATCCAGCTATATATGAGGAAGGAGAGATCCCGCCATATGATCCGGGGATATCAAGGTATCCTGACGCAGGAGACATAGGGACAGGCGCTCATCTTCCGGATGGATATGTACCGCCATCGCTTCCAGGCTCAGACGGAGGCGACCCGATGTCTCTCTTCCAGTATTCAGCATCACCTATCGTGCCTCCTGATGAGTCATCGTCCCTGATTGTATGGGGAGGGACAGTCATTGCCTGGGGAAGCTCTGCATTCTCGCTCAATCTCGGGGAATGGACTCCGGAGATCCCTGCAACGCCTCCGGAAGGAAAGCCATACCTCTGGGAGAAATACTGGAGCTATACGCTCAACAAGTGGCAGATATTCTGCCGCATGTCTGCGCCAGCCCCTGACTTCACCGTCTCCTTCGTGCCTCAGACATACAGGATGACATCCAGAGGCATTACCAAGGGAGAGAACACCATAAGGGCCATATGCCGGAAGCGAAACACGACAGCTCCTGCTGTATGGACAGCAGCCGAGGCTGTATCTCTCTCGTATCCAGCTGAAGGACAGACAGATACCGTGGATATAACAATACCTGAAGGCATAGAGCTGGCATCCTTCCAGATATCCTGCTATGTGGAATCCGTTGATACGAAGACTTATGAGATATCAGGTGTGCCGGAAGGAAATAAAGAACCTCTGTATCTTGGGATCTATGAATCTACAGCCCCGCTTCCTGGCAGTACTGCAGAAGGGGATCTGATAGCCGGAGATCATCTGATGATAGAGAATGAGGATGGATCAAGAGATCCTTATTACTGGAATGGGACGGCCTGGGTTATCTCTGATGGGAATATGCCTGTCTCATTCGGTTTCAAAGTCCTTCAGGATTCACTCTGGGATGCTGCAAATGCACCAGGATCTTCTACTACACTCTCTGCCTTCAATATCTTTGCTGCGAATATGGGAACGAATCTTCTGTTTTCATACTATGCGAAGATAAGGAACTTGCTTGTAGGAGATGGCTCGCCTTTCAGTTTCGAGGTTTTTGATTATAAGAATGGAAAGAAGGTCACTCCTGTCATACGGGCAAAATTCAATGGCAAAGTCATATTCCAGATAGTGCCTACATCAGGCAAGGTGTTCTTCGGAGAGCCGGATACAAATACTGACTCCCCTATTTCCGGATTCGTGTATGACCCAGCAGATGCTGATTATGGAGCATGCATCAAAAGCAGAAACAAGAATGTAATCATCACTGAAGATGGAAGGCTTATTGCAGACAATGCATCAATCAGAGGGGCAATAGATGCAACAGAAGGTTCCTTTAAAGGCCATATAGAAGCCACAAGCGGACTGTTCAAAGGAGAAATCGAAACTCCTGCATTCAGCTCTGAATACGGCACAACCGGAAATGTCGAGATATCGTCCAGTGAAATATCAAAAGAAATGGGATTCGATCTTTACACCAAGCTTCACGATAACGGATTGCCGGAGAATACCTATCTGAGATGCAAGATAAACAATCTTCCAGAAACATATTATATCCAGTATCAGCTTGAATCTGGAGTAGGTACTGTCGGCTCAGGTAATTCGATATACAGATGGATGATAAGGTTCTATAACGCGGATTATGAACAAATCGAGCCTGCATCTATAGCAGATGTAACTGGATCAGTGGAAACATACGGCTATCCTCTTCCGCCATCGATGCAGGTCATATATTACTGGGAATGGATACCTGTATCGCCGCTTGTCGGAAGTGTAAGAACCGGAGGAATTTACTTCACATCACCAGTTACGCTTGAAGTGGAAACAGGAGGAGAGGGAGTCGTCCTTTTCAAGGACACGCTTCCTATGAGCGATGTCGGGCTTCAGAAAGGCCAGCTTTACTGTGAGAACGGCTTTCTGAAGATAGTGCTCTGATATACAATCCTCCAACTTCTCTCAGAATCCTCTTAGCCATGGCATGATAGAGTCAGGCTATGGCTGATTATATAGAAATTGACGGACATAAGCTTGATGACGTAGAAGATGCCAGCAAGACACAAGGCACGCCTACCCTATCCGACATGCTTCTTGCCCTCACAATAGGCGAAGATGGGAAGCTGTCCAGTTTAAAGCATTACACGATAAACACGCTGATATCCACGCTTGGCAAAGTAGCAACTGATGCCGAGGCAGGTGCTGTGGAAGCAAAGACCGCCATCGAACAGATGCAGTCAGCTATCACTGAAGCCATAGAAAACTTCAATTCAAAGATTACAAGCGATAATGAAGCATGGGATTCTAAAGTAGAAGATAATAACTCAAGCTGGGAATCTCAGGTGGCAGAAGATCTGCAGAGCCTCCAGACTGCGCTTACTAATGCACTTGCAGCCATCGGCCGGACTGATTCTGAAGGAGCAAGGAAGGCATCGCTTGATGCAATAGTTTTGGCTCTTCAGGGCGCGATTGAGGATATCTCACAGGCCAGATCCGGAGCTCTGGGAGCAATAGGTGAAACCGATTCTGAAGGAGCCAGAGGCGCGGCAATCTCAGCCATAGCAACAGCACTTCAGGAAGCGCTTGAAGCCTGGGAATCACAGGTCAATGCGGATAATCAGACTTTCGACAATAAGGTTACATCGGCCGAGCAGACCATAGATGAAAAAGTCTCTCAGGCAGGTTCTTCTGCAGATGATGCAGCTGCAGCAAAGAATCTTGCAGAAAGATATGCCAATGCTCCCAAGGATGAGATAGTCGAGACGATAAACGGCGTCAATAAGTTTTCGTCCAGACATTATATGGAGATAGCAGAACAGATTGCCAACTCACCTCTCGCATCAGAAACAGCGGCAGGAAGGTCAAGGATAACAAGCAATCCTGACTATTCAAGGCCTGCTGATAATACCGACCCTGTGGCGGTATCCATAGAGGCTCTGCAGACTGCGAAAACGGCATTGCAAGGATCTATAGGCGATGAGGCTTCTGCAAGAAAGTCTGGGGATAGCAATCTGGCTAATCAGATATCCCAGCTAGGAGTTACTGTCACTAATATCAACAGCAATCTGGGTAATGAAACAGTAAACCGGCAGAATGGGGATTCAAACCTTCAGACACAGATCAATACAGAAGTCTCGAACAGGCAGAACGCTGATGCACAGCTACAGACGCAGATTAACGAGAGAAGACTTCCGCCTGGGATGATGCTCTGGTACACAGGCCTTATAGCTAATGTCCCAGCGGGCTATCTTGTATGCAATGGCCAGGCAGTGTCTAGGGCGACATATGCGGCACTTTTTGCGGTGCTTGGAACGAAGTACGGAGCAGGTGACGGAAGCACGACGTTCAATGTCCCGAACCTTACTGATGGCAATGGAAGATTCATCCGTGCAGGCTTCTCTGATGACGTTATCGGTACGAAACAAGCTGATGCGATAAGGAACATTACCGCAAGACTGCATTATGTGATGAGCGACTTTGACACACCAGAAACATCTCCATTCTATACTGCGTCTGCAAGTTCGACTGCTGGAGTGACATTCAATGGGTATAACAGACGAGATAACGTAGGAGCATTTAATCTGTCCAGAGCTGTAAACACTGATAGCGAGAACAGACCGTATTCCTTTGTGGCGTTGCCATTAATAGCGTACTGAAAGGAACATTACTGGAGGTATCACTAGAGGGTTGTTTGATGTTGCAAGCGGAAGTGGTGCATTTTCTTCATCATTCAATACCGATGGTTTTGGAGCTGGGACAAATAGTGGAATCAAGAAAAAGGATGTCTCTTTCAATGCTTCGAGAGTTGTCACAACCGCTTCTGAAGTGAGACCCTATTCTTTTGTCGCTCTTCCATTAATCGCTTACTAAGTAAGGAACATTACAGGCTGGTTCTCCATCGACGACTTTGCAACAGGTACTACAGATACGGATTATAGCGGAGCGTTTTACAGGGAAAGCTCTTCATATGATATAAAAAGTGTAAGAAGCAATGCCGCTAGTGGTGATTATTACAGGATGCGATTCGAGGCATCCAGAGTCGTAGAAACAGATAATGAAATTCGACCATATAGCTTCATCGCTCTCCCATTAATAGCTTATTAATGAAAGTGCTATAAAACTGTATGGACGGACTTCGGAAGCCGTCGGAACGACACGAGATGCATTCATGTATACATTGTATTTCTTTATTGCAGCTCCTCCACTGCCGATTTCTCCGTATGTAGACGAGAGATAGAAAGCTCCTGATGCATATTCTTCATCACCCCAAGCTCCGGAACATGTGTCTATCCGACCGCTAATGTTCCTTAGTAAGCAATGAGTGGTAACGCAATGAAAGAATATGGCCTTACCTCCGTCGCTGTTGGAACAGATCTAGAGGCTGAGAATGATGTTCTGTAATCTCTAGTACCTGCATTGCCTCCAGTCATTCCTCTTGTAGTATTACTTGCTCTGTAAAAAGCTCCGGATATGCCATAGTCTTCATCAGAACCCCAGACCATGGTAGTTGCTCCGCTAATGTTCCTAAGAATCTATAAACTATACCATTGGCTAGTATACTAGTTGCTGGTATACTTTTCTCATGAATACAAAGATTTGCTACGGCTACAATAACGACAATGTATACAGCGGAACGGAGCTTGCGTTTGAAGACCCAATGGAAGAAGGGAATTATCCTCTTCCGGCTAATGCCACCTTTGTTGAGCCACCAGAGCTTGAAGCCCCATACGTGAATGTATGGGATGGTGAGAAGTGGGTAGCCACAGAAGACCACAGACAGCACCTTGATTCCACAGGCACGATGGCTGGCGGAACGCCTTACTGGCTTCCAGCAGAAGGTGATAACTTTTACTCGGAGCCACGCTATATGAAAGAGCTTGGATCTCTGCCAGAAGGAGCTGTAACCACAAGGCCAGCAAAGACTGCTGAAGAGCTTCAGAAGGAACAGCTGACAGAGGCAATCTACGAGTCACAGGCAACGCTGTCTGAGACAGATTACAGGGTAATCAAGTTCATGGATAAGTACATCCAGACTCATCCAGAAGCCCTTGCCGAGTTTGAGGCTGAATACCCTGATACGCTCGAAAAGAGACAGGACGCCAGAGATGCTATCAACGGAGCACAAGCTCAGGCAGAGACTGCCGGCATTAACCTCTCGTAAGGAACATTAGAGGCGATTTCCCATTTGCAACCAGAGAAACAAACAATGACTGGGGTGCAAGCGGTGCTATAAAACAATACGGTTCAATGGAAAACACGACTCGCTTCGGTGGTTCTGAGAATGGATATAGATACTATTTTGATGCATCCGGCTACGTTTCCACGGCTTCAGAGAATCGCCCTTGCTCCTTTGTTGCACTTCCGCTAATAGCTTATTAATGGAAGTGCTATGAATGAGTATGGCCTATTCTCGGTGGAAGTAGTAACGACTCTGGAAGCGTTGAAAGATATGCTTGTCTTTGGATTACCAGAGTTTGTGTTCCCCCAATTATTGCTTGATGCATTTCTGGTAAAAGCCCCAGATGCTACGACTTCGTTGGTATTGAGACCAAGATTGCTTAAGCTTGCAGTAATGTTCCTTACCAGTCCACGATCTGGCTAATCCTTCGCCTCATGCCTTTGCTGCTTTTTCGCAGATACCGCATGGTCGTCTTGATGGATGCATGCCCCAAAAGCTTCTGTAGGAATTGGAGGTCTTTGCACTTCTCATATACTCTCCGTGCAAAGAAAGCCCTGAAAGCATGCGGGTGCATAGGTTCCTTCGGTAGTCTGTACCTGACAGCAAGCCGATGCAGATATGATCTTATATATCGCTGATCATGTTTAATAATCCTACCATCCTTGAGAAAGTGCTCGATATCCTTCCTGAGCGATGCAGAGAACCAGACACGACGGACCTTATCGCCTTTGCCGATGATGTCTATATAGCCCTGCCTGATATGCCATGCCTCTATCTGTATGGCTTCGGATATCCTGACTCCGGTACATGCAAGCACCTTGATGATGCAGTACCATTCATGGTTCTTATCTTCCAGAAGCCCTTCCATAAGCCGCTTATACATGGCAGGCGTGAGTTCGTCATCGACATAATCCGGCACATCCACTTTCAAAGGCTTCAGACGGATATCAAGGCCAAGGCATTCTGCATATTTATTGAGCGCATGAATTCTGAGTGAAACAGTACCAGCCGACACTCTTCCAGTCTCAGCTTCCTTCCAAGAACAGAGGTCTGGGATTGTCATCTTATAGCCCTGTGCCAGATAGTGTCTTACTGATGCAATATAAGAAACAACAGTTGCCTGAGAATAACCTTTGGCCTTGAGCCATGATTCGAATTTTTCAATCTTTGTCATCCTTGTAGTATGACGTGATTTCCTTGAGTTTAATGGGGTTTACTGAGTTTATTAAACTTTCATGAACTCGAAGTGATAAAAACAGCGAAATGATGATTTCCAACATCCAGAAACCTTCATTTCGCCTTTTTCGTTATAAATTTCGCCATTCATCGCAAGTGAGTCATTTTAAACGGCTATTTTGTACTATCAAATAGTATATTAACTGCGTTTAAACTCCTCATTCCACTAGCCCATTTCGCCTTTTTGTCAGGTTTTATGGGATTCATCCCTTCAGATTCTATGGGATTCAACAATGGAGTTCAGATAGTCCTTATTTTGAGCAACGACGTTACAATAGTGTGCAACCTGTATTCCCATTTCTAAACTAGGAACGAGACAGAATAAAACCAAATCTGAGCAGTAATTTCTTGCAAAATCCTAAGATAACTATCTGTTCAGTTATTGTTACTCCATTCGCAATAGTTTATACT
>CALXLA010000054.1 GCA_944389075.1 uncultured Spirochaetaceae bacterium
TCGATGGGAAGAAGCGGTCTATGACGACGACATGAGGATCAAGCATCAGCTTCCTCTTCAGCGTCCCTAGTGCACTGTTCTGCACCTGCTTCCCGAAGAGCCCCTTATGCCATCCTCTGATGTTCTCGTCCTGCATGACGATGAGCTTTCTTCCTTTCGTGATGTCATGGTATACCTGATTGGCTTTTGCCCTGCGTTTATTGGCTAGCTTCTCGTACTCCCTTCTGATGAGATGCCTCGTGTCATACCAGCCCCTGGAACCCTTTATTTGGCGGGCAAGCTTTTTCTGCAGTCCCTTGAGGCGTTCCGATTCTCGGACCGATATGTCGTACTTCTCTTCTTCAGAGGTCGTTATCGTCGTCTTGATGCCGAAGTCAAGGCCGATGTCAGGCTTGTTCCCAGGCTTCGCATTTCTCCCATGCTTCGGGACGTAGCATGTGAGCATGAGATATATGCCTGACGGTTTTTTTATGAGTTTTGCATTGGCAAACTCCGCCTCCTTCGGTATCTGGTCCATCCCGAATACTCTTATGGGTCTTTTGATACCTGCTATATGAACGGTATTTCTGTACTTCCCGTTCCTGTTTCCGCCATCGCCATAGCAGATCCAATGTGTGTTTCCGTACTGATTGAGGTCAATGGAATCATAGCTTGACCTGAACTTCAGCTTCCCGTTCTTCTTCCCCGTCTTCCTTCGCTTTGCGGCTAGAGAGGCCATGTCCTGCTTGATGGAGGAATATACAGACTGGGTGAACTTCGCAGGCATGTCGAGATGCCTTTCAACCTTGTTCTTCTCCTTGTCATAAGACCATATGTCTCTCGTACGGGTATCGAAAGAGCGGAATTCATCATCGCCCATTGAGATCAGGTAGTTGCAAAGCCATCTGCATTCTGTGAAATAGCGAAAAATCGTCTCCCTTTCAGCCTTATTCAGGCACTTCAGGTCAAGCTTCAGCTCTACGCAGAGCGGGCGCATCGAACCATGACGGGCACGGGTTTCCCTGCCGCGTTCTTTGATCACCATGTTCTTTCCGATGCGCGCTGATTCATTCATAATTTATTGTATCATATTAATATCAGCAATACATCATGCGCACTAGGCAATTCATATCCACTCTGTAGAGAATGGGGTCTTCTTGTCGATTTTGGGATAAAGAAAATCGAGATGCTTGTGATAATGACAATCCGCATTTGCCAGCCAGACGTTGCCCATAGCACGGCTTATGATTATCTTTCTTTCTGCTTGAAAGCTTTAATCAAGTTCAATAAAGTCATAAAAACCAGAGGTGTAAATGGATAATAAGATAGATGCGTTCAGTTTGGAGACCCTTCCTACGGAAGCCATAGTGCTCCCGCTTTATGAAAGGCCTCTCTTCCCGGGGACATTCACGACACTCATGGTCGGCAGGCCTGAGGATGTTTCCGTAATCACGCAAGTCATAGAGGGCAGCAGCTTCTTCGTTGCGGCTCTGTTTGTAAATGATAAACCTGAAAGAATCGCGACACTGGCAAGAGTCACGAAGTTCATCAGGCTTCCGAATAACTGCCTGCATGTATTCATCTCCACAATCGAGAGGGTTGCTGTAAGCGAATACCAGCAGATTGATGGAATCTACCATGCGAAGGCATTCACAAGCCTGCCAGACACACCAGTAAGGGCGAAGTCCCTTCTCTCATATGTAAGAGTGCTCAGGGATACTGTCATGTCCATGAGCCAGACGACGAATCTCTTCGCATTCGCATCTGAGATCAATGTATCGAATATTGATGATCCGTCGATACTCTCCTTCTATGTCGCATCGAGCATCACGGCAAAGCCTGAATTCCTGCAGAGCCTGCTGAATACAACGAATCCCAAGACAAGAATCGAGATGCTCCTTTCCCATATAGCGCTTGAGAAGGAAATCATAGATAAGGAGAACGAGGTCAAGCAGGATATCTATGACAGGATCAAGACGCGCAATAAGGAGCAGATCCTCAGGGAGCAGATAAAGGCCCTCAATCAGGAACTGAACCAGCTTACCGGAAGACCTGCCGGGAAAGGCAAAGGAGGCGATGCCTCAGATCTCTATGCAAGAGCGGAGAATACAAGACTTCCTGAAGTATTCCGTCAGGCTGTCGACAAGGAGCTCGATAAGCTTTCAGGACTTGAGACTATGAATCCTGAGTATGCGATGACCAAACTCTATATAGAGACGATACTCTCTCTGCCCTTCTCTTTCGAAGAAAAGGTACCAAGCTACACGATACAGAAGGTCAAGAAGGTCCTTGAGCATGACCACTATGGTATGAAGGAAGTCAAGGAACGCATCCTTGAGTTCCTCGCATCTCGCCTTAAGGCAAAGAACGGAAAAGGCGCGATCATCTGCCTTGCAGGTCCTCCGGGAGTCGGAAAGACATCAGTCGGCTATTCAATCGCGAGCGCACTTGGCAAGAAGTTCTTCCGCTTCTCTGTAGGAGGAATGCGCGATGAGGCTGAGATCAAAGGTCACAGAAGGACATATGTCGGAGCAATGCCGGGCAAGATCATCCAGGCAATGAAGACTGTCGGGGTTCCTGATCCTGTGATCCTCATCGATGAGATAGACAAGATGGGCGAATCATATCAGGGGGATCCGGCTTCTGCGCTTCTGGAGGTTCTCGATCCTGAGCAGAACTCAAGCTTCCAGGACTTCTATATCGATCTGCCATACGATCTTTCGAATGTGCTCTTCATCGTCACTGCAAACGATGTCTCAAGAATTCCTGAGCCTCTTCTCGACAGAATGGAGATCATAGAACTTTCAGGCTACACGCCGAATGAGAAGCTGAATATAGGCAAAGGATACCTTGTCCCAAGGCTTCTGAAGAAGAACGGGCTGACATCGAAGGAAATCAGATTCGACAGCCGTGCCCTTGTGCTTATCGCTGAAGAGTATGCAAGAGAGGCCGGAGTCAGAAGCTATGAGAAGCTTCTCGATAAGGTGATGAGGAAGGTCGCGCTTGAGATCCTTGAGGATCCTGAGAGAAAGCTTCCAATATCGATCACGCCGAAGAACATCGAGAAGTATCTCGGAAAGCCTGTCTTCCCTGCTGATGATATCGTGAAGGCTGAGAAGCCGGGAACCGCCATAGGCCTTGCATGGACAAGCATGGGCGGAGATGTCCTTCTGATTGAAGCCGAATCAATCCCGATGAAGGGAGAGATGAAGGTCACAGGACAGCTTGGCTCAGTGATGCAGGAATCTGTATCCATAGCATGGTCTTCCGTGAAGAACGAGGCATACCTCAGAGGCCTTGATCTCGATTTCTTCGATGAGAACACTGTCCATATCCACATACCAGAGGGAGCTGTTCCTAAGGATGGCCCATCTGCAGGCATAACACTGTTCACGGCGCTGTGGTCGATGTTCAGGAAGGAAACTATAAAGCCTTGTCTTGCGATGACTGGAGAACTCACGCTTACAGGTCAGGTGATGCCTATCGGCGGACTGAAGGAGAAGGTCCTTGCCGCAAGAAGGAACGGAATCAGGGAAATCATCATACCGGAGAAGAACAGGAGAGATCTTGAGAAGCTCGATGATGAGGTGAAAGGCGATGTCGTTTTCCATCCGGTATCAGATATTACCGAGGTGATTGATATCGCATTCCCTGAAGATAATACGAAGAGACTTGATGATACTGTCCTTTCTGAGCTTCTTGAGCAGAGACACAAGAAGATGCAGGAAGAGAAAGCGAGGATGGCATACCAGTGGCAATAGAGCTGTTATCACCGGCAGGAAACATAGAGAAGCTTGAGACAGCATTCGCATATGGCGCGGATGCTGCCTATATGGGCCTTACCCAGTTCTCTCTCAGGAAGAACGCAGGCAACTTCTCGGATGCAGATCTTGAGCGCGTCAGGCTCCTCAAGGAGAAGACAGGCAAGAAGATCTACGTGACGATGAATATCCTGTTCAAGGAAAGGCAGATGGAAGAGCTTCATCAGATGAAGGATGAGATCTCCAGATGGCCTTTCGATGCGTTCATCGTATCGGACATAGGTACTGTTCCTTTCCTGAAGGAGAATTTCCCGGAACGCGAGCTTCATCTCTCGACGCAGGCATCATGCATCAACTCGGAAAGCGCGAAGATGTACCACAGCATGGGATTCGACAGAGTGATACTCGGACGGGAGGCCTCCCTTGATGATATCAGGCGTATCAAGGACAAGGTGCCGGAGCTTGAGCTTGAGGCATTTGTCCATGGAGCCATGTGCATGGCTTATTCAGGACGCTGTCTTCTCTCTGCCCATCTTGCAGGCAGAAGCGGAAACCAGGGTGACTGTGCGCATACATGCAGATGGAACTACCGCCTTGCGCTTGAGGAGGAAGAACGTCCCGGACAGTACTTCCCGATTGAGGAATATGGCGATTACACGACGATACTCTCATCAAAAGACCTCTGCATGATCGACCATATCAGGGAGCTTGAGGGTGCAGGGCTTTCATCGCTGAAGATCGAAGGAAGGATGAAATCCGTATACTACGTCGCAGTCGTCACAAGGGCATACAGGAAGGCAATCGACCGCGATAAGGATATGGATATCTACAAGCGCGATCTCTTCGATGTATCGCACAGGGAATACACTACAGGTTTCTTCTTCTCATCGAATGCGATCGATACCCCGTCAGATGTATCGAGGCCTACCAGCTACGGTTATGAGAGGAATTACATATTCCTCGGAAGCGTGCTGGAGAAGACAGGCGAGAATACATATCGCCTCGATGTGCGCAACCAGATAAAGAAAGGAGAGGTCATCGAGTTCATAGGACCTGATGTTCCTACTCTTTCAGATGACGCAATCATCCTGATAGATGGCGATGGCAATGAAGCTGAGCAGCTCGATCATGGAAAGCCTGGCTTCATAAGGACATCTCTTCCATTGAAGGAGGGATATATAATGAGGAAGCTTTCCGATACACAATATGTGAAGTGATGACAGACGGCGGCGGTGAGTCGCCGTTCTTTTTTATATGAAATCCTTTGTATGTGTCTTATAATCGTATAAATAACCGGGAGGAATAATGAGCACACACGAAGATCTCATCGCAGCAATCAGGACTTATGAGGAAGAGAACAGCCGCTTCGAGAAGCATGGCTACAATACAGCGGCCATAAAGGCAAGGAAGGCTCTTTCCGAGATAGCAAGGCTTGCGAAAGAAAGAAGAAAGGAAATCCAGGACACACGCGCAGAAAGCAGCGAAGAATAATCCAGGCTGATTCATAAGCATTCTTCTTTGGAACAGATATCGAAATTCCGCAATTCAGGACTAGCCAAGATGGGTAGTCGCTGTTACTATTGTCCCGCAATCCGGCGTTGCCGGAACAAGACTTAGAAAACAAGGGCCGGTAGAACCGGAAAGATATTATGGAATAAGGAAGAGAAGAAATGCATACGAACAAGTACTTCACCGATCGTCAGAATGACTTTGAGTCTTCTGCCAGGAGCTACCCGAGGAAATTTCCTGTCGCACTGACAAAAGCCAAGGGAAGCTGGGTTGAGGATGCTGAGGGAAAAAAGTACCTCGATTTCCTGTGTGGTGCCGGAACGCTGGCACTTGGTCACAATGATGATGAAGTGAATGAGGCGATGATAGATCTTCTGAAATCATCAGCCCCGCTTCATACCCTTGATTTAACGACACCGGTTAAGGACAAATTCGTGGAGACAGTCTTCTCTACCCTTCCAGAGGGCCTTAAGGGAAATGCGAAGGTGCAGTTCTGCTCACCTTCAGGAACAGATGCCACCGATGCTGCGATAAAACTCTGCAAGACAGCAACAGGGAGAGGCACAGTGATTGCCTTCTCCGGAGGCTATCATGGCATGGGTCATGGAGCACTCGCGCTTACAGGGAACCATAATGCAAAGAACAAGGTGCAGAACCTGATGCCTGGCGTGCAGTTCATGCCATATCCATACTCATATCGCTGTCCTTTCGGACTCGGAGGGGAAGCTGGCGAGAAAGCATGCTCCGCATATTTCGAGAGAATGCTCAAGGATCCTGAAAGCGGCGTCACGAAGCCTGCTGCCGTAATTCTTGAGGCAATACAGGGAGAAGGCGGCGTCATTCCGGCTCCTCGCTCATTCCTCCAGACAGTAAGGCGCGTGACGAAAGAGCTTGGCATTCCTCTCATCCTCGATGAGATTCAGGCTGGTATGGGACGCTCCGGGGATATCTGGGCATTCGAGGATTCAGGAATCACTCCTGATGTCATGCTCATAAGCAAGGCAGTCGGAGGCAGCCAGCCTATGTCGATTGTCGTATATGACAAGAGCCTGGATGCATGGCAGGCAGGTGCGCATGCAGGTACATTCAGAGGCAACCAGCTTGCGATGGCTGCAGGCACTGTTGTCCTGAACAGGATAAAGAACCCTGAGTTCCTCGCAGCTGTGAAGAAGAAAGGCGAAAGAATCCTGAATGGCATAAGAGAAATCCAGAAAGAGACATCAATCATCGCAGATATAAGAGGCCGCGGACTGATGCTCGGCGTTGAGTTCGCAGATCCAGATGGCGAGAAGGATATCATGGGACATCCGGTACCATCCGGTGAGCTCGCAGCAGCTGTACAGCGGCTCTGTTTCGAGAAGGGCCTGATCATGGAGAAAGGCGGAAGAAACGGAAGTACGATGCGCTGTCTCTGCGCGCTCACTGTGACGGAAGATGAGATAGACACGATGCTCTCTATCTTCAGGGAAGCTGTCAAAGAGGCAGAGAATGGCTGATTTCACAGTCCTGTCCTCTTCTGACACCTCGGTCTCCGCATATCTTTCGACAACTGATGATATACGAAGGATTGTGGCTGAGGCATGCAGTAACAAAAGCGCATTCTCTGGTATCGATCCATATAAGCTTCGCGAGGATATCGCGAGGCTGGGCTTTCTGCCAGAAGAAGGCATCGGCTGGGAGAAGACAGCAGAGACTATTGAGAAGACAATAGCGCCTCACATGCTTAGAACATGGTCGACTGACTACATGCCTCATCTTCACTCCCCTGCGCTTATCGAGACAATAGCAGCAGAACTCTTCATCGCATCGTTCAACTCTTCGATGGACAGCTGGGATCAGGGACCTGCAGCGACTGAGCTTGAATGTTCGATGATCAAAGGGCTTCTCGGTCTCTATGGCTATACGGAAGATGGCGATGGCGTATTCACATCAGGAGGAAGCCAGTCAAACTTCTCAGCCATCGCATGCCATCTGAACACATTCCTGAAAAAGCGCTATGGCCACGATGCAAAAAAGCATGGACTTCCTGATTTCTACAGGAAACTGAGACTCTATACATCTGAGATATCGCACTTCTCTATGGAGAAAAGCGCTCATATGCTCGGGCTTGGCTATGATGCGGTTGTCCATCTTCCGATTGATGATCTCTGCAGGATAGATATCACAGAAGCTGAGAGAATCATAATGCATGACATTGAATCAGGCCTGATTCCTTTCTGCATCAATGCGACAATCGGTACGACTGATTTTGGCTCAATCGATGATATAGAAGCACTGAGAGCAATTGCAGATAAAGCAGGCTGCATGCTTCATGCCGATGCGGCTTATGGCTCTGGGGCTGTGATGAGCAGCAGATATGGAAACCGTTTGGGAAACCTGTCGCTTGCGGATTCTATCACTGTGGATTTCCATAAGATGTTCCTCATGCCGATCTCATGCTCTGCGCTCCTTGTGAAGGATAAGGAAAGCTTCGATGCATTCATGCTTCATGCTGACTACCTCAACAGGGAGGAAGATGAGGAAGATGGCTATATAAACCTTGTCGGGAAATCACTGCAGACCACAAGGCGCTTCGATGCGCTCAAGGTCTTCACATCATTCTCGATGAGAGGAAGGAAAGGCTTTGATGAGATTATCAGCAAGGTCATCGGCAATGCTGAATACTTCTATTCGCTGATTGAGAAAGATCCTGATTTCATAATATCGTGCCCTCCCCAGCTCAGTTCTGTCGTCTTCGCACTCAGAGGCGGTGATGAGCTCAATAAGAAAGTCCGCCGCCAGCTTCTCTCTGAAGGCATAGTCATAGGACAGACTGCCTATCAGGGAAAAACGATGCTGAAGTTCACGCTGCTGAACCCCGCCCTGGATGAAAGCAGGATCAATGAGCTCTATTCGAAGCTGAAAGATTTTACAGAACGCTGAAAACTATGAAGGAGCTGTTGTAAAAGTCTGACTTTTGAAGCAGCTCCTGCTTTACTCAAAGATAAGAATTACATAGGGATCCAATACATATAGGAATCGAACTCTCTGAATGCCATGATAGAATGATGTTTGAGGACACATCTACCATGGAAGAGTTTAGCACTAAACAGGGGCTTCTGTTCTATTCATTCCTCATGCACAGGGAAGAGAAGGAGAAAATCAACGGATTCCTGTCATTATTGGATCGTTCCGGGTAGGCGCTAAGAGTATAACCTATATACAATACCAAGATATTCAGCCTTATTGAATCCAGTCAGATTCTCTATAGTTTTTCTACGCCCTTGCTACATATGGATAGCTATTCTCGTACATTGATTCAGGGGAAATATCCAATTCCCCATCAAGCCATGTGACCACACCATGATCAAGCTCAGGACGAGAGAATACTTCCTTATCCTTCAATGGCTGGAACACTGGATATTTAAGAAGCTGGCTAGCATCATATAACCTCTGCTCTCCTGAGCTGAATGTCAGAAGAAGCATCATATTATCCAAAGGCTTTACTTTAGTGATCTTCATCAACTCGGTTGGAGTACCTCCATAAACGAAACCATTTGAAAAGTACATATCCTCTCCTTTTCAGTTCAATGGCGCTATTCTGGAAAGCTGCTTCATCTGAACAGCATTGTTCCATGCCTCATAAAGCTCATCTTCATGCAATGTCAGCCAAGCAGCAACTAGTTTATATTGCTTCTCTGGCAATACACCACCTAAAACCTCGCCATCAATACCAACAGACGCCTCATACTCCCCATATTCAACATGAACATGGGGCTTATTGTGCTTGCCTCCAGCCTCATATAGCATCTTTATGACTATACCATAGAATCTGCTTATCTCTGGCATCTTTGCCTCCTGAATAAGAATAACATGAAAGAAGACAGTTACATAATCCCAGTATATGGATTAAAAAACATGTCGATTAGCAAAGCAAATGCAACATTATAGAAGCGGATTGCATTACTCTTTTCCATATGATGATTTTTGTTGACAAGATAAAAAAGCTATAAGAACATACTCCCTTGGAGGCTGATATGCATTATCTCAATAATACATGTGCACAGATGAATTCATGGCAGAGTATTAAGACTTCTGCATCTAGTGCAATCACAGCATATCAGTCACTATCAAGACAATCACACTGATTCACCAGAAAATCCTAGCAGTCAATTAATCGTAAAGACGATAATTCCGTCTTTCTATCACAAGTCATCGATACCGGGATACCGGTCTAATTCCAGGAGGTGGGTTGATGGAACCCAGAATAATCAATGGCAGATATGCTTCTGCTGTCGTCTATGTAGTGAATCTCGATCCTATGAGCGAAAAGCAGATTCAGACATTATGTGATGCTCCCTTCGTTGAAGGAGAGGATATCCGCATCATGCCTGATGCTCATGCAGGGAAAGGCTGCGTCATTGGTTATACACAGACAATACGTTCAGGGAAGGTCTGCCCTAGCCTTGTCGGTGTCGATATATCCTGTGGAATGCTCTGCATAAAGCTTGGCAATGTCGATATCAATCTCAAACGATTTGATGATATCGTACATGCGACAATCCCTACAGGAACTGATATCCACGAAACCAAGATAGCAAGCTTTGAAAGGCTCCAGGAGCTGAAGTGCTATAACCATCTCAAGTACACTGGTCGTCTTGAAAAGGGCCTTGGCACACTTGGCGGCGGGAACCACTTCATCGAGCTTGATAAGGATGATGAAGATAACATATATCTAGTCATCCATACCGGCAGCCGCAATCTTGGATCGCAGATTGCTGAATATTATCAGAACCTTGCCGATGAGGTCGTGAACAGAGGTATGACTCTTTCTGAACGGAAAACAGAGATTATCAGGACGTACAAGGCTGAAGGAAGAGAGAAGGAAATACAGAAAGCACTGAAGAATGCAGAGAAGGAGTATAAAAATGAGGATAACAGGATTATCGACAAAAGCCTCGCCTATCTTGAGGGTAGCCATTACGATGACTATCTCCATGATTCCCGGATAGCTGGAGGGTATGCAACACTCAACCGCTATATTATCGGTAATGTGATAATCAAAGCCTATTTCGGAATAAAAGAAAGCATAGATAACTATGAATACTTTGAGACCGTGCATAACTACATCGATACTGATGATATGCTCATCAGGAAGGGAGCTATAAGCGCCCATGAAGGAGAAATAGTCCTTATCCCGATATCTATGAAGGATGGTGCGTTTATCTGCAAAGGTAAAGGCAATGTTGACTATAACATGTCTGCACCTCATGGAGCTGGCAGGAGGCTTTCCAGAAAGACAGCCTACAAGGTTCTCTCGATGGATTAGTTCAGAAAGGAAATGGAAGGTATCTACTCCACCTGTGTCGTTGAATCGACAATAGATGAGAGTCCGATGGCCTACAAATCCCTTGATGATATCCTGCCTATGCTTGAAGGAACCTGTGAGGTGCTGAAGCATATCAGGCCGATATACAGCTTCAAGGCGACGATGCCGGAATGAAAGGATTGAAAGATGACATACACTGAAGAAAAGGAACAACTCAAAGAACTCAGATTATCCGATAAGATGATTGAATCATTGTTACAATGTTCTGTGCACAGAAGCAGCAGCGGACTTGAATTCCATCAAAGGTAAACAGGAATGCACTTCCTCTTTGAAAAAGTAACAAGCAGATGCACCACGCTATCTTTCGATTACTCTGACAACTGAATGCAATCTCCGCTGTCCTTTCTGTTATGTTGAGAAAAACAAAGAAGAGGCTGCTTCAAAAGCCTAGACTTTTGCAACAGTCCCTTCTGCTTTGCTTAGAATGATCTCAGAAGAGCTATATGCTCCTTTGCCTTGGAAATCTTCTCCTCGAACTCAGCTTTCTTTGCCCTTTCCTTCTCAACAGCCTCTGGCTTTGCATGGCTGATGAAGTTCTCATTGGAAAGCTTCTTCTCAGAAGCGGCAAGCAATGCCTCATTCTTCTCTATCTCAGCACTGAGACGCTTTGTCTCTGCCTCGATATCAATTGCATCGCGGACGAAGAGGAACGCCTCGAAACCTACTGAAGTCACAGGGAATGCGCCCTGTACATCCTCTGATGATGCTGTATCGATGATCACATCAGATGCAGAGAGGAATGCCTTGAGGAGATTCTTCTCTTCAGAAAGGAAGTCCGCTTCCTTGCCTTCTGCAAGTCTGATGACGACCTTGAGCTTCTTTTCTGGAGCAATCTGCAGATTGGCTCTTGCAGCTCTGATAGCGCGGGATGCTTCCTGCATCATGCCGACGAGGCGGTCTGCCTCAGCATCATCGTTCTCAGCATTGTATTCAGGATATGATGCTGAGATCACATCACCCTTATGATTAGGCAGTTTCTGATATATTTCCTCAGTGACGAACGAGAGGAACGGATGCATAAGCCTCATGGACTTCTCAAGAATATCCATCAGGACAGAGACCGCAAGATTCTTCTCGTCATCCGTACCATTGAGCATTCTCGGCTTCGATGCCTCGATATACCAGTCACAGTAATCATTCCAGAAGAATGAGTAGATAGTCTGGGCAGCTTCATTGAACCTGTAGTTCTCCATCGCACTGCGGATTGAAGCTGATGCGGCATTGAGTCTTGAGTAGATCCAGCGGTCCATGATCGAGAGCTTTGATCTGTCAATTCCGACAAGCTCGCGTCCCTCAAGATTGAGAAGGAGGTAGCGGGTCGCATTCCAGATCTTGTTCGCGAATCTTGAGCCAAGGCGGAATGAATCCATATCGATCATTACATCCTGTCCCTGTGCCGCAAGATAGCAGAGTGTGAACTTCATGGCATCTGCGCCATACTTATCAATGACTTCAATCGGATCGATTCCATTGCCAAGGGATTTCGACATCTTCCTGCCCTGGATATCCCTTACAAGTCCTGTTATGACAATATCCCTGAAAGGAGCCTTGCCTATGAACTCCTCAGAAGCCATGATCATCCTGGAAATCCAGAAGAAGATGATGTCGTAAGCAGAGACAAGGGTATTCGTCGGGAAGAACTGACCGAAATCAGGAGTCTTGTCTGGCCAGCCAAGCGTGGAGAATGGCCAGAGCCATGATGAGAACCATGTATCGAGAACATCGCTGTCCTGCACGAGATTATGGCTGTGGCAGTCCGGGCACTCATCTACATCAGTGCGGGAGACAATCATCTTCCCGCAGTCCTGACAGTACCATACAGGAATCCTGTGTCCCCACCAGAGCTGACGGGAGATGCACCAGTCCTTGATGTTCTCCATCCAGTGCGTATATGTGTTCTCCCATCTTCTCGGATAGAAGACGATATCACCGTCTTTCCATGCCTTAAGGGCCTTGTCAGCAAGGGACTTCATGGAGACGAACCACTGCTCTGAGAGATACGGCTCGACTGTCGTGTGACAGCGATAGCAGTGGCCGACATCATGGGCATGGTCCGTGATCTTCACAAGGTATCCACCCTTCTCAAGATCATCGACGACAAGTTTTCTTGCCTCTTCAGCCTTCATGCCCCTGTATTTCTCTGGAACATTCTCATTCAGAGTGCCATCAGGATTGAGGAGGTTGATCTGCTCAAGATTATGTCTCTTGCCACATTCAAAGTCATTCGGGTCATGAGCTGGCGTGATCTTCACCATACCTGTACCGAATTCCTTATCGACGAATCTGTCTGTGATTATAGGAATCTGCCTGTCTGTAAGAGGAAGAAGGAGCATCTTGCCTACGACATCTGTATAGCGCTCATCATCAGGATTCACGGCGACAGCTGTATCGCCGAACATAGTTTCCGGACGTGTTGTCGCTACTGTTATATATCCAGAACCATCTGCGTATGGATATCTGACATCATAGAGCTTACCGGGAACATTCTCATATTCGACTTCATCATCAGCAAGTGCAGTACCGCACTTCGGACAGTAATTGACGAGATACTTTCCCTTATAGATAAGTCCTCTCTCATACAGAGTGACGAAGGCTTCCCTCACAGCCCTTGAGAGCCCCTCGTCCATGGTGAATCTCTCATGGTCCCAGTCACAGGAGCATCCCATCTTCTCAAGCTGTGACTTTATGATATCGTGATGCTTCTCCTTGACAGCCCATGTACGCTCAAGGAACTTCTCACGACCGAGATCCTGGCGTCTCAGGCCTTCCTTCTGAAGCTGACGCTCGACAACGTTCTGAGTCGCGATACCTGCATGATCTGTTCCCGGAACCCAGAGAACCGGCTTGCCGAGCATTCTCTGATAACGGACGATAATATCCTGAAGGACATTGTTGAGAGCATGTCCCATATGGAGAATTCCTGTTACATTCGGTGGTGGCATGACTATGGAGAAATGTTCCTTCTCCGACTTGCGGGGCCTGAATTCCCCTGCTTCCTTCCACTTGCAGTAGATACGCTGCTCGAAATCCTTTGGATTATATGCTTTCTCTAGCTCAACAGCCTTCATAAGAGCTCTGCTCCTCCCTCCATGTGATTCTACTCAAATCATCGACAAGGCTCAACTGAGGGCACATCATCAATGCTGCTTGCATATCCATCAATCCAGAGCTTGGCTTTTTCCGTCCGGAATCTCAGCAGGCAGTAGTTCTCATCATCCGGACCAGAGGGAAAATAGCGTCTGAAAGGCTCCTGCCAGAACATGTGAAGTACTTCCCTGTCTTTTATGACATCGCATATTCCGGTAAGCGAAACGCTGTCGGCCTCATGTACAAACGATAAACCGGCCTTATTATCCAGAAGCAGATGCCTAACCTTCTCTGATGAATATGAGGTAGTCATCCAAATCTCGTTTATCCCTGTATGGTGAATGACATCAATGGCGACAGGCCGTGGAAAGCCATCTTCTGAAACAGTTGCAAGCATTACATATCCACATCTGTCGAGAATCCATGATGCCTGTTCAAGCCGGGGCATCCATCTCTTGAGACCTGGAAGATAGGATGCAAGGACATTTCTGGCTTCTGCTTCGGAAATATCCTGACCTGTGGACTTATTGTAATCAGCAAGTCCTTCGGGAGAAGTATTGACTGCAATCTGCTCATCGAGTGAATGAGTGCTGAAGAATCCATCCTTATAACAATGTATGCAGAAATCATGATTCGGATGGCCATCTCCATGTGTTCCATAGAGACTGCTGTCGCTTATGATCATTCCACAGCTCTGGCAGATATCATTCATTGCCGGTTTCCTTTCTATTGGGTTTCCGCTTCAGCGACAGCAATCTGATATAATCACCGAACTCAGACTCATCGGCTGGCCTGAACATCACCCATTTGCCATCATGGTATATCTCTGCCTCATCATACTGCCTGCAGACAGACTCTGAGAGCGTACCTCTGATCTCATTCACCTTCAGCCTCTCGTCTTTGCCAAAGACTATCATGAAACCAAGGCATCCTTTTCCTGCGAAAAGCGAGCAGAGCGTCCTACCGCCTCTTCTCCATTTATACTCATAGCTCCAGTTCCTGCCGCCACTGCTCCAGATATGCTCCATTTCCCATCTCGCATCTATAGCTGATGCAAGACTTTTCCAGACATCGTAAAGATTCTTGCCAAGCAGCTCTTCAAGAATTTCATCAGATGACATCGGAACCTCCATACAGATATTTTAGGTAGTATAATGCAGGAATAAGGAAATCCGAAGATATGAGAAAATGGCTGGATGAGGAATTTGAGTTTGAGATAGAAGTCATGGGATACCTGAGGGGAAATCAGGCAAAAGGATTCTGTCGCAACGGAGAGGAAATCGGTGACAGGTACACATGCACTTATGGCTGTCCTGTGAATTCCGATGGATATGGAATCTGCTCAAAGACCATGATGATGCTCTATCCCATCATGGAAGCCGTGCGGAGCGGTGGAGACCTCAGGAAGATCGGAGGAACAGATGAATATGAGAAGGATATCGTATGCCCTGATGGATGTGTCCTGTTCCATCTGAAAGCAAGGAAACGTGAAGATGGCAAAAACCCGTTTACCGAGAATCTGTTCGGATGACAAAAATGGCTGAATCGGTATTGAAAGACATCATCCCTGCTGATATCCACGCTGTATGGTCCATACTCAGGGATATAAATTCCTACCATGAATGGCGTAGCGATATCGCAAAAGCGGAAAAGATAGACAATTCAGGATTAATTGAATATGGAAAGAATGGTTTCCGTACATACTTCTCAATAACATGCGAGGAAAGCCCATATCGCTGGGAGTTCGATATCGATAATGAGAACATGCATGGGCATTGGGCCGGGATACTGCATGAAACAAAATGGGACTGAAACGGAATTCACTGAAGTCATATCTGTGAAAAAGCTCATATTCAGGCCATTTGTGAAAGCCTATCTGAAAAAACAGCAATCCCGTTTTGTGAAAGACCTGAAAAGTCACTGTACAATGGAAGAATAATGAAATTCACAGAATATGGCAAAAAAGATGATGAAACGATAATACTCCTACATGGAGAAGGTCTCTCCTGGTGGAATTATAGGAGAGAGGCAGAGCTTCTTGCCAGCAGGTTCCATATTATATTACCTATTCTTGATGGACACGAAGGCAGCGATAGGCCTTTCACTTCCATAAAATCAGCAGCTCAGGAGATTATAGATTTCATTGATACTTGCTGCGGCGGTTCAGTACTTGCTATCGGAGGTCTATCGCTAGGTGGTCAGATTCTTCTTGAGATTGCGGCAAGGAGAAACAGGATATCCAGATTCTTCATCTTTGAAAGTACGCTGGCGATTCCCATGAGAGTCTCTGCAACGTTAGTCTATCCTTCTGTATGTTTCAGCTATCCTCTCATAAAGCATAGATGGTTCTCAAAGCTTCAGGCAAAAACGCTTGGGATACCTGCAGATTTGTTCGAGGAGTATTATGGCACAGCAATCCAAATGAGCAAAGAAAGCCTTTCAAGGATGCTGAGGGAGAATGCGGTCTTCGTACCCGATCCAGCCATAAAGGATATCAATGCCCTTGTGATAGTAGGTTCTGAAGAAAGAAGGATAATGCTGCATTCTGCAAGAAAACTCAATGAAATGATAGAAGGAAGCAATATCAGAATACTTAACGGGTACAGACATGGCGAGCTGAGTCTCAGACATCCAGAGGAATATGTTGCTTTTCTGATGAAAGTGATTTACAGAACGCTCTGAGAAAAAGTCATAAACAAAAGACGTCAGTTTGATATAGCAGAGAAATAGAAAAGACAATCCCCCATTCTTACAGATGGAGCGGAAGGATTCAGATGAGAAAATTGATTACTCAAGAAAGGATGATTTCAGCTGGATCTCGATGATACGGATACCTGATTTCGTATCTCCTGACGACGTCGAATGGGCGAAACAGGCAGCATCAAAGAAGAAATGGCTGGATTACTCAAAAGTGGAATTCATGCCCATATATGAAGGTCTCTGCATTCAGATAATGCACGTCAGTTCCTATGATTCAGAGCCGGAAACTGTGAGGCTCATGGGTGATTATCTGAAAGAAGAAGGATACGAGAAAGATATAAATGATGAGTGCAGACACCATGAGATATATCTTTCAGATTCACGTAAGACGGATCCATCAAAAATGAAAACCATTGTAAGACACCCTATTCGTAAAAGGCGATGTAATCAAGAATGAAGATATCATATGTGATTTCTATGAGCATATAGTTTCCTGAAATCTTCTTGAACATCTTAAAGACTTCGTATCAGAAGATTATACGGTATTGGCAGATGGCCAATCTAAGAAAGTCGGTATAAATGGCATGAAAGAACACCTTGAGGCTGTCAGGAATACTTATCCTGATTACAGAATGAGGATACTCAGGCAGTTCGAGAACAATGGCTTTGTGATATCCGAGTTCATCATGGAAGGGACATTTATGAACGAATGGATGGGGATAAAGCCGACTGGAAAGAGGCTGTCGATCTCAGGAATCAATATCGACAGAATTGCCAATGGGAAGATCACGGAACATTCAGGATATGCAAACACATTCGAAGCCCTGATGGAGAATAATCTGATCAGGCCGAATAGCTGAGATCATGGTTTATCAAGGCGAAATAATTCGCACTTAGCAGGAAGGTGGGATATAATCATCTTTGGGAGTCCAGGAGGAGGTTAGGATTTGAAGAAGATTCTCTTTGCAGCTTCGGAATGCGTGCCATTCGTCAAGACAGGTGGTCTGGCGGATGTGGTCGGGTCGCTTCCGCAGGCATTTGACAAAAACGAATACGACATCAGGGTTATAATCCCTTGCTATCATGCGATACGCCCGGACTGGAGGGAGAAGATGGAGACCATCTACTACTTCCAGATGGATAACAGGATATATGTAGGCGTAAAGCGCCTTGTACATGATGGAATCACATACTATTTCATCGACAACGAGCAGTATTTCTCAGGCATAGTTCCTTACTATGACATGTTCCAGGATCTTGAGAGGTTCGCATATTTCTCGAAGGCTGTGCTGTCTTCCCTGCCTCTCATCGGTTTCCGTCCGGATATCATCCACTGCCACGACTGGCAGACTTCCCTGATACCTGTGTATCTGAATACTGTATTCCAGGGAGATCCGTTCTTCAGAGGAATACGTACTGTATTCACCATCCACAACATCAGATTCAAGGGAGAATGGGATGTAGGACACATAAAGTGGGTATCAGGGCTTCCGAATGAATGCTTTGAGCCAGGGCTTCTCGTGAGTCCTTATCAGAACAGATCAATTCCACGCGATGACTGGAACTGCACGATGATGAGAGGCGGTCTCGTCTACTCCGACTACATCACGACTGTCAGCAATACATATGCCTGGGAAATCCAGACTCCGGGATTCGGTGAAGGCCTTGATGATATCCTCAAATGGCGCCATGAGAGGCTCTGGGGAATAATCAATGGAATTGACTACAAGGTCTGGGATCCGAAGACTGACAAGCGCATCGCCTTCAACTATGGTCTGAACAACTTCACATCGATGAGGAAGAAGAACAAGAAGGCCCTGCAGAAGGAAATGGGGCTGAAGGAAGATGAGAATGTCCTCACATTCGCAATCGTCTCAAGGCTCACGGACCAGAAGGGACTCGATCTCGTTGATCAGGTCATGGACAGGCTCTGCTCAATGAACATAAATCTGATAGTCCTGGGAACAGGCAATGAGTACTATGAGAATATGTTCAGATACTATCAGGGGAAGTATCCTGATAAAGTCGCTGCCTGCATCGGATATTCTGAGGATCTTGCACACAGGATCTATGCAGGTGCCGATGCGCTGCTTGTACCATCCGCATTCGAGCCATGCGGACTGACTCAGCTCATAAGCCTGAGATATGGCGCGATTCCCGTCGTTCATGAGACAGGCGGACTGAAAGACACAGTCAAGCCATTCAATGAATTCGAGGATAAGGGGACCGGCTTCTCATTCTCGAACTATTCATCCTCTGATCTCATCGACAGGCTGAAGCATGCTGAATGGATCTACTACAACAGGAAAGATCTCTGGAAGAATATGCAGAAACGCGGCATGTCGGAAGACTGGTCATGGAACAACTCAATGCAGATCTATAAGGATCTCTATTCAAGGATGTAGCCCATAGGGGAGAGAAAGCCAGCCTTGCGATGAATGCAGGCTGGCTTTTTAACATATGCACAGGTGCTTACTTATATTCCTCATAAACAAGAACTCTGCAAGGTGATGCATTTATCTCAGGAAAAGCCATTGGCGAAACAAATACAATACTTTCAGTTTTTGTAACTCGCCACATTGAATATGCATTCTCCACAACTAATGTGCCACAAGCGAATAACTGAGAAAGATGATCTTTACAACCTATCTTGCATTTATTCTTGCTTGATTCGACTGAGGCAAAATCAATTATGACCATTTTTGCTTTTTTCTTGATGATCCATTCAATGGCATCATCTGACAATCCTGGTGAATTCTGATGATATGCATCCTGACCGAAATAGTAGTCAGAATATGAAGTTCTAATCATCAGAATTGAATCTTCATTAATATACTGGCTATATTTATCAAGCATAGAAGCAGTAACATCCTGACATGGACCAGCTTCCCAGGCATCTATAAGAACTGCCTTTCCCCAGAGTCTATTCGTTCGGATCAGCGATAAATCATAGGCTGCTTTAGCAATCCCTCCATTTCCTTGCTCTGAGACAGGTATAACAATATGTGTTCCTAAGAAATTGCAGAAACTCTTAAACCCCATAAATCCAGGGCCACCGAAGGAACCTTCGTATTCAGTCTGAGTTATGTGAATGTTTTCCAAACGAAGTCTATTCATAATAGATTCTCTGTAAGAATACGGTTCCGACCTGATTAGTCCTTCGCAATTTTGTCTAACATGGCAATCAATAGGATAGAAAAGATCAATCGATTTATCTTTTGATGCATCCAAATCAGAAAGTTTTTCAATAACAAAGACTCTTGCTGGACTATCATCAACTCCCGCCATTTTAAACGATATACCAACAGAAGCAAAATACCGAGCCCCAGATTCAAGTATATCAAGATTGTTCATACGGTCTATCATAAGAATGCCATTACGATAGAAAGCCCCCTCAGATTTGGACCATGTAATAAAATTTCCATTTATCTTATGATCAAAACCACATACTCGGACATTTTTCTCATGCCCAAGCCAATCTGCAACTTCAGGCGGGACAACTGTGAAATCACCGGTCTCTTTCCCTTCTTTGACGAACTTTGGATGCCCACTTTTTATAAAAACCATGTCACCATTCTGAACATGCTTAGCTTTCTCCTTAAAAAAAGATAATGAAATATCTCCATATGGAGCTGCTTCAGAAATATCAACAACTGAAACAGGACCAATAAGTTCATGAGATGGTACCTGTGAAACATCCCTCAATGCCCACTGTTGATTTCTGGGTAGATCTTCAAACATTGTTTTCCAATCATGAAGAAACACATCAACATGTGTATGACCTGTACTATGCCCTATCGTGATATTCATCATAAGTTCATTCGGATTACCATCTAATAAAAATGGCTCGGCTTTTACCATCTTCTGCATTTCTACCCTCTTGCGTTCAGGGCCCGTATTCTCAAAATCTGGCCACATAGGTGGATAATCCCTCTGATAGTCATTCATGGGTTTCATTGTTAACGTCAAATCAATGACACGTCTCAGCATAGTCTAAACCTCCTTTTGATAGACTTACCCTTTTACAGCACCTAGCGTCAGTCCCTTAGCCAGATGCTTATATGTACAGCAGAAGAAAATAATAGGTGGCAGAAACACAAGCATCGCAGCCGCACTAAGAGGTCCCCACTGTACACCTTCCTCTGTTAGAAATGAACTTACAACAAGAGGCAATGTTCTAGCTTCTCTCTTTGTAAGGACATTCGCTAATGTGAAATCATTCCAGGAAAGTACGAAAGAAAATATTGATGTAGCCATGAGTCCTGGAGCACTCAAGGGGGCGATAATTGTCCAAAGCGTCTTGTTATTTCCACATCCATCAATAATTGCAGCTTCATCCAATTCCGTAGGAATTTCATCTAAGAAACCTCTAAGCATCCATGTAGCAAGTGGAATATTAAGAGCTGTATAAGCAATTATTAGAGCACTATATGTATCAATAAGATGCAGGCTGTTTATTAGCAGAAAGAATGGAATCATTGTTCCAATAGGCGGGAGCATTCTTGTAGCAATAATGAACAACGAAAAAGATTTCTTTCCTTTGAATCTGAACCTAGATAATGCATATCCTGCATACATAGAAGCTAGTATTGCAAGCAATGTACTCCCAAATGCAACTATAATGCTGTTCTTCATATTCTGGAGTATATTGACTCCAAGAGCAAACCTGCTTTCAAATAAAAGATATTTATAATTATCCAATGTCGGATTGAATATCCACACTGGAGGTAAATCAAATACCAATTTACCAGATTTGAATGATGTAAGGAAAACCCATACAACAGGGAATATCACTACAATGAAAATGGCAACAAGGATAATATTATTAATATTTTTTCTCATCAACTGAAAGACTTTGTGGCTATTCATATACTATCCTTCCTTTTTCCTTAAAACGACGGGAATACTCAGTATTATCGTGATCACAAGCATAATGAAGGAAACGGCAGAAGCTCTTCCAATATCCCATGAGCCACTGAATATCTGATAAAGATATACACCTAGTAGCATTGCGGAATTGCCAGGTCCTCCAGAATTGAATAATGAATATATAATGTCGAATTCCCTAAATGAGAATACAACCCTGAAAAGAATTACAATCACAAGCAACTTACTCAGCATAGGAAGGGTGATCCGCCAGAATATCTGTACAGAACTTGCTCCATCAACTTTTGCAGCTTCTATATATTCATCGGAAATTGACTGAAGTCCTGCAAATATCATAAGAGTTACCCATGGAGTATGAAGCCACGTTGCAACTACAGTCAAAGTGAGCATTGTAAAAGATGGATCACCTAACCAATCTGGAATCGTATTTAACCCGATTGTCCGCAGATAGTAGTTTACAATCCCCCAATTGCTATGTAAAAGCATTTTCCATACAAGGCCAACCATCGTTGGAGTAAGCATATATGGCAACAATATTCCAATCATTAATATTCTTCTGGCAAAAAGCCGCCTATTCAGGAGCAAAGCAATAGCCAATCCAAGAACCACCTGTGCCATTACAGATAGCAACATGAAAATGATTGAATTACGAAGAGATAATAGAAATTTATCATCCTTGAGAACATCTATATAGTTCTTTAATCCGATAAATTCTGGAACTGAAGCCGATGTCAATCTCCAGTTGGTCATGCTAGTACAGAAACTCCAGATCCATGGATAAACGACAGAGAAAAGCAATATAAGAAGAGCTGGAAGAATAAACATGTATTTGCATATATTGTTCTTTGTTCTATAACTTATCTGCATTTTTTGCCCTATGACTTTCTTTTTCATAATTCACACTGAACCCAATTCGGGGAGAGAGCTGTTATGCGACAGCTCCCTCTTAGAGTATTCAATAACGAGACAGGATATTTTCGAATTTCTCATACATTGCAGGACCCACTTCCTCCGGAACTATACGTTCAAGGAACAAATCATGCATGGTCTCCTGTATTGCAGTAGCAAGTTCTTCTCTTGCTACAATAGAAATTGGATCTCTTACACCAAGTACGAAATAATTCTCATAGGCAGCTTTAGCAGCCTTATTCACACTATTGAAAGTCTCATCATCAAGCAGAGAAAGGATACTTGGTCCATTTGACCATTCATTTGCCATGTATTCCTGAGTTTCATAACTACACATATATTTGATGAATTCCCAAGCAAGATCAGGGTTCTGGCTATTTTTATCAATACTGAGTATCCACCATCCTCCTCTCGCTCTTGGTGCATTGCTTCCAGAAGGTTCTGGCTGATAAGAAGCATAACCTAAAAGTCCTCTTGAGCCAGAATCTTCACTTTCAACTGTAGGAGCACGCATGAAGTCATCAAAGGTCATCGCAAGCCTATCTTCTTGGAAAGCAACAATAGAATCATCATATGTCCAGGACATTGGATTAGGCATTAAATTTTCTTTATACATTTGAAGAAGTACCGCAAATACTTCAGTTGCCTCTTCTGTAAGCAAATCTTCACACGGAGCAGTCATCTCCTCATTGAGGAAATAAATTCCCTCTGGATATAAGAGGTCGGCAAGAGCATTAGTACAGAAAAAAGGATCCTGAGCCATAAAGGCAAATCCATAAACATCCCTATTATCTTCTGGCCCCTTCGTCATAGCCCTTGCAGCTTCAAGAAGTGATTGGATATCATGCGGTACTTCAAGTCCTGCTTCTGCAAGCATGTCTGTCCGATAATACAACACATCTGTCCCTGTTCTAACTGGAAGACCGATGACATTTCCATCATAGGTTATGGCATCCATTTGAGCACCGTACAATGCATCAATATCAAGATTATCCCTTCCTATATACTCATTAAGCGGAAGAAGGAAATTAACCATAGATGCTTGCCATACACTATTAACAGCAATTGCATCATAAAACGCAGTTCCTGAAACAAATTGTGTCATAAGCTGATCAGGGAGCGATGCTAAAGCTATCATATCGATTGATACATCAACCTTTCCCTCATTTGCTGCTATAAACCTGTTAAGTCCTCCTTCAAAACTTCGACCACTACCTCCAGCACTACAAATAAACGAAATAGAATTTTCATTCTTCTCTGACTCTTCGGTGCCACTTGCTGCTAACGTAGATACAAGAGCCAAGCAAATCAGCAAGACTGTCATGAACTTCTTCATATCTTTCTACCTCCTTTTCAATAGACGCACTACCGAATCAATGACCTCCAAATCAGTAATGCAAATGAAGAATTAATTTATTTAAAGCGCTTTAAATTTTTCTTTAAAATTTATACCTAACTTTCTCTCAATGTAGACTCCCCAACAATAAGTTTGGTCTCTAATTCAATATTAGAGACTTCATTGTTATTTATCATATGCATCAGCATATCAACAGATTCTTCGATTATCTTAGCAAGATTTTGCTCAAGGCAGGTCATATGAATTATACAGATTCCCCTTTCAATCAGATTATCCATATGAGCAACTCCTACATCTTGCGGTACAGAATAGCCATTATCAACCAAAGCGTTGTAAACTCCAAATCCAGTATAGGCATCAGCCGTTATTACAGCATCAAACTTACGTCCTGAAGCAATCAATCCCACAGTTGCTTCATATGCATTATGAAAGTCGGATTGCACAAGTTCGACATAGTCCGCATCACAAAACTGCATATCATAATTGAGCAAGCATTCAGAAATTCCTTTTATTTTCATCTGATTACTTACAATATCCCGACATCCTCCAATATAAATAAACTGTCGATACCCTTGATAATACATATGAGATGTGAGCTCAATTATTCCCCTATATATATCAGACATACAATGAGGAGCTTCAATATCTGGATAATAGCCAGCAAGAAATAAAAGCGGTATACCATTCTTCTTCAAAATATCGAGATAATGGGGATTTTGAATCCTTGCAATTGATGGATACATAATTACACCTGCAACCCTGAATGAAACAAACTGTTCTATCATGGATTTTTCGTATTCCTCATTATTTCCCGTCGTCGCAATAATCATGCGATATCCAATTTTGCGAAATGCTACCTCAATTCCTTGAACAAGAGTTGCATAAACAAGATTCGTGAGATTAGGAACTAAAAGACCAATGAGATTGCTTTCCTTTGTTGTAAGAGTCCTAGCATTCATACTAGGCTGATAACCATTTTTTTCTGCAATCGAAATCACACGACGACGTGTCTCTTCATTAATCCCTGGCCTATTATTTATAGCCAGTGATGCTGTTCCGAGAGATACTCCGCATTCTCGTGCAATGTCTTTCAAGGTAACTTTCATAAATTTTAAACCGCTTTAAATTTAAGTTAACATACATCAGATACTTGTCAATACTTTTCAAAAATATATTAAGAACTTATAAGAAAATGCCATGTAAGATTCCTAAAAGTATCTTATTATTTATTTGTAGAATATAATTTTATACAAAAACAATCTTAATAATATTGAGCTTGATAGAAATTCAGAAGGGGCCTATCAAAGCCCCTTGAACTCCCTATATTTTATACCTGAGCTTCTGGTGTCTCAATCGGCTGAAGACCCTTGATTGAGATATCGACATTATATCCTTTGCTATCAAGATAATGGAGGATTTCCTCAAGGGTGAAGTTATCCAGAGTCGCTTCATTTGAGACATACATCACATTCGAGCTGTCTGCCTGCATGGCAAATGAAGGAAGCACATCATGCGTCTCATCAGGAGATGAACCGAAGAAAGCAAAACCTCCAATGAAGACAAAGGCTATTGCTGCCGCTGCTGAGAAAACCACAGGCATAGACACCTGCAGCCTCCTGCGGATGAAGCTCACCTTCTTGCCTTCCTGAAAGTATTTCTTATCAAGAAGCTGGAATATCTGATCTTTCTTGCGCGAAAGCTCCTCTTCGCGATACCCAGCATCGATGATCCTCTCATCAAGTGCTCTCATATCATCAAGATGCTTGCGGCAGGCTGAACAGTATTCAAGATGCTCTTCGACCTGTGTCCTGTATGGTTCCTTCAGCTCTCCATCGAGATAAGCTGAAAGCATCTGAGCATCAATACACATCCCTTTCCTCCATCGACAGGGCCTCCTCAAGCTTCTTGCGTGCACGGAAGACCCTTACCTTCACATTCGTCTCTGAAATCCCAAGCACCTTCGATATCGACTTATAATCAAGCCCGGAGAATTCCTTCAGCTGAATCACGAGTCTGAGATTCTCAGGAAGGGCTGCGATTGCTCTCCTGACCTCTTCCCTGCTCTCAGCCTCAATGGCCTCTTTCGCTCCATCGCTACTGTTGATAGCAGCAGAAGGCATTCTCTTCACCTTCTCCACCATTTCAATCTCGCGCTTGTTCCTCCTCAGGTGGTTGAGCGCAAGATTCTTAGCAACATGAAGCAACCAGTATCTTGCGTCATCCTCGCTCGGGAATGTCATGTTCTTAACATAGAACTTCTCGAACGTCTCCTGCGTAAGATCTTCGGCAATTTCCAGATTGTACACGATGTGCATGACTACCTGGACAAGAAGCCCGTAGTTGGCATCGTATACACGCTTGAAATCATCGCGGTCTGTGCTCTTAATCTCCATATTGTTAACAATTACCCTATAAAAAGGTTACACCTTTTTTTCAAGAATAGCACCTTTGGGCGTATCTTTGACGACAAAACCGCGTTCAAGAAGAATCTGCCTTATCTCATCAGCTCTTGCGAAATCCTTCGCTTTCTTGGCAGCTGCACGCTCATCGACAAGTGCCCAGTCCTCATCAGACCCAAGTCTCTCTTCCTTGAATGGCTCGATCTCATCAAGCTTAAGACCAAGAATTCTGTCCATATGGCTGATAGCAGCAAGCTTGTCAGAAGCAGGAAGCTGGCTCTTCAGCATCATATGAAGCTGCGAAAGCGCCTGCGGAGCATTGAGATCCGATTCCATGGCCTGATCGAAAGCATCCATATAGCGGACAGCCTCTTCGGAAGGATTCTCAGCTGCTGTTGCCTCCGCTTTCAGCATCGCGACCTTCTCAACAACGGCCTTCCTTGCAGAGCGCGCATGGTCAAGTGCCTCATATGAGAACTTCAGCTGGCTCCTGTAGTGTCCTGAAAGACAGAAATACCTGTAATCGAGAGGATCATAGCCCTTGTCCTTAAGTACGGAGAGCGTGAGGAACTCGCCTGAAGACTTGCTCATCTTGCCCTTATCGTTGACAAGGAACTCGCCATGGCACCAGTAATTGACCCACGTATGGCCGCATGCAGCCTCAGACTGAGCTATCTCATTCGTATGATGGACAGGAATCGCATCAATACCTCCGCAATGGATATCGAAATGATCACCGAGATACTTCATCGACATGGCGCTGCACTCTATATGCCAGCCAGGATAGCCCCTTCCCCATGGGGAATCCCACATCATCGCCTGATCCTTGAACTTGGAATTGGTGAACCAGAGTACGAAGTCCTTCGGGTTCTTCTTGTTAGAATCGACATCGATCCTTGCGCCGCTTCTGAGCTCATCAAGATCGAGCCTTGCAAGCTTTCCATAATCATCGATCGAGTCAATCGAGAAATAGACGTTGCCGCCAGCCGTATACGTATGGCCGCCTTCCTCAAGCTTCTTTATGAGATCGATCATCTCCTGTATGTGATCAGTGGCACGGCATACGATATCAGGACGGATTATATTCAGGTCCTTCTCATCGCTGAAGAATGCATCTGTATAGAAAGCAGCGATATCCCAGACAGACTTGCCAGCCTGTCTTGCGCTCTTCTCCATCTTGTCCTCGCCATCATCTCCATCACCTGTCAGATGCCCGACATCCGTGATGTTCATCACATGTCTGACCTCATAGCCTGCTGCCGCAAGAGTCCGGTGAAGCAAATCTTCGAAAATGTATGTCCTCAGGTTTCCTATATGTGCGTAATTGTATACAGTCGGGCCGCAGCAATACATCGACGCATGTCCTTCTTTTATCGGAACGAATTCCTCTATCCTGCGCGACATAGTGTTATAAAGCTTCATGAAACAGCCTCCTGTGATCATAGTTTCCGACATTATAGTTTCTTTGGAACGCATCATTCAACAACAAATCATGCACTTGGCATTCCATCACATGGAATGATGCTTTATCATCGGTATATGCTTGGTGAACTTCTTATAACAGAGAATTATCCGATGAAACGGCTCAATTCATTCTCAGCAGGCGGTTCCGCAAGATATTATGCACAGCCAAGAAGCATTGCTGAGCTGATGTCGGTGCTTGAGTTCGCATACAGGAAAGGCATCGCAGTCGAGATAATCGGCGGAGGAACCCACATCCTTGTCCCTGATGAAGGCATAGATGCGCTTGTGATCTCGACAAAAGACATGCGGGGTATGACCATAAGAGGAGATCTCATAACCGCATCGCCCGGAGAAATGCTCGACAACATCATAAACATAGCAATAGAGCACAATCTGATCGGGATGGAGGAGCTGGGAGGCATTCCGGGCACTGTGGCAGGAGCGATGACCATAAATGCATCAGCAAACGGCAAATCGCTTTCCGATGTGTTCTTCTATGGTGATTACCTGACAATCGACGGGAAGATCCACAGAAGGCCATACTACAGTGACAGCTTCAGAAAGCAAGGCTCCGCTTTTGGCTCTACCGAGATAATCATCGGAGTCGCTCTCCGCCTCCAGCCATCGAAGGCGACAGCCGAAGCAAGGCTGAGGAAGGAGAAATACGTCGAGAAGTTCTTCATACCGCCATGTCCGAGATACTCTGGGCAGATTTTCAAGGACCCTGAAGGAATGTCTGCTGCGGAGCTTATCTCAAAATGTTATCTGACAGGGGAAAATGGAAGCAAGGCTGAATTCTCAGAATATGACAGCAACTGCATATTCACATATCCGGGATGCACCGCAGATGAGATAAAGTCGCTGATTCTCCATACAAGGGACTCTGTGCTTGAGAAGACAGGGATAAGGCTAGAGCTCTCGCTCGACATCCTATAAGACCATTGAAACAGCAGTCCTGATATGTCCATCAGATGTCAGCCTTATCGTGATATCTGCATTATCGGCAATGAAACCAAGCTTTACTTCGATGTAATAGCTCCGGTTCTCTATCCCTATCTCAAAGAGATCATGGCTGTACGATGCGACGATGCCACCTGATGAACTGTAGCCTATCCTCAGCCCATCGAAAGATATCGCCGCATAATCGCTCTTGTATGTGCGGCCAGTCCTTGTGAAGCTGTAACGCATGGCTGAATACAGCCGTGCATTCCCGATCCATAGTTCTGAGCGGAGTTCCGCGGTACGTGGCATGAAGTTGTTTGAGAATACAGGAATCGCGCCGTATGTCAGCTCAAACTCGGAGCGGAATCCTTCTTCCCCTATGCTTCCTCTGATGCCGAAAAGCCTTGCGTCCCTGCCGCTGTACAGGCTTATCGGATCACCTGCCATGACATAAATCGAATAATCCTCATATTCAGCTCCAAGTGCGCCATATAGCGATATGCCTTTCGTATCGGAGAACGAGAATATCCCCATAGCGCTAAAAATGCTGTAACCTCCGCCGACCGCAGCATAGAGCACATTTCCTTCCTCATTCCGGAAAGGATCCCCAATGATCCTGTCGGACTCTGAGCCGCTGAATGCAAAAAGCATCGCAGCTTCCATATATCCGAAATCGCTATAGGCAAATGCGAATGGTCTGTCCGAAAGTGATGTCCCTGCCGCAAGAGGACCAAGCTTCAGGACAGCACCCGAATGCTTTCCGCTATATGCATAGGGCTTTGCCTGAGGCCTGAGCGTCATCGGAGCTGAATACGGATCTGCGATAGTCCTCACAAGCCCTGCCCTGTCAATCTGTCCGAATTCGATATGCTCATCAGCCATGTACAGCTGGTGCCCGGAAAACGAGATCCTGAAGCTGTCATCCTCCGCATACCCCGCTTCTCCATCCCGGACAAGAGACAGAGCAGGAAGGAAAGGAATAGATATTGCCGCAATCAAAATAAGAATCATCCTCTTCATATTCCATATACACGCTCAGTGTTGATTCCTGACAGCGGCATATGGCCACAGGTGGTAGAATTATTGCCGTCTATCTGCTAAAATCACTCAGTACAATCTGTTACAGGAGAATTTGCAAAGAATATGGTCATTCTGACTCTCAACTGCGGCAGCTCATCTGCCAAGTACCAGGTTTTCGACTGGGAAGAAAAGGAAGTCCTCTCCGTAGGAGTCGTCGAACGCATCGGCCTTGAATACTCAACAATTGAGCAGAAGTCAAAAGGCAAGCCGGTATATCAGGCAAGGTTTTCTTCACCGACACACAAGGAAGCCATCGAGCTCGTGCTGAAGATGCTTGTAGATCCTGAATATGGATGCATCGAGTCACTTGATGAAATTGGCGCTGTCGGCCACAGAGTCCTCCATGGCGGAGAGATGTTCAAGAAGTCGACACTCGTAACAGATGAAGTCGTTGAGAAGCTCAAGACGCTCATTCCGCTCGGACCGCTCCACATGCCAGCGAATATCATGGGAATCGAGGCTGCGAGGAAACTCATGCCAGGTGTCCCTAATGCAATCGTCATGGATACGGCATTCCATCAGACAATGCCTGAGGAAGCTTTCATGTATGCAGTTCCATATGAGTGGTATACAAAGTACAACGTACGCCGCTATGGCTTCCACGGAACAAGCCATCTCTACTGTGCGAAGAGAGCTGCAACGCTCCTTGGCAAGAAAAATGAGGATACGAATGTCATCATCCTCCATATCGGAAACGGCGCTTCAGCATCAGCTGTAAAGAATGGCGTCTGCGTAGAGACATCAATGGGTCTCACTCCGCTTGAAGGCCTCGTGATGGGAACAAGGTCCGGCGATATCGATCCCGCAATCATTCCTTATATCTGCCAGAACACAGGCCTCACAGTCCAGGAGATGGACACATATCTGAACAAGAAGTCAGGTCTTATGGGCCTTTGCGGCAAGTCAGACAGAAGGGATGTCCATGAGGCAGCTCTCGCTGGCGACAAGATGGCACAGCTCGGTGTCGATATGGAATGCCACAGGCTGAAGAAGTATATCGGCGCATATGCCGCTCTCCTCGGACGTGTGGATGCGATTGTATTCACAGCAGGAGTCGGAGAGATGGGAGACCATATCCGCAAGGGTGCGCTCGAAGGACTTGAGAATCTCGGAATCATCTATGATGAAGAGAAGAACAAGCTTTCCCACTGCAGGAATGCAGAGACATGCATCTCTGCAGACAACAGTCCTGTGAAGATCTTCGTCATTCCTACAGATGAGGAGCTCGTGATCACAGAGGATGCATATGCTCTCATGAACGGTACATATGATGTCCATACGAACTTCCACTACACATTCGAATCTCCTGACTATGTCAACAAGGCAAGGGCCGAAGGACTCAAGGAGAATCTCAGGAAGACACCTGAACTCGAAAGGATCATCGCGCTTCCTCCTGAGAAGACAAGCTGCTCTGTGAAGGGCTGCTGAGAATATGGCAGGGCTTCGGCTCTGCATTTTTTTGCTATGGATACAGGAAAAGCGAACAGCAAAGCCTGGGACTGGGAAGCAGATAATCATAGTGCCTGGGCAGAGATAGAGAAAGAAGAGAATATAAGGAAGGCGGCGAATGGTCATCCATCGCTGAGAGTCACAGTCGAGCGGAATGTGCCTGAAGAGTGGATTCTCCCACTCAAAGGCAGAAGAGTGCTGTGCATGGGAGGTGCAGGAGGACAACAGACTCCTGTACTTTCGGCATTCGGATGCAAAGTCACTACGATAGATATCAGCAGGAAGATGATAGAGAAAGACAAGGAGGCTCTTGAGCGCTACGGGCTCGAGGCTGAGCTCATATACGGCGATATGTCAGACATGCATTTCCCTGACAACTCCTTTGATGCCGTAATCTCTCCTGTCTCGATGAATTTCATCAGCGATATCTCAAAAGTATATAAATCAGTCCATGACATGCTTGCAGATGACGGCACATTCATTTTCGGAATTGCCAACCCTGCTCTCTACATGTTCGATGACAGGCTTCTTTTCAAGGGAAGGATGAAGATAAGGTATACCCTTCCGTTCTCAGATACGAAGAGCCTGTCGGAAAAGGAGCTCATGAAGCGCATAGCAAAGAACGATACTGTTGAATACTCGCATACCCTTGATGATATCCTCGGCACACTTACGAAACTTGGATTCGCTATGACGGGATTCTTCTCAGACACATCGGGCTTCGAGCCGATCGATTCATTCCTTCACGATTGCTATATGGCGATCATGTGCCGGAAGTGTCGATGATGCTCAGATCATCAGTAAGCAGAATCGCCCTGATTCCGTATTTTCCGGCAAGCGCAGCTGCCTCATCGCTTCCTGACGCGAACATCGCAGTGGAAAGCATATCAAGGAGAAGCCCATCATCCCCTATCGCTGTTGCTGAAATCAGATCTGTCTCCGCAGGATACCCTGTAGACGAAGAGAGAATGTGATGATAAGTCTTTCCGTTGCTCACGAAATACCGCTGATAGCCTCCTGAAGTGACTATGCTCTCGTCTTCTGCGGACACTCTTTCGAAATATGCACCTGAAGGCTCTCCCGGAGTCTGTATCCCTATCGTCCAGGGCCTGCCTTCTATCCTTCCCATAGCAACGATATTCCCGCCAAGGTTTATCAAAGCATTCTCGACACCTTCTTCAAGAAGATAATCCCTGACAAGATCTGAAGCCCATCCCTTGCCGGCACCTCCAAGGTCTAAAGCCATGCCCAGGATATGGAGATATACAGTCATCGCCTCATCATCCAGTGTGATATTCCTCCAGTCCAGAAGAGGCAGTACAGCCTGGATCTCTTCCTCCGAGGGAAGATGCTGCGACTCCGTGCCAATTCCCCAGAGCGCGGAAAGCGGTCCGATTGCAGGATTGAAGATGCCATCCGTGTCCTCTGCAAACTCAAGTGTGCGCTTTATCAGATTGTAGATATCATCAGGTACAGCTACGGGAGATATCCCTGCATTGCTGTTGATCTTCGCGATATATGAGCCTTCATCATAACGCGAGATCCTGCTGTCGATATCATACAGAAGGGAGAATGCGCCCTGAAGGATCTCATCATCATCCGTACCATGAAGCTCTATGTAGCAGAGCGTCCCGAGGACAAAGCGTGAATCGCTGATTGTCTTCTCGCTGCATGAGATGAGAAGCAGAAGGACAAGCAATGCAATGACGAGCAGTTTTCTCATGATATCTCCCTGATTTCCAGATACTTCCTCTTATAGAAGAAATAATATGGGACTTCGAAAAGAAGCATCATGGACCATCCTATCGCACATGCATATGCGATGGCGTGGATGCCATAATGCGGCACAAGGATAAATGTGCATACAACCCTGACAGAAGTCTGTATGAATGTGGAAAGAAGAGTGACGCTCATATTCCCCACTCCACGGAAAAAGCCCTGTATGCAATTGGTATAGGCGGGGAATATATAGAAGAATGCCATCAGCGAAAGGTAAGCTTCTCCTTCCCTTATGACATCCATGGAATCCTCCCCGCTTATGAATAATGGCATTATACAGCTTTTAAGGAGAAGGACAGCGATGCAGATAATGGCAAAGTAAGCAGTCTCAGCTGCAAGGCCTGCTCTGAATCCCTTGATCATGCGCTCCCTGTTGCCTGCTCCTCTGTTCTGGGCCACGAATGTAGTGACGCCATGGCTAAGCTGCTGCTCAGGGACGAGCGCGAAATCATCGACTCTCACGGCAGCGCTGTATGCAGCTATCGAAGCGACGCCGAGAGTATTCACGGCCCCCTGTATAAGAAGTTTTCCAACAGGCTGGCAAGCTTGCTGCAATGCAGTAACGGAACCATATGATAGCGTCTTCCGGAGCAGGATCCTGTCAATCCTGAATTCGCCTGCGCTTATTCTGAGAACAGGGACTTTACTGCGGATATAGAAAAAGCACAGAGCTGCCGAGATGATCTCAGCGGCGACTGTCGTAATGGCCGAGCACATGATTCCAAAACCAAGGTATCCTATCAGGAAGAGATCCGCCAGCCCGTTGATAAGTGATGAGATCATAAGGAACTTGAGCGGAGTCTTTGAGTCCCCTACGCTCTTGAGTGCCTGCGAAAGCGCGTTGTAGAAGTATGTGAAGGGAACTCCTATGAATATTATCCTGATATAAAGCACCGTTATATCAAGTATCTCGGGGGGAACATTCATTACCCTCAGGAGAGGATAGGCAGCGGCAAATCCGATTCCGGCAACTGCTGATGAGAAGACTGTCCCGAAAACAAGCAGCGTTGAAAGTGTCTTCTTCAGCTTCTGAAGATCGCCGCCGCCGAAAAAGGAACTCATCAATACACCTGCGCCGATGCACAGGCCAGAGATTCCGAGTATCAGTATATTCATCACCGGACCCGCCTGTCCTGTAGCAGCCAGAGCATCCGTACCTATGAAATTGCCTGCAATCATCGAATCGACAGCATTGTATGCGAGCTGGAATAGATTACCCAGGACAAGCGGCACTGAATATGATATCAGCCGTCTGAATATATTTCCCTCTGTCAGATCCATAATCGGCATGCGGCAATTGTATCATCTTCGGGAAGCTATGACATCACATCATGGATGAAATCTGCTATAGTCTGTATTATGTTCTCAATCATTTTCACAGATATCGATGGAACGCTTCTGACAGATGACCGGAAGATAAGTCCTGATACGATAGATGCCCTGAAGAAGGCATCGGACTCTGGAATCATAATCGCCCTTTCCTCCGGTCGCTACCTCGCAAGTCTGGACAGAATCGCATCAGAGCTGCCATTTCCGGTAATGAAGATAGCCGTGAATGGCGCGCTTATCGAATACGGAGGGGAGTTCCTTCAGGACATAAGGATATCAGAGGAAGCTTACAGGAAAGGAGCTGAGTATCTGAAAGGGAAATGCTCATCGCTTATAAGCTTCGCATCCAGAGGCTATGCAATCGATGCGGATGACAGCTGGTTCGGCCTTCAGCGCGATATGATGGGAACAGAAGGCGTGAGAATGGACCTGAGGGATCCTCGCGAAGTCACGAAGGCACTTGGGGAAAGACCATGCAAGCTCCTTGCGAAAGACAATGATGAAGGGAAGCTTGCTGCTCTCAAAACAGAACTCACTAAGCTGCTTGAAGGCGATGCTGATATCGTATCATCGGGACCGGTCTGCCTGGAGATCCTTCCCCATGGCGTAGATAAGGGAAAGGCCATATCATTGGTAAGCCATAAACTTTCAATACCGCTCTCAGAGATGATTGCATTCGGAGACTGGGATAATGATATAGGGATGCTCAGCACTGTCGGTACAGGCGTGTGCATGTCGAATGGTTCAGATGGAGCCAGGAAAGCAGCGGATTTCATCACCCTTTCGAATAATGATGACGGAATTGCCTATGCTCTCAGGAAGCTTGCAGTCATCTGATTCCCAGAAATTCCCTGATCTCATTCCCGCATTCCGTCGCAATCACTTCCTTTCCTGAAAGTCTGAGATCGTCTACTCTCTTCTCCACGGCAGCCTTGTCTGTCAGGAAGATCCCATCGGAAAGATCCACGGCAACTTTCCTCACGGAGGAAATGAAGCTCACAGCATCAACAACAGCAGGGCCTGATGGATTATGGCAGAGGATCGATGATGAAATTATCGCGGATCCAGCTTCCAGACCACAGGTCTCCGTCCAGCACTCTTCCGAGGAAATGGAATACGGAGCCGCACTCCTGATGTAAAGATCTCCATCGATAGCCAAAGGAGTCGGGAGATCCGATGAGATGATGGCAGAATCCTTTCCAAGCATATCCCTGATGCCACATCCAAGCTTATCACGGGAAAGCTTCGCGACATGCCTGAAACCATCCCCAAGCCATCTGAGTCCGCTGCCATGATAGGAAAAGCTGTAGCTGTCACCATTTCTTCCGAAAACACCCTGGATATCTGAAAAGACTAGAATCATGGGATGAGTCTACCATCCTGCTTTTTCCATCGCAATACTGCTATAATCATGGACATGAACACAAAAGGCGCCACATGGGTCGGCAAGGCAGAAATACGCAGGATATCGCTCCATACAATCGAATTCACATCAAGGACTGCGCACAGCGTATTCTTCACACTCGGAGAGGAAGGAAATCTTGAGCTGAAAGCTGAAGGAGACGCGGACCATGCATTCATGCTTCTCCATGCACCTGATAGCTACATAGTATTCAGAAAAGACAGGACCATCACCTCTTTCAATGGACTCAGGCTTGAAATGGAAACTGGCCCGGGATCCTATCTGAAAGCTGAGAAAAGCGGAAAGGATATCATATTCACATCTGATAATGGATATATGCTCAAGACATCATTCGATGCTTTCAGCGGTTCTGCATCAATAGGACTGACAACGGAAGGCGAAGGAAACATGAGGCTGGAGGTCTTCTGAAGAGAAGAAGCAGGGATATACCCTGCTCCACCTGATGCCGATTGCAATGCTAGCGCTTTGTTCCGGCTTTCTTTCTGACAAGCTCCTTAACGGATGTATAGACAATCGTTATTCCGAGTATCATCAGAAGCACAGCCACGATAAGCTGAAGCCCCTCCACCATGAACACGCCAGTTCCGGATGCGAAGGCTCTGACAAGTGCTATGAATCTCTGGACGAGAGCTGAGAATGTCACGATCAGCATGATGACAAATGGCGGGATCAGTGTCCTCATTTCCCTTCCTGTGACTTTGAGGAATACGCAGAGCGTGATGAGCACAAGTGCGCTCAGGAGCTGGTTCGCGCTTCCGAAAAGCGGCCATATGTTGGAATAACCGACTTGTGTGAGAAGGAATCCGAATGCAAGCGTGATAAGCGTCGATACATACTTGTTGCAGAGTATCTTCCTCCAGACAGCGGCATTTTCCATGTCATCAACGCTGAAGAGCTCCTGGAATGACATGCGTCCGATGCGCGCAACTGAATCAAGTGTCGTAAATGCCAGTGCCGATACACACATCGTCATGAAGCTCTGTGCGACAAATACGGGGATTCCGAACATCTCAAGGAAGCCAGCGACTCCTGATGAGAAGATCTGGAACGGCGTGCCAACAGCAGGCGTTCCATCAGATGCGGCAGCTGCTCCAGCTACGCAGAGTGCTATTATGGCGAGCAAGCTCTCAAGAATCATCGCGCCATAGCCGACCTTGAGCATATCCTTCTCATTCGAGATCGTCTTTGACGATGTACCGGATGACACGAGGCTATGGAAACCAGAGACAGCACCGCATGCTACAGTGACGAAGAGTATCGGGAAGAGTGTCCCGAGCTGTGGATTATCAAAGCCAGTGAATGGCTGGAGATTCATTGCAGGATGAGCAAAAAGAAGTCCAAGCGCAGCTCCGAGGATCATTCCGATGAACATGAACGTCGACATATAGTCCCTTGGCTGCATCAGAAGCCACATAGGAAGCACTGCTGCGACAAAGATGAATGCAAAAGCGAACAACACCCATGCATCCTTGCCCCACATTATAGGCATATTCATTCCACAGATGAATGAAAGGACCGTGAAAGCAAGACCCAGCACAACCTCTTTCCATCCGGTAAGCTTCGCCTTGTGCTGTATGAGACCCACGACAACTGCGAAGATTATGAAGAAGATCGATATGCTTCCTGCAGCTCCATTCACTGTCGCTGCCGGCGATAGTTCCCTTGTCCCGTCAATGACGACATATGCATCGAATGTGCCTGCGACCATATCGGCAAATGCCGCCATCACAATCAGCGTGAAGAGCCAGCAGAATCCAAGGAAAAGCTTCCGTCCTGTCTTTCCGATATATTTCTCGATGAGAAGCCCCATAGACTTACCATCATTCTTGACGCTGGCGTACAGCGCGCCAAAGTCAGTCACTGCACCGAAGAAGATACCTCCAAGGACAATCCATAGGAATACAGGCACCCATCCGAAGACCGCAGCCTGTATGGCTCCAGTCACGGGACCGGCCCCGGCTATCGATGAGAACTGGTGGGCAAATACAGTCCAGCCATCAGTCGGGACATAGTCCTGACCATCATTGTGGGCGACCGCCGGTGTTTCCGCCTTCGGGTCGATTCCCCACTTCCTTGCAAGCCAGCGCCCATAGAAAGCATATGCCGCCACGAGGCACGCTGCTGCAATCAAAACAATGACAAGCGTATTCATGATTCAAGAAATTAATGCTTTTCTTGATTTATATAAAGTGTTTCATATGGACAAGTTAAAAAGAAAATATATTTTTTCGCCTTTTCTGGCTTTCAGGCAATCCGGTACTGGCTGCCAGAGTCACCGTTTCCCTGGCAATCAGCGATATCACGACACATTTGAACGCAATTTACCCTTACATGAAAGTTGCCTATTCCGGTAAAATGGCGGTTTGTGATATATATTTAACATAATATGCCTATAGGCTTTCCCCGTTTCAAGGGATCAAAGGAGTGGATATGGAAGAGAATGAAAGCAAGCCTTTGAATTTCATTGAGAAGATCATCGAAGATGACCTCAAGGCAGGAAGGGTTCCTGATAATACAATCGTCACACGATTTCCTCCTGAGCCAAATGGCTATCTCCATATCGGGCACATCAAATCAATATGCCTGAACTTCGGACTGGCTGAGAAATATGGCGGGAGATGCCATCTGAGGCTCGATGACACGAATCCCGCGAAAGAGGATATGGAATACATCGACTCAATCAAGAGCGATATCCACTGGCTTGGCTTCGACTGGGGAAAGTATGAGTTCTACGCATCTGACTACTATGACCAGCTTTTCGAGATTGCGGTCAATCTGATCAAGGAAGGAAAGGCTTATGTCGACTCCCTCACTCCTGAAGAGATGAAGACATACAGGGGAACGCTCACGGAGCCTGGCAAGAACTCTCCGGACAGGGACCGATCCATAGAGAAGAATCTCGACCTGTTCATGAGGATGAAGAACGGAGAGTTCCCTGAAGGCAAATATACGCTGCGTGCGAAGATCGATATGGCAAGCCCGAATATCAACATGAGGGATCCTGCGCTCTACAGGATCAAGTATGCAGAACACCCGAGGACCGGCAAGAAGTGGTGCATCTATCCTATGTATGACTTCACCCACCCTATCTCAGATGCAATCGAAGGCATCACCCATTCAATCTGTACCCTTGAGTTCGAGGATCACAGGCCTGCATATGACTGGGCAACAAGCATCGATGGTATTGAGCACACTCCCCATCAGTATGAGTTCGCAAGGCTGAATATCGAATACCTGCTGATGAGCAAGAGGAAGCTGCTTTATCTTGTGAACAATGGCTTCGTAGATGGCTGGGATGATCCCAGAATGCCAACCATCGCGGGAATCAGGCGCCGTGGCTACTCACCAGAGTCGATGAGGGACTTCGTGCAGAGAGTCGGTGTCGCAAAGGTCGAGTCAGTCGTTGACTATGCCTTGATGGAATTCTGTGTAAGGGAAGACCTCAACAAGAGGGCGAAAAGGCTGATGGCTGTCCTCGATCCACTGAAGATAATCATCGACAACTATCCGGAAGGACAGGTGGAGTACTTCGATGCGGAGAACAATCCTGAGGATCCTTCAGCTGGAACACACAAGGTCGCTTTCACGCGCGAGCTTTACATTGAGAAGGAAGACTTCATGGAAGTTCCTGTAAAAGGCTACCACAGACTGTATCCTGGCAATGAGATAAGACTCAAGCATGCCTATTATGTGACAGCAGTATCTGTCGACAAGGATGCCGATGGAAATATCACGGCCGTGCACTGCACATATGATCCTGAGTCAAAGGGAGGCACGACAGCTGATGGAAGGAAAGTCAGAGGCACGAGCCACTGGGTAAGCGCAGAACATTCCGTCAAAGCTGAGATAAGGCAGTACGACAAGCTCTTCAAGGCTCCGGATCCAGGCGCTGCGACAGGCAATTACCTTGATGACATCAATCCTGAATCCCTTATCATAATCGATGATGCTCTCGTCGAAGAGGAGGCAAAGTCAGCAAAGCCTGGCGACTATCTCCAGTTCATCCGCAATGGATACTACATGGCAGACAGCCATGATTCATCAGCTGAGCATCTCGTGTTCAACAGGACTGTCACGCTCAAGGACTCATGGTCCAAGATGAAGCAGAAGATGGGCCTTTAGGCATTGAGAAGAAGCACAGAAGCGGCAAGAAAGAGATTTGCGGCAATATATGTCCACATGATCTCGAAATCTGAAGTCGCTCTGTGCTTCACAATATTGTAGACAATCCTTGAGTCTGAATAGCCATAGAAGACAACACCGATAAGAGCCACAACAGAATACAGTGGATATACAGGTGAGAAAGAAGCGGCGACTCCCACGAAGAGGACCGCTATGACACCACCATACACACCAAAAGCCCAGGCAGAATCACGTTCCTTCCTGAGAACCTTGTGCATATAGGATGCAAAAGGAACAGAAGCTGCGGCAATTCCAATCAGGAAGAAGACAAGCGAGAATGATTCAAGCATGAAATAAGCCGCAAAGAACATATGTCCGGCTATGAATGACAAGGCCCCTGACATGAAGAAAACTGGCCTGTCCTTCGGTATGAGGAGGATATCGCCAAGGGTGTAGAGAACAGCCACTACAACGATGACCCATGGATCCTCTATTGCTATACCAAGCCGTCCTGCGACAGCAAACATCGTTGAATAAAGCAACGGCATCAGCAATGGCTTTGTCATATTGGCAACGCCATCATTGAATGCAAGCTTAGACCAGAGATGCACAGCAACGGCTATGACGGTGGAAATAGCAAGTACTATCATGAAATCATTATAGCAGACGAAAGAAAAGAATCAGTATATTATTGCCTTATGCAGATATTCGCAGATTGCCATTTCCACGCACTTACATTAGCAGAGCCAGTATTCTCATCGGTAATATCATCAGTATACGAATCAGGAATGAATGCGATATCCGCAAACGTGACAGACAATTATGTGATCACGAAGGATACGAATATATTCAGGATGCTGACGAACGGGCTTCCCCTTTTCGAGCGCCCCATCGGTGATATCTTCCTCACTATGGAACAGGACCTCCAGGGTGCATTCGAATCAAAAAGGAAAGAAAGCTATGCTCCTATTGTCCCATATATAGATAATGGTAGCTTCCATTTCAGGGGAATGGATTTCGATAAGGTGCTTCTATGCCCGTTGCTGATGGACTTCTCTCCTGACATCGAATCATACAGCAATACATACTACAAGCCGATTGTGGATGACAGGATCACCCCATACATCGAGGCAACTATCCAGGGGATGAGGGACTACTATGCGAAAAGCCCAGACGGGCTCTTTGAATTCTATCCATTTGCTGGAATAAATCCAAAAGTTCATTCCATGTATTTCCTTGAGGATTTCCTATCGAAATACATCAATACAAGCCACAGGATGCATGATGATCATCAGATTGATGAGAAGCCATTCTATGGCATCAAGGTATATCCTCCCCTTGGCTTCGAGCCGTGGCCGGATGATGAGGAGACACGGGAAAAGCACGAACTCCTCTACTCATTCTGCGAGAAGCATGATATCCCGGTAATCACACATGCAGATGACCAGGGAATCAGGAGCGTGACAGCAGAGAAAGCCTGGCAGTTCACGGATCCTGCATCATGGCGTATCGTCCTTGAGCATCACCCTGGGCTCAAGATCGACTTCGCACATTTCGGGAAGCAATATGCTATCAGAAACAAAGGACTCTCAAGCATTGCTATGAGACTCATGAGACTACCTGACAGCCCATGGTTCCTGACGATTGCATCTCTTATGGAGGATTTTCCCAACGTCTATGCGGATCTCAGCTTCTCGGGTTGTGCCCCGTCTTTCTATAAGGAGCTTTATGATTACATCGATGTGATGGACGAGGACCCAAGGGAAAGATTTTTAAGGAGAATACTCTTCGGAAGTGATTTCGCAGTCAATCTGCTGAAAGTGGAATCATATACCGAATACTATTCAATATTCGAATCATCGCCATTTGATGATGATACGATACTGTCATTCGCATCATCGAATCCGCTTTCATTCCTTGGCATAAACGAAACAGATGCATTGAAAAAGGCCTGACACGTTGCCAGGCCTGGAATATCAGACGATGTTGAAAAGCACTGAAAGCGAAACCCTCGTCTCTTCCCACTTGGGCATAGGGCTGAGTTTCTCAAAATTGCCATCCATCGGAAAGAATGCGGTAGCACCTATGCTGACAGAGCCCAGATTGAATGTAAGCGCGAGCCTGTAGTCAAGAGATGCGCCGTAGATCGCCTTCTCCAACCGCTCCATATCATATCCATTGATGTACCAGGTTTTATTGCCTTGATCATATTCAAAATCCATATGAAGTCCTACACCGACAGCGATATCTAGCCAGCTTACTGCCGGGATGTTCAGATTCAATGATGGAAGAAGCCCTATCGTATGGATTCCCGGATTCGCATAGCCATATGTCGCAGGGACATCAATAGATACCCAATTGAATAGATTGAGACGGATATCCGCGCCGAATGTGAAGCTATGAATCGAGAGCTCTCCTTTTTCGGCATCATTGCTTATGTTAATGATCCCATTGTTGTATGCAATCATTGGACCAATCTGCAGAATCGGTGTGGCAACTGCAGATGATACTGCAATCGCAGCTACGATCAGCAGAACAATTAACTTCTTTCTCATAAAACCTCCAAGAATCGGTTTGGATGAGATTATAGCACAGCACTCTGTTTCATTTGCAAATACTATTTCATTCAGATAGACTCATCGCGGTGGTAATCATATGTTCTCACTGCTTATTGTAATCTATATCGCATTCATTTCCCTGGGACTTCCGGATTCGCTCCTTGGTGCCGCATGGCCTATGATGTATCAGGACATGGGAGTACCTGTCAGCTATGCAGGAATCATAAGCATGACAATCTGCTTCGGAACCGTAATAAGCTCCCTGCTGTATGGGAAGCTGAACAGCAGATTCTCAACGCAGTTCATAACGGCAGTATCGGCAGGTATGACAGCACTGGCTCTGTTCCTTATTTCGCTATCTCCCTCATTTCCTGTGCTTATATTGATTGCCCTGTTCCTCGGCCTCGGGGCCGGCTCTGTGGATGCAGGCCTCAACAGCTATGTATCGATACATTTCAAAGCACGTGAGATGAGTTTCCTCCATGCATTCTGGGGCATCGGAACGACTGTCGGTCCTTTCCTGCTCTCATGGTGCTTCTCCAATGGATTCTCTTGGAACCGCGGCTACCTGACAGTATCGCTCCTTCAGGCTCTGAACTTCGTGATACTTGTCCTTTCCTTCCCTCTCTGGAGGAAAGCCGCTGCAAATGCCAATCACAATGACAGCAATGAGAAGAAGCGTAGCGCATCATTCAGAGAGCTTGTAAGGAAACGTGCCGCCATTCCTGCAATGATCGGATTCTTCGGCTATTGCGCAGCGGAAAGTACTGCAATCCTGTGGTCATCCACATTCCTTGTCTCAAAGGGAGCCGGTGAGGCAGCTGCCGCCTCCGCATCAGGACTGCTTTTCTGGGGAATAACAGCAGGAAGGATAGTATCAGGATTCATAAGCAACAGAATGGGAGACAGAAGGATGCTGAATCTGGGTGAATGCTGCACATTCATCGCAATTGCCCTCATCATCATACTGCCACAGCAGCTTGCTCCTTTCGCGCTTTTCTTCCTTGGCTTCGGATTCGGTCCTATCTATCCTTCGATGATCAATCAGACACCGAAATACTTCGGAGTCGAGGATGCGCCAGGCATCATGGGTCTTGAGATGGCATCAGCCTACATAGGCTCGACATTCATGCCAGCTCTTTTCGGCCTTCTCTCAAGACATCTCTCGCTTGCAGTCTTCCCGATCTGGATACTCATCCTCTTCATCATCCATACAGCAGGCATTCTCTCAAAGAGAAAGCTGAGATATGGGAGTGAAAAGGAATTCTAATCGTAAAGTACTCCGACCTCATCGCCTGTTTCCGATGAATATGAGGTTATCTTGATATCACCGGAGACAGTATCGATGGAGAGAAGATAGAAGAAACCATCGCTTTCGAAATCAATTGCGCTTTCCTTTCTGTGGAATGCAGCAAGATTGACCTCTGTGGACTTATCATTGAATCTGTAAACGATGTTTCCTCTGTGATGGTGTCCTGTCAGCATCAGCTGGACATCATTGTCGTACATCAGCTTCATCATATGATGGACTTCCCTCTGATCTGTCATTCCTGTAATCACGACAGACTGGTCAGATGTACGGCTTGTTGCCATGTTCTCATGAGCTATGACAATCTTATAGGGATTCTTATCTGCAGCCAGTGCCTCTTCAATCCAGTCAAGCTGCTTCCTTCCGAATATGCCAAGGCTGTTGTCCATCTTGTATATTGACAAGTCCCCGAAGACATACTTCCCCATTCTCACAGTCTCTCGGCCATGACTGAATGCCCCATAGACTTTATCAAATGCCTCAGTAGTTTCCCCATGGAGCTCATGATTTCCTATGCATATGATATGGTTGCCATCAGCAAGATTGGCAATTTCCCTGTAGAACCTTATGGCCTCAGATCCTTCATACTGTCCATCATCAAGAAGGTCTCCAAGGTCTATCACAAATGGATACTCACCATCCTTGAGGAACTTCTTGAATGCATCCTCGAATATATGCACTCCATTTCCTGTCCTGTCAGCATGAACATCGGTTATGATTGGGATCTTTATAACAGCAGGAACATCAATATCACGTTCTTCAGGTACGACCACAAGACTGCCATCTGAACCAAGTTCCCCTACTTGATGAGAGAGCTTTGCAAGATCTATAGGCACAAGGAAGGGATTCTCATCGAAATTGTCGATGTCATACATTGAGACGATGCGGCAGGACACAGTGGAAAGCAGGATAAGAATGACGATAACAAGTTTCTTCATACAGTCCCCCTGTAGCGATATCCTGCCTTGACTCCCCATCCGGATATCACGAATGTATGACAGTCCATGATGTTATCAAGCTCAAAGAATCCATCTGCGAATATCATATGGTTTTCATTTATCGTGAACTCTGCTGTGATGCCTGTAGTCGCTGAAAGCCTGAACTCCATCGCATCAGGATGCACCATTGTCTCATAGATCATGACACATACAGATCCTGTCTCGAAACCGATTCTGAGATCTATAAGAGGAATGCATGAGAAGAATGGATGGGAATATGGCGAATATGATATGCCTCCCTGAATGCCGATTCCATAGCCTAATCTGAACCAGTCCCATGCAAACTGCTGAGAGAAAAGATAACCTATCGTTGCGAAGCCGCCTTCGCCTGGAACGTTGTCTGTATGGAATATGAAATTATTATGAATCGTATCTCCGACTTTCAGGTCATATGATGATACGAATGAGAAATCATCATCGCCTATCCCGCTGAAATGAAGCGAGACATCCTCTGAAGTCGCATCAAAACCATAGTAGAACAGATCAGGCGCAGTAGTGCGGTATCTGGCACCAAATGACCATCCGGCGCTCCATGATACTGCGAACAGCATTCCTGGAATAAGAATACAAGCAAACAGCGAGACTATCCTTTTCAAAGCAGAACCCTCTCAGTCATTATAGCCTTTTGCCTGCCATTCAGCATATATGCGCTATACTTAACATGAATGCATATACTGATCTATCTGATTATTACATTCGCAATACCATGGGCTATCTGGCTGATGGCTGCAGATATGTACGGCTCTATTGCCTATACAATCATCTCGTCAATTATCATGTGGATACCTGCAGCTGCAGCAGGCATCGTTCATCTGATATACCACACAAAAGCGAATCATTACTCATGGAGACCGCTTATCAGGAAGAACTGGAAAGCCTACCTCATAGCATGGTTCTCCCCGATTCCCGTAACATTCATAGGCTGTATTGCCTATTTCCTGATACTCAGGGATGCATTCACATTATCAAATCTTGAAAGCACATCAATGCCGTTATATCTGTTCCTTCTACTGACAATAGCCTCAGTCATCCCTGCAGGTATCTTCAACATGTTCTTCGCACTCGGAGAGGAAACAGGATGGCGAGGTTTTCTGTATCCAGAGCTCAAGGCCAGATATGGAAGAACAAAGGCATACATCATGACAGGAATCATATGGGGACTTTGGCACACTCTGGTAAATGCCAGGGGCTACAACTATGGAACTGGCTATCCAGGTTTCCCATTCATAGGGATAATCGCAATGTGTCTTTCATGCATAGTCCTGGGAACAATATCCTCATACCTTGCAGATAAGACAGGATCGATATGGCCTTCCGCCCTGTTCCATGGTTCTGTAAATGCCATAGGAGCCTTAGGTCTGATCTTCATCTTTCCGGATTCATCCCATCTCTTAGGACCGGGAATCACAGGAATCATCCCAGCTATCATCACAGGATTGCTTATGATACCATTCCTGTCGAAGTCAAATGAACAATCCGGAAAAACCGGATAGTTGACACTTCAATACCCAACTATTCGGGAATTCCGAATAGTTGGATGCTTTTCAATTGATTGTGTTATTTTGCATTATTCTGCAATAGTTTTCTGACTTCTTTATCAAAATCAGAATCGATTTTCTGAGCAGGATTGAAGATGTCGTATTCCGCTTCGGCCTTCGCTTTTGCCTGTGCTGAAGAAACTGAACCTTTGTCTTTCAGTATGCTGAACTTCCGGAAAGAAAGGAAATCATCCACGCTTTGGGCGAATTCAGCCATGGTGAAAGTGTTTTCGTTCATCACCAGATCCTCGACATAGTCGAAGAACATGGAGACATTCCGCTCAAGCCGTCTGATCTGGTTCTCATCAAGATAGTTCTTGGCGATTGACACATCAGACTTGAGAATCCTGCCGTCTGGAGAATTCTTCCAGGTTGTCAGCCCCATATGGTCTTTGGTGTGGTCAGCTCTGTGGTATACAATCTCAGCCGCAGTCTCTCCAGTGATGGCATAATGAAACTTATTCTGCACCATTGCATAGAAGTCTTTCGTAATCTGGGAATCCTTATCATAATCAATACTGCACTCGGCGAAGATATCTGTAATCTGCTGCCAGATTCTTCTCTCGCTTGCCCGGATTGACCTGATGCGTTCAAGGAGTTCCCTGAAATAATCTTTGCCGAAGAGCGTTTTCCCTTGCTTCAGGCGTTCATCGTCCAAGGCAAATCCTTTTGTCATGTATTCTTTGAGGACACCTGTTGCCCAGATACGGAAATGTGTAGCCCGGCGAGAATTGACTCTATAACCAACAGAGATGATAGCATCCAGATTATAGAACCTTGTATCATGAGTCTGTGTCAGCCCCTCAATTGCACCATGCTCAGTGGTATGTGCAAATTTTGCACTAACCACTTTTTCATCTAGCTCACCTTCTTCAAAGATGTTTTTTAGATGTCTGGAAATCGAAGTTCTATCAACATCAAAAAGCTCTGCCATAGCCTTCTGCGTAAGCCATATTGTCTCATCATGAACAATGGCATTAACCGATACATTCTCATCCACGCTGTTATAAATCAGAAAATCAAATCTATCTTTATCAGTCATATCTACCCCTTTAACTCTACAATGATTCTGTCTATCCCCTAGTATCTATCTCTCATAGTTCAGCATAGGATTTCATTATACAATCAATGTCTTCTTTCGAAACTCACATACCCAAATGAAATAATTCTGATAATTCATTTATCTGAAGCTATACATATAGTGAACTATCCTAAATTCTCAAATTCTGAATGTAAACAGATAACACAACTCCCAAGCGGAGGAATCTGCAGAGACGCATCAGCCGCCGCTTGAGTGTATTCAAAGATAACACAACTCCCAAGCTGATTTCCTCTTGCACATCAAGTAGTGCAAGCTTGAGTGTATTCAAAGATAACACAACTCCCAAGCTGGCAAAGATCGTTGCACACTAAAGCCAATGCTTGAGTGTATTCAAAGATAACACAACTCCCAAGCTTCAGCTGTGGAACGCCTAGGACGTACAGTGCTTGAGTGTATTCAAAGATAACACAACTCCCAAGCCCTTAAAGGTTTTTATTCGCCGCTTGCTCGGCTTGAGTGTATTCAAAGATAACACAACTCCCAAGCCGAGGGAACAGTTTGAATACAACAAATCTCGCTTGAGTGTATTCAAAGATAACACAACTCCCAAGCAAGGCGTTGGCCGTCTTTATGGTCATTATAGCTTGAGTGTATTCAAAGATAACACAACTCCCAAGCCCCGTGAACAGTTTGAATACAATAAAGATCGCTTGAGTGTATTCAAAGATAACACAACTCCCAAGCTTGACCCATCGGAGGAAAAGGACGCTTTAGGCTTGAGTGTATTCAAAGATAACACAACTCCCAAGCTATCACTATAGCCAAGTGACACCACCCGGTAGCTTGAGTGTATTCAAAGATAACACAACTCCCAAGCTAGACTAGGTTTTATAGGCTAGAAAATTCTGCTTGAGTGTATTCAAAGATAACACAACTCCCAAGCAAGCGTAAAAGTACCATCAGCACGGAGATTGCTTGAGTGTATTCAAAGATAACACAACTCCCAAGCAATTTGCTCATCAGTTGAGAGTGCACACCAGCTTGAGTGTATTCAAAGATAACACAACTCCCAAGCCATGTGGCGAATATGGTGATAGATTTCATCGCTTGAGTGTATTCAAAGATAACACAACTCCCAAGCCGTGAAACTAAATTCGATTCAAGATTTTTTGCTTGAGTGTATTCAAAGATAACACAACTCCCAAGCAGGGAAACTGCCTTGAATATTCATTTCCTGGCTTGAGTGTATTCAAAGATAACACAACTCCCAAGCTCTGAGAAAGTTATGCGATGATAGGTATCGGCTTGAGTGTATTCAAAGATAACACAACTCCCAAGCATATACAACCTCCAATTGGCTGACTCTGATGCTTGAGTGTATTCAAAGATAACACAACTCCCAAGCTGTCGTATAAATAGACAGTCTGAATTATGTGCTTGAGTGTATTCAAAGATAACACAACTCCCAAGCCTTTCGCCTGACGATTACTATATGCCTGAAGCTTGAGTGTATTCAAAGATAACACAACTCCCAAGCTTCTCCAAATAATGGTCAAGGTATTGGATTGCTTGAGTGTATTCAAAGATAACACAACTCCCAAGCGGTTTCATCTTCATATTGGCCGTAAATACTGCTTGAGTGTATTCAAAGATAGCACAACTCCCAAGCATGAAATAAGGCTTAACGGATTCTTTTATCGCTTGAGTGTATTCAAAGATAACACAACTCCCAAGCTCTATCAATAGCTGCTTTTCTGGAAGAATCGCTTGAGTGTATTCAAAGATAACACAACTCCCAAGCACAGATAATGAGCCAGATATGCTCAAGGTTGCTTGAGTGTATTCAAAGATAACACAACTCCCAAGCGGTCTTTCTGGTATTCTCGGTCTTTTCTTGGCTTGAGTGTATTCAAAGATAACACAACTCCCAAGCGTGTCAATCTTTCTCTCGGCATGTTTGGTAGCTTGAGTGTATTCAAAGATAACACAACTCCCAAGCCTTCTCCTTTACGGTCTTTTGGTATTCAGAGCTTGAGTGTATTCAAAGATAACACAACTCCCAAGCCTCAAACAATAGGATACTTATAAACATATTTAGAACCATCAAATTCAAATATACAGGATAAACATATACATTATAAATAATAAATTAGAGATGCAATGTAAGCGATATATTCAATGTGAAAAGTATAAATCAATAAATTACAGCACCATCGCTATCAACAACAATCTTATCAATTCCATTCGGGATCTTCTGATATGAAGAAGCTGAATTACCCTCGATGAATAATATCGAATGCCCATGTCTTGATGAATCATCAACAATCATTCCTATTTCATCATAGTTATAAGCAGAAAATCCATTAAGTATTACAAATATCCCCACTCCGCAAATATCATGAAAGACATTCATATACTCAAGAATCTGTTCCCTATCATCCTGATAATCATATTCCGGCTGCAATCCCAATAATTTAAGCAATGATGCACTATCAATAGGACTTGGACGCATCTGATACTGAAATGAGGAAGCTATTTCCTCTGCATACATCTCAATAGCGCTTATCATATCCTGCGTTTTCTGGAACATATCCTCGGATACATATGCTTTCAGCATTGTCTGAAGCTTTGACAGAATCCGCTTATCATCAAGATGTATATTGAACAAATCAGCAATGATATTCATATTGCTAGCTATTGATAATTCATTATTATCTTCAGACAGTATGAAATCCCCATCATTGCCTTCATGTTGGCTTATAAGCTCTGCTACATAATGGCGATACTCATCTGCCCTATCGAAAAACAGCGCTGTTGCATTACCATCTGAAAGATCAATCTGAAAATCATAGTCAGGATGAATAAGTTTTTTCATAAGACAACAAGCCTATCCGTTGTAGTTACATATTCAGAAGCGAATTTGCCGGTTATGTATTTCATCGAAGCATATTGCTTCTCAGTTACTGTAAGGAGCTGGACAAGTCCTTTCTTCGGTGCATTTACACGAATCAATTCCTCAACAGAATCAGACATTGATGCATTGAGGCATAACTTTGTATATATTGATTCCTGTTGCATGACAAATCCTGTCTTTATCAGGAATTTTCTGAATTTCCTGTATTCCCTTCTGTCGGATAAAGTCACCACAGGCAAATCAAACATAACCATCATGCGCATAAACCTATTCCTCATATTGCCACTGAACCATCTTTGAAGGATCTGATGAATCAAGTGCATTCAAAATACCGCATACATAGATATCAATTGCATTTATGATTGTCTCAGATCTGCCTCTTATCATTATGCGGTCATTAAGCAGATTCACTATTCTATGCTTTGATTCGGAGGTTAATTCCTCCTCGATAGGAAGCGATAATACCTTCTCATCAACAAGCGGCCTGAATGGTTCCATTATATCGGAACTCAAATTGAAAGGATTGAAAGTATTATGGTGGAAAATGCCGATCTGTGTTGAATATCCATGGGCCACAACAGATCGATTGACTGCAGAAAGAATGACAGAATACCCATAATTCAGAGCATCATTGAAAAAAGATGGTTCTCTTCTTGAGAAAGGGCTGCCAAACAATGCATTGAAATAAACCTTTGCGGCATGCCCTTCTCTGTTAGTAACATCACAGGATTCAATTTCTGAAGCATAATCAAGCAATTTCATCCATACATCTGAATCAACATCATGCTTTTTCAGCATCAAAGCCTGTTTGCTTATTTTATCTCTGACTATCTCTGTCCAGACAGCTTCCTTAGCACATTCATCCCAGCATGTCTGGACATATATCCTTGCACTTGATTCATAACTTGCCTGAAAAGGAATAATCTGAGCACCGGGATTATGGTGACTATCGCATAATATCACTGCAATCTTCCGTTCCCATAAAGCCTCAAGCAATGCGGCAGACATCACACACCCGGTATTCTCAACAAGGAGCACTGAGATATCGTCAAGGAGAATGCGCTTTGTCTCATCAACACCTCTCACGACAAGATATCCCAGCTTCAGCTCCAGTTTCGATCTTGAGCTGACGACTACCACACGCCAACTCATATATCTATTTTTTCCTTCTTACTAAACAATCCGGTAACACTGTGGTTGTAGATAATCAGGGAATCACCGGATTTCAAAGCCGAAGAGAAAAGTGGCAATCCACTATTTGCACTACCTTTAATAAGTGTCAAATCAGCCTTGCCTGAATCCATTCCAAAGTAAAGAAGCATATTATGAAGCAATGTACACTGATCCTCGGTCGATAGTTCTATAAATAAATCTCGTCCTTTCTTGAATAATTCTGCCTGTGATGATGGTCTTCCGCTATAGATAGGTTTGAAAGCCTTGTCCGTAAGGATGTCATACAGCTCTATGTTTCTCTCCTTTGAAATTTCATCATGTTTCTCATCTACAACAATGGTTTTATCAATTCTTCGTCGTTCAACAAATTTCTCAACTTTCTTCAGTGAATTTGCAACAACATCATCAAGCAGAAGAGGAATTGCTGATTTTATTATAACTTGACGTCCAGTCTTACCAGCTATTGAACATTTAAATCGATTGATAGACATCATAGTTCCCAACAAAATACGTCCTTTGATAATCTCTGGTTCAACAAGCCCAAATTTATTCATGCATAGCTTCAGTAGATCTTCCTTATTCTTTATTCCAAAGGAATCAATAATTGTAATAGGAACGAATGTTACGACATGCTTCTTTTTCTTCATGTGACGAACAAGGGCGAAATATGCAATCTTAAGGCTATTGTAGCCACCATACTTTGAAGTCCATTCCGCATAGACAGCTTCAGGATTATCGCTGTTGG
>CALXLA010000055.1 GCA_944389075.1 uncultured Spirochaetaceae bacterium
ATGACCTTTTATGTACAGATCCGGAAGACATATATTACAATGAGCTCAGGGAAAAGGTGAGCTATTACAAGAACGATGAGGAGGGGATTATAGAGATGACAACTGAATTCAATAAGATGCTTAAAGAGTCTGATCAGCGGGGAGAAAGAAGAGGACTCAGAAAAGGCCTTGATTTAGGTCGTAGAGAAACAGCTAGAAATTTAATTGCTGATGGCTCTATCCCTCTTGAGAAGATTGCTGCATGTTCTGGTCTTTCGCTTAGGGAAGTCGAAAGCATAAAAAACAGCATCAATGCTTGATAATATCTTCGTCTATCAGTCAGCCATCTTCTTTTAAATCAGGTGGCTGGAGTTAAGTCCTGTTTGGAAATATGACGATGATTATTGAATACATATCTTCCCAGGTATGCTAACATTAGCTTATGGAACTTTTCTCCCTTGAGCATACAGCAGCTGCAGAGCTTCTGAACGATGGCTCCATTCCTTATGAAGCGCTTGCTCGTTTAGATGATTTCATCAGGTCTAAGATACATTCTCTTGGTGATGAATACATAGAGGTATCACCGCTTGTATATATCCACAAGAGCGCGAAGATAAGCAGCAATGCTGTTATCCTGCCTCCTGCGATAATAGGTGCCGGTTCTGAGCTCAGGACCGGCGCATTCATAAGAGGTTCCGTGATAATCGGCAAGAATGCCGTTGTCGGAAACTCAGTCGAGGTAAAGAACTCTATTTTGTTCGATGAAGCAGAGGTTCCCCATCTCAGCTATATCGGAGACAGCATTCTCGGGTACAGAGCCCATTTCGGGGCAGGTGCCATGACATCGAATGTCCGTTCTGACAAAGCTCCTGTGATAATCCATCTGAGTGAAGAGAACATAAATACCGGAATGATGAAGCTGGGAGCCCTTGTCGGTGATTATGCGGAGATAGGCTGCAATGCAGTCCTTAATCCGGGAACTGTGATCGGACGTTATTCGAGAGTCTATCCTCTCTCATCGGTACGGAAAGAGGTTCCTGAAAGATGCATACACAAGCAGGACGGCACAATAGTAAAGGAAGAATCCCGGTGAATATCGCGGAAATCACAAAGGCATTTGGCATTGGATCAGTTAATGAGATGAAAGTCCTGACTGCAGGGCATATAAACTTATCAATTAAAATAACTACCGTAACCGGAGTGTTTATTCTTCAGCGTATCAATACAGATATCTTCACGAAGCCATATGAGGTCATGGAGAATATAGATAAGGTTCTTGCATGCATTCCTTCGCTTTATCTTGTGAGAACGCTTGATGGCGGATTGCTGTTTCATGATGAGAGCGGTTATTACCGCTGCTACAACTTCATAGATAATTCTGTCAGTTATGATGTGGTATCAGATGAGGCCATGGCATACAGAATGGGTGATGCGCTGAAGCGTTTTCATAGTGCCTTGAGCGCGATAGATGGCTCCGTTCTTCATGAGACAATTCCTTCTTTCCATGATATGTTCTTCCGTTTCTCCCAGTTCGATGAGGCTGTGGAAAAGGATCGGGCTGGCAGGCTTTCGTCTGTAAAGGATGAAGTCAGATTCATGAATGACAACAGGGAGAGAGCATGCATCATCTCAAAGCTGTACAAGGAAGGAAAACTTCCTGTTCATGTGACACATAATGATACGAAGCTCTCGAATGTCCTTTTTGACAAGGATAGCGGCGAGTACATAACATTCATCGATCTTGATACTGTGATGCCGGGTACGTTCCTGTTCGATACAGGCGATATGATCAGGAGCTCTGCATCAACAGCAAGAGAGGATGAGAATCCAGATGATGTGCATTTCTCTCCTGACTTGTACCACGAACTCAGGCGAGGATATTTCGACGGCAATGATTCGCTTACAGAGCTTGAGAAGTCGCTGTTTGCGCTTTCAGGGAGGACTATCACATTCATAATGGCACTGAGATTCCTGACTGATTATCTGAATGGCGATGTATACTATCATACCGATTACAGCGAGCATAATCTGGTAAGGGCCAGAAACCAGATCAGGCTTGTGAAGGATATGGACGAGTTCTTCTCGGAAACAGGAGATTATGATGTCTGATGAAAACATGTTCTGCACATCTGATCTGTTATCAGAATGCACCGCAGGTTGTGATGAAATCAGGAAAAGGGTAAGTGAGTACATACTCTCTTCATCTGGATGGAGGGCTGTTTTCGCGCTGGGAGGCGAAGAGGACAGAGGGGAAGAGATCTCCGATGGCGATTCCATTCTCGCCGCGCTTGCATCAGCTTCCTTCTTCTCATTTCTAGGAATGGAACATCCAAGGATTGCAGTCGGTTCCGATACAAGACCTACAGGAAAGGCGCTTATGAGCATCTCATTGCGTATCTTTGCTGCGCTTGGGGCTGAGGTTTATCCTGTCGGGATTTCGTCATCACCGGAAATCATGGCGTATTCAAGGAAACTTGATGGTTTCTGGTATATCTCAGCAAGCCACAATCCTGTGGGCCATAATGGCTTCAAGTTCGGCAGGGATGGCGGAGTGCTTGGCGGTGATGAGGCGGAACAGGTCAAGGCCATCTTCCTGTCATCTGTAAATGAAGATGGTATAAGCCGGATGAAGGCTCTTTCTGCTTCTGTGAGCGATGAGGCTGTATCCGGGATAATCTCAAAGCATGATGAGGTGAAGAAGGCCTCGCTTTCCTGTTACACATCCTTCCTTTTCTCTGCAGCTGGATTTGATGGAAGGGATTTCACATTCCCGTTCTCGGTCGCTATTGATTTCAATGGCTCCTCTCGGTTCCGCAGTGCTGATATTGACCTCCTTGGATCACATGGCGCGAAGCTTGCATCGATCAATGATACGGAAATCGCTCATGGGATTGTTCCGGAAGGGGATAATCTTGAACATGTGAGATCTCTATTGGAACGTGAGCACAGGAAGGACAGTTCATTCATCATAGGCTATACCCCTGATAATGATGGAGACAGGGGCAATCTTGCCTATGTCGGCGATGATGGCCATGCATCCATACTCCAGGCACAGGAAGTCTTCGCGCTTATAGCCTCTGTTGAGCTTGCAGATGCACATCTGAAAGGGAAGAAGAATATCGCTATTGCTGTCAATGGCCCGACATCCCTGATGATTGATGCTATCGCGAAGCGTTTTGGTACTTCTGTGTTCCGTGCTGATATAGGTGAGGCTAACGTGGTGGGGCTTGCTGAAAGGCTCAGAAAAGGAGGATATCATGTTCCTCTCTGCGGAGAAGGGAGCAATGGCGGTACCATAATCTCTCCATCAAAGGTCAGGGATCCTCTGTCTTCAGTTCTCTCGCTTTCAAAGATATTTCTTGTCGATGGACTTTATAGGGCAATCACGGGAAAGGATGAACAGCCATCAATTCAGGAAGTGCTTTCTTCCCTTCCTTCTTATTACACTACGCCATCGTTCTCTTCCGAGGCGGTTATGAAGGTGTCTTCGCAGGACTGGCATGAGCTTAAAGGAGCATATGAGAAGATCCTTCTTTCCGAAATTGAGGATAATATGCCGGAAGGAACATCTTCTTATGAGATAAGGCAGTATGGCGGAAGCGATGAGAAGAAAGGTCCCGGTGATTATCTTTCGGGCGGCTACAAGGTGCTTTTCCTTGATGATGAGGGGAATCCTGTCTCATCCCTTTGGCTGAGCCGCTCTCGCACGGAGCCTGTCGTCAGGGTAATGGCTGATGTCCGGAATGCGGATATGAAGGAGCATGAACGGCTTCTCTCATGGCAGAGATCTATGGTTGAGCGAGCTGATGAATCTCTGCTTTGATTCTTTTAAGATACTGCAGTCAGTGGACTGCAATGTATCACCAAATTTCTGATATTGATGAAAAGAGCCCAGTATCGTGCTGGGCTGCATATCATGGCTGCATTGGCTCGTCTTTCTGCAGTATATATTTCCTTTCTTTCATCAGGATGATGATTGAAAGGATTGCTCCGAGTATGTTCGTTCCTGCGAAGTTCAGCCATATCCCGTCCAGTCCTAGAGGAGACAGGGCAAGAATCAGCAGCATAGGGAAGATGAGTGCGATGCAGATGCTTATCAATGTGGCAGGTGCCGGCTTCTCGATAGCCAGAAGGAAGCTCTGCGTGGAGAAGCCGATCCATCTGAAAAGATAGGCATATGCGAATATCGAGAGAGCCCTTATGGAAAGCTCTATAAGTTCAGTGTTGTCCTT
>CALXLA010000056.1 GCA_944389075.1 uncultured Spirochaetaceae bacterium
AGGCGGAGGCATATGTCTGCCAATCCTGTGGACATGTATTTGCCGATTATAAGATCAGATGATCATTGCCGCCTTCATCCGGCAGGACAAGCCTTGTCGGTTTTCTGGCGGCTAACTTTATAAAATATGCCCAGAAAAGGGGGCTATATGAAAAGGATTGAGGTATTCGGTTTTGTCTCTCTTATTGTCCTGATACTCACTGCTGGATGTGCAGAAAGCAGTGCTGCAGACAATTTACTGCCATCATGGCTGGCAGAGAAGACATGGAAGGGGAGAAAAGAAAGTTCCCTGACAGTGCCCTCCTCTGAGCTTTCAGAGGCAATTGCGGAAGCTTTTGAAATAAAGACATCCAGTAATGATATATATGTTCCTTCAATATATGCTCATTCTTCAGGTGACGAGATTGAGATAACAGTCATTTATGCTAAGGGTATAAAAGAGCAGCTTGAAGAAGCAGGTGTTAGCTATATTGAATATAGCAATGATAATAAATATGTCATTGAAGCTAAAAAAGGGAAGTATGAGACAGGAGATGGCAATATCTATTTTCTAGATGTACCATGCACTCTGGTGATAGAACATATTTCGGGGATTCAGATAAGATACACAGTTTCTACAGAAGGCGGCGTAGTCTCATCACCCTTCCCGCCAGAGTATAACACAGGAGATTATGTAACTGTTCCTGCCTATACAAGTACAGCATTGATGATGCGAATATGAAGTTTTTCTTAGTTTTTAGATAAGAAATGTTTATTAACAGGCATGTAAGCCAGTAATAATCAGGATTATTGCGAAAAAATAGTCAGATTGTAATTCTGGATTATTATTTCGGGACTTATACATTTACAGGATATGCATTTAATCCCGTTATGCGTATATTTATATACTGAGACGTTATCAAGGAGAGAAACTGTGAAACGTGAATATCTTTCATCTGTAGAGGAGGTGCTGAAGGCAGAAGAGACATCTGCCAGCGGTTTATCCGCCTCACAGGCCTCCACGCGGCTTGAGGAACATGGGCGAAACAAGCTCAGGGAAGCAAAGAAGGATTCGCTTGTAAAGCGCTTCCTGATGCAGCTCAAGGAACCGATGCTCATCATTCTGATGATTGCAGCTGTGCTGTCCGTAGTGACAAGCTATGCGGCAGGCGAGCCAGAGTGGTCCGATGCCATCATCATCCTTGCGGTTGTCCTCATTAATTCCATTCTTGGTGTTTTCCAGGAGAATAAGGCTGAGAAGGCCATCGAAGCGCTTCAGGAAATCTCTGCGGCTACTAGCCATGTGCTCAGGGATGGGAAGGTGCTGACGATTCCTTCTGAGGAAATCGTCCCGGGCGATGTAGTGCTTCTTGAGGCTGGAGACAGCGTTCCGGCAGATGGCAGGATCATCGAATGCGCTTCAATGAAGATCGAGGAGGCTGCACTTACCGGTGAATCTGTCCCTGTTGACAAGCAGGTCGATAAGATCGATGCAGAAGGCGATGTTCCGCTCGGAGACAGGAAGAACATGGTATACATGGGCTCCACTGTCGTCTATGGAAGAGGCCGCGCAGTCATCACCGCAACCGGAATGGATACGGAGATGGGCAAGATCGCGACAGCTATCCAGACTGCGAAAGAAGAGGCAACACCGCTTCAGATCAAGCTCAACCAGATTTCAAAGACGCTCACATATCTTGTACTTGGAATCTGTGTGGTGATATTTGCCGTTGATATCATAAGGATGGCAATCACATCGGAAGTCCAGGTATCAGGTCTTCTTGATACATTCATGATTGCAATCTCGCTTGCTGTTGCAGCTATACCGGAAGGCCTTGCCGCTGTTGTCACCATAGTCCTTTCAATCGGTGTGACAAGAATGAGCAAGAACAAGGCCATCATCCGTAAGCTTACAGCTGTTGAGACCCTTGGATGTACTCAGGTCATCTGTTCAGATAAGACAGGAACTCTCACACAGAATAAGATGACAGTCGTAAGGGAGTTCGGAAGCGACACAGAGCTTCTTGCTCGTGCAATGGCTCTTTGTTCAGATTCGACTCTCAATGATGAGATGAAGGCTATCGGAGAGCCTACGGAAGCCGCTCTTGTGAATCATGCATACTCAAAGTATCAGATGAACAAGAACGAGATGGAGAACGGCGTATGGAAGAGAGTGGGCGAAGCTCCGTTCGACAGCATGCGCAAGATGATGTCGACTGTCCACAATACGCCGGAAGGAACGCTTGTCCAGTTCACCAAAGGTGCTCCTGATGAGCTTCTGAAGAAGTGTACATCGGTATATAAGAATGGACAGATTCTTCCGATGACAGAAGAAGAGAAGGCAGAGATCCTCAAGGCAAACAGCCTGATGGCTGATGATGCTCTCCGTGTTCTTGCAGCAGCATTCCGCACATGGGACTCGATGCCTGAGTGTTCCCCGAAGAATCTTGAGGAAGATCTTGTATTCATCGGACTTCTCGGAATGATCGATCCTGTACGTCCTGAGGTCAAGGCAGCTATCGCAGAATGCAGATCCGCTGGTATCAGGCCTGTCATGATTACAGGAGACCATAAGGATACAGCAGTCGCAATCGCGAAAGAGCTTGGCATCATCACATCAGCAAGCGAAGCTATCACAGGTGCTGAGCTTGACAAGATCAGCGACGAGGAGCTCAACGAGAAGATCACTCAGTACTCCGTATATGCACGTGTACAGCCTGAGCATAAGGTGAGGATCGTGCAGGCATGGAAGGCAAAGGGCAAAGTCACCGCAATGACTGGTGATGGAGTAAACGATGCTCCTTCCATCAAGAATGCCGATATCGGAGTCGGCATGGGAATCACAGGAACCGATGTCACGAAGAATGTCGCGGACATGGTTCTTGCTGATGACAACTTCGCTACGATAGTCAAAGCTGTTGCTGAAGGCAGAAGGATCTATGACAACATCAGAAGGACACTGCAGTTCCTTCTCGGATCGAATCTCTCAGAGGTCATAGCCATATTTACCGCATCGATCCTTGGCTTCAATATCCTTGCTCCATCCCATCTTCTCTGGATCAACCTGATCACCGATTCATTCCCTGCAATCGGACTTGGAATGGAAGAGAGTGATCCTGATGTCATGGAACGCCCGCCGCGTGATAAGAATGAAGGTGTCTTTGCTGGCGGTCTTGGCGTCAACTGCGTTATCCAGGGCCTTGCTGTGGCTATCATCACGCTGATCAGCTATTTTGTAGGCGAATATATCGAGAATGGCGCATTCCATGTAATCGACAGTGCAGATGGAACTACGATGGCATTCCTCACGCTTTCGATGGCAGAGCTGTTCCACTCATTCAACATGAGATCGATGGATAAGTCACTTTTCTCGATAAAGGGCCATAACAAGTTCCTGTACTATACGCTCGGTGGTGCATTCCTCCTTACTGTATGTGTTCTCTACATACCGTTCCTGAGCAATGCATTCGGCTTTGAGCATATCTCGCTCTATGAGTTCGTGATCGCACTTGTGCTTGCATTCATGATCATCCCGATTGTCGAGATACAGAAGCTCATTCAGAGATCGATAAGGAAGAACAGGAAGAAGTAATCATTCTGTTCTGTCTTTGATGGAGGCTGTCCTATTGAAGGATGGCCTCTTTTCTGTTGAAAAAAAAACTGCTGTGTGTTCTACTTACAGCAGAAAAATCCGTACTTTCCCTAGGGGGGCTGGGAGAACCCGGCTGAGATATGGGCTGATACTGCCTATGACCCTCTGAACCTGTTGGGTAATGCCATCGTAGGAAGATTTTCGTGCGTGTCATGCGCCAGAAGTCGCTCAGCGTGGCTGTGCGGCTTTTTCATTACTTTCATGGAGGTGCGTATGCCACGGGAAAAGACGAGATGGGAACTAAATGATGTCATAATGATGGCAATCCTCGGTGTTGTGTTTGCAGCTGTATATATGGCTGTCTTCCAGGGAGGACTTGCAATATCCGCAGCTCTGATGCCTTTCGGATTATCGAATTTCGGATTTGAGATCATCTATGGTGTATGGTTCATGGCCGCAACCCTTTCTGCGTATATCATCAGAAAGCCAGGCATAGCTCTCATTACTGAGATGCTTGCTTCTGCCATCGAGCTTCTGATGGGGAATTCAGGAGGACTTACAGTAGTATTGACAGGTTTTATCCAGGGCCTTGGCGCGGAACTTGTATTCGCTCTGTTCCGCTATAAGAAGTGGAACATGCTTTCGATGAGCCTTGCGGGAATCGCTTCTGCGGCTTTCATATTCTGCTATGAGCTTTATTATCTGAATTACATAACACTTGCGCCAGGTCTGCTTATCAGCCAGCTTGCCGTGCGCTTCATCAGCGCTATAGTCTTTTCCGGTGTTATCTGCAAGCTTGCCGGCGATGGCCTTGCGAAGACAGGTGTCGTTGGCAGCTATGCAATAGGCGCAGCTGCGAATCCTGGCAAAGTCTACGATGAGGAGGAATGATAAATGGAAAAACTTAAGGTAGTGCTTGACTGGTTTCCTAATACTAATCACACAGGATATCTTCTTGCAAAGAAGAGAGGCATGTTCGAGGCAGAAGGCCTTGATGTGGAGATTTCAGGAAAGGTTCATGGAGCAATGCATATTGGCGATGCTGACTTCATCTGCGGTCCTGAGATTTCAATGCTTGACTGCATGGAACGCGGCGAGGGAATGACATGCGTTGCTGTCATGACGCAGAAGTGCGACTCTGGTATCGTATCGCTTAAGGAAGCTGGAATAACAAGACCTCGCGAACTTGAAGGCAAGCGCCTGACGCACTGGTCTCCCGCATGGTTCCACAAGGCTGTTGGAAGGGTCGTGGAGGTCGATGGCGGTGATTACTCGAAAGTCAAGCTCATCAATATGGATGTCGGTGATATCGTATCCACATTGGGTGAGGTTGCTGATGCGACATGGGTCTATGAGAACTGGGAGAATCAGGTCCTGATTGAAGCTGGGAAGGAGATCAATTACTTCAATCTCGGCGATATCGATCCGATCTTTGATTTCTGCGCTCCTGCCATGGCTGCTTCCAAGGCCACGCTTGAGAAGAAGCCGGAAGCTGTCCGCAAGTTCCTCCATGTCCTTGATATGGCTTATCGTGAGGTCGCAGCAGATCCTGATGGGACGGTTCTTGAGGTAAAGGATATGATGCCAGAAGGCTCAAGCGATTCGCTTCTTATCAGAAGCCAGCGGCATCTTGCGCCGATTCTTCTCGATGAAGCGGGACGCTGGGGGCGGATAAGGCCTGAACGCTGGGACAGGATGGCTGATTATATGCTTTCTGTCGGCGTGATATCCCATCGCCATCCTGATGAGTATACAAACGGATACTTTGACTGATGAGCATAGTTTTCAGCGATCTGCAGTTTTCATATTCTGAGAACCAGAAACCTGTTCTGAAAGAACTTAATGCTGAGTTTGACAGGTCTAGGATCACTGTCCTGACAGGGGCCTCCGGCTGTGGGAAATCCACGATGCTTTTCATAGCCGCAGGTCTTTATCCTGGAAGGACAGGCACGATCGGCAATGGTACTGTACTGGTGGAGGGCAGGGAGCTCAGGCAGCTTCCTCCTCCTGAAAGATGCCGTATTGCTGGTATGATGTTCCAGAATCCGGATCTGCAGTTCTGCATGGATACTGTGCGCAATGAACTGATATTCTGCCTTGAGAACATATGCACAGAGCCTTCCGAGGTAGATAGGAAAATAAAGGAAGCGCTATCTTTCTGCGATATTGAATACCTTGAGGACAGTAAGCTTGCGGAGCTTTCAGGTGGAGAGAAACAGAAGGTGGCACTTGCATGTCTTATGGCAATCAGGCCCCAGTGGCTTCTTCTTGATGAGCCTTTTGCGAATATAGATGATGACTCTGCACATGATATTGCCGCGAAGCTCGGGACTCTTCATAGGGAATATGGCATCGGCATCCTTGCTGTCGATCATCGTCTGGATAACTGGCTTGATATTGCTGATATGGTCAGGGTCTTTGACGATGAGAAACTTCTTGATGAGAATCTTGATCCTGAGCATCTTGATCCCGGGATGCTTGAAAGCCTTGGCATAATCGTGCCTGGCGGTTCCTATGCTCCTGCTATCCCATCATCCGGATCTGGCGATGTGGTGCTTGAGCTTGAGCATCTGGGCATCGGATATAAAGGACATGAGATACTTCATGACGTGAATGCATCGTTCAGGCGTGGCATGATATATGCGGTTCTTGGTCAGAGCGGCTCTGGCAAGAGCAGTCTTTTCGGTGCTCTTTCCGGGATAATCCCTTACGAAGGCGAGGCGAGGCTGGAGGGAAGGAGCATGCGTCATCTCCGGAAGCGTGATATAGGGAAAATCGGATTCATCACACAGAATCCTCAGGATCAGTTTGTCGGCGGTACTGTCAGGAATGAGATCATTATGAGTCTTCGCGGAAGATCTGATGCGATGGAGAAGAGCGAGGAAATACTCAGAAGCATCAGGCTCTGGCGCTATCGCGATGTATCACCTTATATCCTCAGCCAGGGACAGCAGCGCAGACTTGGGGTTGCAGCGCTTATGGCATATGACTGTCATTGCCTCATATGCGATGAGCCGACATATGCTCAGGACAGGAACAATACCATAGCAATCATGGATTCCCTGTGCCGTCAGGCGCGTGAGAAGAATATCGCACTGGTATTCTCGACACATGACAGGCAGCTTGCAGCAGATTACGCTGATGAAATACTTGAGATCAGGGAAGGGAGGCTCCATGCGGCATCTTAATCCATCATTCAAGCTCATTTCGCTCATAGTCGTGACGATTGTGCTTGCAGGGCGACAGGATCCTGTATGGAATGCAGCTGCATTCTTCCTGAGCATGATTCTCATCCTTTCATCGGGAACCAGAATCAGGACACTTCTCCTGCTTCTTGTTCCTGTCGCACTTGCTGCTGCGGGCATGTTCTTCACAGGATACAGATTCACAGCAGATGCGGCGCTTCCTGTACGTTCTGAGGCATTCATTTCCGCAGACAGCCATGTCCTTAATGGCATAACCCAGGCAAGCCGTGTCTTTGCCTATGCAGGTATCGGATATCTTTTTGCGCTCACCACAGACAAAATACATATGATCCGGTCCTTTCAGAGACAGCTTCATCTTCCTCAGGTATTCGCATATGGCCTTCTTGCAGCATGGGGTGCCTTCCCTCATATGGCAATGGAATACAGGAAGACAAGAGCCGCATTCAGGGCACGCGGTACCAGGGTATTCCCTGCATCTCCTGCGCTGCTTGCGCCACTTCTCGTGAAATCTGTCAGATGGTCTAATGAGCTGTCTTCTGCGATGGAATCCAAAGGATTCTCCCCGGATACCAAGAGGAGCGAATATTCTCCTGTGAAGGTCCATCTCTATGACTGGATATTCCTCATCTTCTGCTGTGCTTTGATTCCTGTTCTGTCAATGATTGCCTGATTATTCGTAATCGATTCTCTCGATTCTGAATATGACGGGCCTTGTTCCATCGGAACAGCAGGCTATCATAGTATTCTCTTCCTTCATCCAGCTCTTCATGATCGGACCGCCTTCTATTCCTGCATAGATATATCTTGAGATTGCATCCCACGCCTCAGAGCAGAATGGAAGCTTAGGACCTCCAGCGATGGTATCAGGATCTCCCGATATCTTTGTAAGGGTTTAGCCCCATATGCCAGAAATCATCTCTTTCCTCGTCTCTGTAGAAGATGAATTCATCGCCGATGTTATAGCAAGGGCACATACCTGATTCCGGGTCTTTGCAGTACTGCTGCAGCTCAGGATAGAGCTTCTTATCGATTACAGACACTTTCACTTTATAAAGTTAGCCGCCAGAAAACCGACAAGGCTTGTCCTGCCGGATGAAGGCGGCAATGATCATCTGATCTTATAATCGGCAAATACATGTCCACAGGATTGGCAGACATATGCCTCCGCCTTG
>CALXLA010000057.1 GCA_944389075.1 uncultured Spirochaetaceae bacterium
CCAGCAATCCGGGCAGGCTGCAGTCAATCAGCCGTATGGATGGGGTGCCACAGGTAAACCGGAGACGGAGCCTATGGGCAAAACGCTCACGTCCAAGCCTTCAGGCTTGTCCTGAAGGTCGTTGACACAAACTTCAACAAAATGCAAAGTTTGACTGAAAATTCATGTCAAACTTCATTAAATATATACCCTATACTGGCGAAAATCACAAATCTATCCCATATTCCTGTATCTTGCTAATCAATGTACGCCTTGATATCCCAAGTTCCTCGGCTGTACGCGTCCTGTTTCCTTCCCATCTGTGAAGCGCACGGATTATCGCATTGCGCTCAACATCCCTTAGGGAAAGGCCTTCATCACTGGGAACAGAGGTCTGTGATATCTCCCGGGGAATCGCAGTTCCAAGATCAAGGTCCGGAAAATCAATGACATCTGATGATGCGAATATCATGGCTCTTTCTATGATGTTCTCAAGCTCCCTGACATTGCCATGGAAAGGATGTGCCTTAAGAGCATTCAGAGCCTCTGGAGTCAGCCCCATGATTCTCATGCCCATGATGAGGTTATACTTCTGGATTATGCGTCCGGCAAGAATAGGAATATCATCGACTCTTTCCCTGAGGGGTGGTATCGAGATCCTGACGACATTGAGCCTGTAGAAAAGATCTTCGCGGAAAGTTCCCTCCGCAACCATCTTCTCAAGATCCTTGTTGGTAGCAGCTATTATGCGTGCATCAATTGGCATGGAAGATGTCCCTCCAAGCCTTGTGATGCGTCTGTCCTGAAGCACGCGGAGTATCTTGACTTGCAATGAAAGCGGCATATCGCCGATTTCATCGAGGAACAGCGTGCCTCCTGATGCAAGCTCAAAGAGCCCGGGTTTCCTCTGATCGGCTCCTGTGAATGCACCTCTCTCATAGCCGAAAAGCTCTGACTCGATGAGATTTTCGGGGACTCCTCCTATATTGATAGCCATGAAAGGGCCATCTGAGACAGAAGAAAGACGATGGATATCACGTGCGGCAACCTCTTTGCCGGTTCCTGATTCCCCTGTTATAAGCACATTGGCCTGGGAAGGGGCGATCTTCTCTATCACAGCCCTGATTCTCTGTATCTCGTGGCTTTCGCCGGCAAGTCCTGATGAGGAAGACCTGTTCTCAGCGACATTCCTCACGCTGTCTGCTTCCACGATACTCTTGATTTTCTCAACCAGGTCTTCTGGCTCAAAAGGCTTTTCGATATAATCCTCCGCCCCATACTTCATGGCATGGACGGCATCCTTTATATCGCCATGTGCGCTGATCATGATCGTAGGGATGTGGATCCCCTTCTCTCTCACCCACCGGATAAGCGACAGTCCATCCATTCCTGGCATCTTCAGATCGACAATCAGAGCATCATAATGTCCGCTCTCAAGCAGGCGCTGTGCGGAAAGCCCGTTCTCCGCGCCATCTGAATCTATCTTCTCAATCGCAAGGAAACGCTTCATCAGATTCCTGATATTCGCTTCATCATCACATATCAAAACCTTCACTGGATACTCCTTCCTGTATTGTCGGCTGCGGGAATCACGATCTCGGCAACCGTACCGCCGCCGATGCGTGGATAAAGCGATATGCTTCCCCCTGCGGCTTCCACGAACTGCCTGGTGATGGCAAGGCCTATTCCGGAACCATTGATCTTAGTCGTATAGAACGGATCGAATATCTTCCTGATCTCCCCGGCATCTATACCGATTCCCCTGTCCCTGACATAAACATGATACTGCTTTCTTTTATCAATAGTAATCTCGCATTCCACAGGACTGCCATCTTCCGTGGCCTCAACAGCATTCTTCAGGAGATTCTCAAGAACGGAACGGAGCCTGTCAGCATCAAAATAAACGACAGCCGGCTCTATATCCGCAACGAGCTCAATCTGGTGGGAAAAGACCTGCACAAGCTTTCTCATCGTCTCCACGAGATCTGCATTCGCAGGATTGCCACGCGGATTGCGCAGGAAATCCGAGACTTTGTCAGTCAAAGCTACAAGTCGTCTCGTCTCGCTGTCGATAAGCGCAATATCGTCCATAAGCTCCGGTGGAGATTCTCTTTTAAGAAGCGCAAGCTGAAGCTTTATTGCAGAAAGCGGATTCTTGATCTCATGGGTGAGCGTCCTCGCTGCCTGCCCCATGCTTACCAGATTCTCCTGCCTTCTGAGCGTCTCCCTGTACTCTGCATTCTGCCTGAAAGACATCATCGCGACTATGTAGAGCACGGAAAGCACAGCTATGGCCGCAGCGATTGTGATGACAATCAGCCTCATGGCAGCTTCCGCAGATGATGAATCGAACGATATGTATATGATATCGGGAAAGACCAGAGGCCCTTCGCCGCTTCTCAGGAATCTGTCAGGATCGACTCCTGGAGGATATATATATCTTACGCTTTCGATCACTTCACGTTCTTCATTATATGATGATATATATGAACCACGTCCTGAAGACTCGGGAAAAGAAGTCAGAGGAAGGCGCTGATAGGCATTGCCCCACACATAGTATGGATAGCCTGAATTCGAATAATAGCCAAAGCCAAGCACTCCCTCATCCTCAAGTGTGCGGATCAGCTGTGTCTCGCCCTGATTCATTGCCATTATGAGGTTGCTATATGTACGCTCCACGTAGTTCTCAAGATGAAGGCGCTCTGTCGATACAAGCAAAGCGGAAAGAATCAGCACAAGCATCAGCAATGCAGCAAAACACAGCGTTATGACTACATTCCCGAACAACTGACCTTTGTCATCTGCTTTTCCCTTCATATATAAAGTCTAACAGGAATCGGGGCTTTGTGGGTATTGGATGAAGTTCAATATCCCATGCTTTCCTTTTCATCCAATGGGGATATCTTAAGAGGTATGGAAAATGCAAATGAAAACAGGATGCTACAGGCATCCGACAGCAGGAAAGGCAGGAATACGGAACCTGGTCTGCATACAGATAGCAAAGGAAATGATGATGGCCGGAGAAAATGGACATACTCAATCTGGATATTCATCATAGCCCTGTTCATCATGGCATTCATCAATATGATGGCCTACCGGTCTGATATCTCCGTGGTGAATGTGGACTACAGCAGATTCAAATCTCTTATATCCGATGGCACCATAGTACAGGTCGCATTCGATGGCGACCAATACATCGGATATGCGATGACGAAAGAGGATGCGGCTGCGACTCTCCGGCAGATTGCCGAGACAAGACAGATCCCGCAGTCTCTTGATTCGACATCGATCACCGCATACCAGACATATACGATAGATGATCCCAGTTTCGTGCCTCTGCTGGATGAAAAGGGAGTCGAATACTATGCGACGGAACCTCCGAGGCCATCTGTAATCGGAAGCCTCATCTCGATACTGCTCCCTGTCATCATATTCATGGCCTTCTACTGGTGGCTATCGAAGAGGATAGCAGGTCAGGCACAGGGTGTGATGTCATTCAATCAGAACAAAAGCAAACTTGTTGCAGAAGGCGACACAGGCGTCAAGTTCGCAGATGTAGCAGGTGAAGATGAGGCTAAAGCAGAGCTGGAAGAAGTAGTCGACTTCCTGAAGAGGCCTGAGAAATACACATCCATGGGTGCGCATATCCCTAAGGGAATACTGCTTGTCGGTCCTCCGGGAACAGGAAAGACACTGCTTGCGAAAGCTGTCGCTGGGGAAGCTGGTGTTCCGTTCTTCCGCATGAGCGGCGCTGATTTCGTGGAGATGTTTGTAGGCGTCGGTGCTGCACGTGTCCGCGATCTCTTCAAGCAGGCCAAAGAAAAAAGCCCTTGTATAATCTTCATCGATGAAATTGATGCGATAGGACGTCAGCGCTCATCCGCAGGAATCGGCGGAAATGATGAACGTGAGCAGACTCTCAATCAGTTACTTGTCGAGATGGATGGATTCGACTCAAGAACAGGCGTAATAATCCTTGCAGCGACAAACAGACCTGAGATACTCGATCCTGCGCTTCTGAGACCAGGAAGATTCGACAGGCAGGTCCTTGTCGATAAACCAGACCTTGATGGCAGGGAACAGATACTGAAGATCCATACAAAGGAAATGAAACTCGACAGCAATGTCGATCTCAGGAAGATTGCTCAGGCTTCTGCTGGACTTGCAGGTGCGGATCTTGCGAATATTGCAAATGAAGCGGCACTGCTTGCAGTCAGAAGCGGCAGGAGCGAGATAACGCAGATTGACTTCGAAAATGCGATAGAGAAATCAATTGCAGGACTTGAACGCAAATCCAGAGTGCTCAATGAGAGCGAGAGAACACGTGTAGCCTATCATGAGACGGGCCATGCCCTTACCGCCTATCTGACGCCAGGCTCCTCTCCCGTTTCGAAGATTTCCATCATACCAAGAGGATATGGCGCACTTGGCTATACGCTGCAGTACCCTACCGAAGACAGATTCCTGCTTTCAGAGAATGAGCTTCTCGGAAGCGTCGATGTCATGCTTGGAGGAAGAGCTGCAGAACAGATCATCTTCGGCGATATCTCGACAGGAGCCTCAAATGACATCTCCAGAGCATCTGATACTGTACGCCAGATGATCACAGAGTATGGAATGTCCGAGAAGTTCAGGAACATGACACTTCCGAAGACAAACTCTGGAATAGAAGGCGTCTCAGGAGCAAAGGAATACTCAGAAGCAACGCAGGAATACATAGACAATGAAACTGAACGCATACTCACTGCAAGATATGAGCATGTCCTTGAGAACCTTGAGAAGAACAAGGACGCCCTTGAGAAGATAGCAAGATTCCTTCTCGAAAAGGAAGTAGTCGAGGAAGGCGAATTCAAGGAACTCGCAGACAAATACACAGGTAAAAACTGAATTACGGCTGCTTTGGATGGCTATGCATCCGGAGCAGCTCTCTATTGCCTTTGACTGCAACAGTATATTTCTCTATGATTCAAATCACATGATACTTAAGGAAATTGAAGATAAGGAGCTGGCAGAGCATATCACGGCATTGCCGGCAGACAGAAGAGAAGTATACCTGCTTGCAGATGGGAAGCTGCGCCTCAGCGGAGTCTCTGCAACAACAATGGTCAACAACATGAGGGCAAATCATAATACAGGCATTATGGAGACATATGTCCTCGGGCAGGGCTATATCGCAGGGGCTCTGCTGCAGTCTACTGTCAAAGGCAATGACAGAGTTCGCCTCGATATCGAATGCGGTGGCCCTATAAAAGGCATGTCAGTCGAATCATGGGCAACAGGAGCTGTAAGAGGCAGGCTTTTCGCCAACCCGATTCCTCTCAGCAAGCCAGTGGATTCATTCGACACTTCCCTGCTCTATGGGCCAGGATTCCTTTCAATCACAAAGATACTGGAAGGAAGCAGGACCCCTTTCACAGGACAGATAATGATGGAGAATGGCAATCTTGCGAATGATCTTGCCATATACTTCAGCAAATCAGAACAGACTCCTACCCTATTCTACTTATCAATCCGCTTTGACAAGCTTGGACGCGTAGTCGGTGCAGGCGGCTTGTTCATACAGGCTCTTCCAGGATGCCCGGATAATATACTTGACAAGGCAACAGAGCTCTCTTCTCATCTGAGTCCCCTTGGACAGGCAATCTCAGAAGGCACTTCAATAAGGAAATACATCGAATCGGAATTCAGCTCAATGGATCCTGTCTATCAGGAAGGCTTCCCTATCGGCTTCTCCTGCCCTTGTTCCAAGCGGCACTATTCATCATATCTGAAGGCACTCCCGGAAGACGAGAAGAAAGCACTGCTTGAAAAAGAAGATGATACTGTGATTGAATGCTTAAACTGCGCAACAGAATATACGTTTACGCATGAAGAACTTGAATCGCTATTCCAGGAGGAATCCAGATGATATTCTTTGCACAATGTGCTGCAAACCAGAATGACCTTGTTGCTGAGGAAGCAAGACGTGCGGGCTCTGAGGATGTAAGGCTCACAGCCTCCGGCGTTGAATTCGAAGGCACATTCGAGACAGGCATGCGCTTCTGCCTCAATGCGCGCGTGGCCTCCCGTCTGCTTCTGGCTCTTTATATCGATGAGGATACAAGAAGCGATGAAGAGCTGTTCGAGTCCACGATGCAGCTTCCATGGGAAGAATGGATCACTCCTGACAAGACAATAAAAGTCACTTGCACAACCCAGAACTGCTCATGGATCCGCAATACCCATTTCGCGGCGCTCAGAGTCAAGGATGGGATCTGCGATCACCTCAAGGAGAAATTCGAAGGCGAAAGGCCAGATGTAGACACTGAGAATCCCGATGTGACAATACATGTCCATGTCCATGGAGATACTGTGAAATGGTATGCGGATTTCTCAGGAGAAGCGCTCCACATGAGAGGCTACCGATATGGTGAACAGACAGATGCACTTCTGAAGGAGCATCTTGCCGCAGCCCTCATACTCAGAAGCGAATGGAAGAAGACACTTTCGGAGGATGAGCCAGGGATTTTCCTGGATCCATTCTGCGGTACTGGCACAATCGCTATAGAAGCAGCTCTGATGGCAACAGACACAGCTCCCGGACTTATAAGGAAGAGACCTTATGGCTTCGAGCGCCTGCCTCAGTTCGATCCTGAGCTGTGGGCAAAGCTCAAAGAAGAAGCTGCGGAGAAGAGACAGAAGGCCCTAGATGAGAAAGATATAAGGATTTACGCATCCGATGTCTCCAAGAGAGCGATAAAGATCGCTAAGCGCTGTGCAGAGGAAGCTGGCGTCGATGGTCTCATTGATTTCCAGGTAAAGGACGTAAGGGACTATACAGAGGAAAACAGGCCGGGAGATCATGGCTATATAGTTACAGATCCACCATATGGTGAGAGAATGCATATCGATGACCTTGCCCAGCTTTACACAGACCTCGGCAATACGCTGCAGACTGCATTCAAAGGCTGGAAAGCCACGATACTCACGGGCGCAAGCGATATGCTTCAGAATATCGACATGAAGCCAGACAGGACCAACACTCTCTACAATGGAGGGATTCTGTGCCAGGCTGCTCACTACATCATCTATACCGATGAAGAGCGTGAGGCGATGATCCAGAGAGCAATCGAGAAGAAGCAGCAGAGGCTCTCTCAGCCGCTTTCGCAAGGAGCCCAGATTGTCTACGACAAGATCATGAAGAACCTTGCAGAGCTCAAACCGAAGATGGAAGCTGAGGGCGTCACTTGCTATCGCGTATATGATGCGGATATCCCGGAATATGCTGCCGCAATAGATATCTACGAAGGCAGATGGGTCAATCTCGCAGAATATGCGGCACCTCCTACAGTAGATCCAGCTCTTGCTGAATCAAGGCTGAATGAGATCATCTATGCAACAGAGAGAGCTCTCTCAGTTGATCTTGAGAACATCTATGTGAAGCAAAGGAAGGAGCAGAAAGGAAAGAACCAGTACACGAAACTTGCATCCAAGAACAGATTCAACATCGTGCGCGAGAATGGTCTCAAACTCCTTGTGAACTTCCAGGACTATCTGGATACAGGACTGTTCCTTGACCACAGGCCTGTCAGGAAGATGATTCAGGAGATGGCTGAAGGAAAGAGATTCCTCAATCTCTTCTGCTATACAGCATCCGCTACGCTCAATGCGATCAAAGGAGGCGCTCTCTCAACAGTCTCTGTAGATGCATCTTCAACATACCTTGACTGGGCAATCGCGAACCTGAGGATGAATGGATACCCTACTGATATCGAGAACTTCTTCTACAGGGATGATGTAATCAACTGGCTCTGGGCAACGTATGACCGCTACGATCTTATATTCTGCGATCCTCCTACGTTCTCCAACAGCAAGGGACGTTCGACTTTCGATGTGCAGAGAGACCACTATGCACTGATAAAAGCCGCGACGATGCATCTTGCTCCGGGAGGTGTCCTGATTTTCTCAACGAACTTCAGGAAGTTCAGGCTTGAGGATTCGATAAGGGAGAAGTATCTCGTTGAGGATATCACTGACAAGACCATCGGGGAGGACTTCAAAAACGATCCGAATGTACATAAGTGCTATCTTATCCGCAATAAGGTCAAAGTCACTCTGAACAAAAAGAGGAACGTCCAGCGCTGACACTTAGCTTAAGGAGGCATCTTCTGATAACGGAGGATGCCTCTTTCATTGCCAAAACATTGTCTGACGATCAAATTTCATGAAATATGACATTTCAAAAGTTGATTTTCATGAAATATGATTAGCATGATTTTACCTGCCAATATAATCCGCTCATTTTCTCGATGGCAATTCATAATGAGAAACATGTATTACTTCTAACAGAATATTTTACAACATGGAGAGATATTTGCTGAACTATAATTACCATATGAATCAGAATGTTATATACATTGCATGTTGTACTGCCGATGGAAGTATCATGAGATGTGATCTAAGCGAAAATGGGACCCTTTCAGTTATTAATATGCTAAAAGCTGACAGGCCAATGTACCTAGCACATAATGATAAAAAGCTGTATGCCCTTCTGAGAGCACCCTTCAAAGACAATAGCTGCAGCGGGGTCCTCGAAATTGCAATTGACGAACATGATGGATTTTTGCCTGCGGATGGATGCATATCAACAGGAGGTATAGTCTCTGCACATATATGCTTATTCAGCAATGGAATATATACCGCAAATTATCTTTCTGGAAGCATTACAAAACTAAATGAAAAAATAGTAGAACATGAAGGCTGTGGACCAGTTCAAGATCGACAATCATCACCACATCCACATCAGATTATCCCTACCCCAGATGGGAAGTTCCTTACTGTCGCTGATTTAGGCAACGATTCAATATATACATACGACGCAAACCTTGAAGAGATATCAAGAATAAAGCTTCCGGAAGGATGCGGTCCGAGGCATACAGCATTCTCCAATGATGGCAAATATGCATACACAATATGTGAGCTTTCTTCTGAAATCGCAATATCACGCTATGACAATGGCATATTCAGCCTTGTTAGGATGGTACCGACACTTCCACCTGATTTTCAGGGAGAAAACACTGCGGCTGCAATAAGGATCAGAGACAATGAGCTATTCGTTTCGCAAAGAGGCTATGATGCAATAAGTCATTTCAATATCAACGGGGAATCTATCATGAAAATAGCTGATACATCATGTGGTGGACACTGGCCACGTGACTTCATCATAATCGGTGATTTCCTTATCGTAGCCAACGAAAGAAGCAATAATATTGCTATATTCAGACGTAACAAAGGAATATTCTCAGAAATGGTATCCAGTATAAACTGTCCTGCTCCCTTATGCATTGTAACATGAACGAAAGCCAAGGGCTGCCATCTCGATTTGCTCAAAACAAATTCAATTGAAAATCCCCATCTTACATCGATTTCAAATAATAAGATGGGGATACTTAAATCAAAGACTCTTGCCTCCATCAACGAAAATGTCCTGACCCGTGATATATCGTCCTTCTTCTGAGCATAAAAGTCTTACAATACCTGCTAGATCTTCTTTTTCACCATAATATCCAAGTGGTATGCTTTTCCTGACTGATTTGGCATATTCCTCATCAGCAAAGGCTTCCTTGTTGCGGTCTGTATAAATTACTCCAGGAGCAACATTGTTCACAGTTATCCCATATCCAGCAAGCTGCGATGCTAAGGATCTCGCCATACCAGCCTGTGCACATTTAGAAGATGAATACACAAGCATATCCGGATGTGGCTTGAGTTCCTGAACACTTCCGATTGTAACAATCCTTCCCCACTTTCTTTCCTGCATATATCCTGCGCAATGCTGAATCAGCAGAAGAGACGCAAGGAAATTACAGTTCATCTGCGTTGTATATTCTTCTATGGTGATATCCCTCCAGGGCTTTCTTATCTGTATTGATGCATTAAGTACAAGGATATCAATTTCAGGCAGATCTCTTTTCATGGAAACCACTTCTTCGGGCTTGCTTAAATCTGCCGCAATAACTGCCTGCAGCTTACCAAGAGCATTTATCTTTGCAGCCATATCATCAGCTACAGCACTTGGCTTAGAAGAATGCACTATTACAGAAGCTCCTGCATTGGCTAGTTCCAATGCAATAGCACTTCCTATACCACGGCTCGAACCAGTAACAAGGGCTGTATGTCCTGACAAATCAAATGTCATATGCCTATCTCCTTTTCATTACAAAGCTGACTGGGTATCTGAGGGATCTCCGTTTCTTGCAAGATCGTATTCATGGCTCCAATCCAAGTCACGGAACTCAGCAGCTTCCTCATTTGTACGTATGAACTCCATCAGCATATCAAGCATCTCTTCGCTCCAGGTATTCTTATCAATCTGAGCAGTCGTGAAAATATTCTCAGATATCATCTTGAATCCGAACATATCTTTGGCTTTTGTCTTTGCACCGCCTTCAACAACATCCACAACAAGTGATGGTGGAATGAAAAGAACACCTCCACTGCATCCATAGACAACATCACCTGGAAGACATATCGCAGCTTCACGCCCTGAGCCAAGCCTTGCAGGTGTATTGAAACCCACCATCGCGAAATCCCTTATAGGAGTCGGATCGATACCTCTGTAATACACCTGAACACCCTTTACACTGTGCATCTGCTCTACATCTCTTATGCCTCCCCAGATCACCGCCCCTCCAGTATGAGTCTTTGCAGCAAGAGCAGTCGTAAGATTTCCTCCGATGAAAGTTCCCTTGTATACTTTATCGTACATATCAACTACAAGGACATCACGATCTGTAAGACTATCCAAGACCCATTGATTAGGAGTACCATGCCAGCCCTGCGCAGAAGCTATGGCACATGATGCAGCATAATAGTCTGGGCGAGTCGGTGCATAAACAGCCGTAACTGCTCTGCCAACCATCTTATTCATCACAGTACCATCTTCACGGAATTCCGGATAAAGAGATTTCATTGCAATGAACTGATTCTCATATCCTTGGACGAAAATCGGTTTCCATATCTCTTCCAATGTCATACCATAAAGTGCATCAAGATACTTATCAGCAACCTTTGGACGACCATCAGGGAATCTCTCACCCTTCCAATCAGGTGTTATCGAAATAATATAATCTCTATCATTGAATTTCATTTGTCAGCTCCATATCCTGTCATTTGCAAATTCCATATTCCATTCATCTGTAGGTTCCCAGATCCCAGGAATATCCTTATTGATATTCAATCTAATGACATCATCATTAAGATTCTCTATGCCAAGCCCGGGCCTGTCAGGGACTGAAATGAATCCATCCCTGACCAATGGCTTCTCAAGTCCGACTGCGATATCCTGCCACCATGGAACATCAACAGAATGAAGTTCCATTGCAAGAACATTATGCATTGATGCCGCAGCATGCACCGCGGCCATGCAGGCAACAGGGCTTTCTGCCATATGGATCGCAACTGCCACACCATTCTCATCGGCAATATCAGCAATTTTCTTCAGCTCCATAGCTCCACCGCATGTCAATATGTCTGGATGTATGACAGAAACACATCCACCCTCGATAAGTGAACGGAATCCCTCTTTCAGGTAGATATCCTCTCCTGTACAGACAGGTATTGTGGTGGATTCCCTAAGCCGCTTATATTGATCTGGATAAATCCATGGAATCATGTCCTCTATCCATGCTAGGCCATATTTTTCCATTCTCTTTGCAAAACGCATACAATCCTCAACACAGACATGTCCGAAATGATCAATTGCCAGAGGAATCTCATAACCTATGACTTCCCGGACTTCTCTTACATATTCCTCAAGAATATCAAGGCCTTTATCTGTTATATGGATACCAGTAAAAGGATGTGCTGTGGTGACAATCTCATAACTTTTCTTCTGCTTTACCATATCAGCAGTGACAGAACCACCCTGGACATTCAATAGATGTGAAGCATACTTCTTCATATCATCAAGTACCCCTATAGGAGCACATAAAGTGCCTGGGATATCCATAAGCAAGCCTATGCCGAGATCCATCTTAAGGAACGTGAATCCCATTTCCATGCGTTTTTTCAACGCAAGTCCCATAGCATGCCCACTATTATCCATACCATCGGCATCAGTATCGCAATAGACTCTTATGGAATCACGGAACTTTCCCCCAAGAAGCTGATATACGGGAACATTCCATGCCTTACCCGCCAGATCCCATAAAGCGATTTCTATACCGGAAACACCTCCTCCCTGACGGGATGGCCCTCCAAATTGCTTTATCTTGTGAAAAATCCTATCGACACAGCATGGATTTTCACCAATAATCCGGCTTTTGAGCATTAATGCATATGTTTTACTGGATGCATCCCTGACCTCTCCAAAGCCAACAAGCCCCTGATTTGTATAGAGTTTCAAAAGCGTACATCGCTTTGGCGCTCCATCGATATCCGCAAAACGCATATCGGTAATCTTCAGCGTTCTAGGATCTATTTTACTCATTGCCCGTTTCCTCCTTATCTATCTTTTGCCTCCAGGCAGTTCGGACGGATATACTTACGATAATCACGCGGTGTCTTGCCAGTGATTTTCTTGAATGCCCTGTTGAAATTCGCAATGTTGTTGTACCCGCAATACTCACATATCTCGATGATCGGAAGCGTAGTTGATTCAAGAAGATGCTGTGCTTTGTTTATTCTCTGCGCAGTGATGTATCCCCACACGGATACCCCATTAAGCTTCCGAAATGTTGAAGAGTAATAGCTCTTGCTCATATGCGCTTCGTTTGCAATATCATCGAGAGATAAGTGCGATGAAAGATTACAGAGTATATAATCCATGGATCTTTCGATATGATTTATATTCCTGAAATCAATATCCGTATCCTTCTGCGGGAAATAGTCATAATAATAGCGGATGAGGATTGAGAGCATAAGCAGGATCTTCGCTTTCACGACCATCTCATAAGCTGGCAGATGCTTGCAGCATTCGTCAAAACATTCTTCGATAAGCGATGCAATCCTCTTGGCTTCAGGTTCCGTATTTGACATATGCCGGCTATTGAGATTATTGCCAGTGAAAAGCTGAAGATATCTTGGATTGAACCATTCACCACCCTGTGTCCAGATAAGTCGTGAATCGAATTGTATGACAAGCATTGATAACCGTTCATGCGGATTGATATATTTAAAGCAATGAACATCATTCCCACAGTGCAGGAAGATATCACCTGGCTTGAAGTCATAATCAATTCCGCTACATGAATATATTCCCTGTCCTGTTGTTATCGCGGATATCTCAAGCTCAGAATGCCTATGTTCAGTATTTGAATGTTCCTCACACCCTGAATTCTGCTTGTAAACAGCCCTGAATACCTTAAACAGAACATGGTTATCAGTACTGGACCTGACGACTATCCTATCTGCAATGCTCATAATCCTTCCTTTTGGGGATATCAAGTACATTTACCCAATATCCCCTTTATCTTCAATCAAACACTACCATACAGAAGTTTCGGGACAATCGTTACAAGCCATGGCACATATGTGCAGATTATAAGTACTACTATACATATGAATATATAAGGAACTATCTCCTTTACAAGCTTGGTCAGACTGCAATGAAGAGTACCGGAAACAAGGAACAGATAATTCCCAAATGGTGGTGTAATAGCTCCAATTGCGCAATTCAGACACATAATAAGACCAAAGTGAATCATATTGACGCCAAGCATCTGGGCAACAGGAGCAAGAAGTGGTGCAATAATGATCATTGCGGCCATTCCATCCATGAACATTCCCATGACAAGAAGGAGGAGCATGGTAAGAGCAAGGAACAGATTCTTGCTTGGAGCAAGTCCTATGATAAGCTCTGTAAGCATATATGGGATTCTTTCCCAGCTCATGTAATGGCTAAGGACTCCAGCAGCTGCCATAATAAGCATGACGCTAGCTGTATTCAAAGCACCATCGAGCATAATGCTTGGAAGATTCTTGAGCTCAAGCTTCTTGTAGATAAACTTACCGACTATGAGCGAATACAGTGCCATAAGAGCGCCTCCTTCAGTAGGTGTACACACTCCTGCCCTAAGGGCAAGAAGGAATCCAAATGGAAGGAGCAGTGCCCACAGAGAACTCAAAGCGAGCCTGACGATGTCCTTCAATGGCACCATGTGATCACGATTGGCTTTATATCCGCGCTTCTTCGATATTATATAGTTGCATATGAGCATACCTATACACATCATAAGTCCAGGGATATATCCTGAGCTCAGAAGCTTTCCTACAGATACCTCCATTATGCATGCATAGACAATAAGGCCTACTCCTGGTGGAATGATTGGCGTTATGCAAGCTGAAGCTGCTGTAACTGCAGCAGAATACTCAACAGAATAGCCGTGCTTTGTCATTTCGGGGACAAGTATCTTACAATCTACAGCGGCATCTGCGGCTCCAGAACCTGAAATTCCTCCCATCATGGTAGACAGCAGTATGTTCACATGACCAAGGCCACCTGTAAAATGCCCAACGAGAGCATCTGCAAGTGACATGAGCTTCTCGGTGATACCAGAATAATTCATTATGGAACCGGCTACTATGAAGAATGGAATCGCAGCAAGGGAAAAGCTCTCTGCTCCACTTATCAGCTGCTGTATGACCATCAGTCCGGAGGCATACTGATCATTCATGAAATATGGTATGCAGCTCAGTATCATGGCAAAAGCAACCGGCATACCGAGCGCAAATGTAATTACGACTATGATTATCGGATAAATTATCATTCGCTGACCCCCTCGCTTGACAGATACCGCTTCTTATAATCTGCTGGTTTCCTGATACCTTCGATGAAGAAAATGACGGAATATATCGTCATGCTGGCAAATCCTAGAACAGCAGCAAAGTCTATATATTTGTAATGGATCATCGAAATCGGCAGAGTCTTGCGGGCCGCAGCTGTATATTGCCAGCTGAAAACAGTGAGAACAGCAAAAAGACCGATAAGGATGAAGTTTATTATCATCTTGATTACAAAATGAACATTCTCTGGCAGATGAGATACTATGAAATCCATGCCATAGTGCTGATTGCGCTTATATGCAGCAGCACTTCCAACAAATGTTACATAAACAAGGCAGATCGTGCAGAACTCCTGCCCCCATACAATTGAATATGTGAATATATATCTGGCAAGGACATATGTACAGCAGACAACAAGCATTGCAGCCATGGCTACAGCGCATACGATTTCTTCCCAGTTTCGTATTACCCAGATTAAAGGTTTCTTGATTTTGGTATCCAAAGCATACCTCCGGTTACCGGCCTCATTTCTGAGGCCGGTGATATAACTCAGCGTCCAAGAGCTTCTTCGACTTTCTCAATGATTCCATCACTGAGACCAGGGAAATCTTCTGCCGAAGCAACAGCGGCAGCATCCATAACAGCAATATCCTCAGCTGATGGTTCAACGAAAATCACTCCATTCTCCTCAAGCTTCTGGCGATCTGCTGCAAGAGAATCGAGATTCTTCTGGGAGAAACGTCTGCCAGCTGCAGCAAATTCCTCAATCATGATCTGCTGATCTTCCGGGGAAAGTGAGTTGAAGAGATCAGCATTCATGCACCACATGCAAGGAGCATAAGTATGTTCTGAAAGGTAACAATACTTACCAACCTCGTAGAGAGAGTTTGTATAAAGCGTACCAAGCGGGAACTCGCATGCATCAGCAGATCCCTGCTGCATTGCAGTATATGTATCAGCCATGCTCATCGAAACCGTTGAAGCTCCAAGCCTCTTAAAGAATGCTACATAACTTGCGGTCGGTACTCTTATTATAAGACCATTGATATCCTCAACCGAATTGATAGGCTTTGTTGAAAGTATACATCTTGGCTGCATCGGCCAGTTCACTGCAAGAACCTTTATATTGGAGGCTTCTTCTAGCTGTGCACAGAGATCTTTGAATAACTGAGAATCATTAAGCTTTTCAGCTTCTTCCGGACTTCGGATCATTCTCATCAGATCAAGTGCCATCATGTCATAACATCCATAATCAGCATAAGCTGACGGAGATGTTCCATCTATGATGTTTCCTCCCTGTGTGATAGTCTCAATTGATTCCTGGAATGTACCAAGTTCTCCATTGCAGTAGATTTCAAGAATTACGCGGCCCTCTGTCCTCCTTTCTACAGCCTCCTTAACCTCGAACATGGCAACAGACTTATTATCTGTAGCAGATTCAGGAATACTTACCCTCAGCACGAGAGGTTTTGATCCATCAGTTGCGGTTCCTTCCTTGCTTCCACCTGCAAATGCCATAGATAGAACAAGTACAGCAATCAGCAATAACGATATCAACTTCTTCATATATAATTCCTCCTTTCTATGAAAAAGCAATCAAAAGCTAATCTAGGTCTTCAATATGAAAAGGAATTCCATTTGTCCTGAGATGCACCTGTAATTTTGCGACATCAAGACAGCGGACATCGGAACCATATGCAGCAGCGATTCCCGCAGCTTCTCCGGTCACAGCTGCCGCAGGTATCACTCTCGTAATATCCCACATATCATCGGTAACTGATATACATCGTCCTGCAGCAAGCATATTGCGTATCTGCTGAGAATATAATGTCCTGAAAGGTATCTCAAAAACAGGACCTCTCTTTCGCCAATCACCGACAAGCCCTACCGAATCATAAAATGGAACATGATCCTCCTTCTCATCCAGTACATATGCCCCGGCAATCCTGCGTGTCATCCGAAGCTGGGGTATCGAGGCTATAGCCGAAAGGCTATGGGTTTCTGAAACATCTCCATTTGCAAGAAATTTCTCCAGCAGCAATCCATGGCATCTTATGACAGCATCTGAGTTCTCTTTCGCATCCAGGCCTGAAATCCTTGAGGAAGTGATTTCATCAGGAATAACAGCATCATCATCGGAAGATACTATATCTGCGGCACCAAGCATATGAAGCATATTCTTTCCATCTACAGTCTCATAGAACCAGGCCGCGGGTATATTGCCACGCTTATATATCGCAGTATCAGCTCCTGCCATCTCAAAAAGATCGGCATCTCCTGTAGCATCTACAAAACAGGTCGCTGGTATTGCGTTTCTGCCATCTTTGTTCTCCACTACTATAGCTTCAATGGAATCACCAGAGCGAAGTACAGAACATATCTGTGTACCATAAAGGATATCAACACCTGATTTGCGCACAAGCTGCTCCGCGAGAATCGCGAATACCTGTGCATTAAACCTCACTTGATAGCGTTCCTTGCCATGATCAGAAGAACTATCAAGCCATGTAGAAGGATAATCCCTCTCCCAGCCTCTGCTTATTGAAAGTCTCAGAAGTTCTTCTGCTAATCCGAAACTTACCTGATGCCCCTTACCGTCACAAAGCGGAAGATAAATCGTAACAAGACCAGCTGTAGCCAAGCCACCAAGCATATACATACGTTCGATCAAAAGCACATGCTTATTGCATCTTGCTGCAGAAATCGCCGCCGCGATACCAGCGATACCACCACCAGCAATAACAACATCATAATCACCGTAGATGTCTCTAAGCTGTTTTTGATCTTCCGAGAATACCACTTTTATCTCCATAAACCTGCTGGTCTAAAATCAGGTTTTTCTAGAGATAATTTTAGGTTGGCATTCTCACAATTCTTGTATGATGTTACGAAAAATATATACTATATTCTTCTGAGCAGGTAAACAAAACTATAAAATAAATAACATATGCAATATTAATATTATATTTAATAAAGAATTAGTTCCGTAGAAAAGAATAAAGTACAATATATGAAGATAAACAATATTCCATTCCAATCACTTTCCGATACTGGATATATAATGAAAAGAGAAAATCCCCTGATAAGGCTTCCATATCCTGTATGCCGACATATTGGATTGAAACTCTTAAAAGGGAATCCTGTGCAAAACATGAAAAGAAATGGAAATCAATCAATATCAAGTGCTTCCATCAAACCTCTCAGATACCCAATCGTAAAGAGATTGCCAAGTACTGCATATCCCGGAACATCATTCCTCTCACCATACATAGTTGGGGTATGATCAGGACGTATAACACCTTTAAAACCGATTTCCTTGTAGGCCTTCATAGCTTCTGTCATATCTGTGGAGCCATTATCTGGGAATGTTTCGAAGAAAGCTTTTGGCGTACCTTTGATATCTCTCATGTGAGCAAAATGTATACGTTCTCCAAACCTTCGTATTTCAGCAGGGACGTCAGCGCCCATTGTCCTGAATGTTCCCTGACACATTGCAATGCCATTGTTAGGACTAGGAACGAGATCTATGGCCCGCATCATATCATCTGGGGTTATGAGAATTCGGCTTATTCCGCAAATATTGTCAACTGGAGGATCGTCCGGATGAAGCGCAAGATTTACCCCGCTCTCTTCAGCTACAGGTACCACTTTTCTCATAAAGTACTCAAGATTGCTCCAGAGTTCATCAGCGCTTATATTGCCTGCATTTGCAGCGGAATCCAGATCCTTTGCATAAAATGCTGTCGAAATGCTGCCACCTTCGAGGATATTGCGTTTCCTCGTCCTGAACCATCCGAATACAGGCATCCAATTATAGCAGACTGTCTTGATTCCAAGTCTGCTCATATTCCTGATGAGACAGCAGAAATCCTCTATGGCTTTGTCTTTTCCTTCTGTACCAAGTTTTGCTGAATCTATGAACTTTATTCCCTCAAGAACAGATATATCCATTCCGAATGCCGCAATCTCCTCTTGCAGCAATCTGAGTGGGACTTCATCCCATGGATTGAGGTATGATGGCGCAACATCCGAAACAGCTGCTACTGTACATACACAATGCCTAATACCAAGTTCCTGCGCATAATGAAGCAAATCAGAATGATGGGAGCCAAAATAATTAACTGCTATTTCCATAAGCAGACCTCCTTTCAGGAAATACCAAGAATAGACATTGATGATTCTAGATACCAGACCTATGAATACCTGTATTATTATCCGAATTAACAATACTATATTCCAAAACTTTTCATTATTGCAGCTTGTACATTCCCTGCAGCATTTTTGATGCTATCATATAGCAATGCGGATAAAGGGATCTATGCAGCACTCTGCAGAAACAATACAAAGACTTTCAAAAATGCAATATGACACATTCCAGATGGGGAAAAAAATTGCACAGATAACCTGTGGCATAATCCTGATATACCTTGGATTGACCATGTCATCATCATTGCCAATCGCTGCAATATGCATGCTTTTCGGATGTATTCTTTTCACAGGAACTAATATGCCTGCAAAGCACAGAGCTGATAAAATCATAAAGGCAATGGATGGGAAATACCCTAAAACATCCTATATCTTCATGGATAATGCTTTTGAGATCTGTGCCGAAGAGCATGCAATCATCAGATATTCTGACCTTATTCACCTAGGGGAAGATGCCGGATATCTATACCTGTATATAAGCAGAACAGCTGCTTATATGATTGATAAATCCACAATAAGCAGCCTTGAGGAAGTAATGGATAGAATCGCAAATGCAACTGGCAAGGAATGGCTAAAAGCGAAAACTCTATCCTACTATAGCATCCCTGCCCTTATGAAACGTAAATTCGGAAACAGACGAAAACAGAATAGCTTATCCCTAGGAAATCACGACCGATAGCTCATAATTCCTTCCGGCATCAATCTGGCAGTCTTCCCTCACATCTGCGCCCCAGCTGTTTATGCCACCGACACCACGGACTGCAGCAAAAAGCGAAAGAACTGATTTCTCTGAATACGGAAGCTCATCATGATGCCATGCGCTCTCAAGCTCCAAAGCTGTATATGGAAGAGCTGAGAATGCGAAATCGCTTCCTTTGATCTCAAGCAGAGACTCTCCTTTTCTGAGAATCACATCCTTTGTATGTATGTGCATGCCACATTCCTGGGGAACCACATACTGAGGAACAGGAAGGCCATCCACGGAATAACGCCCTTCCGCAGCGTGGCATCTGTCAGGATATGTCTCCCCTTTCAGCCCTTCATACTCATAGCCATCAAGCGTGAACGGTATGATGAACCTGATTCCAAGAGCAGGAACAGACGGAAGGCTCTCATCCCCATGATAATAGTAGTCTGTCCTCATTCCGCTTTCAGTGACTGTATAGGAAATGATGGTTCTTGCTGCATCAGAGAATGATACCCTGTATTCAAAGATTATAGTCACTGACTTGGCATTCCTGTAATGAGAATCAATCAGCTTGTTGTTCGCAGGCGCTATTATCTCATCCTGACAGAACCCATGACCATCCACAGAGACGCTTATCCCACTGCATTCTGTAAACAGATCAGCTCCCATCCATACGCTTGATTTGTATGAGAAGCCGTTGCCTCTGTCATTGCATGTAGTCGCACGCCAGAAAAGAGGACGTACAGGCTTTGATATCCATTCAGTACCGTTCTTGCTAAGCGACTCAAGGCCGCCTTTTGCGTAAGAGAAGATATAAGATGCATCCTTTGCATGGACACCAAGGGTATAATCACCGAATACGACGTTCATAGAAATATCTCACCTCCTCAAGTCCTGGCTTCTCGGTCCTGTCCGCAAACAATATGCCATCGCATGAGAACTCATAATCCGACGGCTTCTCGGAGAAATCGCCGCCATAGCGGAGGACTTCCTTGCCATCTGCTCTCTTTGTATAAAGGGCCTGATCTATGAAATCCCAGATCCATCCACCCTGATAGCCATCAAACTCATCTATAAGTGCATCGTAATCCTCAAAACCGCCAAGGCTGTTGCCCATCGAGTGCATATACTCACAGAGCAAAAACGGCTTTGAGCCATCCTGATGGAAATATTCGCGTATCTCATCAGGAGATGCATACATCCTTGATTCCACATCACTGATCGAGGCCTTCAGTTCAGGACGATGGAACACACCCTCATAATGTACGAGTCTAGATGGATCCCTTTCCTTGAAGAAAGCATCCATCTCCCTTATGCACTCACCTGCATAGCTCTCATTGCCGAGTGACCAGAAGATGATGCTCGGATGGTTCTTGAATGTCTCATAGTTGCTTCTTGCTCTGTCCAGGACAATATCCTTCCAAGCAGGATCATCACCGGGGACATTCCAGCTTGGCTCCACTGCGCCCATCTTCTGCCACGAGCCATGCGATTCAAGATTGGTCTCAGCCATCACATAAATGCCTGCTTCATCGCACATGAAATAGAATGGGATGCTGTCAGGATAATGGCATGTGCGTACGCTGTTGATATAGTTGCGCTTCATTATGCTGATATCCTCTTCCATCTCACGGAGGCTTATCGCGCGACCTGTATATGGGGACCACTCATGGCGGTTCACGCCATTGATGATCAGCCTTTCGCCATTGAGATATATGACCTTATCTATGATTTCTATTCTCCTGAACCCTACTGGATACTCAACAGTCTCGACTGTCTTATCATTCCTGAGTACCTCAAGCCGCAGCGTATAAAGATATGGATCCTTATTTGAATATGGCCTTACATCAAAGTCCTCTTCATCGAAGGCAATACCAGAATCTGCACCGCATCTCTTCTCATAAAGCACATTGCCTTCAGCATCAGATAATGATGCACTAACCTCATAAAGCTGGAAGCTATCGGTTGCGGAAAGCTTGAGGGAGAGCGAGAATCTGCCATTGCCGGATGCAGAAACCTTGACATCTTTCCTATCCTTATGACCAGAGAACATGGATTTAAGCTTGTTCAGGAAGCCTTTCTTCTCTTCATGAGCAGGTTCCTCAGCCTGCTTTTCAGGAAGGAGCGTGCTTCTGATATCAATATCATCGATATGGCATTCAGGCTTTGCATAGATATATACGGGACGGAAGATGCCTGAGAACCTGAAGAAGTCCTGATCCTCGATATAAGCGGCCTTCGTCCTCTTGAAGACCTCGACCGCAAGCCTGTTGCCTGTATCCCTCACATAGTTTGTGATATCGAACTCAGCCGATGTGAATGAATCCTCGGAGTATCCTATGAATTCACCATTCAGGTAGAGATTCATTGCCTGCTCAACACCCTCAAAGACGATGAACAGCCTGTTGCCTCTCAGACGCTCATCAATATCGAAATACCTGACATATGAGATGACTGCATTCGTCTTCACGGGAACCATAGGCGGCCTGAGCATCTCTATTCCTTCCCATGGATACTGCGTGTTTATGTACTGGATCTTCCCAAGCCCCTGAAGCTCTGCATGCCCGGGGACCTTGAGCTTATGGAACTCATCAGATCTGAAATCCAGCCTATAGAAGTCCCTTTCCCTATTCTCTATGTCCTCTGTGTACAAAGCATCCCATACACCGCAGAGGTCCTGATAGAAGCTGCTTTCCTTTTCCGCGAAACCGCGCTTATGCCTGTGATCTGAATGGGCAGGCATCCTGTTAATCTGGAAAACCGATGGATCCGAAAGATAGCTATCCACTCTCCTCTCCTTCTCTTCATTCATCAATGAGAGCACTTGCCGCATCCGCCTCTGAGAGGACAGGATGTACAGTGATTCCGTCTTTTTAGAACACTCCTTACAGCTAAGGCAGAAGCAATGACAAGAATTGTAATCAGTACTGCTGTAGCAATCATACGAAAAGCATCGCCACCTGATAGACTGCGAATGTGACTATCCACGCAACCGCAAGCTGGAAGAATGCCGCACCCGCCATCCATTTCCAGCTTCCCGACTCCTTCTTCATTGTAGCAAGAGCAGCTGCACAAGGGATATAGAGAAGGCAGAATACCATCAGGCAGAATGCATTGAGAGGACCGAAGCCTATCGATGCAAGGGATGATGAGAATGCTGACATTCCTTCAGGAGATGCTGTATTGACTATCCCGAAAAGGATCGCACAGCTCGATACGACGACCTCCTTTGCTGAAATACCGGCAATCAATGCTACAGCTATCTGCCAGAATCCAAGTCCGATAGGAGCGAAGAACGGTGCAAGGACCTTTCCGATATATGCCCCGAAGCTTTCCGACATATCACTGACAAGGCCATCAGGTCCGAAGTTCAGCACAGCCCAGATGATTATAGTCGCGAGGAATATGGTGGTACCTGCTTTACCAAGATAATCCTTGACCTTCTCCCATACATAGATTGCCACTGTATGGGCATCAGGCATCTTGTATTCCGGAAGCTCTATCATGAGGTAGTTGACGCTTGTCTTTCTATCCGCGATATGAAGAAGCGCTGTTATCGCGATGGCGACGGCAATACCGATCAGATACATCGAGTATGCGACAATCATCGCATTATCAGGAAAGAACATCTCCGAGAAAAGTATGTAGATCGTAAGACGGGCATTGCAGCTCATGAACGGAGTCACGAGCATGACCTTGAGCCTGTCCCTGCGGTTCTCAAGCGCTCGAGATGCCATGATTGCAGGTACAGTGCATCCAAAACCAAGAAGCATCGGGATGAATGCCTTGCCGGAAAGTCCCAGCCTGCTCATGATTCCTTCCATGACATAAGCTACCCTTGCCATATATCCGCTGTCTTCCAGAAGCGCAAGGCAGAGAAAGAGTATCAGGATATTCGGCAGGAATGTGATTATCGTCCCCACTCCAGCAATGACCCCATCAACAGCAAGGGATGCAAGGACAGGATCTGCCCCCGCTTTGCCAAGGCCTGATGATGCTGCATTGGAAATCCAGTCGATTCCCAGCTCCAGGAAACCCTTGATCCAGTCACCTACTGTGAATGTGAGGAAGAATGTGATGGCCATTATGCCAAGGAAGACAGGTATGCCCCAGATTTTATCAGTAAGGACCTTGTCGACTTTATCGGTAAACACATCCCTGCTTTCCTTGTGCAGCAGTACCTCGTGGATTATCTCCTCGATGAAATCATATTTCTGATTGATGATCTCTGATTCGAAATCGGAGCCATCTGAGCGCAATGGGACATCGAGAGGATACTTTTCCTTGATCTCATTATCGCCTTCAAGAAGTTTCAGCGCATGCCATCTGTAATTACGGATATCAGGATATTTCTCCTTCAGCGCCTTGATTACGATATCGATCCTGTCTTCCATCTCATCGGAATACACCATTGCGAATTCGCTGTGATGGTTATGCTGATGATGCGAGACCCCATCGTGCTGATGGATAAGAGCATCAGGATGCATGCTGTCCTTGTGATGGATTGCCGCATGGAGAAGGACATCAAGCCCCCTTCTCTTCCTTGCTGATACCGGGATGACAGGGATGCCAAGCATTTCCGGAAGTCGGTGGAGGTCTATCTCCATTCCTCTCTTCTCCACGATATCCATCATATTAAGCGCCATCACCACAGGCTTGCCAAGCTCAAGAAGCTGCAGCGTGAGATACAACCCCCGCTCAAGAGCAGAAGCATCGACGACATTGATTATCACATCAACTTCATCACTGAGTATGAAGTTCCTGGAAACAGTTTCCTCCATTGTATATGAAGTAAGGCTGTAAGTTCCCGGAAGATCCACGAGATGAATCAGCATATCATGCCTTTTGATTGCTCCCTCTACCTTCTCCACAGTCACGCCAGGCCAGTTCGCGACCTTGAGATTCGCTCCTGTGAATGCATTGAAAAGCGTTGTCTTTCCGCAGTTTGGATTGCCAATGAATCCGATGGTCATCTCAGAGGACATCAGGCAGCCTCCTTCGATATATCGATATTCGCCGTGATATTGCACCCAAGTGCGAACCTCGTTCCCCTCAGCCTGATGATCATGATTCCCTTTCCTTTGCGGTTTATTATCTCTATCGAAGTGCCTTCCGTCATTCCCAGAGCCTCAAGCCTGCGCTCAAGCTGGAATGGAAGGCTGATGGCTTTCACGATATATGACTTACCAATCTCTGCATCCTTCAGTTTCATACTATACCCCTGCTACGGCATTCTATCGCTTTCTTCCGAATATTTCACTAGTGATAGTCAGCAGAGCTTCAGCCTCAAACGTCGATACCCGTTGGAGAAAGGCTAAAGGCATCAGCAAGATTATCGTTAATCCATAATATTCCATTGTAATTCTTGCAGCAAATATATTTTTCAGTTGTCAGCATCCCATTTGATGTTAACATTAATCTATGAGGGCTAAGCTTAAGACCATTGCAGAAGCAACAGGTTTCTCGATAAATACAGTATCGAGAGTCCTCAGGAATGACCGCCGGATCAGCGAGAAAACGAGCAGGATCATAAAAAGCAAAGCTGATGAGCTCGGCTATATTCCCGATGCGATCGCATCAAGCATGCGCAGCCCGAATACGAGAACAATTGGTGTTGTCAGCGCAGATTCTTCGAATCCTTTCTTCAGCGAAGTCATAAAGGGAATAAGCGAGAAAGCCGACGAGCTCGGCTATCAGATGCTGATTGGCAACACAGAGGAAAGCTTTGAGAAAGAAGAGCATCTGATCAAGCTGTTCCTGTCACGCAAGGTCGATGGACTGATAATAATGCCTGCATACAATACTTCGGAACATCATATTGCATTCTATGCATCCCTTCCCGTTCCCTTTGTATTCGCGGGCAGATACATCGACGGCTTTGCCAGCCACAGCATTCTGCACTGTGACGAAGATGGAGAGAGGGATGTGTTCAGATATCTTATAGGACAGGGACATCGCAGCATACTCTACCTTTCAGGTCCTGAATGCATCAGCAATACGATAGAACGCGACAAAGGGATGATGGAAGCTTACAGGGAAGCCGGCCTCGATATCGACCAGAGGCTGATTTTCCATCTTCCAGGCCATATGGAGGATGGATATCAGGCAGTCAACAACGCAATAAACAAGAGCCTGGAATTCTCAGCAGTCGCATGTTTCAACGATATTGTCGCAATGGGAGTCATGAAAAGCCTTTCGGAGAATGACCTTTCGATACCGGATGATGTCGAAGTCATCGGATATGACAACCTGATGTTCTCCCAGTTCATGAATCCTTCCCTTTCCACAGTCGATGTGCCAAAGCATAAATTGGGATATGCATAGATGGAAATACTTGAGAAGCATATTTCGGATCCGGATATGGAGTACAGGATGGAGAATCTTCCGGTCAGGCTGATTTTCCGCGACAGTACCCTTAGAAGATAAATTCATCAAAAGGAGGAAAAAAGATGAAGAGAAAACTCATGGCAATCATAGCCTTGATCGCAGTCGGAACACTGCTATTCGCATCAGCTCCACAGGAAGCAAGTACAGGAGAAGGACCTGTAGAACTGAAGTTCTGGTCACTCTTCACAGGAGGTGACGGCGCATTCTTCGATGCGATGATAGAAGAGTTCAACGCATCGCAGGATGAAATCCACATGACCAATGATATGGTCAAGTTCGATGACTACTATACGAAGCTCACAACTGCCCTTGCAGCCGGAAATGCTCCAGACGTCATCGTCCTTCATCAGGCAAGACTTATAAACTATGTGCCTTCAGGAGTGCTTCTGCCTCTTGATGAATATGTGTCTGATGAGATGCTTTCCGATTTCCAGACAGCACCTCTCGAAGCTTGCCGGATGGATGGGAAGCTGTACGCAATACCATTCGATGTCCATCCGATAGTCATGTATACCAACACTTCTCTTCTTGAGGAAGCCGGTATAGATAAGATTCCGGAGACTGCAGAGGAATTCACAGCAGCGGCAAAAGCTGTCAAGGAGGCAACCGGACAGTGGGGATCGCTGATTGACAATACGACAGGAACCTACAAAGCCTACACGCTGACGCGTCTGTTCGTCTCTCTTGTAAACCAGCAAGGCGGTTCGATGCTGACAGAGGACATGAGCGCAGCAGCATTCAATAATGAATATGGCTACAATGCCCTTGTGTGGCTGCAGAGTCTTGTCAATGAAGAAGCTGTGAATCCAAATGAGCTTGACTATGATGCTGCCATGAATATGTTCAAGCTGGGTGAAGGCGCATTCTATTTCAATGGCGTATGGGCAACTGGCACTCTTGAGCAGACAGAAGGTCTTGAATTCGCCGCAAGTCCGCTTCCTGCCTTCATGGGAGAAAGCGCTGCATGGACTGATTCCCACACATTCGCAATACCTGTGCAGAAAAACCAGGATCCAGCGAAAGTGGAAGCTGCGATAAAGTTCATCGACTGGATGACCGGGAATGCACATCTCTGGGCGAAGGCCGGCAACATCCCGACAAGGAACAGCGTACTTGAGGGAGAGGAATTCAATGCACTTCCATACAGAGCAGATTATGCGGCAGCTGTATCATCTGTCGTAGCGAATCCTCCGACAGCGGCATGGGGAGAGATCTATGAGACTCTCAGCGACCTTCTTGAGGCAGCTGTGACAAAGAATCTCGATCCTCAGACATCCCTCGACGGAATGGAAGCTACAGTAAATGAGATAATCAGCCGCTATTGACTGAAGCTCCCCCTTAGCGGGGAGCGATGCTCAGAGTCCCTGCGGGGATTGTGGGGATCAGAGGAGGTTATATGATACCTGGCAACAGAGACACAAGAGACGGAATCCTTTTCTCTCTCCCATTCATGATCGTATTCGCGCTGTTCATGGTCTACCCTCTGGTATTTGGCTTCTATATCAGCTTCTTCAAATGGAATATCCTGGGAACTCCTTCGTTTCTCGGGATTCAGAACTATGTTGATATAATGCATGATGAGAAGTTCTGGTCATCTCTCTGGCATACTGTGCAGTTCGTACTCATGACAACTCCCGTGCTGATCGTAATGGGCTTCCTTATGGCGCTCCTCGCGACAAGTCATTCACCTCTCAAAGGTGTGATGGAGACAGTATTCTTCATTCCATACATCCTTTCCATGACAGTCGCCGCAACACTCTGGGCATGGATAATGCAGAAGGATTTCGGCATTATCAACCAGGTGATCAGGCTCATGGGAGGCGAAGGCGTCAGCTGGCTCACAAGCGAAAAGAATGCGATGTGGTCCATATCAATCGCGACATACTGGTGGACCGCAGGTTTCAACATGGTCCTCTACACAGCAGGCATCAAGCAGATATCAAAGGAAGTATTTGAGAGTGCTACAGTTGATGGCGCGAATGCCCTGCAGAGAATAATCCACATAACAATTCCTCTTGTGAAACCGACCACGATACTGTGCCTGATTCTTCAGGTGATCGCCTCCTTCAATGTCTTCGGACAGGTATATGTCATGACAGGCGGCGGTCCCGCAGGATCCACAAGGGTACTGATCCAGTATATCTATGAAACCGGGTTCAGCTACTTCAGGATGGGCTACAGCGCAGCGATGAGCTACATACTCTTCGTGATAATCATGGCCATATCCGTCATCCAGTACATAACGCTGGGAAGGAGGGACAGCTGATGAACGCAAGGAAAATCCTGGCTCGCGCATTCGAGGTTGCACTCATACTCATCTGGCTATTCCCTCTCGCATGGATGGTCATAACATCGCTGAAATATGAAAGTGAAGTCGTTACGAGATCATTCACATTCCTTCCGGAAAATCCGACACTGTACAATTATCTGCACGCATTCAGCTCCACATACATACTGCAATGGCTTTGCAACTCCCTGGCAATCAGCATCGTGACGATGATTGCGACTTTCATTCTTGATGCACCGATTGCGTATGCATTCGCAAAAATCAGATTCCCTGGAAGAAACATCCTGTTCTGGATTGTAATGGCAGGTATGATGGTGCCATTCCAGGTCCTTATAGTTCCGTTATACCTGCAGTTCAACTCATATGGAATAATCAATACCCTGTCTTCCGCAATACTGCCGAGACTCGCAATGCCTATTGGCATATTCATACTCAGGCAGTTCTATGAGGGAATACCTGATGCACTTGAGGAAGCTGCGTTCATAGATGGAGCAGGCAGATTCAGGACATTCGCAAGGATAATCCTTCCACTTGGGAAATCTGCGGCAACTACCGTGATCATACTTTCATTCATCAATGCATGGAATGACTTCCTGTGGCCGCTTATCGCAATCAATGATTCGGTAAAATATACAATCACCGTGGGAATCGCGAATTTCCAGGGTACGCATGGGACAGAATATGCCCTGATAATGGCTGGAGCTGTAATAGCATCGATTCCTGAACTTGTCTTCTTCCTCATATTCAGGAGAAAGATAATAGATGGAATCGCCATGACGGGAATAAAGGGATAGCTTATGTATGCGGCAATACAGATAAAACCAGATATCGGAATCAAAGCAGAGCTCGCCAGATATGATGATGGCTTCATCCTAAATGCATATGCAGAGGAAGACTTCTGCGGGACAATCTGCGTACGCTTCAGACATGATGGACTATCAGGAGAGAACATACTGATTCCCGCCGTTTGGTATCAGGGGAATATGGATGGAGAAGGAGCCTTCCCTTCTCTTAGAAAGGCACCTTGCTGGTCATTTACGGAGACGAGAATGCCTCTTCCAGGGATTATCGGAGCACTCACCGATAAATACTGGTCATTCATCTGGCTGGATGACTGCGGGGACAAATCCATGCTTGCATCATGTGGATGGGATGATGAGGATATAATATTCCGTTTTCCATCTCATGAGTCGCCCTACAGCTACAGAGGGAAGACAAAACTCGAAAAAGAGGAGCCTAAGGATCTCCGTCTGGAGAAAGGTTCATCCATAAGAAGGATTTTCCATGTCTTCCATTCCCGGGAAAAAGACCCTTTCAAAGCCTACAGGAAACTCATATCAATATGTTTCCCAGAACACGTGGCCCTCAAAGCGGGCTGGAATGAATACGCAAGTTCAAAGCTCCTGCATCTTCTCAGCATGATAGCAAGAACAGATGACGGGAATGCGGCACTTATCATGGGCAGAGGAAACGGAAGACATCAGAGGGTCTACGAATTCACTGCAGGTTCTTTCCTTGTGAAGTCGCTTGAGGCTGCAGCATCTTTTCTTCATACATCAGAAAATCTCACCAGTGATGTAAAAAGGAAGATCGCTGAGCTTTCTGGCATATTCAATGATGAAGCGCTTTTCCCGAATGGGCTGGCAAACAGGATCGGACAGTACTTTCTGTCATCGGAAACGGCCGATGGCTTCTATCAGGATTCAATCGATCTGCAAACAGGTGAACGAGGAGGATATCTGGGAATCGGAGAGCATCCTGAATACAGATACCTGATGAATTCAAGATGCGCAGGAGAAGCGATGGCTGCCTATATAGAGCTCTACAGGATGACAGGAAGGAATGAGTATCTGTCAATCGCGAAGCGCGTGCTTTCGTTCTTTGCAGAACATCAGCTGGAAGACGGCTCATTCGGACGCTGGTGGGACAGAGATGGCAGTGCCATAGACAGGAAAGGCACGAACGGCGCATATATCGGAGTTGCGATGGCAAAGCTGACCCCGGTTCTGGATACTGGCAATGAGATATTCCTGGCTTCGGTGGAAAAAGCAATGGACTACTACTCTGGACTCTCTCTCAGCGGAAGTTTTCATGGAGATACGCTCGATGCTGATTCTGTAGATAAGGAAGCGGGGGTCAGCATACTCTCCTTCATGCTTGAATGCATAGAGGGCGGATATGGTGGAGGACGTGAGATTGAAGCTGCGGAGGAGGCTGCATCATTCATACTCACCTGGATATGGCAGGGAAAGGCATATCTTCCTGAGGAATCGCCGCTTGGAAGGATGAATTTCTCGACAGAGGGAATGACCAGCGTATCTGCTGCACATCATCATCTGGATTTCTACGGCATGCTGATTGCATATCTGTTCTTCAGGCTGGAACGGATAGATGGCGATAAGCTCTGGGGCAACCAGGGCCGGAAGATGATGAATGCATGTCTATCTCTCATAGGAACAGAAAGAAATGATTATCTTGGAAGGGACCGCAGCTTCAACGGATGGCAACCTGAGCAGATCAATCACACATCATGGGATTACTTCTCAGATGAGGGGAACATGAATGGGACTTGGTCAATAGACATCGCCTGGGTCAACGTACTTGGCTACAGCTCATTCCTTGCAATAAAGAGGGATTTCCCGGAGCTCTTCAGCCATGGAAACCCAGAGGAAGATTGAATACAGCATCACCTTCCTCACAGAATATCCCAATCAGCGTTCCTGTGAATGTCATGTACATCGTTCCCTCAGTTGAGAATGATGCCGTCGATGCCTGCCCCAGGAGACTGCCATCTATGTAAAATGAGTAGGAGCTGCTGTCGGCTTTCACAGACAATGAGACAGAATCCTTCAGTGGCATCGATATTCTTCCAGCCACGGTCTCAAGATCATGTATACGGCGACGCAAAGATACCTCAATGCCTTCTTCGGTACGATTCACTGCGATATCCGCATGATAGTCACTGTTATAGAATACCGTTATCCCTGCAATACCTGTCAGAGACAGGTCTGTACGCAACGTCGCGGAAAACGAGATGACAGGTTCTGTCTGTCTCAGAAGCAGAGCAGAAGGCTCACCATAAGATTCAGAGAGCGGACATCTCCCATGAATGGCAAGTTGTCCATCGGTGACTGAATAGTCCGATGAGTGCGGGGCCCGCACCCTGAGTATCGGAAGCGCAGCGATATCTTCAGGGGATGAGATTGAGACAATGTCCTGTCTCCTGGTTTCTATATCAGATGGTAAATCCAGTTCCACACGCCCATCATCGCCTATTACAGGCCAGTCATTCTTCCAATTGACTTCTGCCATGAACGTCTCTCTGCCGAGATGATGGAGAAGCGGCTTCCCGAAGACACGTATTGCGAGGAATACAGCTATCCATCTGCCATCTTCCGTCTGGATAAGATCCGCATGACCGGTAGCTTGTATGATATGTCCCTTTCTCTCAGTATGAGACAAAACAGGCTTTGTCCTGAGCTCATATGGTCCATACACGGAATCCGAGCGTCCTGCTATCTCATGATGTCCATACTCTGTTCCCCCTTCAGCGAAAAGAAGGTAGAACATACCATCCTTCTGATAGATGTGCGGTGCTTCTGTCGCATATCCTGAAAGTCCTGGCGATATAAGGCGGAGTTCTTCAAGCAGTCTTCCAGAATCAGGATCAATGAATGCACCATAGATGCCACCCTTCCCGTTCTGCGTGTAGAAACACCTTCCATCATCAAGGAACATGATACTTGGATCGATTCCTTCAGGATGAATCCATTTCGCATTGCTCCATGGGCCTGAAACAGATCTGGAGCTTATGATGAAATTCCCTTTCCCGTTCTTATCAGTGGATGTGATGTAATACAGACCATCATGGAATCTTATCGCAGGTGCATATATCCCGCTGCTGTTCCGGCAGCCTGAGAATGAGAACCCGTTCTCTTCCGTCAGGGCAGAACCTGCATACTCCCATGATGAGAGGTCCGGAGACGTGTACAAGGCAATTCCCGGATAGTATTCGAATGTCGAGACTGCGATGACATACCTCTCCCCATCGTATGTTATCGATGGATCTGGATTGAAGCCCCTGATAATTGGATTATGTATCATGTCAGTCCTTCACGATGTGGACATCGAGCTGGTTGTATGGCATATCGATACCGCGAGACTGAAGTGCCTTGAGGATATCTGAGTTGAAGCGCCATGCAACAGGCCAGTAATCAGAAGGAGCAACCCATGGCCTCACATATATGGTGATTGAAGAATCGTTATAGGACCCGACTTCCACAAGAGGCGCAGGATCCGGAAGGATCTCAGGATAGCTGCCTAAAAGATCCCTGATTGCGCTCTTTGCAACTTCAAGATCATCTGTATAGCGTACGGATACTGCCATATCCAGCCTGCGCTTATCGATATATGAGTAATTGACGATCGTATTGCCCCATACGCTCTTGTTGTTCATCGTAATTTTCTTGTTATCACCGGATGCAAGAGTGACGCACATCAGATCCATTGACTTCACAGTTCCTGATATATCCCCGATATCGACCCAGTCACCTACCCTGAATGGAGAGTTGATTGCTATCATGATTCCGCTGAAAAGGGAACTGATTGATTCCTGAAGCGCAAATCCTAGGACAACACCAGTGATTCCGAGACCTGCGAGCACCGGCGTGAGGTCTATGCCGAAAACGCCGAGGATGGCAACGACTGCCACTATCCATATCAAGGTGGCACATAGCTTCCATACAAGCTGCGCCATTATGAAGGTGAACTTCTCGCTATGCCTTGAGAAGTTAAGCACAGTACGCTTGATGATCGCTATTATGATCTTCGCGACTATCACGATGATGGCGGCGAAGAGCAGATGCGTCAGGAAAGGCGGTATGTGAAATCCCTTTGCAAGATCTGATGAAATGCTGTCCACGGCTTCGGCAAATGCCTTGCCATCTGTTTCTGGATCCATAGATGACTCCTTTATACAGGTACTTCTGCAAAGAAGATCCTGCCTCTTACGCTCATACCATATGGAGCGACAGATGCAGGAATCATCGCGCATTCACCTTTATTGAGAATGAGGCTCTCCCCTTTATACGAGAAACGCACGATTCCTTCCGTAACGAGCGCGAATGCGAACCTGCCGCCTCTGACTTCATAACTTCCGCTTCCGGCAGAGCGCAGCACAAATGAATCTGAAGGGGTCTCGTATGATGTGCGGCCTGAACCTGTTTTGGAGATTTTCGCCTTCTTCGGATTCTCCTGTCCGAATGACATGATTCTTTCAAGTTCTGCAAGATCTATCCGTTTCCTGGTCAGCCCGCCACGAAGGACATTGTCAGATGCATCCATCAGCTCGATTCCATTGCCATAGACATATGCATGAAGCGTTCCGGGCTTGAGATACAGGGCTTCCCCCACTTGAAGCCACAGGACATTCATGAGATACGGGAACAATGCACCTATATCCCCCGGATACTCTTTCAGGCATCTGGCCGCAATTCCTTTGCGGGTCATGAAGTTTCCTTTCCAATCCGCTTCTGATGAAGCATCCAGGGATGCTGAGAACTCAGAGAGTATTTTCGCCTTCTCATCATCGGCAAGGCCATAAAGTCCCATGAAAAGATTTTCGATCGATGAGCATATGGGCATCACGACAGGAACAAATGAAACGGGAAGAAGCGTCGCAAGATCCGCCTTTGAAAGCTCTATATCCCTGAATCCGCACAGGGCGGTTATCGGGGAAAGCGCCGCGATTATCTCGGCTTTCTGATTATCATCCTGATAGTTATATGGCTTCCCTTCCTTTCTGAGGCTTTCCTCTCTCTTCCAGCCTTCTTCAGCCTGCACCTTATCAGGATGGCATTGCAGCGACAAAGGTTTCGCTATGGCAAGAACCTTGAAAAGAAGCGGAAGCTTTCCTGAGAATCTGCCATAGGCCTCTTCTCCGAGTATGCTTCTGTCTTCAGCTATGAGCTTCGAGAGCGGGATACCATCCTCAGTACAGCTTTCGCCTGAAGGATGCGTTCCGAACCACAGTTCTGCCTGCGGCTTTCCTGTGAAACCCCCGATCAAAGAGGGAATGAAATCATCATTCCCCCATGCATAATCCTTGACCTTTCCTTTGATCTTCCTGATGTCCATGTGCCTATTCTATCACATTCGGGAGCTTTTTCAGCTTCGCAATGAAGTGAGTCATGAAGAAAATGGAAAGAATGAATGTGATAAGATCGCTTAATGGCTGTGCAAGCTCGACACCTCTGATGCCGATTAGTCCGGGAAGCACCAGCACGAGCGGTATGAAGCATATTCCCTGACGGCATGATGCGAGAATAGTCGCCTCTGCAGCCTGTCCGGTGCTCTGAAGTCCCATGTTTGCCGTTGTCGTGATACCGGTAAGCGGTAGAACAGCAGCCTGGAAGCGCAGAGCCGCTGTTCCTATTTCAAGGACAACGGGGTCAGAAGACTGGAAAAGTGAGATGATCTCAGGCGCGAATATAAAGCAGACAGAAGATGTAGCAAGCATAAGCAGAGTACCTACGGATGCTGTGAACTTCGTTGCCTGAAGGACCCTGTCGTAGCGTTTTGCGCCATAATTGAAAGATGCGACCGGCTGATAGCCCTGACCAAAACCAAGCATCACGGAAAAAGCGAACATGGTCACCTTCGTAGAGATTGTCATTGATGCGACAGCTGCATCGCCGAAAGCTGCCGCTGATACATTTAGAGCTATCATCGCTATGCTTGAGAGGCCCTGACGCGCAAGTGTCGGAAGGCCTATGCGGATAATCGAAAGATATACCTTGATATTCCTTGCAGCTTTCCCGGCGGAAATCCTCACACTGCTCTTCCCCATCATGAAGAACGCAAGAAGTATTATGAAACTGATGCATTGACTTATAGCTGTAGCCATCGCAGCTCCGGCAGTCCCGAAGCCAAGGACAAAGATGAATATTGGGTCGAGCACGATATTCAGCAGCCCGCCAGTCGTTATGCCGATCATTCCGAAAAGCGCTTTGCCCTCTGACCTGAGATAGTTGTTCATGACAAAGGAAAGGCACATGACAGGACAGCCATAGAATATGTATTCCGCATAAGCTGAGGCATATGGGAGAATCGTATCGGTTGCTCCCAGGAGAACCATGAGTTCATCTGTGAATGCGATACCAAGTACAGAGAGTGACAATGAGAGAATGAGAGCAAGGAAGAAGCCAGAAGAAGCTGTTACTGTCGCCGCCTCGTCTTCCTTGGCACCAAGCTGTCGAGACAGGATGTTGCCCCCTCCCATGCCGATCGTGAACCCGATTGCCTGTATGATGGCCATTATCGAGAAAACGATGCCGACAGCACCGGCAGCACTCGTTCCAAGCTTGGCGACGAAATATGTATCAGCTGTATTATAGATAGCTGAGACAAGCATCGTTATGATCGTGGGAACTGCAAGTCTGCCGATAAGAGAATGAACTGGTGTTTCCGTCATTTTCCTGTAATGCTGCGCTCTCTGTATATCATCCATAGTTGCCAATTATACCACTTTCGGCTATCATCATCACAAGCGCGACCGTCATATAGTGGCTATTACCTCAGCTTCCCAAGCTGAAGATGCGGGTTCGATTCCCGTCGGTCGCTTTTTCTATGCCAAGAACAATCGCGATAGCAGGCGGTGCCGGATTCATCGGTATCGCTTTCACATATGAAGCGCTGAGGCACTATCCGGATGACCGGATCATCGTCTTCGACAAACTGACATATGCATCTGACAGGAATGCGCTTCTGGAAGCGGAGAAGGATAGCAGATTCAGATTCATCCTCGGAGATATATCTTCATCAGAGGACGTTAACAGCCTCTTCAAAGAAGAGCATCCGGACATAATCGTGAACTTCGCGGCGGAAAGCCATGTTGACAGATCCATAGAAAGCCCTGCGCTGTTCATGAGAACAAATGCAGAAGGGCCAGCCGTGCTTATGGCAGCTGCTGTGAAATATGGACTTGAACGTTTTCATCAGATCTCAACAGATGAGGTCTATGGTGACCTTCCTATAGATAGCAATGAATCATTCACGGAAGACTCACCTATCCGGCCAAGCTCTCCATATGCCGCATCGAAAGCTGCAGCGGATCATCTTGCGCTTGCATTCATGCGTACATATGGATTGAATGTCACGATAACACGCTGCTGCAACAATTACGGGACTCATCAGCATAGCGAGAAATTCATACCGACAGTCATACGCAATGCCATCGCAGGCAATCCAATACCTATCTACGGAACTGGAAAGAACATAAGGGAATGGATTACGGCAGAAGACCATGCAAAGGCAGTGCTTGCCGTAATTGACAGAGGAAAGCCGGGGGAAATCTACAACATCGGATCCGGCATCAGGATAAGCAATCTTGAACTCGCAAGAACCATTCTCTCACTTCTGGGGAAAGATGATAGTCTTATAAGCTTCACAACAGACAGGAAAGGCCATGACAGAAGATACAGCATATCGTCTGATAAGATAAGGAACGAACTTGGCTGGGCACCTGAAGATGATTTCCTCAGCTCCCTTTGGAAGACTGTCAGATGGTATGCCGGTTGACTCTGACTCGCTCTTTCGTGATATATTCTCACCGCTATGAATAAGGTACCGGAAAACCCTTCAAAAAACCGGATCGGGGATTTCTCTCCCCTGACGGTTGTATCATCACTTATCGTCACGATGTATCTGATAGCCAATCTGATGGCTGTGAAGATCATCTCGATCGGCCCCTTCACGCTCTTCGATGCGGGGACTATCACATTCCCTATCGCATACATGCTCTCTGATGTGCTTGCGGAGATATGGGGATACAAGACTGCAAGGAAAGTGATCTTCCTTACATTTGCCTGCAATGCCCTGCTTGTCATATTCACATCGATAGGGACGATTCTTCCCTATCCTGACTATATGGAAGGAATACAGCAAGCGTATAGTACCATCTACACATATGTGCCGCGCATCGTAGGGGCTTCGCTTATTTCATTCCTTGCAGGAGATCTTATCAATGCGAAGATACTTGTCGCTATGAGAGACAGATCAGCAGACGGGAAGATGCTCTGGCTGAGGACAATAGGCTCTTCTGTTGCAGGATATCTCATCGATTCCGTGCTTTTCGTGCTTATCGCATTCACGGGAACAAGCCCTGCATCTGACCTTTTGTCGATGATTCTCGCTCAGTACATCGCGAAGATAGCCCTTGAGGCACTGTTCGGCACCCCGCTTGCCTATGCTGCGATAAGATACATAAGAAGGAGGTGGGGATGATGGAAAGATACAGCCTGATAACCACTGGAATGAAGCGCGAGTTCATACTTCTTCAGGGAACCGGATGCAGATGGAGGAAGTGTACATTCTGCGATTACTATGAGGATGTCTCTGAGAATCCATTTGAGATAAACAAGCAGGTTCTGGGTAATGTGACAGGTATCTATGGGGTTCTGGATATCATAAACTCCGGTTCCTGCCAGGAATATGACGAAGAGACCATCAGGCTCATCCAGAAGACAACAGCGGAAAAGAACATATCATCGCTCTGGTTCGAATCCCACTGGATGTACAGTAATACTCTTGAAAGCTTCAGGAAGCTCTTTCCTTCAGCTGATGTCCATTTCAGGTGTGGTGCTGAGACTTTCAATCCAAAGCTCAGGACATCATGGAACAAAGGTATTGCAGAGGATGTCACTCCAGAGGATATAAGGAAGTATTTCGATGGTGTATGCCTTCTTGTTGGCATCAAAGGGCAGACCAGGGAAGATATCATGAAGGATGTGGAGATTGCGGAAAGGCTTTTCGATTACTACTCCGTGAATCTCTTCTGCCCGAATTCGACGGCGACAGAGCGTGATGATGAGCTTGCAGAAATCTTCATTAGGGAAATTGCCCCTATCATCCGCAGAAGCCCCAAGGCTGAAGTGCTTATAGAGAACACGGATCTGGGAGTCGGCTGAGGATGGAAGAATCCCCAGCCGCTATCGGTTCATTCCAGCTTCAATTATCCCATCGCCATATACGCCATCTATAGTGCTGCTGTAATCGCTTAGATGTCCTGCCTATGGAATCTCAGGCACTTGACTTAGATATGCGCAGTTTAAGTCCAATGACTTTACATATCTTCCCCAATGTTTCAATCGTAGGATTTGCAACTCCTCCTTCAATTCTTGAAATATCACATTGCGTAACACCTGAAAGCTGGGAAAGCTGCTTCTGGCTTAAACCTTTTTCTTCCCTTACGGAAGAAATCGCATAAGCTATCTCATATTTTGGTTCCACGGCAACTTTGCCGACAGTCACCCCATATTTCCATATTTCCTCAACAGTCAGATCCAGATCATCATTGAAATATACTCCGTTTCCCTGAGGCAGTAATTCTGCATTTTCCCATAAACCAGTATCCTGTTTCAGGACTTTGTACTCAGGATGTTTCTCAAAAAGCAATGAAACATCAAAATCTTTCACAATACCGTTGAAGAATACTGCCTCAACTATCAGATTATCCTTCATCCTGATTTCCCTGATATTCTGATTCATCTCATCACCTCCTGATAGTTGGCATCTACTCCTCCCGTTTATATGTTAAAACATATACAGAGATTAGCAAAAAGGTAAAAGCAGGAATATCCCATAGGAGAGCATGAACGTCTTCTTAGACAATATTGGTGGATTATACATGCACGGAAATTATCAACAACCATGAAGAAAGCCCCTTTGCTTCTCGGCAGAGGGGCTTATCCATCATTTATATGAGCTATCAGTTGCCTGTATTCGAGAAATAGACTTCGAAGAAGTTATTCTCGAAGAGATCTGAACCAAGGACTGCATTCTGCAGGTCGTTGGAGACAAGCTGAGGCATGAATGATGTATAGAATGAATCAAGGTATGATGTCAGGATACCGTTATCTGCTGTGGATGCTACAGGACGTGCGATGACATAAGTGTTGGTGCCAGCTGCATGCGGCTCAAGGACAGTGCCTTCTTCTGCACTGTACAGGAGACTGTAGTAATCACGGTCGCCAGCTGTCGCAGCTCTGAGGCCGCCATTCGCATCAGACATCTCAAGACCGATTACGAACTGTGACATGGCAGGGTTCGGAGAAGCAGGTCCTACTGTATAGACTTCAAGGCCGTTTGCTTCTGCAGCGCCTGCGAAATCGGAAGATGCCGCCTGATATACTTCCTCAGCCTTTGACTGAACATATGCATTCATTGTTTCGCTGTCATTTGCCGAGATATATGACTTAACGCGCTGGAGGATCTCCGGATTCTCGAGATCTGCTGCATGGGATGCTGAATCAATGCGGAATACGGACCAGCCATACCATGTCTGATAAGGACCTGCGAATGAACCTTCCTCTGCAGCGAAGAGAGCATCTCCATCAGCTGCATTTCTCAGATAACCTGAGATCTCGTTGTAGAAGACATCGCCAAGAGAACCTGTATTCGATGAATATGGATCAATTGAAGATGCAGCTGCATCTTCGAATGTCGTTGTTCCTGCATTCAGTCCATCAAGAATAGTCTGAGCTTCTTCCTGAGTTGCTGCAGTAACCATTGAAAGACCTACTGTCTCGAAAAGCGTTGGGTTCGCCTCAGCGTATGCAATGGCATCAGCATCAGGATATGATGTGTAGTCAACAGAGATGTATTCGAAATCGCGGACTGTGTCATTGATTGAAAGCGAATACTCTTTCTCTGCATCAGATACCTTCACAGAAGAGATATCGCTGAGGACTGCCTGAGCCGGAAGAGTATCTTCTATGCCCTGACGTACAGCTGCCTTCTCAACATCGGAAAGCGCTACATAAAGTGAGCTGTCATACTGCCCTGAATCATTGACGAAGAGACCACCATTGACGATTGCATTATCGATAGCATGATCTGTAGTTCTGTATCCGACCTGCTCAGCCATCTGATCAAGCGCAGTCTTGAAGACTGTGGCATTGAATGCCTGCATATATACACCAAGCGGATTCTGAGGATTGGAAGAAAGCAGCGAGTTCACCTGATTGAAGAAATAGTTGCCATATGAAAGCTCTATGTTCTCTCCATTATATGAACCGAAGACAACTGAGGAGTTGCCGCTGAAAGCAGTTACAGGAAGAACAAGAAGCAGGGAAAGGACGATGAGGATGATAACTCCGAGAATCCAGCCGATGCTTTTGCCTTTCTTCTTATGCTTCTTTGCATCGTTGATGTTTATTGCGGAACCTTTGTCTTTATCTGAAGGCATTTTCATAACCCCTTTTTCCGAATTTTCATCTGCTGTGAAGAAAACAGCTCTTCTGAAATTAGCATTGTGATGCCCATATGTCAATTGAAACACCTATTCAGATACAGAAATCCTCAATCTGTCTGGAAAGGCTGTCAAACTAGTAGTACACTCACTCTATGAACGCCGAAAAGCCCAGCCGCCTAAATCAGAGATGGAATACATATATACTCAGCAGCCACAGCTATGGCTTCATGATGGAAGCAACATTCATCAATATAGGAATCGGCAGGCGATTTTCGCTTTCAATCGGTGACTTCATCAGGCATGATGCCGCCGTTCTCGATGCTTTCAGCCCAATTGCGGTGAAGGAAGATATCGATACATCAAGCTTCTACAATGATGAGATGACAATGTCTTTCATCAGAAAAGATGGACAGCATCGGCTGATCATTACAGCTCCATATCTAATACTGCCTTCAGGGGAGAAAGGACTGAAAGCAGATCTATGCTTCAAGGAAAAAAAAGAAAATGTATCGATCAGCGTACGGGACGGAATCGGGCTCAAGCTGATTCCTGCCATGACGGCAGATGGTGTGATTTTCACAAACCATGAAAGACATGATATAAAGGATGGAACCGGTAATCTCATATCCATAAATGGCAAGGGTGTTCTGCAGCAATCCTGGGAAAGCGCTTTCATATCAGGAGAAAATGGCCTGGCTCTTGAAATTTCCGATGGCAAAGGAAGGCTGATCAGCAACGGATGCCAGACAGAGTACAGAGATATTTCGATATCAGGATCTTCGATAAGGGATTCTGAGGGGAGGCTTGACCTGAGGATTGAGACAATAGCAGCAAAGGAAAAGGATGAGCGCCTTCTGCTGAGGAAATTCAGCATCAGTCGTGTATTCGCTCTTTTCTCTGGTACGGCTTACACATCTGATGGCAAAAGCCTCACGATAGATTCTGCTCATGGAGTTATCAGGAATGTTCAAAGATAAATATTATCGTCTCGTCAGCAGATTCTTCCAGTTCGCATTCTCCAAATTCAGAGGCATCAAGGTCTTCGCCCTTGTCGGCAGGTCGGGGACGGGCAAAAGCTATCACTCGAAGCTGGTGGCCGCAAAATACAGAATCGACCTGATCATCGATGATGGGCTCCTGATAAAAGGGAACAGGATACTTGCCGGACATAGCGCAAAGCGTGATGCGGACTTCCTGGCCGCTGTCAGGACTGCAGTCTTTGATGACGACGAGCACAAAGATGCCGTAGTCAATGCCCTTCTGAAGGAAAGATACAAGAGGATCCTCATCATCGGAACATCCGAGAAGATGGTGAAGAAGATCGCGAAGAGGCTTGAGCTGCCTGAACCGGAGAAGATCATCCATATAGAAGATATAGCGACACCTGAAGAGATAGAGACTGCCATGCGCATACGATATACTGAGGGAAAGCACGTCATTCCGGTTCCATCTATCGAGATAACCCGGTCAGCTCCTCAGATCGTGATTGATTCGATGAAGGTGTTCTCAGGGAAGAAAAGATCCCTGAAGAAGAATCAGTCATTCGAGAAGACGATAGTCCGTCCAGAATTCTCAAAGCCAGATAAGGAGGAGATCTCGGAAAGCGCCCTGACACAGATGGTCAAGCATGCAATCGGCGAATATGATCCTGTAATGAAAGTGAAGAAAGTCAGAGGAACGAAGAATCCGGACGCGACCTACTCTCTTTCGATAACGCTGATGCTGCCTGTGAAGCACTATATATCGACCACCATATCTGATCTGCAGGAATACATAACAGAATGCATAGAGAAATATGGTGGCATAATGGTCAAGGGAATAAGCATCGAAATAGAGGAATGGGGTTAGTCATCATGGGCTTCAGCAAGAGATGCATGCTTATTCTCAAGCTGTGCTGCCTTGACCTTCTTCCTCTTTTTCTTCCTTCTTTCCGATGGCGCTGATGAGAGCTCTTCCTCTGCAGCCCTCTTTCTTCCCATTGTATTCGGCTTCTTATGAGGCGCACGTGCCTCTGCCGATTTGCGGGAACGCCTTATACCCATCTCCTGAAGAATGATATCCACAGCTTTCTCAAGTTCGTAATTCGGCGGTGTCATTGGAGAAATGAGTATCTTTGCCTGCCTGAAGCCTTCATGGAACATCTCATCAGGAGTCATTGACTGTGTATCGGGGAAGATTATCAGAGGTTTCAGGATAACCGCAAGAACTGCATCCTTTCCCAGGGGAGTGCCATTTCTCTTCCCTTCATTGACCTTCTCATCTGCCTCCTGAAGCGCCTTCGCGATTTCGCCATACTCCATGTACATCGAAAAGCAAGGAAGGATGAACTGCAGGAGACCATATTCCGCAAGATTGGAGAAGATAGGAAAAGAAGAGCCACTCAGCAGGATCTTAGAGACTTCCTCTGTAAGGCGGGATGTGGAAACAGACTGGATCCTGTCTGCATTCTTCTTTATCGCCTTCTTCACATCCTTCTCAAGCGAGAAGCCAGTAGTGGCCTGATACTTCAGCGCACGGATCATACGGACAGGATCTTCCGAAAAGGAATATGAAAGCGGAATCAGGGACCTTATCGTTCTCTTGCGGAAATCCTTCATTGCATCCGTATAATCGAGAAGCTGTCCATTCGACGGATTGTAATAAAGGCTGTTGATCGAGAAATCACGTCGATGGGCATCCTGCTCTATCGTCCCGAAGACATTGTTCTTCCCATCCTCGAAATTCTCCTCATCGGAGCGGAATGTCGTCACTTCTATGATTTTCTGGCCATAGAAGAGATGGACTATGCGGAATCGGCGGCCTATTATCCTAGCATTCCAGAAAAGCCTCTGGACCTGACGCGGTGACAGAGACGTAGCGATATCGAAATCCTTTGGCGTACGCCCCAGGATCATATCGCGTATAGCACCTCCGACTATATAAGCCTCACCGCCGGCATTCTGGATTTTCCTGATAGCCTTCAGGGCATCCTTGTCTATATCTGCATTCCTTATTGGATGCTCTTTCTGCGAATATATGCTTGCGACAGGAAGGCTTCTGCCTTTCCCATCAGTCTTATACCTTTTGAACACAATCTAACAATAACCTGTAGATTGAAGGTGTGCAAGAAGCATGAGATACGTCATATGGACTGCAAAGCATTCTGATGGTATCATCAGCACATGATAGAACCAGCAGTCCTCAAAGGATTCAGGGACAGTCTGCCAAAAGAAGAGATCCCTAAGAAAAGGATAATCAGGAAGCTTGAGGATGTATTCTCATCCTATGGCTTTGTACCAATAGACACACCTGTACTCGAATATACAGAAGTGCTTCTCGGGAAAGGCGGCGGAGAGACCGATAAGCAGATTTTCCGCTTCAGCGACAATGGCGGAAGGGATGTGGCGATGCGCTTTGACCTTACTGTGCCTTTCGCACGCTTCCTTGCCCAGCATCAGGCTGAGCTCGGCACGCCTTTCAAGAGATACCATATAAACAAGGTATGGAGAGGAGAGAATCCGCAGAAAGGACGTTACAGGGAGTTCATCCAGTGCGATTTCGATATCGTAGGCCCGGATAACGCAGAAAGTGATGCAGAGATCCTGATGATGATGAACCGCTCCTTCTCTTCCCTTGGAATTGACGGATACACATTCCATCTTTCGCACAGAGGCATGTTCAATACATTCCTGCAGTCAATCGATGAGACTGGGCACAGCGTAGATATCCTCCGCACTGTGGATAAGCTCAGGAAGATCGGCAAGGATGAGACAAGGAAGCTGCTCGCGGAAATAACAGGCGATGAGGGCAAAGCTGACAGGATCCTCTCGTTCATCTCCGCAGATGAAGGCTCATTCATGAAGACTCTTGAGAAGCTTGAGGATATTTCCGGAGGAAGATCAGAAGCTTCAGAGAGGATGAGAGCCATATACTCAATCCTCGAAAGTACAGGCATTGCATCATCTTTCGTATTCGATCCTTCAATCACAAGGGGCCTCGATTACTATACAGGACTTGTATATGAGACATTCCTGGACAAGCTCCCCTCCCTTGGCTCTGTCTGCTCAGGCGGACGCTATAACGACCTCGCATCGCTTTATACCAAGGAAAAGCTGCCAGGTGTTGGCTCTTCTATCGGGCTTGACAGACTGATGGCAGGGCTTGAGGAGCTCAGAAGTCCGCTTCTCGCTTCATCTTCTTCCGCAGATATCCTGATTGTCCACAGAACAGGTGATGAAGGACTCGCAATCAGATATGCAGAGAAGATCCGCAGCTGTGGCATCAGGTGCGATGTTTATCTTCTACCGGAAGCAAAAATGAAGAAAATATATGCATACGCTGAAAACAGGGCTATACCATATCTTCTCACATTCTCAGACGATGGCTTCACGCTCAAGGATCTGCGTACAAGGGATGAGAAGAAAGCAGAGGACCTTGACAGCCTGCTGAAAGGATTTGCCATTGACTGATTTCTCATCTCTTCCGGTATATCGTCATAGAAAGGACATCCTGGATGCTCTGGAAAAGAACCAGACGATAATCGTTGAAAGCCCTACAGGTTCGGGAAAGACCACGCAGATTCCTCTGATCCTGAAGGAAGCCGGATACGATTCAAGCGGCATTATCGGGATAACCCAGCCAAGGCGCATCGCGGCCATGTCAGTCTGCGAGTTCATCAGAAAGCAGATTGATGATGCAGGCGCATACTGCGGCTACAAGATGCGCTTTGCGGATACTACCGGACCTGATACACGAATCAAGATCATGACAGATGGCATCCTCCTGCAGGAAGTGAAACTTGATAAGACGCTCTCGCGCTATTCTGTGATAATGGTCGATGAGGCACATGAGAGAAGCCTTAATATCGATTTCATACTTGGCCTACTGAAGGAAATCGCGGAAGAGCGCCCGGATCTGAAGATCATAATCTCAAGCGCGACCATAAATGCTGAATCATTCTCTGAATTCTTCTCAGGCGCCCCGATAATATCAATCGACAGCAGGCCGTATGATGTCGAAGTCCGCTATGAGCCTGCGATACTTTCAAGAGATACCGAGTTCATATACTGGGCAAAAGTATCTGAAATTGTCAGGAAGACAGTCGATGAGAACAATGGCGATATCCTCATATTCCTTCCCGGGGAAGCTGAGATAAAGGCATGCATAGCAGAACTTGAAATCACCCCATTCTCCGGTCTTCTCCAGATATATCCACTATATGGAAGGCTTTCGAAAGAGGAACAGGAACGGGTATTCACACCTACTCTTCCAGGAAAATGCAAGGTCGTTGTCTCGACGAATATAGCAGAGACATCGCTCACGATAGATGGGATACGCACAGTAATTGACTCAGGAATGGCGAAAGTGAACTTCTATAACCAGAGAAACTTCACATCGGCACTCCTGCCTCTGCCTATATCGAAAGCATCCGCAGACCAGAGAAAAGGAAGGGCCGGACGTACGGCTCCTGGCATCTGCTACAGGCTATATACCGAGACAAGCTACGATGTGCGGCCACAATACTCCGAGGAGGAGATTCTTCACTCGGATCTTGCGGAAGTTGTGCTGAGAATGAGTGAGCTTGAGATATACAATACCGACTCATTCCCTTTCATAACACCTCCAAAGAAGAGCGCGATGAAAAGCGCAGAGGAAACTCTTCTTGCGATCAACGCAATAGAGAAGAACCATCATCTGACGAGCATTGGTGACATGATGATCCAGTTCCCTCTTCTTCCAAGGCTTTCCAGAGTGATTGTCGAGTCGATAATCAATTTCCCGGATGTGATGGATCAGGTCCTCATAGCCGTTGCGACAATGTCTGCGAAAACCCCATATGTGCTTCCACCAGGGGAAGAGCTCGATGCACGGGATGCACACAGATCTCTCAGGGATCCTGTCTATGGGGACTTCATGTCGATGATCAGGCTATTCAGACACTATGAAGCAATTACGGACAGAAAGGAAAGGAAGAGCTACTGCAAATCAAAATACCTTGATTTCGAGACTATGGAGGAAATCCAGCATATAAAGCATCAGCTGGAAGCGATAGTCTCAGACATGGGCATTCCAATTTCCTCTGCGAAGGAAACGAAGAGCAAGGTAGCTGAGTACTTTGCATGTCTTATGTCAGGACTGAAGCAATACGTCTGCATGAAAATCGACAGATTCTCATACAGGTCCCTAACTGCTGACAAGATCATGATACATCCTGGTTCCGCATGGTTCTCAGAGCCACCCCAGTTCATACTTGCAGGCGAGATTGTACAGACAAGCAAGATGTACGCACGTACAGTCTCCCCTATACAGAAAAGCTGGGTTGAGGAGATTGTCCCGGAGCTTCTTGAAAAGAGAAAGCAGCAGAAAGGCGAAAGCAGGAAGGAAAGCGAAAAATCAGAAAAGGAGAATCTCGACCGTTACAGGACAACAATCCGCGGCAAGGAGACATTCATCATTCCTCTCAAGGATCTGCAGTCCATGGCAAGGCCTTCCAGATCTTTCAAGTTCTATATCTCAATCAATGGCTCGCTTTCGAAAAATATAGTCTCATCGAAATGCATAGGCCGCGAGATATCCCTGATACCTAAGAATGCTTCTGTATCGAGAGCGAAAATCAAAGGAAAGTTCAGCACTGATGCAAAACAGTTCGGAGAACTTGATTCTATGCTCAATATGGTTCTCATACCATTTGAATCAGGAAAGAAGACATTCTCATTCCTGATGCTGCATATGAAGAAGAACACATACTCCCTTATTCCTCATCCGTCTATCAGCTATGCAGCAAAGGAAACGCTCTATTCTCTCTCATGCCTGATAGAGACAGTGCCCAAGAAGCAGGCAAAGCTCAGACAGAAAATCCTCAGACTGATTGAGGCATATGCGAAGGCAATGGATCTTGAGGATGAGATTCCTTCAGGACAAATCTAAAATATCCTTAAATGACAAAAGTGCGGAATTCTGCATTTTTGTCAGACAGAATCAGCCTTCACAGATTTCTGTTGTGATCTCCACATACCTGTAACATAATCATACGTACACAACGGAGGATTTCTGATGAAGAAGCTGCTTATTTTTGCCCTTGTCTTTATTGTCTCCATGTCTGCTCTTTCTGCACATGAAGGCCAGATTGGTATTTCTTTCGCACCGCAATGGTCATGGATAACTTATAGCCCGGATGAGGATATTCCTTTGAACGAGACAACAGCACCTGATTTGCTGCTCACACTTGATGGTGCTAACTATTTTGGGCGAAATGGCGGAGGCTTTGGAATCGAATATGGCCTTGGTGTGGCATTCCCTGCAGATTCGCAAGATGAATTTGGTCCAGGATTCGTATTCAGAGCTGGCATCGGATACAGGTTTGAATTCTCAAGACTATTTGGCCTTTCTCTAGGTTTTGGACTCAATGGTGCTTATCTATCAGGAAGTTACTCTTTGATAAATAGTACTGAGACAGTTTCTACTTTTATGCTGGGACTATATGGAAAAATAGCCGCAGATCTTACATTGATTGATTGCATAAGAATCAACCTTGGTATAGCAGTTGGAGGCCCTGTATATAACTTAAATACATTCTCAATGCCTTCTGTAAATATATCCGGAAGCACAAATATCAAGGGTGTATATGTAGCTCCATTTATCGGAGTTTCCTTCGTATACTAAGCAATTCATTTCTTGATGCTGAATGCGCAGATGGTAGCCCATTTGTGCTTTTTTATCATAGTTAGCTTCTGCCTTTTCCAATCTATAATTGATTTTTATATACTACAAAATATAAAAATCATGATTTTTGTATTTTATAAAATATAAAACTCAGATATAATACATACGAGGCGTACCATGAATAATGAGATTCTGAAGACCATCATCCTAGAACAGCATGAGGTAATAAAAGCTTCTGAAATAATCTTAAGAGATGTCTGCCTAGACAAGAATGACAATCGCATACTTGTTGGGATCCGACGCTCAGGGAAAACAACACTGCTGTACCGGCTGGTAAAAGAGCTTATATCAGAAGGAATCGACTGGAAGCAGATAATCTACATCAATTTTGAAGATGAGCGTCTCGTTGATTTCACATCGGACAATTTCAATTCGATACTATCTGTAAAATCAGAACTTACAGACAAGGAAGGCTGGTATTTCTTTGATGAAATACAGAACATAGCCAACTGGGAGAAATTCTGCCGTCGTATGGCTGATGCAAAACACCATGTATTTATCACAGGAAGCAATGCAAAGATGCTCAGCAGGGAGATGGAAAGCACATTGGGAGGACGTTATCTGTCAACACTTATATTCCCATACTCATTTACAGAATTTCTTAAAGCAAAAAACATCAGACATGACAAAGATAGCATTCTTATAACATCACAAACTGGCAGAATCCTGAATGCATTCGATGAATATCTGCATTTCGGGGGGTTCCCTGAGAATACAAACAGAAACAATAAAAGGGAATATTTATCATCTGTTTACAATAAAGTACTTGAGGGCGATATAATATCGCGTCACGACATAAGAAATGCAGCCTCTCTTAGATTCATGGTTAAGAAAATTGCGGAATCAGTAAAAGATCCTATTTCATTCAATCGGTTGTCATCAATCCTCAAAGGCATCGGGATAAATATCAACACACCAACAGTAATAGACTATATATCGTATATGGAAGATGCTTATCTCATATTCCCTATCCGCAACTGGTTTGCAGCCTTTGCTGAAAAGGAATCAGCAATGAAGCATTACTTCACAGATACAGGCATACTTTCGCTGTTCCTTATTGATAAACCCACGCTTCTGCTTGAAAACATAGTCGCTACCGTACTTTACCGTATGTATAAAGATAACGTCTTCTTCATAAAAAGCGCACGTACTGGTCTTGATATTGATTTCTATTTACCTGATAGCCAAACACTTATCCAAGTAGCATATAGCCTCGATGAAAACTCGAAGGAAAGAGAAGTCAATGCACTACTGAAAGCTAAAAAACTCATGGAGGAGATCAAGAGCATGGTTATCCTTACCTATGATGAAAAAGATGTCATAACAATCGGAGATTCAAGAATAGAAGCCATCCCTGTATGGAAATGGCTTCTTAAAATATAATAAGATACTGGCTGTGCACTTTTATATCTATCATTGAATAAGCACAGCCAGAAATAACTTTTATTTATACTACGTGATTTTTCAGCGTTCCGATTCCTTCAATAACAACTTCAACTGAATCACCTCTTTTCAATTCACCAATACCTTCAGGAGTACCTGTTATAATTACATCTCCAGGATTTAATGTCATGACTTTTGATAAAAAGCTGACAAGATAAGCAGGACTGAATATCAATTGATTTATATTTGAAGATTGAACGATTTTCCCATTCAGTACACACTGAATACTTGCACTAGTCGGATTAAAATCATCCACAATAAACGGGCCTAGTGGCAAGAACGTATCAAATCCCTTTCCTATTGTCCATTGCCCATTATGTGGCTGATAATCTCGAGCTGATACATCATTGGCACAAGTATAGCCAAAAATAAAATCATTGGCTTCTGTCTCTTCTATATTGCGACATCTCCTACCAATAACAACAGCCAACTCTGCTTCATAATCTACTTTTTTACTGATGGAAGGATAAACAATTTCATCATCAGGACCTATTACTGTAGTAGAAGGTTTCATAAAAACAACAGGCATTACAGGAATTTCATGCCCTGTTTCCTTTATATGATCCCTATAATTCAAGCCAATACATAATATTTTACCAGGCATTACAGGCGACACTAGTTTTATTGATTCAAGTGAATATATTCCTTCCTTGGATTCTGTATTTCCAAACGGATCAGGAATAATTTTTACAAAATTGCCTTCAATCTTCCCATATGAAATATTTCCATCTGGATCAATAAATCGACAGATTCTCATTCTACTTCCTCCTTTCCATTAATATGCACATTCAAGGAAACCATTCGCAAATGCATCCTTCACTTCACAGTCAAATTTATGACACGCTGATTCAATACCTTCTGGTTGCTTAAATATAGTATATATACCTGTAACTATAACATTTGCACCACATCTAATACAAGGCTTCAGATTTTTATAATTAATTGCACCATCAATATTTATAAGAAAATTAAGATTCCTCTGTTTTCTCATTTTCGCAATTTCATATACACGTGCAACTGATGTTTCCATGAATTTCTGTCCTGCAAAACCCGGTTCGACAGCCATTACTGTAACCATATCCAATAAATCAATATATGGTTCAATAATATCAATACGCTGTGATGGATTTATTGCGATTCCAGCTTTCATACCATAGGAATGAATCCTTTCAATAGTCCTGATAACAAAAGCGGTACTATCAGCATGAAAACTAACATAATCAACATGTGATAATGATAGTTGTTCAAGATAATCTATCGGATTATCAACCATGATATGAGTATCTAGGACAATTGATGGATATCTGTTGCGCAAATCTGAGAGAATTCGCAAAGGAAAGCAGAGATTCGGAACATAATGTCCATCCATTAAATCAATATGAAACCATCTTACACCAGATTCATATAAAGTCCTGATGTCATCACCAAGTTGCAACAGATCCGAATTAGCGAGAGATGGCGAATTATAAACAACAGGCTTCATAAAATCCCTCCGATACATCCATTTCTCTTCATGACTTCGTAAGTAGTATTAAATGCATTCTCAATAACCCACTCAGGTTCTTTCTCCCAGTGAGACGGCCTGAATGTTTCTATTGATACCATCCCTTCATACCCAATACTTTTCAGTGCAGAAAGAAAACCATCAACATCTACAACACCCTTATTCGGGAAACAACGCTTATCCTGGCCCCTTTCACGTTCAGGTACATCGTCTGCACTATTCATATGAATAGAGAAAATTTTATCAGTAGGAAGTTTTCTTATTTCATCAAAATCATTCTGCCCTTTATTCAGATAAATATTATACGCATCAAGGACTAATCCTACATTATCAGCATCAACGGCAGAAACAATACGATTTGCGAATTCAATTGAACGAACACTCGATCTAGGGAATCCAACTAGTTCAAAACTCATGCGAATCCCATAATCATTTGCAATTGGGGCTAACTTTTTCAACATTCGAACACAATCGTCAAATACTTCATCTTCTTGCGATGGATAAGGTATATAATTTGGGCCATCAAAAAATGGAGGAACAACAATCATATCATGATCGCCAATGATTTCTCCGACATGACAAGCAAGCAAAAACTCGGATAAGAGAAATGTTGCCCTTTTCTTATCATCGTTTACTCCAAGAAATCCTTCGTACAGATAAATAGCATTAAATGCATGTGGCTTAATATGGCTCGATGCAAAAAAGGATTTCAGCTCATCGACACGATGCGATTCCATATATTCAGTAAGCATATCAAGCCGAATTTCAATATAATCAAATCCGGCTTTCTCACATAATTCCAGATCCTTTATCAAGGAAGAACATCCCAGCGCACATGCTTCATTATATCCTATTTTCATAAACATCCTCCTTCAATTTGCTTATAGTTTATTGGAACACCATTGCTCTTAAGTCTTTGCGTCCACATTATATATCCACGACATCCAGGTATCGTTACCTGTGAATGAAGGACACCTCCGGGAATGCACATCGTATCCAAATTGCATACTTTATAAGCACTGGCACCATACTCGCTGAATCCATACCCAGAAGATGAACTAAAGCGATAATGATAAATTTCAGGCTCGTCGTGAAGATGTGGAGGATAACAAGCCCAGCTACCTGGGAAATTAACTATCTCCCCGCAAAAGAGACAGCTTTCTGGATGTGTAGTCCAATCGTAGAAAACCCTCTTATATCTCACTGTCCTTCCATTCAAAACATCCTTATCAACAATTTCAGATGACAACAGATGTCCAGGGGTAATAAACAGAGGGTTGAATACCATATCATTCTGGGTACATGCATAATTAAGTTCTGCATATTCAGAAAGACATTTGATTCTGACAGAACATCCTGCTGGAAGACTCAGCACATAGGGTTCTTCATCAAAACAGTTTTCCCTCTCCGCAACACAAGATTTATCTTCAAATGATAATTCTACCCTACCATTTACAAGACAGAACAGATACTCCTGATCCGTTTCCGTTTGATAAATCATATCTAATGATAGATACAAAATACCGAATTCGGTATTCTTTGAATCAATATCATCTTTTGAAACTAAAATATTTCTTCCAATGCTTATCGAACCTTTATATAAACCACCCATAACAAACCTAAATGAAGTATTCTGGATACTTCTCCTTAATCGCCGACATATCGTCTGTAATAAGCTCTATCGATACATGATGACCAAGAATATTACTGATGTTTTCTATATCTCCGGTGACATATGATGCGACAAGCTCTTTGTGTTCAGAGATAATTCTATCCAGATCCCTATCTTTGTAGATAAGCATCCTCAAACGGTTGAAATTAACCATTTGATCCTGAATTATCCTATATGAACCCAACCTGCCAGTAGCTACAAACAGCAGTTCATGAATCTCATTATCAATCTCGAATAGAGTCCAATAATCCTTTCTAAACGCAGCATCATCCTGAATCTCAAGACAAACTCGTAAACGAGTTGCTATATCATAATCAGTTTTGAGATGCGCCAACATCTGAAGGTTATCCATCTCTAGAGCACGTCGCAACAAGCATATAGAAGTTATCAAATCCTCTTCCAAGAATCTTACCCTTGTTCCTCTCTGAGGTATTATCTCAAGCAAATTCTTATAGGAAAGAATCAGAAATGCACTACGGACAGGAGATCGGCTGCAACCGATTTCCTTGCAGATTTCCGTCTCACTAATCATCTCTCCAGGTTTGATATTCATTTTGACGATATTGTATTCAATCAAAGAAAGTACATTATCATCTCGTTTACGAGTACTACGCAGATATGGGATATCCTTCTCAAACATCAATTCTCCTTTAGCCTAGCAATGTTGGCAACCATGTCCCAATTGGAGGGAATACTGATAATAATATCAACATACCAAACAAAGGAACATAGAACGGAAGCATTGCTTTGACCATCCTCTTGAAGCTTATTCCTGCAATATCTGCAGATATAAACAATGTAACACCAAAAGGAGGAGTATTGAGACCTATCATAAGATTCAGGACCATTACAAGACCAAAATACAATGGATCTATCCCTATAGCGCTACTAGCTTGAAGAAGTACTGGGCCAAAAACCATAATTGCAGCAATAGACTCCATGAAGCAACCAACAAGCAACAAGAAGATATTTACAACAAACATGAAAACTACTGGGTTATCAGTGAATGTCATAAGGAAGTGTGATATCTGATTATTCACTCCGCTTCTGGCAAGTACCCATCCATAAAACGCCGCAGCTGCAGTAATGAATCCAATGGAAGCAGTGTCTCTGGCCGTTTCTCTCAAGATTTCACCGAATCTGCTTAAAGGCAAATCTCTATAAATGAATACTGCAATGAATAAAGCATAAACAGTAGCAACAACAGCAGCTTCTGTAGCTGTAAAAAGCCCTGTCCAAATTCCTACAAGCAGAATAACTGGTGTAAGAAGAGGTATAAATGCTTTTATAAATGCATTACTGAATTCCTTCAGCGTCGGGAATGGCATCCTTGGATAATTCCTTTTCCGGGAATAAACAATAACCATAACCATCATGGCTAACGTCATAAGAACACCAGGAAGGACACCTCCCATAAAAAGAGCTCCAACGGATACACCACTTATCGTTGAGTACATGACCATTGGTACTGATGGAGGGAAAATAGGACCAATTGTTGAGGACGCAGCTGTTGCAGCAGCGGAAAAATCCGGATCATATCCAGCATCAACCATTGCCTTTATTTCAATCTGTCCAAGTCCTGCTGCATCTGATACAGCAGTACCAGACATTCCTGCAAAAAGCAAAGATGCGAAAATATTAGTATGCCCTAATCCTCCTGGCAACCAACCTACTGCTACATTTGCAAAATCGAATATTCGTTTCGTTATTGTCGAACCATTCATTATCTTTGCAGCAAGTATAAATAAAGGAATTGATAGCAACAGGAAATTCTGAAGGCTACTAGACATCTTCATCGGCATGGAAAAAAGCTGAAACCATGCATTAATATCGCCCATATTGACTATGTATCCCACGCATCCAACAACACAAAGTGATATTCCAACGGGAATTCCCAATGCAAGAAGAATAACAAGGCCAACTGTCAGTATAAATGTCATTTTTCACCTCCATTATTTTCCTTTGTTATACGATTCTTTGTTTTTACTATTGAGCAATAAAGAAGGAATAGCGAACCTATAAACATAATCAGATAAATATATCCATAGGTCATAAATTCTACAGTTGGTATAACAACATCCCACTCAGATATGGTTCTGTTATAACAACCATAAGCAAGTGTAATGTCAAAGAAGTAAATGCAAATATCGCAGAATATATCTACTACCTTTGCAAATCTCGTTTTATCAATCATTTCCTTTACAAATTCAATTTTCATCAAAGAATCGTTAAGCACACAAATCGGTGTACCAAGGAAAACGATTGAAATAAAAGCTGCTCTACCAATTTCAGTAGACCATGTAGCTGGAATATGAAATATTGTTCGAGCTAAAATCTGGAATAAAACAGAAAAGGCCAAAATAATAACAAGCGCAGAATTGACCATCTCTATTATCTTCACCAGTTTCTTTGTCATATGCAGAATCCTCATTAGAGGGTGATTGCAAAAGCAAACCACCTGCAATTACCCTCTTGTTATCTAACAACTACAGATTAATAATCTGCTCCATAAGACCTGGTTTCCAATTAGCTTCATTGAACTCAGCAATTACAGGAGCTGCTATTTCAATAAACTCTTCATTGGCTGGCTCAACAATTTCCATTCCTGCTTCCTGAAGCATATCAATATATACAGCATCAGGATCTGGATATTCTTCTGTAACAGAAGCCGCCGCATCCTCCCAAGCCCTTGAAATCATTGCCTGATCTTCTGCTGAAAGCGTATTGAACCAAGCTTCAGATGTCATATATCTAGCAAGTGTATGAATATGTGAAGTAAGCATAAGATACTTCTGTGTCTCATAATACTTATATGAGTATATCGTTTCCGGTGGATTTTCCTGAGCATCTACAGTTCCTGTCTTCATAGCCATATACAACTCAGCAAAATCAACAATTGTCGGACTTGCACCAAGAGCTTCGAAAACAGCAATCCTATCAGGAATAGATGGAAGCCTGAACTTAAGGCCCTGCAAATCAGCCGGATGAACTATTGGCTTATTTGCGGTAACCATTCTTGCCCCACGATAGAACCAAGCAGATGTTATAATTCCAGACTTCTCCTGAGCACCCCCAAAAATCTCATCTCCGAGTTCTTCAAGAACACGAAGATAATGCTCTTTATCCCTAAAAAGATATGGGGCTTCCAAAATAGAATATTCAGGGGCATAGTATGTCAAATCCTCCATACCAATTGCTCCCATCTCGATTGTTCCAGCCTTCAGACCTTCACAAACCTCCCTCACACTGCCAAGTGCTCCGCTTGGATGAATTACGACTTCGAATCTACCTTCAGAAGCTGTTTCAAGATTTTCTTTGAACTCAACCATCACCTGATGAACTGGTCCCTCAGGGGCAAATGTCGAAGCTACATTAACAACATAATGTCTTGCAGTACCTTCCCCACTACCAGAAGCAAATAATGATGAACAGATGGTAACTAAAACCAATAAGCATATGAAGAACCGCTTCATAGTACTCCTCCTTTTTGCTTGTATTCTAGCATACAAGTATCCTAGTGCAAGTTTTTTCTACAATTTAAAATTACCAGCATGAAAGAAGCAAAGCTGGAGAACTGTATTGGAAACATGATTTGATGCTCACTTGGATGGTGTAAACTATTCCAATGGGAAGGAAGGGGAATTGTCATTGAATATGGCCTAGTATAGTCTCCCCTATAAAATATGTGGAACAGTGGCGCCATATCAAAACAGACTCAATTAGCCTTGTACTCAAAGTTAGCATAGGTTATAGATACGAATTTTCGGAATGTCTTTCTTACAGCATGATTTTGCCTTGATGGTTCCTGTTTTTTCACAAAACGCAAATGTAGAAAATATCCAAGTATCAACATCTCAATTCAAACTGAGAACTTATGACAGAATAACAGTGTGGTTCACATTTCTCGATTGGCTTATAATCAATCATGTATGGCAGTAGATGATTCTGTTTATCATCTCATGCCAGAGCTATGAAGGAAAATGTATCTGGGGCATGCTTTTATAATAATCAAAAAAAGAAAATGAAAGAATTCCGTTAAATGTTAATTACCACTAAAAACTGTCACAGCCGATGGATGATTATACTCTCTTATACTTTGACAATGAATTGATGAACCATATAATCATGGTATGAAATCAGCAACAGTTTCGGTAATAGGACGCCCAAGCGCAGGAAAGTCCACACTGGTCAATACTATCACTGGAATGAAGGTTTCCATAACCTCACCGACCCCGCAGACGACAAGGAACAAGATCCGCGGCATATACACGGATTCAAGGGGACAGCTTGTTTTCACAGACACACCGGGCTTTCATCTCTCAGATAAGGAAATCAACAAGAGAATGCAGGATGTCACTGTGTCTTCTCTTTCTGATTCCGATATGATCCTGTATCTGATTGATGGGACAAGGAAGCCAGGCAAGGAAGAAGAGACTGTTTCTGACCTGATTCTCAAGGCAGGCGTGCCTGTAGTTGCTGTGATAAACAAAAAGGATATCCTGTCAGCAGCACAGGTTGATGAGGCGAAGTCTTTTCTTTCTGAAAGGTTTCCATCATCTCCTGTACTTCTTGCCTCAGGCAAGGATGATGATGGCGTTGATGAGATTCTCATAGAGCTCTTCAAGTATGCACCTGAAGGTGAACTGATGTATGACGAATCCATGTACACAGATCAGGATCTTGAATTCAGAATCTCGGAAATCATAAGGGAAAAGACCATCTCATCGCTTTCTGAAGAGCTTCCTCATGCTATCTATGTAGAGATAGAGGACATGGAATACTCTGAGGAAGAAAAGCATGTATGGATACGTGCCGTGATCAATACAGAGCGTGATGGGCAGAAAGGCATCATAGTCGGAAGAGGCGGCGAGAACATAAAGAGGATAAGGAAAGAATCTTTCAGGGAAATCCGTCAGATTTTCCCGGGCTCTACCCTTACCCTTGATCTGAGAGTCAAGGCGGATCCGAAGTGGAGAACATCCAAAAAGACACTCTCCAGAATCTTCAATGGCTGAACTGACTGTTATAGAGTTCTGAATAGAATCCGCCTGCAGCCATAAGCTGGCTGTGGGTCCCCTTCTCTATGATATTTCCATCCTTCATTACGAGAATAAGATCTGAATTCCGGATTGTTGACAGCCTATGAGCAATCACAAATGATGTGCGGCCTTTCATTAAGGTATCGAAGGCTTCCTGTATCAGTGCTTCCGTACGTGTATCGACAGAGCTTGTAGCTTCATCGAGTATGAGCATGTCAGGCTCTGCAAGCATTGCCCTTGCAATTGAGATAAGCTGCTTCTGTCCTGCAGAGATAGCTTCGGATTCATCGCTTATCCATTCATCAAGGTCACGAGGCAGAGATGATATATATCCGTCCAGATGACATCGCCGTATTACATCCCACAGCATTTCATCATCTGCTTCAGGATTTCCCAATAGAAGATTATCCTTTATGCTGCCGCTTTTAAGCCATGTGTCCTGAAGAACCATTGCGAAGCGCTTTCTGAGTGAGTTCCTCCTGAAAAGCAGGTAGTCATGTCCATCAACTGCAATAGTTCCTGATACAGGATCATAGAAACGCATGAGAAGATTTATCATCGTGGTCTTTCCTGCTCCCGTAGGACCGACTATCGCGACTTTCATTCCAGGCTTCACAGCAATGGAGAAATCATTGATGAGGATCCTTGAGCCGGGATATCCGAACGAGATATTCCTGAATTCGACAGATCCTTCTCCTTCCGGGATATCGGGAAGCATCGAGTCATCGCTTTCCTTTTCCTCATCAAGGAAACGGAATATCCTGTCTGCGGAAGCTACGGCATTCTGGAATTCAGTGACGACACCGCTTATCTCATTGAATGGCTTTGCATACTGAGAAGCATATACGAGTATGCAGGAAAGCCCTCCTATCGTCATGATACCGGCAACGGCGGCAAGTCCTCCGGAAAGAGCCACTGCCATATATACAAGGCTGTTTACGAATCTTGTGACCGGGTTCGTAAGTGATGAGAAGAACGTAGCCAGAAGTGAATTATGGGCCCATCTCCTGTTTATATCATCAAAACGATCCTGATTTCCCTTCTCCATTCCGAATGCAGCGGCTGTATGGGAAGCAGAGATCATCTCATCAACGAATGCTGTCTGCTCTCCTCTGCTTTCGCTCTGCCTGTAGAAGAATGTGAATGTCTTCTTCGCGATAAATGAAGCCGCAAAAAGAGACAGTGGTGTAGTCAGTATCACGACAACTGTCACCTGCCAGCTGACTGTGAACATGCAGATGATAGTTCCTGCAATAGTCAGCACACCTGTGAACAGCTGCGTAAAACCAAGCAAAAGGCCATCTGACACCTGATCCACATCACCGATCATCCTCGATACGATATCACCATGAGGATGGGAATCAAGATATGAGAGAGGAAGCCTTCCGATCTGCCTGAAGACATCCTTCCTTATTTCCATTGATGCCGCATATGAAAGCCTGTTGTTCGCGATATTCATCACAAACTGGAACAAAGCCGTGGATAAAGCAACAGCGCCCATCGCTGCAATGCAGATTATGAATGATTCGCCATCGAATGCGGATATCGCATCGACAGCATAACCGGTCAGCATCGGGAAAAACAGCGTCGAAATGACAGAAAGAAGCGCCATCGCAAGCGAAAGCACGAGATACGCTCTCGCGCCTTTCGTATATGAAAGCATCTTGGAAACTGTATGGATATAAGCATTTCCCTTCATTTCCCTTCTCCTGTCTGTGAATAGAAGATTTCCTGATAGACAGGACAGTCAGAAAGAAGCTCCTGATGTGTCCCTATTCCTGCCATTGAGCCTTTATCCAGAACGATGATCTTATCTGCATGCATCACAGAGCTCACGCGCTGGGAAACAATGAAGACTGTAGAATCCTCAATGGAGGATATACTCTTCCTCACTTCAGCTTCTGTCTTGAAGTCGAGGGCTGATGTGCTATCGTCAAGTATCAGGATATCAGGCTGGCGAATCAGTGCCCTTGCAATTGCAAGTCTCTGCCGCTGTCCTCCTGAAAGATTCTGCCCTCTCTGCTCTATGGCAAAGCCCAGGCCACCCTTTTCCTCTACGAAAGAGTATGCGGAAGCCATCTTCAGGGCAGCTTCTATTTCTTCATCTGATGCATTCTCTTTGGCAAATAGCATATTATCGCGGACGGTCCCTTTGAAAAGAACCGCTTTCTGAGGAACGACTCCGATCATCGATCGAAGCGATGAGAGTGTCCAGTTTTGTACATTCCTCCCGAATACTGTCACAGATCCAGCTGTTGCATCGTAAAAACGTGGAATCAGATTGATGAGCGTAGTCTTTCCAGATCCTGTTCCTCCAATGATTCCGATGCATTCTCCTTTTCTTACGATGAAAGAGATATCCTTAAGCGAAGGTTCTGCATCGTTGTATGAGAGAGAGACGGAATCAAAAGCGACCGCAATCTCATCATCAGCTTTCCCTGTCTCAGTCCCGTCCTTCATAGATGGCTCCCTATCGAAAACAGCCTGTATCCTCTTTCCTGATGCAACTGCCCTTGATATCGTGACTATCAGATTCGCAAGCTTCACGAGCTCTGCAAGAATCTGGTTCATATAATTGACCAATGCCACGATGGAACCAATTTCTATCAAAGATAGCATAAAGCGTTCCCTACCGAACCATATGATTGCGGCGACGGCTCCATTTATCATTGCATATGTCAATGGATTGAGAAGCGCCGAAATGCGTCCAGACAACATCTGCAACGAATACATCGACTGAATATCCAGGCTGAAAGCCTTCTCCTCATCTTCCGTCCTGCAGAATGCCCTGAGTACCCTAGCACCCTTGAGATTGTCCCTAGTACGCTGGGCAACTCCATCAAGCGCATTCTGTACTCTCCTGTACATCGGGACTGTTGCCATCATGATTACCGCGACGATCATAGACAGGACAGGAATCACGATCACGAAAATCCATGCAAGCGTACTGTCTACGGTAAATGCCATTATAGCGGCACCGAAGACAACGAATGGTGAGCGCATGGCAAGACGCAAGAACATATTGATGCCATTCTGCACAAGCGTTGCATCACTTGTAAGTCTTGTGATAAGGGTGGAAGTCCCTATCTCATCCCTGTCTTTCTCAGAGAGGGACTGTATATGCATGAAAAGCGCGCTCTTCATCTTCTCGGCAAATCCTGTTGCAGCCCTTGCGGAGAAATACTGGGCAGTAACAGAAGAAGCAAGGCCTACAGCTGCAAGAACAACAAGAAGAAGTGCCATCCTTGCAATGTATCGGGTATCGCCATTTGCAATACCTATATCGATGAGAGAAGCAACAACAAGTGGCACCAGAAGCTCAAAGACAGCTTCAAGCAGCTTGAAAAGCGGTGCCATCACTGCCTCTGCCCTATGTCCTTTCAGAAATGAAGAAAGCCTTGTTCCCATCAGCGTATGAAATTCGTTCTTATCTTTGCCTCGGCCTCCGGAAGAGGAAGACCTGCCTTCTCGATAGATTTGATGACATATGCCATATTCCTTGCAAGGATACGCATTGTCTGCATGCCTTCCTCATCCTTCAGTACCTCTTCAGGAGTATTGCCATGAACCTGATTCCAGTAGTTCGACGATACTATGAGCATTTCGGAGATGGAGAAGAATCTGTTGATATCATCAAAAGCCGCGCTTGCGCCACCACGGCGGCAAGAGACTACCGCAGAAGCAGGCTTCAGCCTCACGCTGCCACCGATTCTGTTGAAGACTTCATCAAGGAAGACCTTCAGCCTGCCAGAGAGAGATGCATAGTATACAGGAGAACCTACGATCAGGCCATCTGCAGTCCTGATTTCATCAGCTATCGCCTTTATCTCTTCCTTGTCTTCCGGAGCCTGTACGATCTTTGCATCTATGCCATTTCTGATCAGCTCTTCCCTTACTTCAGAAAGAGCTGTGAATGTACATCCATGCTCACGCGGAGAGCCATTTACAAGAATTACCATCAGTATCTCCTGAGAATCTCATTGATTCTTTCACTGCCGCATGCCTTGAGGAATGGAGCAAGCTTCGGTCCCTTCTCCTTCCCGATAAGGACCATATAGATCAGACGGAAGAAATCAGCATTATCCATGCCATTGTCGCTTGCTGTCTTGTAGATATATTCGGAAAATTCCTTTTCACTGAGAGTATCGAGGAACTCATCTGCATATACCCTGAAATCCCTGATTGCCGAAAGCTCTTCATCAGTTGCCTGGTAAAGCTCATCGCCTTCCTTCGCAAGCGAGAAGCAGAATTCCTCCGGCGCATACTTCTGAAGCCAGTTCCATGCGCATGTCATCCTGACGCGGAGTCTTTCCTTCTGGCTTTCGGTTATGCCATCAAGCCTTGCAAGGACTTTCTCCTGATCTCCTGAATAGATCTGCAGGTAATTGCACAGATGGCGGAATGGTATCTGATACCCTGGCTCTGTCGGTATTGCCTTGTCATCAACCTGGGAAAGCTCATAGATCCTTGATTCCTTCTCCTTCTTCTTCTCATTCACGTTAAGGAGCCCAAAGTAGATTCTCTCAGTGTTGTCATAGTCCTCATAAATCTTCAGGACATCGAGATCGAAGGAGATTGCGAACTCGGAAGATGGTCTTGTCCCTACGAAAAGATAGCGGACTATCTCTGGAGGATAGATCTCAAGGACATCATAGAGGTCCGCGACATCTCCGCCGGAAGATGAGATCTTGCCGCCTTTGCCCTTGAGGCGTACGAAATCATAGCGCATAGTGACAGGAGCCTCTGCGCCGAAGAGTTTCACAACGCTCTTTGCTGTGTCATAGGAACCGCCTTCTGTAAGATGGTCCTTTCCGCCTGGTTCGAAATCAACGCCTTCATAGGCCCATCTCATCGGCCAGTCCACGCGCCAAGGAAGTTTTGTATATGGTGTCGTGCGGATATCGATGGTCTCTTCCTTACCAAGCTCGGTATCGACATAAGTCAGACCATACTCACCATCCCAGCCAATTACCTTCGTAGTATCCTTATCCGTAAACGATGAGAATACGGAAACAGGCCACCAGTCATCATCAAGAGGTTCTGTCCTGAACTCATTGAGGATTGCTCTTATCTCATCTCTCATCGAGAGAGCCTTGCGGATCTGCTCTGCATAGAGATTTGACCTGTAACGCTCTGCCTGATAAAGATACTCAGGATATACTCCGACTGTCGGAAGGACCTTCTCAACGGCAATCTCATTGCCTCTGGCATAGTTCTCTGCGCGTCCTGTCGTATCAGGAACCAGCGTAATAGGCTTTCTGAGATACTCCCTGAGCTTTTCAGGCTCCGGCATATTGGAAGGGACCTTCCTGAATACATCGTAATCGTCCCAGCTATATATGAATCTGACGTTCTTGCCTTTTTCCCTGAGAGCCCTTACGACAAGCTCTACAGTTATGATTTCACGGAAATTCCCGATATGCACTGTGCCCGATGGAGTTATTCCCGATGCACATGTATAGATTTCCTTATCGCCTTTTTCACGGATGATCTTATCCGCCATGATATCAGCCCAATGCGTGCTCTGAATCTGTGTTTCGCTCATGTTTCTGATTATGGCAAAGAAGGTTATCTCAAGCAAGGCACTGAGTTTGCTGGATTATTCCTGTCCGGAGGCATTATAATCCTTTCTATGAGACGTCTTCTTCCGCTTATCATCGCAATTGCATTATTGCAGCCTGTCGCTGCAGAGACAGCACAGCTTTACACACCTATGGAACCTGGATTCACAACTCAGGCCGGTACATTCTTCAGTCCAGAAGCTCTTGAGGGACTCAGCGATGAATTCCCGATAGGTTCTGTAATCACAGTCGGGGATGAGGCTACAGGCCTGAGCGTTTCCGTGACAATAACAGGTCCTCTTCCTGAATTGCCTGGCAACAGGGATCTTGCCCTCACGAGAAGGGCCTTCTCAGAACTTGGCGATACTGATGGCGTTGCTGAAGTCACTGTCACAGTGGTAAGAGAAGGAACAACTAGGGAAACCAATGAACAGACTGGATGGTACTCATTCGATCTCGGACTCTATTCACCGGAGAGCGCATACACACTCTATGAGAAACTTGAGGAAAACAATCTGAGGCCTTATGCATATAAAGAAAACGAGGGCGTCCGCATAAAGGTGCGGCACGTCCTCGCATTCAGGCTTGATCAGGCCATTTCCACACTGCAGGCTCTTGGGATAAAAGACATACAGGCGGAAATGGAGCCGAATCCATATCTTTCCTGATCAGAGATCAAGGAAGAAGAAGAATTCAGTGACAAAGCTACCTGGGCCTTTGGCATAGTTCTCTCCCTCAATGAGATATATTGCAGAGACTCCAAGATCGATTGCATCTATGAGCGTGATTGATATCGATGCACCCGTAGATGCAACAAAATCGCCAGATGGATTCCAGTCCGTGTTGTAATATCTTCCCATGCCATAGCCTACATCGACAAAGAGGGAAAGCCTCGGATAGAGAAGTTTTGTTCCAAGCATAGGGCCTGTGAATCTGAATTCGAAGTTATTCACAACTGCGAACTCCCTGTTCATGCTGAAATCTGCGAAACCTCTTACCTGACGTCCAAGAGAGCCTTTGTTCTGTGCATATACAGGAATCATGCTGCCTGATGTCCAGTTGATGAAGATCCTGTCCAGGACCTGAATCGAGAACCAGTCCCAATTCTCATCAGTGATTGAATACAGTGTTTTCGCACCAAGCGCATTGAATGTAATCGAATAGAAGTCAGCCTTGCCATCGAGAGCTGAGTTCAGGGCATATGGCGACCAGTTGAAATCGAGATTGATCCTGATACCGTCGTTCTTGATGATGGTGTCCGTCATAAGATCAAGTGTTAATCCGAGATGAAGATTGGTAGCAAGAAACTGCCTGTTGCCCTGAAGATCAGGATAGACAGAAGAATCTCCAGCATGGAAGAACTGATCCAAGGACTCAACCATAGAAGGATTTCCATAATTCGATTTGAGTTGCCCTACGGCAAGTGAATCTGTGTTGTACTCATATCTTCCTTCATATGCGAACATGATCTGCAGAAGATCTGAGCCTGGATCCCATGGAGAGTCCCAGAAGCCCTGTATGAATCTGACAGCCCAGTTCACATAACCTACGTCATATGTAAGCGGCTGCACCCACTCGCTTGCCGTGGATTCACCTGTAGTAGGATTCTGCCACAGCTTTCGCTGGCCGTACCCACCTCCTACGATAAGCTGTATTCTCGTCTCTCTATCTTCAATGAATTCAAAGCCGTCATAGCTGACACCGCCTTCGATATACATCGGACAGATTCCCCAAAGGACTTCCGGATGCGTATCAAGGTTCGTGATGAGAGGTGTCCAATCGCTGGCAGCAGCGGAGAAAGCAATAAGCCCCACTGCAATAAGCATGATGATTTTCTTTATCACTATCCAACCCCAGTTGATTTTGATAGCCAGATTATGAACTGAAATACACAATAAAAACAACCTATGCAAAACAGACAATACTAAATTCAGAAAATAATCCCAACGGGACTTTTTTTTCACTGGATTTCAATGTGGGAATCACAAGTATTCTGCATGAAAAACATCAATATATTCATCAGAAATCCACATTCCCAAACAAAGGAATGCTTAAGCCCTCTTACGGCCTGAAAATATGGCTCTGTAATTTACTCTTCATTATCTGTCGACCAATTCTTGAGGTATTTCCGGAACATGTTGCTGGTCATCAATGAATTTATAGCACCATCCACAACCCTCTTCATCACAGATGGTTCCAGTGGCTCTTTCTTCTTTATCATCCCATCATCCAACATACGCTCAAGCCATGAACAATACACTCTCATCTTGGCGTATACAGCGTAGGATGGTTGCTTTATGAACGGCGCATCGTCAGCATTTAGCATGCATACCATATTCCACAGCAATCTCCTATATTCTTTTCGTTCAGGTATTTATGATCATGAAGTTCAGAAATCAGAATCCACTGTCGTAGATTTTGCTTATTCCATAAACAGGACATATCCTGAGAGAATCCATCACACCGAAATTCTCAAGCGAAATTCTCACACCGAAAGGACATCCTTTTGCTTCCATAAATGCTTTTCATCCCTCCCTGTGTCCTCCCTTTTATTTCAGAAGGCAGCCCGGCATGATGAACAGTACGGACAGCCTCACAAGATACTTCGATGACCTGCAACTTGTGTAATTTTCAATCAGAAGTAGCTCCATCTGATGATGTGTCCTTCACAAAAGAATTCGCATGGTCACCGGTTCCTAACTCCGTCGAGTCAAAATTACCATTGATACTGTATCCCTATAATTCAGTCTCCTGACTTACGGACTCAGTGTATTTTCAATCTCTAATCCCCAATTTTTCGAAAAGAACCAGACAATATGAAGTGACCTCCTTGGTTTTGCAGAAGACGTGAATTCGGCTGCATACTGAGGAAAGAAAGAATTCAACAGCATGTGCAGCCTTAGCACATGCAAGATGGAGGTCACTATGGAAAGTATAGTCACTGTAGGCGCAGATGTACACAAGGATACGAACAGCGTATGCATGTTCGACTGGAATGACAGTTCTTTCTTCGCAGAGGCTGTAATAGAGCCCGGTGTGGAGAATATGATCAGGTACATCGAAAAGACCAGGAAGGAATATGGGCTTGGCAGGGATTGCCGTTTCCTGATCGGCTATGAGGCGGGGCCGACAGGCTATGGGCTATGCAGGGGACTTCAGAAGAAGGGCTATGACTGCGTGATTATGGCTCCTACGACAATAAAGAAGTCAAGCTCGGACAAGAGGAAGAAGACGGACAGGCGTGATGCGAAGATGCTTGCGATGGCACTTGCAACTGATACATACCGGCGCGTCTATGTGCTTGATGACGATGATGAGGGGACAAGGGAGTTCACAAGGGCCCGCAACAGCCTCAAGAGAGAGCTGAAACAGGCAAAGCAGATGCTCCTTTCATTCCTGCTGCGCATCGGAAGAAGCTATCCCGACTCCGGCAGCTACTGGACGCTCAAACACAGGAACTGGCTCGAAACCCTTAAGTTTGAGGATCGGAAGCTCAATTATGCATACCGATCATATCTGCAGCAGATAAAGGACCTGGAAGCCAAGCTCGCACTCATGGACGATGAGATAGAGAACATCGCTGATGAGGAGAGATACAAGGACAAGGTAGACAGGCTCGTATGCTTCTCGGGTGTGGATACACAGACGGCACTGACGCTTGTCGTCGAGATCGGCGACTTCGGAAGGTTCGCAACAGCAGAGCAGTTTGCAAGCTATATAGGGCTTGTCCCTGGAGAGGATTCAAGCGGTCAGAAGAAGCGCACCGGATCGATAACGAAGGAAGGTAATTCAAGGGTGCGCGTTGTCCTTACTGAAGCAGCAAAAGCCATAAAGCGGAGCAGTCCATACCATAAGTCAAAACGTATCCTTGAGCGGCAGAAGGGCCAGTCTCCTGAGATAATCGCATATGCTGACCGTGGCTCAAAACGCATCCGGCAGAAGATGGCAAGGATGGACAATCATGGAAAGAACAGGAACGTATCCACGGCAGCGGGAGCAAGGGAGCTTGCATGCTTCGTATGGGGGATGATGACAGGCAATATTGCCTGAGGCAGATAGAGGCAAGGGAAAGGACACAAGTGCATGATTCAGCTATCTTCGATAAAACTGTGGGACTGAGATAGATTCTCGCATCCAGACTGAAAGGGCTTTCGGCGAACCATTGACCTGCAGGTAACCAATCCGCGTATATCAGAATGGCCAAGTGCCGATAGAAACTGAGCTCTTTCCTTTGCCTGTACAGGCCTTGCCATCCTATAAACCGGCAGAAGGAGAAAAGAATAGAAATATACTCTTGACAACGGTCACATCATATCAGTTTTTACTATCTGTATGTAATAGCTGAATGTGATATTACAGCATTCCGTATATCATTAGCCTCAAGATATGCAGATAAAATATCATAATCGGTAGTATTTTTTGAATCTAATATAATCTCAACAATATTAGTAGATGTAAATGGAAATTCAACGTATGACTGAATAAAATTTCGAAAAGCTTCCAATATAAACTGGCTGGCTATTATTTAATATAAAATCAGAATATATTCTTTCTATACTTTTTTCTGGTACGCCTTTTTCAAGGAGTTTTTCAGCAATCCTCCCATATAAAATATCAAAGATTCTATTTTCTGTATAATCATTTACAGTATAATTGTTACTCAGATGTATGCACTTAGACTCAATTATCGACATAAATGCATCTAAACTGCAGTACTGATAAATTGTTTCATTTATATTATTGCATTCGGGGTATAACAATAACTCATGAACACTTGGCTTCTTAGAATTAATCTTTATTCGATTCCAGAAATTACTCATTGAATAATTTTAATATCAATAAATAACTATCAAATTTTTATGATTATACCAAATACAATTTTGTTGATTAATAATCATATCTGAAAAAATCTTCCTCTACGATTTTGACTTTAGGTCTCGGCTTGGTTTCGATTTATCGTGTCATCCCCGGTTGGTGTTTTGGTCTCGTCCCCAACACTGTATAATAAATACAAGAGGAAATGGATATTTCATTTGAAAGCTTTTAACTGATTTTATAAGATAAGTAAGGAGACTAAAATATGATTATTGGCCAGTTCAGCGAAGCCTATCCCCCAACACGGGATGGAGTCAGCTCAGTCGTATATGACTATGTACATGAACTCCGTAAGCTCGGAGATGATTGCTATGCAATAGTTTCTGGCACTGGAGAGGGAGTATTAGAATATGATAAAGCAGAAGGTGATGATAAAGTACTGAGAAGCTTGATGCATGTCATTCCACTGACTTCACCTTATGGATATACAACTATCAATAGGGACGTCAAACGGAAAGTCGACTCCATTGATTTTGATATAGTACATGCTCACTCGCCATTCATGCTTGGCCGCTATGCGATAAAAACCGCAAGAAAGAAACATATCCCTGTTGTGATGACTTTCCACTCACAATACAGGAAAGATATCAAGCGTGTTGTCAAAAGCGAATTCATCACAGATCTTGTAATGAAGTATGTGATACACAGCTTCAATATGGCGGATCATGTTTGGGCAGTAAATGGAACAAGTGCGGATGTTCTGTGCAACTATGGATTCAAAGGTAATATCGATATAGTCCGCAACTTCTGCAATTTCGAGAAAACACCAGATGACGAGAAATGGATATTACGCAAAGAAGGACGCGAATATCTCGGAATCGACGATGGGCCAATTGCGCTCTTCATTGGTCAGCAGAACAGGAAAAAGAATCTTGGGCTTGTCCTGGATGCAATAAAAATCCTGAAGGATGAGAATTTCTACTGTACACTTGTATCTGTAGGTACCGGACCTGATCTGGAAATGTATAAAAATACAGCGAAGGAATACGGGATTGATGAGAGGGTAATATTCACAGGTCAGATACATGATAGGGAACTACTTAGGAGAATATATGCAGCATCTGATTTAATGACATTTCCTTCTCTATACGACAATGCAAGTATTGTGATAATTGAGGCTGCATCAGTAGCGCTCCCCTCACTATTGATAGAAGGTGCTGTATGTACAGAGGGTACTGAAAATGGCTTTAATGCATTCCTGTCTCATGAAGATAAATATGAATATGCTACTGAGATGAAAAGAATACTTTCTGATGATAAAGTGAGAATGAATGTAGGACGGAATGCCCAGAATACCCTTTTCAGGAGTAAGAAAGAAGCAACCTTAGAAGTAAGAACCAGATACTCAGAAATCATAGAAGAATACAATGCAAGGCATTGATAGACAAGCTGTTCGTAAGTCACAACTGAGGTGAACCCTCAAAACTGGACCTGAAATAATGCTAGGCTATCTTCTCTCGGAAGATCAACAGGGGGGGGGGGGATTCCGGGACCTGCTGGATAGCACAGAGAGCAATGACAGAAGAAGACTACTGCGGGAGTGTAATTCATTTTGTGAACATTCCCTCATAGCTAGTAGGAAGAAGAAAAATAATCTGCAGCTGAGACAGCAGCCTATCATCAGCTAACAAAAATCTAAATACGCAATAAGGCGCTATCAATGTCAGATCAGCAACACCTTTCGAAGTCGCAGATCTCGACAACTAGCGTCAGCACCGTCTGCGTATCCACGCCTGAGAGGTATACGAGCCTGTCTTCTTCCTCTTGTCCGAGCTTGACTTCTTTATTGTCGTAGGAGCCATAATCACGCAGTCATAGCCTTTCTTCTGGAGTCCTCTGCAAAGCTCATAGTCTGCCGGCCCTGCCTCATAGCCGATTAAGAAGCGGCAATACCTGCCATGCCCATATTCCTTCCTGGCCTTTTCCACGTACCTGATCATATTTTCCACACTAGGCTTTATTACAGCCTCTGCGAAGATTAATCCCTCTTTCCAGACGAACAATGCTGTTAGTGTCCTTGTGTACATCTGCGCCTACAGAGATTATACTTTCCATTGTACATCCATCTTGCATGTGCTAAGACTGCACATGCTGTTGAATTTCTCTTTCCTCAGTATGTAGCCGAATTCATGTATCCTGAAAAACCAAGAAAATCACTTCATATTGTCTAATTATTCTGACTATCTGCCAAATCAAGAGACGCTCTAATTATCTTATCCATATCAAAATAAGAATACTGAGCAAGTCTACCACCAAGAATAAGCCAACTGCAATCGTCCGCGAGAACACGATATTTCTTGTACAACTCAGTATTCTTCTCATTATTTATTGGATAGTATGGCTCCCCGCTTTTCTCGAACTCCTCAGGGTATTCACGGCTTATCCAAGTAACAGGAGAGTCTGTTTTCTCAAAATGCTTGTGTTCGATTATTCTTGTATATGGAACATCCGCTGATGTGTAGTTGACAACAGCAACTCCCTGAAAATTATCAGTTTCAATCCTTTCATCTTCAAATCTAACACTTCTGTATTCAAGTCTTCCAAGCGAATAATCAAAGAGCTCATCAATAGCCCCTGTATATAGAACCTTCTTTGCAATCTTCCTGAGATTATCCCTATCCTTGTTGAAATCAACTCCAAGCTGTACGTCAGCTGAGGCAAGAAGTTTCTCGATTATCGGAGTATATCCGTCTTTCGGAATTCCCTGATAGGGATCTCTGAAGTAATTGTTATCATATGTGAATCGGACAGGAAGCCGCTTGATTATTTCTGGAGGAAGCTCTGAACATGGCCTGCCCCACTGTTTTTCAGTATATCCTTTTACAAGTTTTTCATAAATATCTTTGCCAACAAGGCTTATAGCCTGTTTCTCAAGATTATCAATCTCTACTATCTTACCTCTCTGTCTATCTATGATTGCCTTTGCTTCTGAAGGTGTTTTTATCCCCCACATCCTTGAGAATGTATTCATATTGAAAGGCATGTTATAGACTTCATCTTTATAGATTGCAATCGGAGAGTTTATGAAAGGAATGAATTCCGCAAAGTGCAATACATACTCCCATACCTCCTTATCAGAAGTATGGAAGATATGTGCACCGTATCTATGGATATTGATTCCATCCTTCACACATGTGTATATATTGCCACCTATATGATTACGCCTATCAATAACAAGACATTTCTTTCCATTTGCAGCAGCTCTTTCTGCAAATACAGAACCAAACAATCCTGAACCTACAATCAGATAATCGTAATGTGTCATAATTACCCTCCAATGAACTTCAAATTCACCTTAATGGAATCAACTCTTTGAAAAGCAAATCCCTGTTACAGATTTTTCCGGTCATAAGATAGCGCAAATACATTTTCTGATATGGTAAATACTTGGCAATATAAGCATCTGGACTAATCCCTTTGAATCGCATCAAAGTTCTAAATCTTACATAATTGAGAACAAAGAATAATGCCCCATTTCTAATTACTGGTTTGATATCATTGACCAATCCAGTCCTTGTCAGATTTATATAGCCATCAAGTTCATCTGTTCTGGAAATCTTGAATGGTGAATGGATATCACCTGCGGCTCTATATCTATACATATATAGAGGTTCATTAGTATAAACAATTGAGTTAAGCTTAACCATCAAACCTGGCATTGCATATAAATCATCCAGTCGGCGCCCAACAGGAAAAGAGAAACCCTTAAGGAATTCCTTCTTAATCAATCTTCCCCATGGAACACATCTGTATCCAGTAAGCCTGGTCATTTCATATACAAACTCCTTACCTGTATATTTAAGTACCTTCCATTTTTTATTGGCAGTACTGAATTCGATATCTCTTCTGACTTCCTTAAAACCACAAGATGCAGCATCCGCATTGTACTTTTCCAATAACGTAACTAAGCGTTCAACATGTTCAGGAAGAATCCAATCATCAGAATCAGCAAACAGAATGTAATCACCTGTTGCAATCTCTATCATTTTATTGCGGCAAGCAGCAGCTCCTGCATTATCTTGAGTATATAGATGAATCCTATTATCTTTTTCTGCATATTTCTTGCAGATTTCGTAGCTATGATCAGTAGATCCATCATTATTGATAAGAATCTCAAGATTCTTATATGTCTGATTTACTATGCTATCTATGCATTTCCCAACATATTCATCAACATTATATACAGGTACAATTATGGAAACCTTTGGCCCATTCATTATCGTCTCCTTACTTTAAAGCAGGACAATTATTGTTGCTCAGATAAACAAGGAGAACTAAAGCTGCTTGCTAACGAAGAGGTTTCGGCTCCTTGTATATTAAATCACTGCATTCATAACGATTAGTTAAAAGAATCCTTGAATATACTCTCAGATAGGGTGCGTATTTATCTATATAACGACACAAATACCCCCCCCCAGCTAAGATTTTGTTTTTCTTTATCGCGCACATAAATCTAAAGTAGTTGGGTATAAAATATATAATTCCATGCTTAACAAGCATTTTGCATTTGTACTCAAATCCAGTCTTTATCAAAGAAATATAACCATCCAATTCATCTGTTCTTGCAATCTTAAATGAAGAATGAACAAAACCATCTTGTCTCTGACGGTATATATACATTGGATCACGTGTAGATGCAATTTTTGAAAACTTCATAAAAAGCTTCGGCATGACGAATATATCCTCGAAAATCCGGCCATCCGGAAAATACAGATCTTGTAGGTATTCTCGTTTAATCAGACGTCCCCATGCAACGCACCTATAGCCAATAAGACGTGTCATCCTGTCTGCAAATTCTTCGCCTGTAAGCATTGAAACCTTATTTGTCCTATGGATATGCCTCAGATCCTCATTCTTTGCCTTATAAAATCCACAAGCTGAAGCATCCGCATTATTCTTCTCAAGAAGAATAACTAGTCGTTCAATACACTCGGGAAGCAACCAATCATCAGAATCTACAAAGAATATATAATCACCAGTTACTTCATCATACACAGCGTTTCTTGCAGCGGATAATCCTCTATTCTCCTGGCTGAATAGCTTTATCCTGCTATCCTTCTCTGCATACGTCTTGCATATCTCATAGCTATTATCTGTAGAACCATCATTATTGATTAGGATTTCCAGATTTGTATATGTCTGATTGATAATGCTGTCTATGCATTTGCCGACATACTTCTCAACGTTATAGACAGGGACAATTACAGAGACTTTTTTCATTCAGATAATTCCTCAGTTTCCTTGTTTTCTCTGACTTTATGGAAAAACTTCCAGATTCCATCGATAACTAGTCTATCATGGATAATCAAAAGAAAAGCAATATAAATAAACAAACCTGCAAGGATATCAATCAGAACACCGAAGACTGTACAGGGAATATACTCATCCAGATACATCAAAGCTATGCCTGTGACTATTCCTGCAATCACATACGAAACGCCATATCTAAGGATCCTTCTTATACGAAGAAGTCCAATTTTAGAAATGAAAATAAGCTCAGTTATCAGGACACAGAACTCTGCGACTACAGAGCCAATGGATGCTCCAACAGACATCAGCTTCGGTATAAGAATGAGATTCATGAAAAAGTTGACTACAGCACCTATTATGAGAGCAATATTGTAATAACGGACTTTCTTTGCAGGAACCAGATACTGATTTCCTGATATCGTACTCAGTCCCATTGCAAGAAGAATCGGCAGCAATACTCTTGCAAGCATTGAAACCTTATCATACCCAGGGCCATAGAACAAAGGAACAACACGCGGAACAATAAAATACATTACAACAATGACAGGTATGACTGAAAACCATGCAAAGCGGTATGAATCATACATCCGTTTCTTTACGATATGCATGTTGTTCCGGCCTAACTCATATGCGATACGTGGAGCTGATACACTTGCCAATGTCGTTACGAGCATGACCCCGCCTTTTACTAGATTCTGCGAAAGCTCATAGTATCCATTCTCAGCATAGACACCACCTGACAAAAGACCAATCATAGATTTATCAAGGACTGTATAGATCTGAACTGCAGTTGAAGGGACAAACAATGTCAGTACAGGTACCAAATGGCGTTTTATATTAAGCTTACCCTTAAACCTTGTCAGAAGATGCGGCAACCGTATGAAAAGCGATATCGATACCCCGCATACTCCCATTGATTCAATGATACAGTATTTATAGAAATCATCAGGTTCTCGTACAAATGTGACTATTGCAATGAAATATACTACTTTTATGAATAGAGTACGTATGGCAACTGTACCGAATTTCTCAAGTCCTGTATAGAGAAATGAAATATCAAGCATTGAGTTCAATATCTGGATAATTATTATCGTGTACAGAATCTTGTCTGGTGCTATAAAAATAATGAAAACAACATAAAGAGCAATAACTGCTGACGATATCAGTACTTTCAAAAGAAAGAGCTCTACGAATACTTTCGAATATGCTTCTTTATCATCTCTCAAAAATGCTATTTCACGCTGTCCATAGGAAAGAAATCCAAGGTTTGAGACAAGAACAAAATACGAACAAATTGATGTCGCATAACTATAAGCACCGATTTCCGCAGCCCCAAGAGCTCTCGATATAAAGAAAAGAGCTGTAGACCATATTATCGAAGTCAGCAACTGGTTTGATATGGCAGAAAAATAGTTCTTCTTCAGACTCTTGCTCATGCTATCTGGAAAATATACCTAATATCGCAGACTTTCTCAAGGAAGCACTTTTTATTGTTTATCAGGTCTGAGTCATTAGAAGAACTGCGGCCCCATATTCTCTCAGTTTCAGGAAATAAACTGTATTTGACATCTATTTGAGCATATACATGCATAAAATCTCACCATCGCTTCATAGGTATGCGAAATACCTACCATACATAACATCCAACAACCCAAAATGTTTCAATACTGATATGTAAAATGAATTTTACTCTATTTTACGAAGACTTACTAAAATTTTCCATCAGTCAAGTCTGGATATATTCAGCAATATAAACTATTTTGTCATGGTACAATCTGATTAAGGAAAACTAATATCTTCCTTCCCATAAAGGGATTCAGTTTCAGATTTCTCTTTATCAGCTTTTCTAAAAGTGTCTGACTCTCATGAAATTTTTCTTTTATCCTTTTCTAGACTATTACAAACAGAGTGCGGGTGTAATCCTTCAGGATTGAGATCCTGTCATCGTAACCGAGTTCCCGTATCCGATCAAATATGACGAATGAGTTCGTGACTCCTTCCACAGTAGGCCATTCACCGTTTCAGAAACTTTATTCAGCTTGCTCTCACCAGCCCACCATTCTTACCCTGATGGCTTGAGTTCATAACCATTGCTCTTCCATCTGCGCAGTATGGATCTGCTGCCCCTGTATGCCTCTCAATCTCTGCGAGGTTTATTCCCCACCCTTAAGGTCTCGAAGGTTGCAAGATTCTCAGTTAGAACCTCTCAAGGTCAATCTCATTGACAATCTTTCATCCTTCATCTTGTTGATTGATCATATTGATCATTATTCAAATCTAGGATTATTGATGCCCGAGAAATGCCCTTCTTTATCCATACGATTTTGACTTTAGGTCTCGGCTTGGTTTTAGTTTATCATGTCGTTCGGTTAGTATTTGGGCATATCCCTATCTCCTGCATAGAAATTATTCCCAGAAATGTGAAAATCCTCATTTCTGCATGGAAACAGATATTCCTACCAAGATATATATTCCCTGCCCTTAAACTTTTCTTGCGTTAAACGCTAAAGACGGGAAATTATCACACAAAGCAAAATCCAAGGAAGTGGTGCTGAATGTATATCGGCATCGGTGCTCATCTCATGCGCACTGTGCTTTTGCGAACGAATAATCATGCTTGCTATATAAAATCTTTTATGTATACTGTACAAAGTATAAAATACGGATTTTTCATATGATTCCTAAAATAATACATTATTGTTGGTTTGGACCATCTCATACAGAAGAGCAAACATTGAAATTAAAATCAGTTATAGAACAATGGCAAAAAGTATGTCCGGATTATCAAATTATAGAATGGAACGAGACTAATTTTGATTTCAGTGAAAATAAATTTGCATCCGAAGCATATTTTGCAAAAAAATGGGCATTTGTAGCAGATTATGCAAGATTGAAAGTTCTGGAAGAATATGGAGGTATCTATTTAGATACAGATATTGAGCTTCTTAAAAATTTTGATTCTCTATTAAATTACCCCGCATTTATAGGTTTCGAAAACAATCACAGACTATGTTCGGCAGTAATTGGTGCTGAAAAAAACAATAAAGTTATTCAATCTTGGTTATCATATTATAAAAATCCTAGATCATTTATTTTATGGATTGGAGTACTCTGGGTCTGTCCCAATACCGTGATATATCCTAGAATATTAAGAAAAATAAATCCGACATTCTTAATACGCAATCAAGAACAAACATTAAAATATATCAAAATATTTACAAAAGATGTATTCAGTCCAAAAAATTATTATACAAAAAAAATACCATTAACAAAAGATACAATTCCTATTCATCACTTTGGTGGTAGCTGGCTCGATATCAGAATGTGGTCTATAAAATATATTTCATACAAATGGAAAACAAGGAATCATCAATGGAAATACTAACCTTAATTCTACTCTAATAACCATGAAAAATGCTGAATTTAGGATAATTCCTTCTATTTCAAATAATAAAATACAAATGCAGAATGACCTTCACCTTTTTCATAGTTTATAATAGGAACTATGAAAAATTATAATCATGGCCATCGACTGAGTGAGATGTTCCCCTAAGTTGGACTAAAAACCAATTTAGAGGGTTTCATCATGAAGGAAGAAGATATTAGAAGAGAGCTAGAGATTGTGCTATCAGGAAAAGATAAGGAATCGCTCACGCGCAGGGAGCGATACCAGCTCATCAGAGAGCTAAGCGGCGAATTCTATCTGTATGAGCTTACAGAATTCTTCAATGTCCAAAGAGTTCATATTTAAACTGGAAGGCAAATCATATAACAGATAAAGATGAAGATCTGAAGGCAAGGATAAAAGGGATATTTTCCCGCCATAAAGGAAGATACGGATACAGAAGGATTACAGCACAGCTCCATTCTGAATGGCATTGCTGTAAACCATAAGAAGGTCAATCGGATAATGCGAGAGCTTAACCTATACCCTGCAGCTGCAAGCAGGCACAAGTATTCATAATATAAGGGAGAGGCAGGCAAGACAGTTCCCAATAGGCTCAAAAGAAAGTTCAGCGTGAATGAGCCTGATAAAGTATGGGCTACTGATGTAACAGAATTTGCTACGGAAGAAGGCAAGCTATATCTCTCCCTGATAAAGGATCTCTGTACCGGCGAGATAATAAGCTATTCAGTCTCTCCATCTCCTAATCTCGATATGGTGATCGCAATGCTTGATAAAGCTCTTGCTGACCATTCTTGCCATAAAGGGCTGTGATTCATTCGGACCAAGGATGGCATTACCAGCATTGTGCATTTGTGGATCGTCTTAAAGCTAATGGATATTACTCAGAGCATATCCAGAAAATGCAACTGCCTAGACAACAGCAAGATGGAGACTTTTTTCTCAACGCTCAAGCGGGAGATGTATTTCGGGCATGAAAAGGAGTTTAAAACAAGAGAGCAGTTAAGTACTGCAATAGATGAATACATCGAATATTACAATAAAGAGAGGATTCAAATGAAACTAGGCTATCTTCCTCCGTTGATTTTCCGAGAGAAGATAGCCTGGCATTATTTCATGTCCAGCTTTGAGGGTTCACCTCACTCAGCCGGTGGTATGGCCCAGCCCTATAAGGGCATGTTACCGACAAGTGCTGGTTCGCGCCCTGAATACGACAACAGCCGCATCTCTTCATCAGGCCACTGCTAAAGCAGCCTTTGTCCCTTATCTATCCGGGAATTACTCGGATCCGTATTTGCCCTTTTCTGCTGGCTTGCCCGTAAACGCGGGTCGAACAGCTCTTTCATCACCAGCTGGTTCCTGATGTATTTCTCTATCGTAGCCTTGTTTCGTTCCACGGTATATACATAGTATCCGCGGTACCAGAATTCCCTGTTGCCGTATCTGTACTTCAAATTCGCAAACCTATCGAATATTACCAGGCTGTTCTTAAGGAGGCATTTGTTTTCTTCCGCCTAAAAAGGAAAGCGTGTCCACTTGAAAAAATGGATAGGTTGTCCATTGCAATTCTAAGAATCCACCTGCTGGAATCGTAGGAATCATTAAAAATGTCTGTCAGATGAAGATTAGAACCGCTTAGATGGAGTCTTTTTACTCTCTGAAGAATTCGGATCTTTATGGACTGCCCTATGCTTGTTATCGAGAACATTCCTCCTACCTTTCCGACTGGCACTGCATGTAGAGGAGTATGAATTGCCCCATTTAAGAGACCGTATTGAATATCTGGAGCACAAGGAAAGGATACAGCTCAAAGACATTTGGAAATTCATCAATGCAGAGAAGATCAAATTTCGAATACATGATCTTATTCTCAAGGATCTGACCATCAGTATCCCTGTAAAACCGAAGCAACTGTTGTAAAGCACAGAAAACGATATCCATCTCGTACGAAGACCGGCAGCGCATGCCGATGTGGCAAACATCCTCGCAATCCATGGCCTTCCGGTTCCAGGAAGCCCACCATATCACGAGATTGAATCCATTGCGTACGAAGTCCAGTGAATTCAGTTCTCAGATGTATTCCATGTCCAGCTTACGATCAGGTGAATCAAGAATTTCATCAAAATGAGCATAGGCTTCTTATCTTGGCTTACCTGGCATAGCACATTCAAGAATCTGGCAGCATGATCACGGATGTTGATGAAAGGTCCTCAAGTGATGGACTGTCTTTTTCTGCTATCATATGAATGTCATCAGCAGCCCTCTGCTGTCCAAGCATATAAAGTGAATCTCAGATTGAGAACATGTTATCCTTCATATCCATTGCCATATTCCCCATGTGCGATGTAGATTCTGTTGAGGTCCTGTTTCTCCTGACTTGCCTTATCCCTGTCTGCGATGCATCTGGAGACTATTACCTTGAATCTTCTGACACTAAATATGCATGGCTAGCAACGGCTTCAACATCTGCAGGGAACCGCTTTATCCAGAAGAAGATACCCAGAAGTGTCCTGGATGAATCTCGGCTTCGCACTACCACATTCCCTTCACTTGCTACACCCATCTATATCCCGAATCTCGTTGGCTCGTTTGCATAATAATGTTCATTTCCATCACACATTGTGCTTGGAATATGTCAGTTTGATTGAGTATCTACGCCATCCAATAATTTTATCCCTGAAACTTACGTCAACAATATCCATGCCGTCTTTCTGCATGTCTTTAAGATATGCAGAAAAGACTAATGAAGAAGGTACTCCATGGCATATGATAGATATTGTATAGAGATTAGAATAATCAAATCGTCCAAGATACGAATAGAGTCCTGCAATCTGACAAGGAGTACCTGAAAAAAGTACCAGACGTCCTGTTGCCAGTTCCCGTTTAACATCTTCATACGATGAACCAATCGTGCTCTGAATGTATTTTGAACCATATAACAGAGAAAGCCTTGCAACATCATCTACTGCTGTATGCTTTACAAAATTTGAAGATAATAAATCCAAAACAGCTCCGAAAACTATACCACCTTTACGGACTATCTCCTCTGCAAGAACTGGAAAGACACCACCAGATGAACAGCATGCTCTTATCTCATCAGAGGCTTTCATGGCATATACCGCCCTGAAACCTGTAAGCATCTTCTTGGGATTTGCGACAGGACATATCCTCTTGCATAGGCCACAATTAATACACTTAGATTCATCAATTATAGGATACTGAAAACCCTCATTGTCAGCCTTCATTCCAATAGCTTTAGTCGGACAAGCAGACACACATGCAGAGCATCCTATACATGTCTTCTTAAGATCATTTTCTACTCTACTCATTCCAGCAGCTGTTCTTTTAAAACGGATTGGCCATAACGTTCTTACTATCCCTCTGAAAAGAGATGCAATACCTCTTAGTTTATTACTATTAATATGCTGCAATGATGTTGCAAACGAGTTAGAACGGAGCTCTAGAAAAAATCTCTCTCTTTTTCGAGGCTTTACTGGGGGATACCATATGGCTGGTTGAAATGCTTTTAAAATTGATGTCCTACGGATTTCCATTCTCCCTGATAACATCGAAATAAGCTTTTCGCCTTTTTCAGTTACAACAATGACTTCTGAAACACCTTTATCATCATCCATTGATGGATATGCCATTCTTATATTCCAGAAGTCACCTATTATCAAATCGCCGGGCATTCTATATCCCTTGAATAGACATGAATAACACGAAGGTCTCAGTGAATAATCGGACAGGAATACCTTGAAAAATGCATCGTCACTATGCTGAATTGCTATTTCAGCTTTCTCTTCCATGTATACATCTCCTGAGATATTCTCTCCCTGTTGACCTGAAATTGCATAACATTTCATTGATTCTATCCCAATCAAACTTTCCCTTTGTGGCAAGAAGCTCTTTAAAACGATCTACACTTGATGCACAAACAGAGTCCGGATTGATTCCAAGCGTTTCCAGAAGTGATGTTATTCGTACATCTTTTCGTCCATTCCAGTCATGTATAGGTATGTATATGAAATCAGTATTGAATATTATTGCGAATGCAACACCATGGAAAGAATTAGTCACCAAAAGATCTGTATCTCTTATATATCTAAGCCATTCAGCTATATCTGGCATGACAGAGGATCTACTTCTATCCCATCTAGACATCTCACTAGAGTATGTATAAGCAATATGGTCTCTACCGAAAAAACCTTCAAGTACATTTATAACTGATGTGTAGTCTATTACACCACCATTCTTTAAATAATAACAGAAACATTTCGTATTATAGTCTTTAATTTTACCATCCCTCGTCTCTATAAGGCGAATGTACATCTCATCCCCATAAAGCATTACAGGGTCTGGCACCCATTGACCACCCTCTACACCAAGGTATTTTAATGTTGAAAGCCCCGCTTCTTCGCGCACAGATATTGCATCCAGTCCATTAAGTTGTTCACTCAAATATTTTGCAGAACCTTTTGATGGTAATGAGAATCCAAAGCTTGCCGCATATGAGAAACCTGGCTTGCCTGGAGCTCTAAAGCTCAGGCAGAAAGCATCTATCGCTTTTTTCCCACCAAGAGGCCCTGTGGCAATCTTACCCCATACTGATCACTTCCTGTTATGTAAAAATCATAACTATCGCTGACTGCTTTCAAAGAACGGCATGTCATATATATTTTTTTTGAATAGTTCAGATAATTTTTCTGAAATTCCCTGAAATGCCTGAAGTCCCCAGCCTTGCTTGGGCGAAATCCTGACAAAATGTATTTATCAATTAGTGGACGAATCTCCCAATACAATGCCAGATTTTCTCCCATATATCTTATCAATGTTGGCTTAACTCCTAGCTCCTGTAGATACGATTGCAGAGCAAAGGCCTGCAATTGCTGACCATAGTTTGATATAGAACCCCAGTGTGTAAGTATTGCAGCGGTCTTGTCTAAGCCCATAAAATCTCCTTTTTCCACCATTGGAACTTTATGAATATATCAAATAAATAATTATCTTTTAATATAGTTTAACTATTTGTTTTTTAGAATGCGATGCAGACAAAATATTCGCTAATTTCTAGGTTTGTGAATCCTTTTCTCTCATTGATTTCACTATTTTTCACCTGCCACAATAGCAAAATGCTAGGAAAAATTCATACTTCTATATAAAGTCATCTACTCTACTAACTCATCATTTTATGATGAGCTAATCTTCATAAGCCATATAGCAATATAATTGATGGGTAATTTCAGATCCATATTTATTTTTGTAAGAAACTTATTTCTCTTGAATTTATTAAGTTTTGTCCTATCCTTGACCCCATATCCCCTCTTGTTGATAATGCATACATACGGAGTTTCAGATGGAAAAGAGAATCAAAGAGATTCTGGCTCTTGAGCCTGGTGAAGACACAATTAAGGCGGAAGGATGGGTCAGAACCAAGAGAGACAGCAAGAATGTATCATTTATCGAAATAAATGATGGTTCATGCCTGAAAGGTCTTCAGGCCGTACTTGATAGATCTTCCTTCTCTGATGAGCTCATCTCCAAGCTCACAACGGGATGCTCTGTCTCTGTGACAGGAAAGATCGTCAAATCAGAAGGTGGAAATCAGGATGTTGAACTCAGAGCTGAGAATGTAGAGATCATAGGCGAATGTCCTGCAGATTATCCTCTGCAGAAGAAGAGGCATACTGTCGAGTTCCTGAGAGAAAAGGCATATCTCAGACCGAGGACAAACCTCTTTGGTGCTGTCACGAGAGTCAGGAACACAATGGCATATGCTGTCCATTCATTCTTTCAGGAGAACGGCTTCGTCTATGTCAACACACCGCTCATTTCCGCATCTGACTGCGAAGGGGCAGGAGCTCAGTTTCAGGTAACTACGCTTGACCTTGAGAATGTGCCAAAAACTCCAGATGGAAAAGTCGACTATTCAAAGGATTTCTTCGGCAAGCTTGCAAACCTGACAGTATCAGGACAGCTTGAAGGCGAGACTTACGCTCTTGCAATGAAGAACATCTACACATTCGGACCAACATTCCGTGCAGAGAACTCTAACACGACAAGACATCTTGCGGAATTCTGGATGATTGAGCCAGAGATGGCATTTTGCACGCTTGAAGGTGATATGGACTGTGCAGAGAAGTTCCTCAAGTATATCTTCAAAGCTGTCCTTGATAAAAACAGCGAGGATATGGAGTTCTTCAACAAGTTCGTGCTGCCAGGTGTCATCGAAAGCCTTGAGCATGTCATAACAAGCCCATTCGAGCATATGACATACACAGAAGCCATAAAGCATCTGGAGAAGAACAACGACAAGTTTGAATTCCCTGTCAGCTGGGGTGTTGAAATCCAGACAGAACATGAACGCTACCTCACAGAAGAGATTGCCAAGCGCCCTGTAATCGTCACCGACTACCCTAAGGATATCAAGGCGTTCTATATGAAGATGAACGAAGATGGAAAGACAGTCCGCGCAATGGATGTCCTTGCACCGCGTCTTGGTGAAATCATCGGAGGTTCCGAAAGAGAGTATCGCTATGATGTCCTTCTTGACAGGATGAAGGAGCTTGGTCTCGATCCTGCAGCCTACTGGTGGTATCTTGACCTCAGAAAGTATGGATCAGTTCCTCATGCGGGATTCGGTCTTGGTTTCGAACGTGCAGTAAGATATGTCACAGGTATCGAGAACATCCGTGACGTAATCCCTTATCCACGCTATGTAAAGAGTTGCGAATATTAATACGTACAAAGGGGGCTGTCGCAAAAATCACTTTTGAGAAACGGCAGCGACCATTAATCAGCCACAGAGCAGGACTCCGGTCCTGCTTTGTGCATTAAAGCAGGCTGTGTAAGGCAGAATCCGGCCATCCAGGACAGAATCTCCCCTAGTTAATACCGGAATCAAATATTCATCAGGAACTCAGCAGGCCTTCTGTTCTATCCTGAACCAGAAAGGCGTTCCGGCCCGGCCATTGGCAAGCCGTATAGAGTATCGGAGGGCATTCCCTGCCATGCAGAGCATCATCCATTCAGCCTCTATATTCCTAATCCCGTGCATGCGGAAGCGGCGGCAGCCGAATGCGGCCTTCAGGAGCGCGAATGACCCCTCGGCCTGTATGCTCCGGTTTATCCTTATCTCTATCCCCTCATCGCTTGTTATCATGGCCTCGCTCTTCCTTCTGTGCTTCTCGGCCTCAATGTCTATCGTGAGCCGCTTGTAATCATATCTCTTCGCCTGAGAGAGCATGCACTGCTTCCTTAAGGGACAGCTCTTGCATCCTCTCCTTGCCTCATACACCTGCCCCTTGTCCGTATCCTTCACATAGAAGAGCTTGTGCCCTCTCATGCAGGTGAAAACATTGTTTTCTTCGTCGTATGCAGAATTGGACTTCAAAGAAGGATTCTTCCTGCTCTTCCTTTTCCTGTTCTCCTCATGGTACTGCGGCTTGATGTATGCCTTCTTGCCATGCTCCTCAAGCCATTCGTAATTATCCTTGATGTCGTAGCCTGAATCGGCGCAGAAGGAATCATAATCAATACCTTCCTCCTCAAGCCTCTCAAGCATCGGGATCATCGTGCGGTAGTCAGTGCGGTCCATGAATGCGCCGCAGGCAATGACATAGCCGTTCTGGACCAGGTTCTGCATGTTGTATGCAGCCCTGAGCTGCCCGTTCCTCATATGGTCTTCCTTCATCCTCATGAACGTCGCATCCTCATCAGTCTTTGACAGGCTCTTCCTCCCTGTCTCCTTCATCTTCCGTATCCATGAGATGTAATCCGCTATCTTCTCCTTCTCCTCCCGCATCTTCCTCCAGTCCTTCTGCTCCTGCGAAAGGCGATGTCCGCGGCCGCTGGATGACGGGAACCTGATGCCGTTCTCCTGCATGCGGGCCTCGAATGAATCAATGACAGCCATCACGTTCCTCTCCGTGATCTCTGTTTCAAGGCCATATGCAGCTGCTGTTCCAGATACCCTTGACAGGGCCTTTGCAAGGTTCTTCCCGCAGGCAGAAAGCCATACGAACGTGTATTTCCCTGCCGCGCTCTCTATCTTCGTCCCATCCTGGAACACTGTTCGCCCGTCAAGCTCCCCGAGCTCCCTGAGCCTCGTCACGCTCTGCCTCATGATGTCCGCTATCGCATCATGATTGCCCCGGATGAAGCGGTCTATCGTCGAATGGTCAGGTATCCTGTCCATGCCCAGCACCTTCATGCATACGCAGTCGCGCTTCATCAGCTTCTCTATCTCCCGACAGGAGAATGTCCCGTTCATGTATGCGTATACGAGAAGGACCATCATCTTCGACGGATGTATGGCAGATGGGCGGCCGCGTCTCTCCGTGCGCATGAATGCTCTATAGTCAAGTGTGGCATACAATGCATCCAGTGCCTCTATGTATGAGGAATATGTCTCATCCAATGGAATGGAAAGGTTCAGATACAGTTGTCCGTCTTCGAGATTCAGGATATTATCATTCATGGCCATATGGCTTAAGCAAGCTCCTCCTGTTTATTTCTTTGTGGTTATTGAAATTATAACGGAAAAGGCTTGCTTTTTCCATGCCAAGGCGCATGGCAATCCCAAATTAATTCGTTTTATTGCAAGAATTTATATAGCTTTTGCTCGGACAGCAGAAGACCGCCGCTTTTTGCGACGGTCCCTTTTAAATTCTATAAATGAAAACTATAGATATACGATCTATTTAAATTCATCCACAATAATCCATTACCGTCGAAAATTATTAATTATATCGTCATCCAGCGATATTCCGAGCATCAAACAAATCTTGAACTTGAATTCATAACAAGTGAAAAAACTGCCAACTGTTCTGATGATACAAGCCCTGTTTTATCCAAAAGCCTGCTTTTCAGCCTTCGGACAGTCCTTTCGCTTATATTTAGAACTGTAGTCAATTCACTATTAGACAGCCCTCTTTCCATAACAGAAAGGAAAAGCTTCTCCTTTTCAGTGAGTTTTATACATCTTCTCACAGGACTCTTTTCAATGATGATTCTTTCAAGTTCTTCAACATTCTCGGCAATATAAACTGAATCAAAAAGACAAACGACCATAAGCCGAAGATAAATGCTCCCCATAACTACTATCCTTACATCTGGACATACAAGCCTGCTCTTATCTACTTCAAGCAAAAGCTCTTCAAGTGAAGGATTGCATATAACCGATACATCTGCATTTCCAATGAATATACCAACAGGAAGAATCCTGAATACACCACAGATATCTTCTCTCAGCTTCTCTTCAAATGGATACTGCCCCCTTAAAATTATATTTCTCATATAATATATACACAGGAAGATAATAATATTGCTAATCTACTATCAGCGTAACGGAATCAGTTCCTTATATAATAATTTTCCAGGTTTATATTTCTTTTGCAGTACTAAGTGCAAACACATTCGGAACAATTCATCATACTTGGCATTAAACCTATATCTTCCTTTATTCCTTGTGTTAAGCAAAATGGCTTTTTGCTTCAAATAGCCATCAAGAAATGAATAAGCACCATTCCAAATCATTGTTCTTGAATCGTATTCAACACCATACCTGATTGTGAAAATAAAAGCATCTAGATGATCTGTGCTTTTTGGAAATTGTCTTGTATGCATAATGCTATCGGAACGATCCCTGTACATATATAAAGCATCGTTTGTATATACTACACTTTTAAGTTTGCACATAAGCAATGGCATAGCAAATCTATCTTCATTGATACGTCCCGCTGGAAAACTAAAGTTATTCAAACAACTTCTTTTTATTAATCGACTCCATGCAACAGGTAAAATATGCATACAAATAGGCCGTGTTATTTCTATAGCAAAATCGATACCATTATAAAGAATAATCTCCTCTTTCATTTGTCTATGACATTTTACTGTATTTTCATTTGAAAATTTTATGTATCCACAGGCAGAAGCATCAGCATCATATTCATTTAAAAGATTCAAAAGACGTTCTACATGTGTAGGTAGGATAAAATCATCTGGATCAATAAAAAGGACATACTCACCTATAGCTTTTTCAAGCATTGCATTTCTTGCAATAGATACACCCTTATTCTCCTGAGAATACAATTTTATTCTTGGATCAATCTGTGCATATGATTGACATATCTGGTAACTATTATCCGTAGAGCCATCATTGTTAATCAGTATTTCAAGATTTGTGTATGTCTGATTAATAACGCTATTAATGCATTCCCCTACATACTTCTCAACATTGTATACAGGAATGATTATTGATATCATAGGAGTCTTCATTCATACCCCCCCCCCCACTATATAACACAACTCCATTATTAAGGATAAACAACATTATTATTCAAGTCAAAACAATTACTTAATCAGTATAGCTGAGATCTTCTGATCGAACATCGCTGAGAACTTATGTATCTCCTTCTCACCGAAGGTACCTGACCTATCTCCAAACAGGCCCATCTCACGGAATATTGCATTGTTTGCTCTCATGCTGAGCTTCTCTGCAATATTCGCTTTCGTGTATTCCCCTCCCCTGTCATCAATGACAATGACATCCTTCTCTAGAAGCCTGGATGCAAGCGGGATATCATGGGTTATGGCAAGGTCTCCGGAAGATGCAAGCTCTACAATCTTGTCATCAGCCGAGTTCTGTCCTTTTTCTACGACAATCATCTTCGTCTTCGATTTAATTGCTTTCAGTTCCTCTTTAGGCAATGATCCCCTGAAAGGTTGCCTCAATGCTGCAGTATCCTCTTCTATTGCAAGCATGACATCAGGCAGGGATCTGTCAGCAACGAAAAAGCTTTCCAGATGCTCCTTTGTTATTCTTTTGATAATAATACTCCTCAGACGCTGAGGAACTGAATCCGCATCAATAAAAACTCTTGCCACACAATCATAATATAGAAAAGTTCCGTTTCTTAACATACAATGAAAACAATAAATATCAGGAGGTTAGCATGAGCTGTTCAACGCTGCAGTCTCTACGCTATGGATATACGCCAAAGCTCCCCGTGATGATGAGGGATGGCGTAGGTTCCATATCGGTCATAGAAGGGGAAGAGACACATAGCGAATCGGATCAGGAGAGAATCAAGGAGCTTTTCCCGAATACATATGGAATGAAGGAAGTATATTTCCGCAAAGGAAGTTCCACAGCTACTCCCAGCAAGCATATCGTAGGAGTCATTCTTTCCGGAGGACAGGCCCCTGGTGGCCACAATGTGATAGCAGGCCTGTTTGATGCACTGAAGGAAAGCAATCCTGACAATATCCTTCTTGGATTCAAGGGCGGTCCTTCAGGTCTGGTAAATGATGATTACATCACGCTCACAGCTGACAACATCGCAGCATATCGCAATACAGGCGGTTTCGATATCATAGGATCCGGAAGAACAAAGCTTGAGACTGAAGAACAGTTCAAGAAAGTCGCGGAAGTCGCGAAGAAACATGGAATGACTGCAATAGTCATAATAGGTGGAGATGATTCAAATACGAATGCAGCTGTCCTTGCAGAGTACTTTGCAGAGAACAAGCTTCCTATTCAGGTCATCGGATGCCCGAAGACGATAGATGGCGATCTGAAGAATGAGGATATCGAAGTATCATTCGGCTTTGATACGGCCTGCAAAACATATTCAGAGCTTATCGGAAACATAATGAGGGATGCCAATTCCGCAAAGAAATACTGGCATTTCATCAAGCTTATGGGACGTTCTGCATCGCATATCGCGCTTGAATGCACATTGCAGACACATCCGAACGTATGCATGATTTCCGAAGAGATCCAGGAAAAGGGCTACCATCTCAATCAGATTGCCGAAGAGATTGCGAACAGCGTCGCAGACAGGGCAAAAATCGGCTACAATTTCGGTGTAGTCATAATTCCTGAAGGTCTCATAGAATTCGTACCAGAAGTCAAGAAGCTCATCGCTGAAATCAATGACACACTTGGAACTGAAGGTGAGAAGTTCGCAGAGCTTATCGACTGGGATGCCAAGATAGGATTCCTCACCGCTGCCCTCTCAGAAGAAAGCATGGATGTATTCAATATCCTTCCTATCGATATTCAGCAGCAGCTGCTGATGGACAGAGATCCACATGGCAATGTCCAGGTATCAAGGATAGAGACAGAGAAGCTGCTTTCATCGATAGTTGCCAAGAAACTTGAGGAGATGAAGAGCGAAGGCAGATACAACGGCAAGTTCAGCCCGCTCCATCACTTCTTCGGCTATGAAGGCAGAGCGGCCTTCCCTTCCAATTTCGATGCTGACTACTGTTACTCTCTCGGATATACTGCATTCTGTCTCATCTCATATGGATACACAGGCTACATGTCGACAATCAGGCATCTTGACGGTGGCATCGAGAAGTGGGAAGCAGGTGGCCTTCCTATTACAAAGATGATGGACATCGAAAGAAGAGGCGGTCAGGACAAGCCTGTAATCAAGAAAGCCCTCGTGGACCTGAAAGGAAAGCCATTCCAGTACTTTGCAAAGCATAGGAAGAAATGGGCGATGGAAACATGCTTCCGCTACCCTGGAGCCATTCAGTATTTCGGACCTTCAGAGCTATGCGATGCAACAACAATCACGCTCCAGCTCGAGAAGGAAGAAAACGAAGAGAAACGATAAGGTTTCAATAGCGGTACGCAAATTGTGTGCCGCTATTTATTGGCTCTTCACGTTTTCTTAGGGGATAGAGTCCTGTTCGAAGGCAATGAGATGTAACGGATCATGGAGAAGAAATAATCCTCATTCCTGTAGCCATAGGCGATTCTCTTGACGACCTTGATCCTGTTGTTGAAGCCCTCAAGCCTGCCGGTTGAGATCGGATGCAGTGCATGGGCTGCAAGGCCATCAAGCCTCTTCTCCTTCAGCTCTGCGAATCTGGCAAGTGCAGGGATGCCGCTTGCCTTCGCGCCCTTGAACCAGTCTTCCCAGCCTTTCTTTGCCTCATCCACATCCCTCAGGTCAAACAGCCTTGCCATCTCCTCCTTCATAGCATGGCACACAGAGAGATCGGCATGATCATCGAGGATCTTCCTAAGGGCAGAGGCTTTTTCATCAGTCAGGCTGTCCTTCCCCGCAAGCAGTATCCACCTTGCGCGCTTGATCTCGGAGTAAAGGCTTTTCTCCTTCCTCACATCAGCCTCGGGGCTGCCTTCCTCCCTCATCCTGATGGCCTGCTCCCTATGACTCCTCGCTTCCTCAAGCCTGACAGCTCCCAGCACATCCTTGCCGAACTGTGCCTGCATATGGTAGCGGTCATATACTATCCTGGCCTTCGACATCCTCTCGCTTACCAGCGCATTGTATGAGGCGTTCATGTCCATTGCCACGGCCTCCACGTCGGAAAGCCAGTCCATATCGGTTTCCCGGAAGAAGACAACGAAGTCCTCCTTCGTCCTCCCTTTCCCGGCCCAGATCACCTCTCCGGTATCAAGGTCCATCACGCATGTGGCATACCTGTGACCTTTGTGGATGGCAAACTCATCGACTGCCAGATATCTGCTGTAATGCGCTGGTCTCATGTCTCCGGCAAGTGACTTCAGCCTGGTCTTGTTGACATGAACCACAGTCAACATAGTAGACAAGAAAAAGAAAAGATTAGCAGTTGTTCGTGAAGAACTCCTTTTCAATCTCGTTCGGTGTCTTGTAACCAATAGAGGAATGGATCCTCTTTGAGTTATAGTAGCCATCGATATAAGAGAAAAGATCAAGCCTGAGTTCCTCTCTTGTTCGGTAATGCTTCCTGTCGGTCTCTTCCATCTTCAGATACTTGAAGAAGCTCTCGCAAACGGAATTGTCGTAAGGGTAGCTCTTGGCGGAGAACGACTGAAGCACGGAGCACTGGTCCAGCAGGTCCCTGAACTCCTTGCATGTGTATTCGCTGCCACGGTCGGAATGGAAGAGAAGCCCCTCCGGCTTTCCACGCTCGCTGAATGCCTTTTGAAATGCATCCTTCACGAAATCCACGGAATGTCGTGCGGAGAGCGTCCATGAGATCACCTTCCTTGAGAAAAGATCGATGATCACGCATATATATGCCCAGCCCTCATCGGTGCGTATATATGTGAAATCGCTGCACCAGACAGCATTCGGCTTGTCCTGTCTGAATTCCCGATTCAGATGGTTCTCGCATTCTCCCTCATCATCATTTCTCTTCCTGCTCTTCGGCCTTATGGCCGTGGACATCCTCGGCAGATTCATTCCCTTCATAAGCCGGTACACTCTTCCCGCGCTTATCCTTATGCCATATTCACGCTCTAAAAGGTGCTGTATCTTGTAGGCCCCTGGACGCTTGGAGTGGCTGGAATATATCAGAAGTATGCATCTCCTGATCTCCTCATTCTCCTTGGCTCTCGCGCTCTTGCCGCTGCAGTAATGCTTGTAATAACTGGATCTGTTCACCCTAAGCACCCTGCATAGCGTGCTTAGGGAATGTTCGCCAGAGAGCCTGTGCACGGCCTCTAGCCTTTTTCTGAGTGGGGCATGAATATAGCAATCGCTTTTTTTAGGATCAGGTTCTCCTCCTCAAGGGCCGCATTCCTCTTCTGCAGCTCCTTCACCTGCTTCGCCGTGATTACCTCTCCGTCATCGGTCTTTACAGATGCGTAGTTCTTGATCCATTTTGCCAGTGCTGATTCTGACACGCCGTATTCACGGCACAGCTCTGCCTGGCTTTTTCCGTTGTTGTGCAGCGCCACCAGATTCTTCTTGAATTCCTCTTCGTATTTCGGCACATATGCCATTTATCTTCTCCCTCCGTTCTTTTGTCCTTTTTCTAGTTTATTTCCTCTTATTTGTTTGTCTACTTTATTAGTATAACTCCATCGTCGTCTCCAAGGACATGAAGAGCTTTGCTTCGGATCTGAAGAGAATCTACAAGGCGAATACCCAGGATGATGCATGGGAGCAGCTGGATGCGTTCGATTCGAAATGGGGCAGGAAGTACCCTGCGGCAGTGAAGAGCTGGAGGGACAACTGGAATGAGCTCACATCCTTCTTCCAGTATCCATACGAGATGAGGAGCCTGATCTATACCACCAATGCCATAGAGGGCTTCAACAGGCAGCTGAGGAAGGTCACGAAAACAAGGACTGTGTTCCCGACCGATGATTCGCTTCTGAAGCTGCTGTTCCTTGCGATGAGGGACATAACGGCCAAGTGGTATGACAAACCCCACAACTGGGGACTGATCATCTCCCAGCTGATGATATGCTTCCCTGACAGGATTTCAGACGAGGATTTTGCCTGATCTGAATCATTGGATTGACTGACAAGGAAAGGCTCTGCCAGCAGTATTTGGTGTGCACCCCGTCAATAGGACAGTCAAATAATTAAAACTGAGCCGTTGCTTATCGAAAGGTAGCAACGGCTCTCCCACCTATGCGGCAGATATGTATTTATCGTGGTATTCCATCGGTGACATCCTATGCAGCTTCCTCTGTATCCTCTTCCCGTTGTAGTACTCAACGTAATCCTTGATGGAGCTTATGAGTCTGTCCCTGCTGTCGAATTTCCGGTTGTAGTACATCTCCCTTTTGAGTATTCCCCAGAAGCCTTCCATTGGACCGTTGTCTATGCAATGGGCAACCCTGGACATGCTGTGGATGCACCCATGACGATTCATAAGCATATAGAACTGCGGGCCCGTATACTGGAATCCTCTGTCGCTGTGGCAGAGGGGATGGGCATCCGGCTCTTTCGAGAATGCCTCCTTGAACGTATTCATGACGATTGGATTGTCATTGCGGTCATCGATCCTGTAGGCGACTATCCTCCTGTCATAGAGATCCAATATAGCGCTGAGGTAGATTTTCTTTGTCTCGCCGTTGACGGAATATTTGAACTCCGAGACATCTGTGAGCCATTTCTGGTTCGGCTGCTCTGCGGAGAACTCCCTGTTCAGGATGTTGTCCTGGATATGCTGCGCATCCTTGCTTGCCCTTGTGCAGCATCTGGGCTTCCATTTGATTGCTGACTGTATCTTCCTCATCCTGCATAAGCGTAGGATCCTCTTGTCATTCACATGCTCGCCGTATCTTGCATTGAGTTCATCGCATATCCTCCTGTAGCCCATGTCTGGATGCTCGGCATGTATTTTCTCAGCCAGGCCAACAAGCCGTGAATCCTCAAGCTCATTAAGGCTCTTCGGGGATTTCTTCCATCTGCAATATGCAGAACGTGTTACCTCGAGCTTCTTGCACATCCTCGACTCAGGGTATCCCTTCGCCTCAGCCAGTTCCTTTATGGCCTTGTATTTGCAGAGCTGCCGCGTCAGCGAAAGCGTCTCCCCCGCAGCAGCTCGTCCAGTTTTTTTGCAGATCATTCTCCATCTGCAGATCATAGTTCCGAGCTTCAAGCATAGCCACCTGTGCTTTCAGTTCCTCTTCAGGTGTCCTGGGCTTTACTGTATCTGCTCTTTTCCCCCGTCTGTCCTCAAGTCCTGCAATTCCAAGCTTCTCATATCTATGAACCCACTGATATACATTCTGATAGGAAACGCAATATTTAATCGCGGTCTAACCATAATTCTTTCCATTCTGAATGCAGTATCTGACGATTTCCACTCTCTCTTCCTGTGTTGTCTTTCTTGTCTTGCTCATTCCGCTTCCTCCACTGCCGGATTTAAGCCTTTCATGAGCATTATATTTCTTTATCCATTTTGTGAGTGTATGCGGGGATGAAATTCCATATTCCTCACAGATACCAACAAGTGAGATCCCACCTTTGAGATACTCCTCAACTGCATTCTCCTTAAGCCATCCGGGATACTTTTTATTATTCTTCTGTACAGAAAGTCCAGCTGGCCCATCTGACTTGTATTTTGCTACCCAGACCTCAAATGTCCGAGGACTGACTCCACATTTCCTTGCTGCTTCATGCTGTCCAAGCTTTCCTGCAATGTACTCTTCTACATGCTTGGTCTTTATTTCTGGTGAAATCCTGTTCTTCCTATTCATTAAAAAACTCCCTTCAAGTAGTTTTCTTTTTTCTCTGTCCTACTTGAGGGGAGCATATCAATTTGTTGACAGCGCCTTTGTTCGATTCTAGACTTCTGATAGCTGGTGAAAGACGGTAGTACGGGTCTTTTTGCCATTTTCATTCACCCTGTTACATTTTACAGTTCACCTTTCTTTTTGGATATGTCCACACAATTCATATCATTAGGTTAAATACTTCCCACGGCAACAGCATTTACTTTTTCGGAAAAATAATATCAAGCAAAACTTGAGGATTGAGGGCAGCCTTAAACATCATTTTCTTTTTACTGAGACGCCCATACTTTGCCTGATTAACCAAAGCAAGG
>CALXLA010000058.1 GCA_944389075.1 uncultured Spirochaetaceae bacterium
CAAGGCGGAGGCATATGTCTGCCAATCCTGTGGACATGTATTTGCCGATTATAAGATCAGATGATCATTGCCGCCTTCATCCGGCAGGACAAGCCTTGTCGGTTTTCTGGCGGCTAACTTTATAAAGATTATCAATGGGGTCAGGAGGTCTGGTAAATCAACATTGCTTTCGCTCCTTGCTGATGAACTGATAAGAATGGGAATATCTGAGGACAGAATTATCTACAGACGATATACATCCTTAGGTGAGCTGGAGATATCAGATGCTATTTCCATGTACAGGGAACTCAGTAAGAGGGCCGAAGGGAAAGGGCGTTGCTATATGCTTCTTGATGAGGTACAGGAAGTCAATGGCTGGGAAAAAGCTGTCAATTCCCTGTTCGAGGATGATGGCCACTGTATTTTCGTGACAGGATCCAATTCCAAGCTTCTGGCTGGAGAGTTTTCGACTTATCTGTCAGGACGCTTCGTGGAAATTCCCGTGTATCCGCTTTCCTTTGAGGAATTTCTGTCATTCAGACAACACATGGGCACTGCTGCAGGCGATATTGGCAGATATATTTCCTTTGGGGGATTCCCCGTGATATCTACCAGCGAGTTCGATGAAACGACCGCATATCAGATTATATATGGAATATATACATCTATTGTCATAAGGGATATACAGCGTAGGCATAGAATATTGAATCTTGATTTATTCAATCGCGTAGTGAATTTCATCCTTGATAATATGGGGAAGACATTCTCAGGAACTGCAATCGTCAGATTTCTAAAAGGACAGGGACGGACGCAGAACATCGAACAGGTATATGACTATCTCAGATGGCTTGAGGAGGCTTTTGTCATCTGCCGGTGCCCGCGATATGATCTCCGCGGGAAAGAAATTCTTGCGACACAGGAGAAATACTATCTTGCAGATCATTCTCTGTTATATGGGCTGAAAGGGTTCAGCGGTACTTATATCGCAGCCATCATTGAGAATATTGTATATGTCGAGCTAAGACGGCGGGGTTACAAAGTATATGTAGGTAAGTTGTATGACAAAGAGATTGACTTTGTTGCAGAAAAGGAGAGCGGTAAAGAGAGAATATATATGCAGGTATGCCGTACAATTCCTGATGCTTCAGACAGGGAAATCTGTAATCTGCGGATGATCCGAGATGATTATCCGAAGATGGTGATTACTCTTGACAGCTTTGCATCAGATAATCTTGATGGAATAAAGATTGTTCCTTTGGAACAATTCCTGCTCAATAAGTATTGATTCTACGCTGTCTGCAGCGTAAAGCATGTTTTCTCAAGACTGGAATCGATTTCCGATTATGACTATATTCAGTCATATGAGGAAAATCATTTCAGTATTTGCTGTCTTTGCCATTGTGCTTTCATGCCTTTCTTCTGCAGATATCTCCGTAGCTGCTATGAGAGGGCCTACCGCAATGGGTCTTGCTGGTCTTATGGATAAGGCATCTGCTGGTCCTGTAGATGGCAATTCATATACATTCACACTCGAAGGCTCACCTGATGCAGTCGTTCCGCTCATTGTAAGAGGTGATGTCGATATCGCGGCTATTCCTGCGAATCTCGCATCTGTCCTTTATAACAGGACTGAGGGGAAGATTGCTGCAGTTGCCGTGAATACGCTTGGAGTCCTCTATATCGTGGAGAATGGTGATTCTGTCCATTCAGTGGAAGATCTCAGAGGCAGGACAATCTATTCAGCCGGCAAGGGAGCGACTCCTGAGTATTCACTTATGTATGTCCTTGAAGAGAGCGGACTGACACCCGGAAAGGATGTATTCATCGAATGGAAGAGCGAGCATGCCGAATGCGTTGCGGCTCTGCAGGCAGATGATGATGGTGTCGCGATGCTTCCTCAGCCATTCGCATCTACCGCAATGATGAAGAACAGCAGTATACGCATCGCTCTTGATATCAATGCGATCTGGAAAGACCTTACCGGTGTTGGCATGATTACAGGAGTTACTGTCGCTACCAAGGACTTCCTTGAGAATAACCCGGAGGCAGTTGCTTCTTTCCTGAATGAATATGCCAGGTCCGTGGAGTACTGCAATACAGATCCAGCGGCTCCAGCCTCGATAGCCTCGTACTCAATCGTTCCTGAAGCTGTTGCAGAAAAGGCAATACCATACTGCAATATAGTGATGATTGCAGGAGAAGAGATGAAGGACATGCTTTCCTTCTATCTCGATGTTCTGGAAGCTGCCAATCCGCAGTCCATAGGAGGCAAAGTACCTCTTGAAGACTTCTACTGGGTATAGCAGGGTCCTTGCCATAGTATTCTGGCTTGCAGTATGGCAACTGCTTTCAATGGCTATAGGCGAGGAGCTCTTCCTTCCATCTCCGCTATCAACGGTATCTGCGCTGCTTTCATCGATTTCCGGACCTGATTTCTGGAAAGCTGTCGCGACAACGCTTTTCAGGATAATGGCTGGCTTTATCCTTTCGGTGGCCGCAGCGCTTGTCTCGGCTGTGGCTGCATCGAGATTCCGCGCTTTTGCATCTCTTATGGATCCTTTGGTCAGGATAATCAGGGCAACGCCAGTTGCTTCGATAACGATTCTTCTTCTGGTCTGGATCTCATCACGCAATCTTAGCATCGCCATATCCTTTCTGATGGTCTTTCCGATAATCTACACCAATGTGCTCAAAGGCATCAGAGAGACAGATGGCAGTCTCATCGAGATGGCCGCTGCTTACAGAATCAGTCCATGGAAGAGAATAAGGTACATCTATATACCATCTGTGATGCCTTACTTCTCAAGTGCCATATCAATCGCGCTTGGGCTTGCGTGGAAAAGCGGTATTGCCGCAGAGGTGATAGGACTTCCTGATGGCTCCATAGGTGAACGTGTATATGAGGCGAAGATATATCTCGCGACTCCGGAGCTTTTTGCCTGGACTGCTGTCGTGATCATCCTTGCGTTCATATTTGAGAAAGCATTCCTTTCGCTTGCTTCTGCCATAGAAATGAGGATAGTGCGATGATTGTGGATATCAGGGAGAAGAGATTCGGTTCCAAGCTGGTGCTCTCCGGCTTTTCGATGGAAATCAGTGATGGGGAGAGAATAGGGATAACAGGGCCATCCGGCAGAGGAAAGACCACGCTCCTCAGAATCCTTGCGGGTCTGGATACCGACTTCACCGGAAGCATATCAGAGCCATATTCGATGCCTGCCGTGCTGTTCCAGGAAGACAGGCTTGTCGAGACAATAAGCGCTGCTGCGAACCTGAGGGCAGTTTCTGATGATGGAAGCATTATAAATAAAACACTTGCAGTCACTGGTCTTGAAAGTGAAGGGCAGAACATCGTTTCCACGCTTTCCGGCGGAATGAAGAGGCGTCTTGCCATTGCGCGCCTGCTCCTTCTTGATAAGGATATCGTATTTCTTGATGAGCCGTTCAGGGCACTTGATGATGATAACAAGACCAGACTTGCTGATGTGATTTCCGGATGGGCAGGGGATGCTCCGGTTGTATTCGTCACCCACGATGATGAGGATATCAGACTATTAGGTGCTGATAGGATAATCTCATTGTAAAATCCTGTTGCTGAAAATCAGAAGTATCAGTTCTGAATTTCATGGAAAATCAAAATCCCATTTGCTTGAGCTCTATCATGCGGTAAGATATGTGAATTCGCATAAATAAGGATGCATTATTAATCATATCTTTATCTATGATATACAGATATCTATATTCAAGGATATCGTTTGACTGATTAGTAACCGCGGCTTATCAATTATGTCCTCATTCTTGCTCTGATATGATATGCTCAGTACATGAGTTATCAGGGAACATGGAATCTTGAGAGTATTTATCCTAATGGCTTTGATGATGATATCAGGCGGCTTGGTGAGAAAAGCAGGGAACTGAAAGTTCTTTCAGAAGGCAATGTAGACCTTAAGACACTGATAGATAAGCGCGATGAGTGCGAGGAAATCGCTGTTTCCATTACGGCATTCGCGGATGCTTCTCTTTCTGTTTCATCATCTGACAGCAATCTGATGAAGGCTGCTGAGAGAGCGGAAAGAGCTGTGATAGAGTATTCGGAAGCTGAGGATGCATTCATCCGGGCAGTAGGGAGAAACACAGAGGCTGCTCCTTCTGGCTATGAGCATTTTGTCGGTAATGTCCGTGATGAAGTCCGCCATCTTATGAGCAAGGAAGAGGAGAGGCTTGCCGATGAATTGTCTCTTTCAGGATCATCAGCATGGGAACGCCTTCAGGAAACGCTTTCCGCGGATATCATGGAATCGGGGAAGACCCTCAATGAGCTGAGATCCGATGCTCAGTCTCCTTCAAGAGATGTAAGGAAGAATTCCTTTGAAAGCGAGCTGAATCTCCTCAGACGTCATGAAGCTTCATTCGCAGCAGCTTTGAATGGAGTGAAAGGCACAGTGCTTACGCTTGATGGAAGGCGTGGCTGGAAGACACCTCTCGAGCGTTCTCTGGCTGAATCTGAAATGAATGCTGAGACACTGGCTGCCATGCTTGCCGTGATTGAGGAATCGCTTCCGATGTTCAGGGAGTATTTCCGCATAAAGGCAAAGCTCCTCGGCATTGATGATTTCTCGTTCTTCGATCTTTTCGCGCCGCTTGGAAAGAGCCGCAGCTTCTCCTTCGATGAGGCTCTGGATATCGTCATATCATCCTATGGTTCATTCTCCGGGGAGATGGCTGATTTCGTACGCGAAGCTGCAGACAAGCGCTGGATAGACAGTCTCATGCATAAGGGAAAGGCTGGCGGTGCCTACGATGTCTATTTCCCGAATGTGAAGGAGAGCAGGATCTTCCTGAACTTCGATTCGTCATATGACAGTGTGCTGACGCTCGCCCATGAGCTCGGGCATGGATATCACGACAGGGTCGTGTCATCTCTTCCTCCTTCGCTATCTGAATATCCTATGACACTTGCGGAGACTGCATCTGTATTTGCTGAGAAGCTTGTATTCACCAGCCTGCTTGGATCATGCAGCGGCGAGGAGGAGATATTCATCATCGATGCGTTCCTCCAGGCCGCAAGTCAGGTGATTGTGGATATCTATTCACGTTTCCTCTTTGAGAAGGAAGTCTTTGACAGAAGATATTCCGGGCCACTGTCTCCTGAGGAATTCTGCCAGATCATGGATGATGCAGAGAAGAGAACATATGGAGATGCAATTTCGGTCAGGCATCCTTATATGTGGGCTGTCAAATCGCATTACTATTCCGCTGACTTCAGCTTCTACAACTATCCATATGCATTTGGCGAGTTCTTCTCTCTGGCCCTGCTGTCAAGAAAGGATGAGGAAGGTTTTGCGGGGACATACAGGAACGTCCTCTCCCTGACTGGAAGAGCTACTGTTCAGGATGTTGTATCCTCCGCAGGTTTTGATGTTAATTCAAAAGATTTCTTCCGGATTGGGATTGATTATATAAACGAAAATATCAAGAGGCTTGAATCATGGTTGTGAAGATAGAGAAGGCTGTATCTGACTGTCTTGGACTTGCAAAGGCATCTGATGGACGGACTCTCCTTGTGGAAGGTGCCCTTCCCGGGGAGGTTGTCGAATGCGAAGAGAAGGAAAGGAAGGCTGGGTTTTCCGCTATGGTTTGCAAGGATGTCATTGAGCCTTCTCCGATGCGCAGGCTTCCTTTCTGCCCTTATTATGGCAGATGCGGCGGATGCTCATTCCAGATTGTCGGCGAAAAGGACAGCGCTTATATAAAGGAATCCGTTGTCAAGGACAACCTCATCCGCATCGCGAAGCTTCCTGAGCTTCCAGAGTTCGATTCACCTGTGTATGGATCTGCTGCATCATATCGCCATCGTGCCCGGTTCCATGTGGATTTCCGTTCCCGGCGTGCAGGGTTCCTGTCGCAGTCATCCTCAGAACTCGTCGATCTTGATTCCTGCCCGGTCCTTTCTGGAAGGCTTTCAGGTCTCCTTGAAGATAAGAAAGCGCTTATCGAGGCAGGAAGGATGGCGATGTTCTCGAATATGGTGAATCCGAAGACAGGCTTTGCGGAGGTCCCCGCCTTTGATGGTGATGCAGAGGTCTCGCTTTCAGATAAAGCGGTATCCATCACTGTCGGTAACATGGAATACTATGTTTCTGCCGCTGTGTTTTTCCAGTCGAATCCAGGGCTTCTGGAAAGACTTCTCTCCTTTGTGCATGAGAATGCAGAAGGTGACAGCATAATGGATCTCTATAGCGGAGTCGGCACATTCTCGGCTCTCTTCGAAGGCACAGGAAAGCGGGTATGGGCTGTCGAAAGGGACAAGCGATGCCTGACGCTTTCCAGAAAGAATGCGCCATCTGCACTTTCATTCACTGCAGATGTCGCATCATGGAGCCGCAAGAGCGGAAGGAAAGTCGATACTGTGATCGTGGATCCTCCACGCACAGGACTGGGGAAGGAAAGCGCAGAGCTGATCTCATCATTCGGTGCGGAGAGAATCATCTATGTCTCCTGCAACAGCGTCACGCTCTCCAGGGACATCCCATATCTCAATGGGTACAAGCTGAAGAAGGCATGTGTCTTCGACTTCTATCCAGGCTCCGGCCATGAAGAATGTGCCACTGTGCTTGACAGATGCTGAGCTAGAGAGACAAGTCAGCTATCTTCAGCGATGAGGTGAATTCCTCGATGCTGACTTCCTCTTCTGCGGAGAATATCACGTTCTTCTCAGCAGTCGGGCGCACAGAGATCAGATTATCGGAGAAGACACCGGGAATGTCTGTCTCAAGGTATGCATCGAAAGACGGATTGCTGGTCGTCAGCTTGATGTTGATGCTTCTTGGTCCGTTCTTGGTGCATTCTGCTTTAAGTCCAGATTCAAGGTATTTCGAGCGGCGAGGGGTATCCAGTAGCATTACGCGTTCCCTGAGCATCTCCTTTGTCGCGAGTTTTGCATAGCAGAAGCAGTCATCCCTCATTACACGGCCGAGCTCTATTATCTCGGAAAGCGTCACGCTCTTTGCTGGTGCCGTAAGTGTGAATTCCTTCGTGAATTTCTTCTGGCCTGAGAATGTCCTGAGTTTTACCGACAGCTCTGTCTCCAGTTCCTTGTCTGTGTCATTGACGATGTATACGAGAAGCGATGAGCCTCTTGTTATCAGCAGCGGAAACAGAGGCGAGAAGAACTGCCTTGCAGCATAATGGAGGAGACTCCATCTTCCGGCTTCATCGAGAACGGGCTTTATCATCACGCCTGATGCTCCTTCGATTCTCTTTCTGGCTGTGAAGCGCTCTGCGGCAACAGCTTCCATGAGCCTTGTAAGATAGCTGATATTCTCCTTTGTATGCGGATGCTTGAATGTCTTTTCCAGCGTCCAGTCATCGCTTTTGACTTCAGAAGGCATTTCAGGAATCGATGAGAGCACAGCAGATGATGGCGATGTGCTGCTGTATCCGCTTTTCGATATCGCGAGGATGCCCGTCCTTGCTGCGGCATCATAGACTTCCGCAGGTATCTCCCCATCCATGACGATTGCGTTCATCCAGCAATCTGCAAGTCCTTTGAGTATGTTTTCGTATCTTCCATGGATCCCATCAGGGGCATAGCAGGCTTTTATGAATATCTTCCTGCCATTGACATACAGCCACCCGTCCTTTTCCTCTATTGTCCTGAATCCTATATGGATGTTCTGCTGGCAGTTGCCGATCGAGACCGAGAATGGATAGAGGCGTGGAGAGCCAAGTCCTGAAGGATACCACAGTACAGGATTGTCTATGGTTATGCTTCTGCTTATGGAATTGCTTCCTTTCCTGACTTCGATGATGAAATCTTCCCTTATCGAATGGAGGTCTGTGCGTACGACAGCCTCCCCATCGCTGTCTGATTCAAAGCTGAGGGTGAAGTCAAGCTTCCAGATGTTATCGCCGGCAAGAGCAGGCGAGGCATCCAAGTGTGAAGAAAGTATTTCCATTGGTCCTCCTGATACCATTATATCATCTTCTTAGTCTAACCGCTTTGTGCTACCATTCAAGTATGCGTGACGGATTTGTTAAAGCTGCAGCGGCTGCTCCTCATCTTAAGGTTGCTGACCCTGCTTTCAACTGTACTGAGATGATTTCCCTTATTGAGAAAGCCTATGAAGGAGGGGTAAGCATCATTGTCTTCCCAGAGCTGTCCATCTCTGGCTATACATGCGGGGATCTCTTCTTCCAGCAGGCACTTCAGAGAGCATGTGATGAAGGCCTCGGAAGAATAGCAGAAGCATCCAAGGGCCTTGATGTTCTCATTTTCGCAGGCTATCCATTCCAGCACAGGGGAAAGCTGTACAATACTGCGGCTGCAATATGGAATGGCAGGGTTCTCGCGCTTATTCCGAAGAAGAATATTCCGTCATATGGAGAATTCTATGAGACAAGGTGGTTCGCCCCATCTCCTGATGAGAATGAATGGATAGATACGGAGCATGGACGTGTCCTTTTCGGGAGGAAGACGATTCTCCGCTTCCGCTATCCTTCAGAATTAGCTGTCGCTGCCGAGATTTGCGAGGATCTCTGGGTCGCTGATTCCCCTTCAATACATCTTGCTTCTGCAGGCGCAACAGTGATTGCCAACCTTTCGGCATCCGATGAGATTATCGGGAAGGAAGAATACAGGAGATCGCTTGTCTCCATGCAGTCAGCGCGCCTTTCCTCTGCATATATCTATGCGGATGCGACTATCGGAGAGAGCACTACAGATATGGTATTCACAGGTAATTCCATGATTGCCGAGAATGGCTCGATGCTTTCATATGCATCAATGCTTGATGGTGGATACATCACTGCGGATATCGATGTGGCAAGGCTCTCGTCAGAGCGCAGGAGGATGAATACGTTCACTTCCTCTGCCTCAGGCTATGAGGAGATACTGATAGATAATAAAGAGAGGGACATAGTTCTTTCCAGATGCTATGACAGACATCCATTTGTGCCGGATGATGAAGGAGAGAGGGATTCGCGATGCCAGAAGATCCTGGATCTCCAGGCCCTTGGCCTTAGGAAGAGACTTGAAGCTTCTCATGCGAGGACAGCTGTCGTCGGCCTTTCCGGTGGTCTTGATTCAACCCTTGCCCTGATTGTGACAGTCCGGGCATTCAGGATGCTCGGGAAACCTCTTGGGGACATTATTGCGGTTACGATGCCTTGCTTCGGTACAACAGCGAGGACAAAAGGCAATGCGGAGAATCTTGCTGAATCATTTGGTGTCACGCTCATGACTGTGGATATAAAGGCAGCCGTAACTCAGCATTTTGCTGATATAGGACAGGATCCTGAAGAACTTTCAACTACATATGAGAACTCACAGGCAAGAGAACGTACCCAGGTGCTGATGGATATCGCGAACAAGGAAGGCGGTATCGTGATCGGGACAGGGGACCTTTCGGAGCTTGCCCTGGGCTGGGCTACATACAATGGCGATCATATGAGCATGTATGGCGTGAATGCTTCTGTTCCAAAGACGCTCGTGAGATACCTTGTCCGCTATGAGTCAGAGATTGCGGACGAGAAGACATCAGCGGTTCTCCGTGATATCCTGGCAACTCCTGTCTCCCCTGAGCTTCTTCCTGCAAAGGATGGCACGATAAGCCAGATTACGGAAGATATAGTAGGGCCGTATGAGCTTCATGATTTCTTCCTGTACTACATGATCAGATTCGGATTCTCTCCGCGCAAGATCTTCCGCATAGCATCAATTGCATTCAATGGTGTTTATGATGGTAGCACCATAAAGAAATGGCTCATAACATTCGTCAGGCGCTTCTTCTCCCAGCAGTTCAAGCGCTCATGCCTTCCTGATGGCCCGAAGGTAGGTTCAGTCACGCTTTCTCCCCGTTCAGACTGGAGAATGCCAAGCGATGCTGAGGCCTCATTGTGGATAGAAGAGGCTGAGAGCATTTAGGAAATATCTGCATATCTGATAAATGTCAGATGGTGTGAAAAGTCTTCCATGATGCGGATGTCAGCCTTAACCACCCGGAATCCTTATGATAAAATCAAAGAAAACAAGGAGATTTTATATGAGGATTACCAAAATCATCGTAACCGCTCTTATTGCGGTTATTGCTCTGTTTCCTTCATGTACTCCACCTAACCAAGAACCTGGAGAGGGGGGGTACTGAGACTGAAGTAAATGCGATAGCTTCTGCTGTCGGATCCGCTATTGAAGCATTTAATGCGGTTAATGCAACTTTTTCTAGTGGCGGTTCTGCTTCTGTAGGCCCTGTTGGTCTTTCTTTTAAGGCCTTTGGCCCTGATGATACGTTTGCAGGTTTATATGGTGAATACATAGAAACGGGAGGTGTCATTGCTGGTATTTATGAGCATTTCTTTGAGCTGAATGACTATGGAATTCCTGTCAGCCAGAAAAAGCAGGACGACTGGATTGATAATGCCCATCCAGAGTTCGGAAATGTGACGTTCTCATTGAAAGGCTATAATGTTCACCAGGAGGGTACTTCAATTGAGGAAATCAGTGTAAAGTTTGTATCTGGAGAAGATACCTTATCGGTTACAGAGACAGATATGTATTTCAGCCAGGCCGAAGACACTGCTATAATCAGGACTTCTATCGCATATGAAGACAGCAGGGAGTATGCGAATGGCGACTGGGTCAGTTTCAGTACTGAAATAACAACAGTTCTGAATGGTGATATCACATACAGCATTTCAGATCTCAGATACAAAGGACAGTCTGTAAGTGAGGAAGATACGGCTAAGGTTGAGAGCATACTGATGGGGGAGAATCCTGGGACAGAACCAGAGCCTGGAATAGATCCAGAGAATGAGCTGGCTGCTTTCACTGAAGCTTTGCTGAATGCAATTGCCCAAGCTGAAGAGAATCCTTCTTCCCTCACGAGGTCATTCAATCTGGATATTGATGTTGAAGCTAATGCAGAACAGCAAACACCTAAGATGAAGACAGAATCTCCGATAGTTATAGAATTCGAACCTACAACAGAAAAGTACACATTCAACGGAAATCTTGATTTGTATAGCACCACGGAGGGAACTTCTGTCAGGATGGCTACGATAAAATTCACAGAGTTCGAAGTTGTTCCTTCAGGTGGCGCATATCAGACGACTGATGGCTTCTCGATTGAGTGGGACGAAAACTATGATTCTGATAAAAATGTAAACGCCTATACAAAAGAAACTGTTACCCCATTCTGTGTAATGTTTGCTCAATCAGCACTGAATAATCAGCCCATTTCAGGTGTAACCAAGTCAGAAAATACTACGGATACTGCAATTGTTGAGTTCGCAAACCTGGATGTTGAAGGATATTCGATAACAGCGAGCAGGGTTGAGACAGTT
>CALXLA010000059.1 GCA_944389075.1 uncultured Spirochaetaceae bacterium
GACAACAGTACCTGAGACAACAGTACCTGAGACAACAGTACCTGAGACAACAGTACCTGAGACAACAGTACCTGAGACAACAGTACCTGAGACAACAGTACCTGAGACAACAGTACCTGAGACAACAGCACCTGAGACAACAGTACCTGAGACAACAGCACCTGAGACAACAGCACCTGAGACAACAGTACCTGAGACAACAGTACCTGAGACAACAGTACCTGCTATTACTGGACGTGACGTTGAACCTCAGTTCATCTTTGATCTTGGTCTCAAGGGACGAGCATATGCTGACAACAAGAGCGTATCTGCTATATCCCCTGCTCTTGAGCTTGCATTCTACTACAATGGTTTCTCAGCAGCCTTGAATCTTGATCCTATCCACCTCGCAGGCATAAAGGATCTCATTGACAATTCAGATACAGATCCATTCGACTGGGTAGCATGGGGAACAGACTTCATTGAATACATCAATTACCGCTCCCTCGATGAAAGGGTTTCTCTCAACATCGACAGAGTCTCATATCTGAGAGGCGACAGCCTTGGTCTCTATTCAGGACTTGACCACAACTGGGATGACAACATCAGACCGCTGTCCTTCGAGCATGTTTTTGATTCGACATATTATTCACATCGCATCTGGTTCGATGATCTCTCATTCAGAACAGATGATACATGGTCCACAGGCGGCCTTTCCTTCACATTCGGATTTGATGAGAACTATCCTGCATCAATAACCCTTGAAGGCCTTGCCAGAATCAACAGGAACGATATCAATCAGACCGAGTTCTATCCTGAGCTCTCGTTCTTCATTCCATTCTATGCATCAGGAAGAGACTACATAGGACTCAATGCGGGAATCGCAACAGCGTTCCTTGGAGAATGGAATGTCAATCCTTTCACACAGAATGGCTCTCTTGGCCTTGTAAGCATTCCGATGGGATTCGGCGACTTCTATGGAGAGCTCGGTGTTGCTTTCTCTCAGGGAGAGGTCCATTACGGCAAGACCGGCAATGATATCTATTCACCTGCATCAGGTCAGTATCTTACATTCTTCGGATCCCTCGGTTACAACAGCAGCATCTTCGGTGTTGGTGCAAGAGGCTGGCTCGATGTCGATATGAACACATTCGCATATCAGTATCAGAACTCGTTCATAGAGGCATATGCCTACTTCAACATCATGAATATCACACTCTTCGGAGGTATACAGGCCGCTTATATAAACGAGACTATCGACTATAGTCCTTCATTCTATGCAGGATTCAGCGCAGCAGCCGGCCCTGTCGATGCATACTTCAAGGCCATGTATGACATGAACCCTACCAACTATAACGAGCGCCGCTGGTCATTCACTCTCGGAGGACGCATATCAGCACTTGGTGTTGGCAGAGAGACAACCGAAAGCTATGAGAAGCAGGTCGTAGGCTTCAATCTTGATACGCAGTTCAGATACAACTTCGACAACAACAGCACAGTATTCGATCTCATGCCATCATTCCGTATCGGAGATGAGAACCTCGGTGTGACATTCAGGGCACCTCTGCAGCTTGCATTCAAAAACGATGGAACAGTCTACCTTGCAGGCTTCAACGGCCATGATCTCTACGATTTCGGTTCCGGCCTTTCAGGCGAAGAGAAAGTCTGGGCAATCTACTCAGATGCGATGGCGATTTTCGAAAGCCTCAATATCGGAAGAGAGGGCGGTGTTGGATACCTGACAATGGACAGGAATTACTCTAGGACATCCACGCTCTTCTATGACTATGGAACAGATGATGCTCTCGCATTCAGAGCAGGTTCGCACTTCCCGTTCCTCGACATTGCACTCTATGTAGACAATGCAGAAGCACCACATCTTGGAGAGTTCGCGATAACAATCCTTCCGGAAGGTCCTGTGGCAATTAAGCTCGGAACGACAGCGAACTTCCTTTACGAAAGCAACAGCAGTTACTCTGTGGACTTCCATCCTGAGTTCAGGATTGATGTTCCTATCAGCGACTTCTCGATTTCCGCATTCGTACTCGGCTCTGCAGGTCTCCACATGAGCAATGGCGAATATTCGTCATACATCATCTACAACAAAGAGTCTGAAACAGCATACAGCTGGATGGCTGGTGCTGAGGCTGCATACAGAGGCGGGTTCTTCGACATCATCCTTACTGCAGGATACAGGACAGGTTCACTTCACTATGGAATGTATGATGCAATCGGAGCATTCTGGAATGATGCATATGCTGATTCAGTATCCGGAGAAAACAGCAGCTGGTTCGGTAGAGCTGAGATCGGAACATCTGTAGGCGGATTCTTCTTCAGGGCATCATACTATGTGAGCGATCTTGTGGCGATAGCAACCGATGCACAGACAGGAACCTACTCAGATCTCTTCGCAGCTTCCATCGGCGTATCACTTGATACAGCTGATATCTATGCGAAGTTCGCAAGAAGAGAATTCGTTCCTTCATTCTTCAAGGAAACATCATTCTTTGACTATATGAAAGCTTCGCTCTTCTCAATCGGCGCAGATGTCAGGTACGGCAACGTAAGCTTCAATGTAGAGCTTGGAATGACTATGGACAATACAACTAATGACTATATGAACATTCCATCCCCATCCGGCAATGACAGTCCTCAGTTCCAGCTCAAGCTCGGAACAAGGTTTGAATTCTGATGGGCAGCATTTCCCTGCTTGATCCCCGGCTCGCTTCCCGAATAGCAGCCGGGGAAGTTATTGAAAGACCACAGTCAATCGCAAGAGAGCTCCTTGATAACGCCTTAGATGCGGGAGCTGATGAGATAAGAGTTGAGATTGAAGGTGGCGGAATCGACAGGTTATCCGTTATCGACAATGGCAAGGGAATAGCCAGAGAGGATCTTGAAATTCTGGGAGCAAGACATGCCACAAGCAAGCTCCACAGTGAGAATGACCTCTATGATATCAAAACCCTTGGCTTCAGAGGTGAAGCGATATACTCCATCTCCGCAGTCTCAAGATTCTCAATAAAGACAACCTCAGCGGAAACGGGAGAATCATCCACACTTGTCATAGACAACGGCAGAAGGGAGCCGATACAGAGCTATGGCCCTGATAAAGGCACCATAGCCACTGCAGAGAATCTCTTCGGTGAAATCCCTGCAAGGAGATACTTCCTGAAGCGTGCCTCAACTGAAGGCTCTCTCATAAGGAACTTGATAGTATCAAAGGCACTGGCCTTCCCTTCCGTGAGATTCACATTAGTAGTAGATGGCGCGATAAGGCTTGACTGGCCACGCTCCGGAAGCCAGAAAGAGCGCTGTATGCTCCTTTACAGGACACTCGGGATCCCTGATGCGGATGTCAACGACCTGACGTACCAGGGAGATGATTTCTCCATCTCCGTAATCGCAGGAAATTCCTCTGTGAAGCGCTCGGACAGGAAAGAGATAAGAATTTATGTAAACAAGCGGCCTGTCGAGGATTATGCGCTGATGCAGGCTGTAATCTATGGATATGGCGAGCTTCTTCCCGGTGGATCCTTCCCCTGTGCGTCTGTATTCATCGAAGATAATCCTGAGATGGTCGACTTCAACATCCATCCGACGAAGAAGGAAGTGAAGCTGAGGAATGCGGCAGAAGTGCATCACGGGATCGTTTCAGCGATAAAATCCGGAATCGAGAGGAAGATACCTGAAGCAGCTCCCGTGCAGAAGGAATTCTATCTGGAGGACTCGAAACGGACTGAGTACACAGTACAGCCATCCCACCAGCCTTCATATAGGAAAGAGTTTCAGGCGGAACGCACTATGGCATTCAAGCCAAAGGACAGCAGCTGGCTTGAAAAAGCCAAGGCATTGAAAAGCGAGAGGGAGAAAAGCATTGTACCTCAGCAGGAGGCATCGCCGGCTGAAGAAGAGAAAGAGTCTGTCGAGTTCCGCTATATAGGCCAGGCATTCAAGCTGTTCCTGATTGTCGAGAAAGGTGATGAGCTTCTCTTCATAGACCAGCACGCGGCACATGAGCGCATTCTCTACAATGAGCTTATACAGCAGATAGATGTCCAGAAGCTCCTGATTCCTATCGAGCTTGATACGGATCAGGCGACATCTGAATTCCTTGATGATCACAGCCATGTCTATACGAAGCTTGGCATAATGCTTTCAAAGACAGACGATGGCAGATGGGAGATCACTGCCCTGCCAGCTGCTTGCAGACCGATAGAGACAGAAATCGTGGACTTCATCGAATCCGCGAGGATGGATGAGGAAGAGCTTGAATCGAAGCTCTTTGCAGTCATTGCATGCAGGGCTGCAATCAAGGCCGGTGATGATATCGACAGATGGAGTGCCGAAGAACTCATAAGGAAAGTATTCGAGCTCCCGGAACCTGCCTGCCCTCATGGAAGGACATTCGTATCGGTGATGAAGGAAAAGAACCTCAGGCTTCTCAGCGGACGTACTGAGTGATGCTGTATCTGTTTCCGTAGCGGTCGATATACTCAAATGACGCTGTCGAGGCAATTTCTGAAAAGCCCTCTCCTGCATTCTTGTTGCCATAAGCAACACGCCTTCCATCAGCATCGAATTCCTCTATATAAGAAGATGCGGAAAGGCCCTGTGGCGTGTAATGGGGATATGACCCATCTGCCCTGTATTCAATATCACCGCTGAGCTCAGTCCCCTGATCTGAATAGAATATGTATGAATATATTCCCTGAGGGAAACGCGCGCCATCTGTTATCTCAAGCTCTGCACTGCGTATTCCTGAACCTTCGAAGTTTCCCTCCCAGACAAGTTCCCCTTCAGGGCTTGTCACTTTATATGAATACTGATCCTCATCAAGGGAGAATGCCGCGGAAAGCACAAGCTTCTCCTTCCTTCTGGCATTTCCATCCAAAGGGAGTACAATCTCACTATCAGATACAAGCGAAAGGGATGAGACATCAAACTGCTCCTGATTGCAGGAGCAGAGCATTACAGCGAGAACTACCGGCAGAAGCGCTCTCAGCATCCTTTTGCCTTGAGTGCGCTTCTTACAGGATTAGCGTACGTATTCAGCACGAAAAGGCGGACATCATCCGACAGATGGCTGAACCTGCGTAGGAATTCATCCCCATCGAAGTCCCTTGTCTCATTGGCAAATGTGTTCGTGCCTTCAAGGTAATCATAAGCAAAGTAGTTGGTATCCCAGAGCCTGTAGATCGAATGGATCTGCTTATCGATTGCGGCTGCAGCCTCATCGGCATTCTCATAATCATCGACAAGAATTTCGCCAATGCTGAGATGAACCCTGCCTTTGAAGCACTTCATCCCCTTTGTCATCGAGATGAGGTCCTCGTACTTCTTCTTCTCATAGTCACCATCATGCGTCTTCTTGATGACCTCTTCCCTGCCCTTGTTGATATCGTTCGGATCATACTCGTAACTGATGGCAACGGGAACCACATTCATTTCCCTTACAAGATCAGAGAACTTCTCTCCGCTTGAACGCTGCGAGAGGAAAAGCATCTTCAGAATCGCAGGTTGCGTGATATCAAGGCCATCCTTTGATCTTCCGGACTTCTGGGCAACCCACACAGAGTGATGCACTTCCGTGATAAGCTGATGGAAATACTCAGAGATCCTTATCGACTCAATGTATTTCTCCCTGATTGGAAGTTCCCTCCGGATTATTATCCCGCCATTGAGACGGAACAGATCCTCGATGAAGCTGTTGACTATGAGATTATCACCGAAAGCCATCTCACAGACAGGAAGCTTCGCTTTGGAAAGCGCATAGTCAAGAAGCGCGCAGTCAAGGATTATATCCCTGTGGTTGGAGATGAAGACATAACCTTTATCCGGATCAAGCTTCTCGATACCGGAGACAGAAAACTCTGTCACGGTCCTTTTCAGGATCGTAGGAACGAATATGCCGCAAGTGATGTTGTTGAGGAAGTCGTCATAGCTTCTGACATTACCGAAGCTCCTGACGATATAATCAAGATAAGCCTTGTTATCAGCTTCCTCGATATCTCCTGAGACAAGCTTGACAAAACCGCTGAGATGGGACATCTGCCCATTCAGGCGGGTAAGCGCATCTATTACATCCTGACCTCTATATGGGGCAAAGCTCTTATACTTACTGTAATCCATCAGCCAATCGTCTTCAGGAACTGAGTGCGTTCCCACTTGTATCCTTCTTCGGACTTTTCCTGTGCAAGACGCCCTTTGAAGTCATTGACCGAAGAGAAGCCATGCCTCTTCATCCATGCCTCAATATCCTCATTCATCTTCGATATCACGGAGAAGCCATTCTTTACGATAGCCGTGCAGATCTCGCATGCAGGAGCTCCGGCAAGGAGCATCTTCACGACAGTCTCGCCTGTATGGATACCTGTGTTACCTGCAAGATCCATCTTCACTTCGCCGCTCATAAGGCCAATCCATCTGAGCGCTTCTCCATATTCATCAGGAGAGGATGATGGCGAGCCCTGTGAGAATTCCATCTTCTCGATATCGATATCAGGACGGAAGAAGCGGTTGAAGAGAACAGCTCCATCAATTCCGATCCTGTCAAAGCCTGCGATGATATTCGCAAGCGATGAGTATTTGTAGCCTATCTTCATAGAAAGCGGGAGCTTGATCTTATCGCGGGCGACCTTCGCGAACTCAAGCGCTTTCCTATCGACCTCGCTTCCCGGGATATCGCTCTGCGAGGAAATAGGATAATAGTTAAGTTCTATGGCATCTGCCCCGCAGGCTGCGAAACGCTCCGCGTAATCAATCCAGGCATCCATGCTCTTTGCGGATACAGATGCGATGACAGGAATCGAGAGCTCTTTCTTTGCCATAGTCAGAAGCTTCATATACTTGTCAATATAGAAATCACGGGATGACTGTGCGAAGAATCCTTCAGCTGATGAATGAGAAAGGAACTCCTCATTGGCTTTCATCTCAGTAGAGACATCAGATTCTATCTGTTCTTCGAAAATAGACTTGAGCACGACGGCTCCAGCACCAGCTTCCTCGCACTTTTTCAGCGATACTATATTCTGCGTCATCGGTCCAGAGGCGACTATCACAGGCGATTTCAGCTCAAGACCAAGATATTCAGTTTTCAGCATATCCGCTCCTATAAGGATATTGTAGCATAAAATAGGCTGCCATACGACTATTGACAGCCCATTTCCCGATAAATGAGCTTCCTGCAGATGGAAGCTCACGGATCAGACGCTATAAGGAACCCACAGCGACTTTGACTGATAGACGACGAATGTCTCGACTTCCTGGACATCGGAAATCTTCACAAGCTCTGTCTTGAAGAAGTCAAGAAGGCTGAGGCCATCATCCTCAGAAAGCGTAAGCTGGACAATAAGGTCATAGCGTCCTGTTACGACAGCTGCGCTGAAGACACCACGGAGACGGCAGAACTCATCGGCCTTCTTCTCCAGATCAAGTGTCTTCAGCTTCACTCCCATCATCACTACCTGAAGACCGGGAATCTTCTCAGGATCGACGAATCCCATAATCCTGAGGACTCCCTCATCCTGCATCCTGTTCACTCTGGCCCTGACGGTGTTCTCTGTAATGCCAAGAGACTCAGCAACTGCAGAATATGGCTTCCTGCCATCCTCCAGCTGGGAGATTATGGCTCTATTTGTATCATCTAGCCGCTTGTCCCTGCTCATCCGTTCCTTCTCTCGAATTCCTTCATGAACTGGGCAAGAGCTGCGGCATCCTCCATCGGAAGCGCATTGTAGAGACTTGCACGGAGACCACCTACTGACCTGTGTCCCTTGAGACCAAGCATGCCTTCTCTCTTCGATTCCTCGACGAACTTTGCCTCAAGCTCTTCAGATGGAAGACGGAATACGACATTCATCCTTGAGCGGTAGCGCTTATCGACAGGAGAACGGAAGAAATCAGAAGAATCGATCACATCGTAGATGTAACCTGACTTCTCCTTCGCATGGAGCTCCATGCCTTCGGCTCCTCCATTTGCGAGAATCCACTTCAGCACAAGGCCCACAGCCCAGATCGAGAATACAGGAGGCGTATTGTAAAGTCCCTTGTCCTTCGCATGCTTCGCATAGTCCATATATGCAGTAAGGCCTGTGTTCCTTCTCTCAAGCATATCATGACGCATGATTATGAATGTAGCGCCTGCAGGTCCGAGATTCTTCTGCACGCCACCATAGATCATGGCGAATTTGCTGACATCGACAGGACGGGAGAGGATATCAGAGGACATATCTGCGATAAGAGGCACATCGCCTGTATCAGGGAAATCCTGCCATTCGATTCCGCCTATCGTCTCGTTTGAGCAGAGATAGAAGTATGAAGAGCCTTCGGATGGCTTTACCTCCTTAGGATCCGGAAGCGTCGTGAAGTTCGACTCCTTTCCATCGAATGCGACATTGACATCACCCAGGAGCTTTGCATCATCGCATGCCTTGTTTGACCATGAGCCTGTACGGACGTAATCCGCATGGCTTCCCTTCAGAAGGAAGTTCATGGGAATCATCGTGAACTGGAGAGTCGCTCCGCCACCGAGGAAGTAGACATCATAGTTATCAGGAATCGAGAGGAGCTTCCTGAAATCAGCGAGGCACTCATCGTACATCTCTTCGAACATGCCGCCGCGATGCGACGCCTCAATCATCGAAAGGCCTTTTCCCTTATAGTCCGCGATATTGTTCTTCAGTTCCTCAAGGACTTCCAGAGGCAGCACAGATGGCCCCGCGAAGAAATTCATCTTCCTCATATTCTTCCCTCCTTCAAGAGATTCCCTATCGTCTCACAGACTTCGTTACCAATCCTCTGCAGATTCTCCACTGTATTCGCGCCCACATGAGGCGTGAGTGTCACATTCTCAAGCTTCAGGAGAGGATAATCCTCTGCAGGAGGATCAGATGGATATACATCCGTCGCATACCAGGAAACAGTACCTGCCTTGAGCGCCTCTGCAAGATCTTCCGCATTCACGCATTTTCCTCTTCCTGTATTGATGATCACAGGCTTCTTCTCCATCTTTGATATGAGATCCGCATTAATCATATTCGCAGTCTCATCCGTGAATGGAAGATGCATCGAGATATAATCAGCATTTCTCACAGCATCCTCAAGGCTCATCATCTCAGCGACATCGCTCTTCTCGACATATTTGTCATATGAGACGACATGCATACCGAATGCCCTGGCGCGGATTGCAACCTGACGTGCAATGTTTCCGATTCCAAGAAGGCAGAGTGTCTTGCCATTGAGCTCAGTGCGCTTCACGCTCTTATTCCACTCACCCTGCTTCATTGTGTTGTCGTAGTATGGAAGATGGTTCGGTACTGAAAGCATCAGGGCAAATGCAAGCTCGGCAACGGCAATGGCACTGGATTTCGGAGTATTGACTGCGATGATGCCCTTCTCCTTGCAGTATGCCTTGTCGATATTATCCATACCGACACCACCGCGGATAATCAGCTTCAGTTTCTTGGCCTGATCGATATACTCCTTAGTGGCCTTCGTCTTAGACCTTATAAGTATGATATCAGCATCAGCTACGCGTGCCTTATCATCCGTAACCTCTCCGAACACCGAAAGTTTCTCCGGAAGACTCTTATCGAAAGCATCGGAAATGAGAATCAACATAAACTGCCTCCTTTTCGCTTTACACAAATTATTGTGCGTTATGCTGAGGAGGCAGTCAAATAAAATAACAGATTTTTGCGAGATTCAATAAATCAATACCAGAATGTGACAGACAATGCAGGCAAGACGGATGCACCTGAAATCTTCTCCTGCGAATCATTGCCGCTGAATCTGGCACTATAAAGAGGTGTCGCGAATCTGACACCGACATCAATTGAGACTCTTTCCGCAACCCTGAACATCGCCTTCACTGAAGCATAGAAATCAAGGATGACGCCCTCATATGCAGCCGCACCAAAATCTGAAAAACTGAACTGTCCAAGGAAGCCAAAACCGACACGTCCCGTGAACATACCCATCTCAACAAACTTATATCCAAGACCTATGTTGAAGTAGAAATCCCATGGGAATGTCGTGGATATGGCAAGTGGATTATCTCCTTGCCTGTCAGCATAGACCATGCTTCCACCAGCGCCATACTCAACACCGAATGAAGAGCCCTCAAAGAAGTTTGCACCTTCAAAGCCGATCACAAAGCTCATCTCCTGGAAAGGATCGGGAGTCTGTCCTGTTATGCGAGTATGTGTTCCCCAGAAGAAATCGGAACCAGCGACTATGCTTGCATGGCCTTCTGCGAATACAGGAACAGCCAGTACAGCCAGCAGCAGGATTACGGCAGTTATCTTTTTCATAAGTGCATGATACTACAATGGACTGACAGAAAAAAGAAGAGCCTCGCGAAGAGGCCCCTGATTAATATGCCTTAGAAGAGTTCATCTTCCTGACTTTCTTCATCTGCTTCCTTGCAAGAGCTTTGTTCTTGCGGTTGAGGATGGTTGAAGGCTTCTCATAGTACTCGCGCTTCTTCCACTCGCGGATGATGCCTTCCTTCTCGACCATTCTCTTGAAACGCTTGATCGATTTCTCCAAAGGCTCGTTCTCATCTACCTTTACAAATGCCATGATATCACCTCCTCTCCCTACGGGTCAGAATCCCTTGCATTGTGACGACAAAACAGCTTAATGTCAATTCATTCCGTGCAATTTTCTGCAATGAATAGGATTGTTCCTCAGAAAAGAAGAATCCATCCCATCTCTGCATGGTATAGCAGCAAGAAACTCAGCTGCTGCATTCAGACATGCAAAGTCTCTTGCTTTGTACCGTCTGAGATACTTATAGCCGGGTCCTTGCTGGAAAAGCTCAAGAAATTCACCTCTTTCACAATAACCTGCTGGAAGCTTTAGTCTCTTCCATCCAGATACTCCTGAATATGGCTTTATGGCCAGAATGCAAGGTATTTTTCAGGCAATAGCTGTCCTGATGGAGAGCCATTGACTTCGAATTCAATCGGAAAAGCGGTTTCATCATTGAGAAACCATGTTACGTCGAAGCTGTAGCTGATATCTGCAAGCGGTGATTCGATGAGAACTTCAAAAATTGCTCTATAAAGATCATTGCCGACATCCCAGGAAGATTCAGTCTTTACAGTCGATATCCAATGAAAGTCAGTTCCGCCTTCTACGCTCCAGTCGTAGGAATTATAGTACGTCCTTTTTAATCCGTTCCAATCATTCTTTCTTAGTTCATAAGATTCCATTGCATCATGAATCGATCTCTCAATCAGCGTCATATATGGAGCAAGAAGATCCGGCCCAGAGAAAATCTCATAGAGTTTCATAGTCAGAGTAAGACCTGAATAGTCAATTTTTACAACGAGATCGAGATTCTCATCATCAGCATCTGCAACAGGCACTTCATATCTGATTGTATCGCTTCCTTTTGCAGCTTCGAATTCAAAGAAGCTATTTTCATCAAGACTCCATTTGCAGTTCCATTCCTGGTATTCATATTCAATTGGCTGTGGCTTTCCTTCATATTTGTTTTGGCCTTGCGTGAACATCTCATTTATCATTATCTTGATTTCGTCAGGAGCCTCTCCTTCCATGGCTGGGAGAACATCGGAAGGATCTTCGAAATTAAGGCCTTTATTCTGATACTCCTGATTATATTCGTCCTCAATTGCTTTTATGTTAGCAACTGGTTCGCCTTTGTATTCAAGAGAATCGAAGATAACTCCAATGCCAGTACCTGAAGCCTTGAGCCTTACAGAAAGCGAGACAAGAATGCCGTCATATATACGATAATCAGAGTACTCTATGACAGCAGCAGCTTTTATGATTCCATTGGAAGTATCTGATCTGATGGCTTTCTCATTGAGTACAATCTTATTATCTACAGAAAGCTTCAGGTTTCCTGTATAAGCACTATTTCCAGTCTGGAAATCGATGTTGCTATCCAGTTCTATGAGGCCGTACTCAGTATTTTCCTCTTTATGCCCTTGAGGAGTACTCTCAATAAGATTCGCCACTTCCGGACTGCTAATGATTTCTACGAAAGAGGTATCTCCAAGCGCTTTTGTACTTTTGTATGTCTCGGGAAACTCAGGTTCAAACAGTGCCATAGCAGATTTTATTGCGGAACTTATTTCTGAATAAGGAACTATGCTACCTCCTATAGTTCCGGAATTTCCTGAATGGGAGGGGGGGGGTACACGCTGTGACAAACAGATATGTCATAATCAATATCAATAAATGTTTCGCTCGGAATTTCATAACATTATTGTCCTTTTATATCAGCATACAGTCAACTTATTGTAGATATTCGCAATCTTTTTCATTTTCCTCCATAAGACCGCGTTGATTCAATTCAACTGATTTTTTGTCAACTTAAAAATTCAGCCAAACCATGAATATCCTTATCCTTCGTTTATCTCCATTGCCTGTATTATGATCTGCAGTTTTGACTGTCCTTTCCAGTAGTTGATATCAGGTGTGAAGACGATATCCACATGCATGCCCTTGGAATACTTGTCCCTGTCATCAGGGCTCCACCAGAGGGCAGGCCATATGAAGCGGCCATAGCGGACTGCGAATCTGAGAACCCTGCTATCTCCTTTGTTCGGATAGATCTCCGCGATCTCTGCCTTGTGAATTGAGAACTGGAGAGGCTCATTCTCCTGGCCATAAGGCTCAAGAAGCTGTGAGATTTCCCAGAGCTTCTCTGTCATGTACTCTCCTGGGATTTCCGCATCAGCCTCGATTTCCTCATTCTCCTCGCTCTCATCAAGCGTCAGTGCATACCCGGACACAGCTTCAATGAACTTGTCCTTGTTTTCCGCAGGCATGGAGAAACCCGCTGCGAACTTATGGCCGCCGAAGTCATCGAAGAATGATGAGAACACACTGAGGAATGAACGCGCATTGAATCCCTTCTGGCATCTCATCGATGCGAAGACACGCTCTTCAGTCTCTGCCATCACTATTGACGGCGATGTATACTGCTTCGCAAGTTTCGATGCGATAGCCCCTGTAAGACCTCTGGGAATACGTTCATCGGAGATGATTATCATCTTGCCGCCAAGCTGTTCCCTGCTTGCAGCCGCTTTATCGGCAATCATCGAAAGCGCTTCTTCCTCATTCTTCTGTCTCTTCCTGTTGAGCTCAAGAAGCTTATCGGTTATTGTCTCGGCTTCCCTTATATCATCAGTAAGGAGAAGCGAAAGCGCTGTCACGGGATTGCCCATCCTGCCAGCTGCATTCAGCACAGGCGCGACATAGAATGATATATCCCTTGTATTGAGCTTCTTTCCAGCAAGGTTCTGCCTGCCGAGAAGCGGCTTCAGGCACTCAAGAGGGCGCTCGGACATCAGCTTCAGGCCACGGCGCACTATGATCCTGTTCTCATTCTTCATCGGCATCAGATCAGCTATAGTGCCTATTGCGGCAAGCTGCAGGTACTTGTCGAATCCTGTCGAGATGGATGGCGATGAATAGAACATCATCGAGCGGAAAAGGGAGATCAGCGTCTCCATCTCCTTCTCTCCATCCTTGTACCTGACAGCACGGGATATCATGGCGAGATCGAAAAGCGAACGGCCACGGGCAGATGGGATCACGCTTTCAAGCCTGCCCCTTATATCTATAAGAGAAATATCCACGCTATTGCCGAAGGCCTTCCTCAGCATATTGCGCTCTGTATCGCTGTCCAGTACGAAGATGGGAAGATTGACAGCAAGGAAATCTATAAGACGCGTGCGCTCAATCGACATGGCTCCTTCGACAAGTTCCTCCACTATCCTGTCTGTCTCTATGAGATTCTCAAGACGTGCCGCTTCTATCCTTATTGTCCCATTCCTTGGTTCTGCATGGAGAAGTATGCACTCGCTCTCATACATATCTGTCTGGGAAAATCTGAGGGCCCAGACGATCTTCGCAGCGACAGCACAGCCTGCAAGCCCTGTGAATGGATAACCGGAACCTGCGACAAGAGGATCGAATATAGCGGCAGCCGGCGGCAGGGAATCTCCCGGGATATGATGATCGAGGACTATCGCATCTATTCCATTCTTCTCAAGTTTCTTTATCTCATCTATGGAAGTGATTCCGGAATCCACTGTGATGACAAGTGTATAGCCTTTTTCAAGAATCTCATCGACCTGAGCCATCGTAAGGCCGTAAGGCTCATCTCCTTCGGGAAGACGTACCGAGACATCCTCTGCACCAGCTTCCCTGAGGCCACGGTACATTATCGCGGAAGCGGTGACTCCATCGACATCCCTGTCTCCGAAGATGAGAATCTTCTCTCCTGACTCTATGGCATCGCGGATCCTCTCGACCGCGGAATAGACATCATCGCATTCAAATGGAGAGTGCAGATAGACAGAATCGGATTCAAGGGTGAACATCATCTCCTCATCTGTATCGATGCCCCTGCGTTCAAGCACAGTCGCAGCCAGAAGCGACATGGAGTATTTCTCCTTAAGATATCTGACACGTGCGGAATCGGATTGCTTTATCTCAACTTTCATAGATCCTCAACAAAAATATCCCATACGCCTGATTCAAGGCTCTTCAGCTTCCCGGGATACGAAAGCTTTAAGAGACGCAGGAAATAACGGAAGATCCTGTGGCGCTGCATATCGCTTATTCCGAGCTCCATGGCCTCTTCCATGCCAACCTCCTGAACACGCTTTATGTAATGCCTTGCATTGGGAGGAAGAATCAGGGCTTCTGACATCGTATCACAGCGATGGCAGACAGGAACACCCTCGGATGCTGAAAAGCCAAGTATTTCATCATCGCTGTATTCATTGCCGCAGACAGGGCATTTCTCCCAGTCTCCGATGAAACCTGTAAGAGGAAGGAAAGCCACGAAGAAAGCAATCGCAGAAGCCTCCGCGCCAAATGATTCAAGGAGATCCAGGGCCTTGCAGTATGTCTGATAGACAGAAGGCCCGAATGAGCGGCTGGTAATCACAATCTCCGAAAAGAGAGCTGCAGCCATCGAAGACTCAAGTGTCTCTGAAATCCGCTCATGCGTCGAAATCACGTCAACATCCTTTATTGTCCAGAAATCCGACTGCCCTATTCTCTCCAGTGAGAATATCCCCTCACTATACAGAGGCGCCTTAAGAGCCCTGATGGATTTCCTTGCTCCATAGCTTATGACCTTGACGAGCCCCATATCAGGAGAAAGAAGCGTCAGCATCCTGTCGCTATCCTTCCTCTTCTCGCTTCTTATCGCTATCGCAAGCCCCTTGGACATCCTCTCCATAGCATTGAAGATAGGAAGTTAGCTGGCTACTGTCAACAAAGCCCTTTAGCTGATATCATATCGCTATGCGTCTCTTGAGCATGATTCTGATAGCTTTTGCAGCCATGCTTCCTCTTCACAGCGCATCAGTAGCAGGCGGGCAGGAACTGCGTCCCGATCTTTTCTATAGCGAAGAAGAGCTTGGCAAGGTATCTTTCAGCGATGATCTCACTGAAAGTGAACGTGAATACTATGACAGCGTAGAAATCTCGCTCATCACAGCATGTCCTTCAGAACCCGTCTACATGTACTTCGGGCACAGCGCCCTTTCCGTCAGTGTCCCGGGGAAAGATGCCATCATATTCGACTGGGGCACATTCGCATTCTCCCCTGATTTCTATAAGCAGTTTGCATTCGGCCTGCTCTACTATTCCCTTACAGCCAGCTACAGGGACAGCAGGATAGTGCAGTTCGAATGGGAAGACAGGACAACAACGGAAATCCCGCTGGAACTCACACCAGAAGCGAAGAGGGGTATTCTCCTTTTTCTTGATGAGAATATAAAACCCGAAAATACGACTTACCAATATCATTACTACAAGGACAACTGCGCAACACGTATCCGTGATATCTATGCATACTCAAAACCAGGCTTCAGGGAATGGGCGGAATCCATAGAGACTGGAAAGAGCTACAGGGATTATGCGATGCCATGCTTTGCACCATCTCTTTTCTTCGCATACTTCCTGAATTATCTGCAGGGACCTGAAATCGATGAGCCGCTGAATCTCTATCAGGCATGCTTCCTGCCATCCGTGCTTGAAGACGCAGTCGCGGAATATGAATCAGCTGAGCCATCTGTCCTTTATGAGACGAGAACCAGGGAACCTATGCCTGAAAGCTATTCCCTTGAGCTCCGTGCATTTGCAATCGGATGCATCACAGCTGCTCTGATTGCGCTTACATACGCCTCTAAGCGATGGATAAGAAGAATCGGAGACATCGCATCGGCACTTATCTACCTCTTCGGAACCATTATGTCGCTGATTCTCGTCTTCATGATGTTCTTCACGAATCATGATGTCACATACTTCAACATCAATCCGCTTATAATCAGCCCTCTTGCAGCCGTCCCTGCAGTACTGCACATAGCATCCGCTTTCTCAAAGAAAGAAGGACTGCGGAGGATGAGCATATCCAGATTCACAACAGTCCTTCTCATAATTGCGCTCTTCGCGCTCATCTTCCAGATCCTTACGCCATTCAGACAGTCGAATGCATCATTCTATATCACAGCGTTTATGGCATATGGCGCGGATTCTGCACTCTTCATCGCATCAGCAATACGCAGGAGAAAGGTCAGAAAGCCCTGACCTTCTCCCATACTTCATCAACGACAGGGATTCCGTTCTCAAGGTTTTCCTGTCTTGTATTCCAGAGCCTCTGACCAGGATATGAGACATTTCCGCCTTCCTTTATTGGCTCGGATGAGTTGATGCTATCAGCAATGGAAGAGACTATGCTGTCAGTAAGCTCTTCGGTGTTCATCTTTCCAGGAGCTATCGCAATCATTATCTGCGTAAGGCCTACCTCTTCCGGGAATGTGCCGATCTCTGCAACTGAGTGGCCATTCGAAAGAACAGTAGCAACTGCATCGAGCGCGATTGAAAGGCCGCTTCCCTTCCAGTACCCGATGGGAAGTACACGCCTTGTCTTCTCAATCTCAGCAGGATCCTTCGAGAGATTCCACTCTGAATCATAACCGCCATAGACGGGGAGTTCTCTGCCGCTTAGCTTATATTCCTCTATCTTCCCGTATGAGAACTGTGAAAGCGCTGTGTCCACGACTATGTGCTGGCCATTGCTCCTTGGTACTGCGATTATGAATGGGTTGTTTCCTATTTTGTTGTCCTTGCCACCCCATGCAGGCATATTCGGTGTCGTATTCGACCAGCATATTCCTATATATCCCTTATCAGCAGCCTGCCAGCCATATGTACCGCCACGCATCCAGTGATTGTTGTTACCAAGCGCAACGATTCCGATTCCGAACTTGTCAGCAAGCTCGCAGGCTCTGTCCATCGCGCGTTTCGCATTAAGAGGACCAAAGCCTCTGTGTCCGTCCCAGCGCTCGAAAGCCATGAATGATGCTATGCACTCTGCCTTGTTCTCTGGCTTGATGAGGCCTTTATCGAGATAATCGACTACGCGCGGAAATCTGTTCAGTCCATGCGAATACACTCCGCAAAGGCTGTTCTCCGCAAAGATGGATGCGGCATCTTCTGCCTCTTCCTCTTTGAATCCTCTGGATATCAGGACACGTCTGAACTCTGCTTTCATATCATCATATGGAATACGCATGATTCACCCCTTACTGAGAAGATTCTACAGCAGAAAGCCATCATGACGTCAATAATCGGGAATCGCTTTCCCCGTACACCCATTCCTTTCAATTGTTATGGATGATGTGCAGAGCTTATCTCTCAGAACGATGTCATGTGTCACCAGAATCAGGGTGACATTACCAGAACCGAGCATCTCCTCCATCGCCATCACGCTTGTGATGTCAAGATGATTGGTAGGCTCATCCATGATGACAATTCCCGGATGGGAAGATACTGACAGGATGAAATCGAGTTTCCTCATCTCCCCGGGGGAAAGCCCTTCTTCGCTTTCAAGCATACTTGATATGTCAGCACCAAGCCTGTACAGATCACTGTTGATCCTGCCTCGTCCATCATCATCGAAGTCCATATACCGTCTGATGATTTCTTCCCTGTCGCCATCTGTATATTCCTGCCGGAGGAAGGCAACTTTGTCATTACCCCATTTCCCGATTGCGCTTTCTGCGATAAACGATACAAGAAGGCTCTTTCCTGTGCCGTTGTCACCGCATATCGCAGTCCTCGAACCTGGCGGGAAGCCGAGCGCAGGATAATCAAGACGATAACTGCCAGCCTGAATCGTACCTGCAGGAATGCTGAGCGTGGAATAGAGTGACGAGAATGACCTTGTACTGAGGCCCTCCTTCCGTAGATGCACATCACCAAGTTTCGAAAGCTTATCCTCAAGTCCTGAAATCTTGCCAGACACAACCTTCCGCTTATCACCAGCCCTTCGGTCCTTCCCTGAAAGCCTCGCGGCATCGATCCTGCCCTGTGCATCATGGTCTTTCGGACTGATATTCTTCTTTGAGAGCCTGTTTCCAGACCCCTGTATATCTTCATCTATGTCCTGTCTGAGCCTTTTCAGGCCAGAGATGCTATTCTCAAGCTGTTTCCTTGTATTGAGGAGAGTACGCTCATCACTTGTTTTCTGGGCAAATGCAGCACTTACAGAAAGGGGATAGGATATCAATCGGATACCATCTCCATGGCCATCATCAATGAAGATGACAGTCCGTTCAGTAAGTCTGTCCATGAAGCTTCTGTCATGGGAAATCAGGATTCCTGTTCCCCTGAAACTCCTCAGAGCATCAAGAAGAATTTCCTTGTTTCTTTCATCTAGATGGTTTGTCGGTTCATCCAGAATCAGGATATCAGTATGTGAAGAAAGAGCAAGGAACAGCTGAAGCCTCTTCTTCTCTCCGCCGGAAAGAGTCTCTGTCCTTTCATACATCTCATCGCTTAGCCTGAGTATCCGCTTCAGCGCCATGCTGTCAGCAGAGTAGTCGTACAGATACTGGTAGTCATCCACGCTGATTTCCTCAGGAATCTGCGGGCAGTATGATATGCGCCCATTTACCCTGATGCTTCCGGAATCAGGACAGAGCTTTCCGGCAATCAGAAGCGCAAGCGTGGTCTTCCCGCATCCATTTGAGCCTGCGAATCCTGTCCAGCCGTTACCTATGCTGAGACTCACTGATGAGAAAAGCGGCAATGCCTGCTGTGGATATGAGAACGAGAGAGATGAGATAATAATGCCTGACATGATGAACTCCTTAGTGAAATAGTCTTAATCAGTTCATCATTGATGACATCGGCATTTCTCCTATCACAAGTTCAATAACATAAAAAATCAGGATCATCAAGCAAAAGCCCCGTCGGAAGACGGAGCCAAAGGAGATTCTGAAATCAAGGCGTTATCTTTGTTCCACCAGAACCAGATACTGCTTCTGAAAGATGCTCGGGGTCCGTGATTATACCAAGACCTCCTGTAGTCTTCACATAATCAGATACTGCCTGGATCTTCGGAAGCATCGAACCCGCAGGAAACTGCCCCTGAGATGCATACTCCATGGCTTCTGCGACAGTCATGGAATCAATCTTCTTCTCGGTAGGCTTCTTGTAATCGACGCATACCTTATCTACAGCTGTGGATATCACGAAAGCATCTGCATGGAGAGACTTTGCAAGGATTGCGGCTGCAAGATCCTTATCAATCACAGCCTCACGTCCTTCATAGAGTCCCTCATCATTTTTCACGACAGGAATACCGCCGCCGCCTGCTGCTATGACAATCACGCCTGCATCAAGAAGCATCCTCACCGTCTCAAGTTCGACAATCGCTTTCGGCTTCGGGGATGCGACTACCCTTCTCCATCCTCTTCCGGCATCCTCTACGACGGACCAGCCAGAAGTCTCCTGATGATACCTCGCATCTTCCTCTGTCATGAAGGAACCAATTGGCTTTGTAGGATTGTTGAATGATGGATCTGCAGGATCAACTTCGACCTGAGTGACTACAGTCGCCACATTCTTCTCGATTCCAAGCTTGATGAATTCATTATCGAGGGCTTTCTGCAGCTGATAGCCGATGGCTCCCTGTGTATCAGCAACGCAGGAATCAAGAGGCACGTTATGAAGGATCTTCCTTGCATACTCAGCCCTGAGCAGGATATAGCCGACCTGTGGTCCATTGCCATGTGCGATAACGACACGATGCCCGTCAGCAATAAGCTTCGCGATATGATGCGCTGTCTTCTCGGCAGCCTTGTACTGAGCATCTACAGTTACATGCGAACTGTCCTCTATAAGCGAGTTCCCTCCGATTGCAATGACAATAAGTCTGGAATCCATAAGCTTACCTCTCAATGCAAAGGCTACCACAAATGCAACAGAATGCAACAGAAAAAACATATACACATCAAGAAGCTTGAGAATCTTTGTGTACCTGTCAATGTACCAACAGTTCCATCTATAGAATGAAAGCAAAACAGTAGGCACATTTCCGCGAATACACGGGCCATACAATCAAAACATAGAACACTTTATGCCGCATTATATTCATGTCTATATAATGAAAAACACAGAACTAATTCTCACAAAGAACATTTTATCATTCGTAAAATAAGGAAAGCCATGGACCGGGAAATTCGATCCATGGCATATAATCCCATAAAACACTCAGCACCACATAGCAATAGTATCATCAATACGCTTTTTAAGTTTTGCCACAGCATCCATCTTTGAAGGTTCAAGCTGCGGCAAAGGAGATCTTGGCTTTCCAATATCAATTCCTTGAAGACGCAATATCTCTTTGCAGACAGCGAAGAGACCGCCTATAGACAGAAGTTCAAGGATGATGCTTGTCACTGTCCGCTGAAGTTTTCCAAGTTCTGCAAGTCTCCCTTCCCTGAATAACTTATCAAGCCTGAGGTACAGTTCCGGCATTACTCCATATGTTCCGCCGATACCGGAATCAGCACCCATAAGACGACCGGCCGCAAACTGCTCATCAGGTCCGTTGAATACGACAATTCCATCACCTCCTGCTTCCTTGAACTGGGCAATATCCATCACTGGAAGAGATGTATTCTTAATTCCTATCGTATACTCATTCTCCAGCATTTTCTTGAAAAGACTAAGCGATACATTCGTACCTGTGTTCTGTGGAATGTTATATATGATGAACGGGAGATGACTTGCCTCTATCATTGCTGTCCAGTAATCAGCTATAGCATTTTCCGGCATAGCATAGTAAATAGGCGGTATTGAAGATATCGCATCACACCCAATATCTGCAGCATGTCTCGCAAGTTTAATGCTCTCTCTGGTTGATGCAGCACCAACGTGGGCAATTATTGTAAGCTTATCACCTGCCTCTTCTTTGACATTATCCATAATAAGCATCCGCTCATCTGTGGAAAGATAAGGACATTCACCAGAACTGCCTGTTATATAAAGCCCCTTTACTCCTTTTTCCATAAAATACCGAACTAGTTTTCTGGTTCTTTCAGGATCAACATCTCCACTATCATCATAGGCCGTATAAAAAGCAGGGAACACCCCTTTAAAACGTTCAATATCAATCATCTAATTCAATCTCCAAATGTTAATTATCCCATCATGCTTGGTAGCCAAGTGGTAAGAATCGGACAATATGTCACGAGCAACAGAACAACAACTCCAGTTAAAACAAATGGCCATACTGTCTTGTACAAAACGCTAAGTTTAACACTCGTCACATTTGAGGCAACAAATAGAACCATTCCAATCGGAGGTGTTATAAGTCCTATGGTCAGATTCAGGCACATTACTATTCCGAAATGTACAGGATCAATACCATATGTCATCGCAACTGGAAAAAGTATTGGTGTGAGAAGTAATACTGCAGGCGCACCATCAAGCAGACAACCAACAAAGAACAGAAGAATGTTTACGAAAAGAAGGAAAACGAACTTCGATTCTATAAACTGTAAACAGAATTCAGCAAGATGCTGAGGAATCTGAAGTGCCGTAAGCACCCACTGCATAGCACCAGCAGTTGCAATGATAAAGAGAACTGAAGCCGTCAGTCTTGCGGACTCATATAGACTGTCATAGAGCATGTGCAATGTCATCGTCTTTCTCATTAGAGTGACAACTATAGAGTAAATGACGGCAAGTGCACCTGCCTCTGTGGCAGTACAGATTCCGGAAACTATTGAGCCAAGGATAAGAAGCGGAAGCAGTATAACAGGAAGAGAGAGCTTAAATTCTGTCCAGATTTCCTTGAAAGTCGCACGTCTCTCATTCTTCGGCTGGTTGTACTTCTTCGCAAAATACCAGCAGAGCACAAGAAATGCACACCCATAAAGAATACCGGGAATCGTTCCTCCCGCAAAAAGTTCTCCGACAGAAACACGACCTGCCGCGGCTGCAAATATGATCATGATTGTCGATGGTGGAATAAGCGGAGCTATCGTTGCTGTTGCAGCTGAAACTGTAACTGCATAATCTTTTGTATAGCCAGCTTTAATCATAGCATTTGATGTAATAACACCTATACTAGCCATATCAGCAGATGCCGAACCCGATATACCAGCGAAGACCATCGAGTCAAGAACATTCACATAAGCCAGACCACCACGTATATGACCGATACAAACCTGGAAGAAGTCAACAATTTTATCTATCAACTTACCTTCACTCATTATTTCTGCCGCAAGAATGAACAATGGAATACAGAGATATGTGAAACTGTTCACGCTAGTGAAGAGCTTTTGAGCTAGAACGAGCATCTTTCCATCAAGCATCAAGAATGAAAACCATGTTGTGAATCCTATTGCAAATCCAACCGGTAGACCAATCACACAAGCTGCTATGAAAAGTAAAAGTATTATCAGTCCTTGAAGCATTATTCAGCCCCCTTCTCATCAATTTCACCTGCAACACAGGCAAAAGGCTCTACCTGACCTGAAGCAACTCCAATGACTTCTACAAACATCTGGTAAAGCATTATCACAAAACCAATTACAGGAATCAGATAAAGAATATTTCCCGGAATGTTCAGAGATTCTGTACGGTATATCACATTCACCGAAGCAAATTCTATTCCATATTTTATCGCTGCTATGAGGAATATGGACATAAGCACAGTTTCAATGTAGTACAAGACCTTCTTTGAACAACCCTTAAGCCTTGTGTATACCATATCAGCTCTTGAAAGCTGTCCATGCTTATAACACATTCCCATGGCAAAGTAAGCAAGGGAAACCATCAACAGTCTTGCAAGCTCATCAGTCCAAGAAATGGATTCCCATTCAAAAAGCGTTTGCTTAACAAGGATGTATCTATTGACAACCTGAAGGAAAACTGTAATGGAACATAGAAGAATCAGGATTGCCGTTATGAACTTGACAACATTCTCAAGCCAGTCAGAAAATGACTTGAGTACATTATAGACAGATGCTATCTGCATAAAATCTCCTTATTGAGATAAAATTACAGGGGGATACGTCTTGGAAATATGAATCCCCCATAAAAACAGCTGATTATTCAAGTTCTGCAAGAGCTGCGACAAATCCATCTACGACTTCTGTTCCGATCTGTTCTCTTGCAATTTCCATGCAATCATCTTTATAAGCAGCATGCCACTCGGAAAGCTCTTCCGCTGTAGGCTCATAAACCGTAACACCATTATTACGAAGGGTTTCGATTCCTTCTGTAATAATATTCTGAGAAACTGCATTAGCAGCAGCTACAGCAGCATCATTAGCATCAAGTACAACCTGCTTAAGATCATCAGGAAGATTATTGAAGAATGTGTTGCTGATCATTCCGCAGAGATATGCTCCTGTATGTCCGTCAAGAACAAGATACTTTTCAAGTTCATATGTTTTGTCCTGAAGAATATTCGGAACTGCATTCTCATGCCCATCAACGATACCATTCTGAAGCGCCGTATAAAGCTCAGAAATGTCAAGCGGAACAGGATTGCCACCCAGAGACTCAACCATCTGAATATAAAGCGGATTGTTCAGAACACGAAGCGTGAGACCATTTATGTCCTCTGGTTTTTCAAGAGGGATGTCAACTGTAGTAAAATTGCGGAATCCTTTACTTACCACCCCTAGAATTCTGATATTGGTCTTTCCTGCACAATCCTCAATGAAAGAAGTCCCCCACTCGCTCTCAAAAAGCCTTGAAGCCTGTTCTGAAGAAGAAACAGCACCAGGTATCGAGAAAAGAAGTGATGGCTTATAGTAGCTGGATGCCGTTGTGATATCGCCAACATAAAATTCTATTGTACCATTAGAAACACCTGCACATACATCAGCATCTGATCCAAGTGAATTGCCATAGAAGATTGTGAACTCTATTCTACCATCAGAATGAGCATCAATATATTCCTTAAATGTTTGTAGATATGCGATATCGACTGATTCTTCTTTTGTTGTACCTGCTGCAATAGAAGTTCCCGCACTCATCTTGTATACTTCAGAACCTCTTTCTGAATTACCTGAAGCAAAAACGCCAAACGTGAATAGCATAACGAGTGCTAATACAAGTAACTTTTTCATATTATTTCTCCTTTTTTTTCAAAACAGACTATATTTTAGAGTCTCCCTATCTCTCTTTTAATGGACTTCAGGCTATCCCTGAGAATATTGTAATCACTGGACATCAAGACCATTGTTACGCCTTTGTCTATGAGATTCTTTGCACTTTCAGCAGTAGTTCCGGCGGGAGCCATTATCCCAATTCCTCTTGGCGCAGCTTCTTTCCTGATTTTCTCAAGCGCACCGCTTATAAAATCCTGATTGATGTCATAACCGACAAACCGGTCAAGAGAGTTAGAATAGTCAGCAGGACCGAAATTGATTGCATCAATACCAGGAACAGACATCAGGCTTTCAACATTATCTATAAACTCAAAATCCTCTGCCATCGGAATAACAAGTTCTGTATCATTGCTATATGTCCTATAGTCCGTATCATACTCAGCAAGTCCATATCCCGCGCTTCTTACTCCAATATCAATTCCCCTTCTCCCAAGCGGAGGGAACTTTGCACCTCGAACGCAAGTTTTCATTTCATCAATGGTCTTTATATGAGGAACGATTACACCCTCTGCTCCGATTTCAAGAGCCTTTCTGATCTCAACTTCATCAGGCTTTGTGACTCTGAGAAGAGGACTTATTCCATATGCTCTTGCAGCAAGAACAAGCTCAGTACAATCCCCCACAGATCTGGGATTATGCTCTGTATCAATAAAAGCAAAATCAAGCCCGCACATTGCCATCATTTCAATGACAGCTGGACTACCACTACAGACAGTCATGCCAAAAACAACACGTTCCTTCATTGTTTCCTTGAGTATGTTCTTCAAGATTCAGCCTCCTCAGATGCGGATTAATTCCGTCTTCTGAGTAAAGCCTACTCGCCAGTTTTTGAATTGTCAAATAAATTTTTTAAAAATAGGCAGATTCAAAATTATTACCAATTTTTCAAATTATCTGCCTAAAAATATGCCTATTTAATTTGCATGCACAATAAATGTATGATAATATACCGACACAAGGAGAACGAAAATGAACGACAGACTTTTTGATCTATCCGGCAAAGTCGCAATAGTGACAGGAGGTCATTCATGGCTCGGCTTTGATATGGCCTCAGTGCTTGCCGAGCATGGATGTGACATAATCATTGCATCCAGATCCGAGGAGAAAATAAAAGCCGCAACGGAAAAAATTGAAACACTTTATGGAGTTGAATGCAAATATATCAGATTTGATCAGACAAAACCAAACAGCTGCAGGGAAATGGCAGAAGAGGCATGGAACTGGAAAAACAGAATCGATATTTTAATAAATAACTCAGGTGGTGGTTCAGGAGCAAGCGAGGGAGATTTTCTTAAGAGAGATCCTAAAGATATTATTTCTTTAATAAGTACAAATCTAATTGGAGCCATGCTTTGTACACAGTCTATTGCCTCATACATGGTCAGGCAAAACAGTGGAAAAATCATCAATATCGGATCGATAGCTGGTATCGTAGGCAGGGACAGAAGAATGTACAGGGAAAACAACAAAACCGAACAACCTGTGGATTATGCGGCATCAAAAGCAGGTATTATAGGCATGACAAGGGATCTTGCAGCTTATCTTGCTCCATATAATATTCAGGTCAATACAATCTCCCCTGGAGGCTTTGACAAGGGAGATCTTCCAAAAGGATTCGTAGAAGCCTATTCAGATGCTACAATGGAAGGTAGGATGGGTATTATGGGACAAGATATAAAAGGAACAGCACTCTTTCTTTCTTCTCATGCTTCAGATTACATTACAGGACAGAATATTGTCGTCGACGGAGGTTTCACCGTTTATAAATAATCTGAGCAGGGAGACTGAAAAATGCTTAAATATCAGAAAATAAAGAAACAACTGCTTGATTCGATTCTGCAAATGATGCCGGGAGACAGAATCCCGTCCAGACCGGAACTCATGGTCCGCCTGTCTACGACCAGAGCAACTCTTGATAAAGCAATAGCTGAGCTCGAGGCTGATGGTTATCTTTTTTCAAGAACGGGAAGCGGAACCTTCGTTACATCTCTTACAGAAAGTACTGTTCAACAGATACAGACCTGGGGTGTAATCGTTCCAAATGTAATGGAGGAGATCTACCCTGGACTTGTCCGAGGTGCTGAGAACTATGCCCATGAAAAAAGTATAAACCTCATACTGTGTAACTCAGACAATGATCCGAGAAAACAGGAAATGTATATTCGGAGACTCATAGCCTCCGGTGTTTCAGGAATAATTCTTGTTCCTGTCATATCCACGGATATTCTTGAAATGTACAGGCTTTATAATCAGCTGATAGAAACTCATGTTCCTTTTGTTTTCTGTAACAGAAGCATTGAAGGAATAAATGTGCCGGTAGTCGCATCCAATGATTTCTATGGAGGATATATAGCAACGAAACATCTTCTGTCAAAGAGCTATTCTCGACCAGCATTTGTAGCAAAAAAGAAGTATAAAACAAGCATAGATCGATGTCAGGGCTATCTTTCAGCCTTGCTTGAAAAAGGATCTGAGATAAACAGAAATGCAATTGTCTTCGATGCAAAAGGAAAAATATCGAAGTTATTGACTGATGAAAAGATAGATTCCATCTTCTGTTTTGATGACTCACTTGCAGAAGAATGCTACTCCGCCTGCCATGATGCTGGACTCTCGATTCCAGAAGATATCGGAATAATCGGCTACAACAACACAAGTATCTGTGAAGCCCTTACCCCACAACTCTCTTCAGTCTCATTCATGAATGTGGAAATTGGAGAGAAAGCTGCAGAACTTCTAATGAAAATGATCCGAAAAGACTATACCAGTGATTTTGATTACTATCTTTTCCAACCATCAATCAAAAGTAGAGAAAGTACTGCAAAATCAGGTCAAATATAATTATGAACTGTTAAAAAAGCTCCTATTCTAAAAAGAAAACATAGATGTTGTAGTGAAGAACCCCCATAAAAGAAGAAGTGGCTATTCTCAAAACTGATTGATGAATCCGACATTAAGAGAGAAAAAGACATTTAGGAGAACTTCAATAATATGTTCTCACCGATACTTCGAAAATATTGAAGTGAAACTGGAACAAGATTCATCATTCTCAACACCTACAAATCTGAGAGTACAAAGGCTATCATCAGGCATCCTGATAACCACCACTCCTGAGAACTCGCGATTCCCTCTCTGCCAAAGAATTACGGTGATTACTGGCTAATCAGGGAATCCCTGTATAGCTGGAAAATAAGGAATGATTTGTCTGTACATTTAATACCAGTAATCACCTTAATCCAGCAAGCCTTGCCTTTTTCTGATTGCATCAAGATAGTCATTGCACTCTATATACATCACCATTTCCATTTAGGATTTTTGCATCAGATGCAGAAATCCTAAATGAAATCACCGGTTATCATAGCCATCATTCTCTTTTCTGTAGCTTCCTTTTGCTGTGACCGAAACGTTATCGAACATAAGATTTTCCACACAGCTTATGATGCCAAACTCATCTGCCTCGATCATGGAATCTAAAATCGAAAGCCTCCTGAT
>CALXLA010000060.1 GCA_944389075.1 uncultured Spirochaetaceae bacterium
GATTATCTGGCCTGCATTCACATACTCCTGATAGTTCTTCGGAAGGAACATCCTCAGCTTCAGCTCCCCTTTCCCGTATCCAGCCTCTGAAAGAAGCTCTCTGGCCTTGTCCGGATCATAGGGATATCTCCCATTCATATCTATATACTCGCTGAGGACAACCGGGAAGTGAGAGCCTATCGGTTCGCCATATCCCCACCATACAGCCTCTATAAGCGCTTCCTTATCAACTGCATGATTTATAGCCATCCGCACCCTGATATCATCAAGACCTCTGCTTCTGTTGTTCATGGCCATAAGCTGGAGCCCATTCGTCGGGAGCGCATGGATTGTGAATCTGCTATCGCCTTCGAAAAGCCCCACGAGATCGCCTGTGATGAGGATTATATCCAGCTGCCCGTTCTTCATCGCTGTGACAGTGCTTGTCATATCGCTCATTATGGCGAACTCCACCCGGTCAACACCGCATCTGCCTGTATAGAAAGGATTTCTCTCAAGAATAAGCGACTGCTGCGGAATCCAGCTCGAAAGCATATAAGGCCCGCTTCCTATAGGCTTTGTCCTGAGGCTGCCTGCATGCGCAGCATCCACGACTGCCGACCATGGGTATGCGAACTTTGCCAGAGCAGTCACATCAAGCCTGCTGAATACGAATCGAACAGTGCGCTCGTCTACAGCCTCCACAGACGAGATGAAGCCATAGTCCTGGCTCCTTGCGGACGAAGGAGAGATCAGCCTCCCGAAAGATGCAGCCACAGCATCCGCATCACAGACATCCCCATCGGAGAACATAGCGTCTTCCCTAAGCGTGAATGTCATGGAAAGGCCATCGTCAGCCATATTCCAGCTCTCAGCCAGACATGGCACTATATTCCCGTTCTCATCAACTGTCACAAGAGTCTCATATATATTGCTTGTCACCTGGAATGTGCTTGCGCTGGCGCTCATATGCGGATCAAGCCCATCAGGATCCACGGCAATTGCCATACGGACCGAAGATTGTGCAATACCCGGCTCTTCTGAGGAGTCCTCAGAACAGGAAATGAGAAAAACAAAAAGCAGAATGACGACCAAGGCCTCTGTGCATACTCTTCTCATGATGGAGTAAGGGTATATCAAAATGCGACAGCTGAAAAGCATGCACGTTTTCCTGCATAAGGCTGAGGAATCCAGCAATCCCTTAATGCTGCGGATGATTTCTATGCCAGAAGCTATTCCCCGATACGCTGTGGCAACCGCAGCAGGACAATCTGGAAGAAGCGGCAGATATTGCATCTGCCGCTTTCATGTATCATAGCCGCCACATGCTGCTTTCCTTCTGCAGTGCTGCCATGCGGGAGAAGAGGCCACCGCTCTCCATAAGCTCGGAAGGAGTGCCTTCCTCCGCGACCTGGCCACCTGAGAGAACGATTATCTTGTCGGCATTCTCGACAGTCCTCATCCTGTGGGCAATAACAAGTACCGTCTTGTTGCGTATAAGGCCTGAAAGCGCTTTCTGTATCTCCGTCTCATTCTCAGCATCAAGCGATGCAGTTGCCTCATCAAGAAGGATTATCGGAGAATCCTTCAGAAATGCCCTGGCAATCGAAATACGCTGCCGCTCACCGCCAGACAGCTCGCATCCGTTTTCTCCGATCATTGTATTCCAGCCATTCTCAAGCTTCTCCACGAACGGAAGGCACTGTGCCATCTTCCCTGCTTCGATGACCTCCTCATCGCTTGCGCCTCTCCGGCCGATCCTTATGTTCTCCATTATGGTGTTATCGAAAAGGACAACATCCTGGAATACAATCGAGTACAGCGAGAGCAGTGATTCAGGATCTGTCTTCCCTATATCCATTCCTCCGACCGTTATCTGTCCTGACTGGATATCCCAGAAGCGCGCGGCAAGCCTGGAAGCTGTTGTCTTCCCTCCTCCAGAAGGTCCGACAAGGGCCGTCACCTCTCCCTGCTTTGCAATGAACGAAACACCGGAAAGTATCTCATCCTTGCCATCATAGCTGAAATGGACATCGCGGAACTCGATATCATATCCTTTGTTCGTAAGGATCTTGCTCCCTTCCTGGAGAGGATGGAAGAGGATCTCATCCATCCGCCCGACATTCGTCCTGAGTGAAATGATCGCTGCAAGATTCTGCAATGAGCTCTGAAGCGGATCATATATGCGTGAGGCAATCAGGAGATAGAGGAAAAACGTCAGCACATCGATTTCTCCGGAAACAAGAAGGACAGAACCGGCAAGGGCTGCAGTTCCGATGCCTATTTTCAGAATGAAAGATGCAGAGACTACGAAGACAGCTGTACCGGCTTCCGATATGATCGCCCGTTTCTCGACATCATCGATTTTCCTGAAAAGCCGGGCAAGATATGCATGCTCCGCATTGCAGCTCTTGAGATCCCTGATAGTCTCAATGTACTCCTGGATACCATCTGCAGCTTTCATCTTCGCATCCATCGATCGTCTAGAAAGCCTGCTCTGGACAGTTCCGGAAAGGACAACTATAAGGAAGGCGACAGGAAGCGGCCACAGGACCGCAAGTCCCATCCTCACGTCAAAGAAAAGCATTGATACAGCGGCTATCGCAGTAGAGAGCATAGAACCAGCCAGTTCCGGAACCCAATGCGAAAGCCCTGTCTCAAGTGTTGCCGCATCCGACATTATCGTGCTTGTGATATCCGCAAGATCCTTTTTCCCGAAATAGGAAAGCGGAATCTTGCGGAGCTTCTCGGCAATGGACACCCTTCTCACGCCGCTCTCGACATACGTGGAGAAATAAGTCGCCCCGTATACCCATCGGTATGAAAGCATCATGAGAAGAACCGATATGATACAGAATGCCGCATACCATATGCCATGACCCTCAAGCGTTCCATGCAGAAGATCTGCGATAAGGAAATATAGGATGCTCACAGGTGCGAACAATGTGAGATTATGCACAGTACAGGCCGCAAAGCCATTGATCATATCCCTCGCGCCCTTCTCTGACAGCGCGAAAGCCCTTTCAAGCTTCTCGATCATCGGATCGCCTCCTTTCCGACCTTCCATTCAACCGAAGATCCGTAATCATTCCACATACGACTGAAAAGCCCATTACCCGAGGCAAGCTCGCTGAAGCTCCCCTCCTCCGCGATCTGTCCGTCAGCAAGGACGAATATCCTGTCCGCATCAGTTATCGATGAAAGACGGTGCGCTATCATGATGACCGTACGGCCGGAAAGCATTGAAGAGAAAGCCTTCTGGACCTTCGCTTCATTATCAGGATCAGCAAAGGCCGTAGCCTCATCGAGAATCATCACGAGAGAATCCTTGAGAATGGTGCGCGCGATGGCTATGCGCTGTGTCTCTCCTCCCGAAAGATAGATGCCTCCTGTGCCAAGAACTGTATCAATGCCATCGGGAAGCTTTCCTATGATATCCATGCATTCAGCTTTTCTCAGAGCTTCCATGACTTCCTCATCGCTTGCATCAGGACGTGCGAGCCTGACATTCTCCCTGATCGTGCCTTTTATAAGGTGGCTGTCCTGGAAGACGAAGGACACATGCTCCATCAGCTTCTCCTTCGGAATATCCCTGATATCAAATCCATCAATGCTGATTGAACCGCTCTGTGGATCGAAGAATCTGGCGATAAGCGATGCAAGTGTCGTCTTACCGCTGCCTGAGGGACCGACAAAAGCGACAAGAGAGCCGCTTTCTATATCCATTGATATGTCATGGACAGCATCTTTTCTGCCATCATAGCTGAAAGTCACATGCTCAAGCCTTATTGAGCTGCCGGCAGGTGCCAGACCATTGCATGCATTGCTCTGGGGCCTTGCATCCATGATCGTATCCATCCGCATCAATGCATCGTGAACTATCATGGCCTCCTCACTCTTGAACATTATCTTCGTCAATGTTATCGAGATGACAGGTGTGATGATCACATAGAAAAGAACATTCAGAATCATTTCAGACGTTATGCCTCCAGAACCGAGAAGGAATGTTCCTGCAGTTATGAATGCAAATGCGCTGTTTACCGCACCTGTATATGCGATCATCGGCTTCATGAGTTCCTTCGTATAGGCAATCACCCATTTCTCATAACGCTCTATTGATTTCCTGAAAAGCCCGAATGCGTGGATGCTCTGCCCGAATGTCTTGACGACAGGAATTCCCCTGACATATTCCACAGCCTGATTCGACATGTCGGCAAGCGCATCCTGATACTGCCCCATCTTCTCCTGCATGCGTTTCCCTGTCATCCTGATCATGATAAGGAAACCAAGCGCTACAGGAAGAAGCGAAAGTAGACCAAGTCTCCAGTCAAACCACAGAAGCATCACAATGAGGGCTATTGGCGTCGCTATAGCTCCTGCCTTGTCCGGAAGCTGGTGCGCAAGGTATGTTTCCGTAGCGGCGCTTGAATCGTTCACTATCTTCCTGATCTTCCCGCTTCCGAATTTCCCGATGACTCCGACAGGGAGCTCTGCGATATGGGAAAGCATCGCCTTTCTCATGTTTGCAGCTACCCTGAATGCAGCTACATGCGAGCACATCAGGGCAGCTACATAGACAATCATCGACAGAATGGCAAGGACAACGGAACATATCCCGAAAGAGGTTATCGCAGCATATTCCCCATCAAGGACTGAACGGATCACCAGCCATATGCATATAAAAGGCAGAAGAGCGAGAACAGCAGAAAACGCTGACAGCATCCACGACAGATATATCAGTATTCTGTACTTCCCTGCATACCGTACAAGACGGCCAAGGTCTGAATCATCACGAATCATTGCATCCTCCATTAGTTAGCAATTGCTAACTCAAAATCGCGAAAAAAAAGAGACTCTACAGCCTCATCCCGAAAAGCCGCTCCCATCCAGCCTTGTAGAAGGCCTGGAGATCATGTATATAGCTGAAAGCCGCATCCCGCGGGACAGAGTGCCTGACAATCTCGAAGAACGACATGAAATATCCAGATGTGATCATATGCTCGAGAAGAGGATCGATATCAGGAACGGACATCCCGTTCTCCCTCATGAGATCAATGAACTTCTCCGTGGATTTCTCCTCTATCTTCATCATCTCATCAACCATGCTGCTGTAATAGGTTCCCTCAGAGCACATGAGGATAAGCCTGAATTCATCGATATGATCATAGATGTATCCCACGCACCATTCTATGCAGCGTGCGGTTATCGTGCCCATGCCTGCCACCTGTTCCTCATACGGAAGAGAAGCGAACTCTTCATGGGCATTCCTGTAGGCATTCATCACAGCCTCATAGGCATCTTTCACAAGTGAGTCGAAGATTTCCTCCTTTGAGGCAAAATATCCATACATCGCCCCTGTAGTGACACCGGAAAGCCCCGCGATCCTTCTCATGGATGTCCCCAGAAATCCCCGTTCGAGGAATTCCCTCTTCGCTGTTTCCAGTATGATCTTCTCTGTCTCGCTCATATAACAGTGTTATATAACGTTGTTATATCGTTGTCAATCCTATTTCATGCTATTATATGCCATATCCACAATCCGACAGAACGATGGCGTAATTCGGGCAATCTACAGTAGTAAACTGATCAATACGATGTTCAACGCATATTATTAAAAGCATCTGCTAATAGCCGATGCATAGCTGATCTTCATATACTGCCGGAAATACATTTTCCCATCTTCCTTGCTTTCTGAGGCGAGACCGAGAAGCTTTTCCTGAATAGGTGATAGAAATGACTGAGATTGGAAAAGCCACATGAATCGGATATTTCCAGAATCGTGCAATCGGTCTCATGAAGAAGGAAGAGCGAGTATTTCAGTCTTTCCCTGTTGATGAAGTCGCAGGGGCGCTCGTCATAATACTTCCTGAAGCACCTGCAAAGATGATTTGAAGAACAAGGTGCAAGCTCACACATCCTGGCATAGCCTCCCCTGAAATTCTCCTGTCTCTTCATCTGGCTGACAAGCGTCCTGAGCCATTGAGGTATCTGGCTGTCGTTATCATCTTGGACCCCTGCAGAGAGAAAGAAATGCTGGAGGATAAAAGCAACAAGGCTTTTTCCTGAGCATCTTGCAGCCGGCTTATCCTCTTCCGCAAGAAGCGATCCGATGCCGACGATGCTCTTTATTATGAACTCCGCTTCCATATAGCCGAGCTTCCTGTGTGGAGGCCTTGCGGTGGCATCCAGCCCGGACAGCGCTTCTGGCTGCCCAAGGAAATTTCAGTCCGCTTCTCCAGGAGGAATTCGGAATCGGGGAATCGCATGTGAGTATTGCGCTCTTCTTCTATGGCATCGCAGCATTGGCCAGCAATATTCTTTCAGGCTATATCGCGAAGAAGAGAACGCTCTATCAGATGTCTCCGATATTCCTCATCCAGGCATTATTCCTGGCATTGCTGTTCATTGCGACAGCAACAGGCAATCCCGTACTTGCTTTTATCGATATCTTAGCCATCGGGATACTGATGTATCTGGTCAATGCTCCAAGCCAGCTCTATTTCCTTTCCACAGCAGCAGCGGAGAACAGCGACTGCGTAAGTCTTGCCTCAAGCCTTTGCCCTGTATGCTTCAACCTGGGCATTGCCCTTGATTCTTCTTATGGAAGCCTTGTGATGGACAAAGCGGGATATGGACTGCTTGGCCCGGCAGGAGCGGTATTTGCAGTACTTGCCGTATTGAGCTCAGCTATTCTGAGGACTATGGAAATGAAATCAAGATCTGAATGAGATTCAGATAGCAGAGAGGATATTCAGATTACTGACTGCTCAATCCCCTCTCCAGCTGTAAACAGCCTGCTTCTGATGGCATTGCGGATATGCGCTTATTTACGTCCGACAAGCATCCTGGAATGGCCAAGCATCATCAATGCGGCCCTGCGGTGTGAACCGAACGCTTCCTGTGCTGTATCGATTATCCGGACATCCTCATATCCCATATTGCGGAGCTTCTCCGCAAATGCCCCGATATCACCATAGAGTCCTGGCTTCATATCATCATTCAGCGCAAAGGTCCCACCCTTCTTCAGGACTCTCAGCGTCTCAAGAAGAAGCGAACATTTGTCCGCACCTGTGATGTTATGGTACACATAATTGCTGACAACAGCATCAAAGCTCTCATCAGGAAAATCAAGGCTGTTCGCATCCCCATGCAGGAACAGGCATCGGCCGGAAACCCCTTCGCTCTCAGCATTCTCATCGCATAGTCTCTGGCTATAGCTATAGACTGCGCTCCAGTAATCAATGCCCACTATGCTGGCTTCAGGCCATGCAAGCGCTGCCCTGACAGACAATGCTCCGGATCCGCAACCGACATCAAGCAGTTTTCCTTTGCCATCGAAATCCAGATGAGACAGGACAATCTGATGAACGTGGCCCATCATGCCACCGCCAGTGAAAGAATATTCCCATCTTATCCAGGAAATCCAGCACAGTGTCACGATCATCATGACGGAAATCATCACAGCGGCAGTGCCAAGCAACGGTAAATGGAAAACAGAAAAAGACAGGACAGCAAGCAATATGGAGACAAGAAGAAGACCTCCTGCCATCAAGAAAACTGGCGAAGACATCCAGCTTCTGTAGTCTTCCCCATGCGATCCAACCTTTATATCTTCTCTGATCATTGATGCTCCTTATAAAGTTAGCTTATACTAACCATAATATTGCAGAAGATTCTCTCACAACAGAAAAGAAGAAGAATTCAGCTGCCGTATTTCAGATTACGTCTGCTCCTTTCCCTGTGATATGCTTCTATGACGATATCGCGGTTCTTTCTTGCCTCATCCTTGCCCATGGCCGGTACACCATCAAGAGAATACGGGATGCCAAGTTCCTTGTATTTCCTTATTCCCATGGTATGATACGGCAGAACATCAAGGCCAGCGATGTTATCGTGATGCGCAAGGATCCGCCCCAGTTCAGAAAGCTCTCTCTCCGAATCCGTGATCCCCGGGACAGACACATGCCTTATCATTGTCGGGATATGATTCTCATCAAGCTTTGAGAGGAAGGCAAGCACAGGTTCCTGCGTCCTTCCGGTCAGGTCAATATGCCCCTGGGGATCAGAGTGCTTTATATCAAGGAGCACATAGTCCGTGCAGGAGAGAAGCTCATCATAATCGGCATCCTTCTCCTTCCTGTAAAGCCATCCGGATGTATCGAGGACTGTATGTATGCCTCTTTTCCGGGCCTCCGAGAAGAGAGATGTCAGGAACCCAAGCTGCATCAAGGGCTCTCCTCCTGTGGCAGTTATGCCGCCATGTGGTTCATAGAATGCCTTGTTTCTCTCATACATCGAGAGAATGTCCCCGACACTCATCTCCTCTCCCCTGTCCATTTTCCAGGTATCTGGATTATGGCAGTAAAGGCAGCGCATCGGACAGCCCTGGAAGAAGATCACCATCCTCACTCCAGGACCATCAACTGTTCCAAAACTCTCTATTGAATGAATAAGGCCCTTGTCACATCTCATCGTGGAATGTCCGTGATATCACCTCATCCTGCTGCTCCTTCGTCAGCTTATTGAAATTAACAGCATATCCCGAGACTCTCACGGTCAGCTGAGGATACTTCTCAGGATGCGCCTGTGCATCAAGAAGGGTATCCTTCGTGAAGACATTCACATTCAGATGATGCCCGCCCTTGGCAGCATATCCATCAAGAAGTGATACAAGATTATCTATCTGTGATTCTGTAGCTTTCATTTATTCTTCCTCCATTTCATCATCCGCTGCATTCGGCTCCATGCATGCCATGCAGGGTTCCATTGAGAACGAGATGCCATTCATGATCGACGCAT